>JAPLIB010000089.1 GCA_026389335.1 Cyanobacteriota bacterium | reverse complement strand
CGGTCGGGAGCTGGCGGAGATCGAGCAAGCCAGGCGTCACTGCCATAGGAATGGCCTGGCGGAACCCCGGATCACCGGAATCTGGCTGGCCCACCTGCTGATCTGCAGCAGCGAGCTGCTCCAGAACCTGCTGATCGACACCGCCCGGCGCCCGAGGTTGCTCATGGCTGCTGGAGAACCGGATAACACCCGCCCGGCAGTGGCACTTAGCCTTGAGCCATGAACAGCCGCATCACCCACAACCCTGAACAGTGCGGCGGCAGGCCCTGCATCCGCGGCATGAGGATCCGTGTGCAGGACATCCTTGAGCTCTATGCCGCTGGGCAGACCAGCGAGCAGATCCTGGCGGACTTCCCTGATCTGGAAGCGGAAGACCTGAAGTCCGCCTTGGCCTATGCAGCGCGGGAGATTGACCATCCCGTGCTGGTGGGATGACGCTCTGGCTTGATGCCCAGCTTCCACCGCTGCTGGCGGGCTGGATCAACGCGCAGGGGTGGGGCCTCCATGCGGTCGCGGTGCGCGATGTCGGTCTGCGCGATGCCAGCGACCCGGGGATCTTCCAGGCAGCACGGAAGGCTGGTGCTGTGGTGATGACCAAGGACCGTGACTTCATCCGCCTGTTGGATGAACAGGGCCCGCCACCGCAGGTGATCTGGTTACGCCTGGGGAACTGCAGCAACGCTGTCCTTCAGAAGGTTCTCGCCACCACCCTGCTGAGGGCGATGGATCATCTGCGTGAGGGAGAGCCCTGGGTCGAGATCCGACCAAATCAGCAGAGCTGAACAGATCTGGCTGATTGGCAGTCCTGGTCACCCCCGCGAGAGCTCCAGCTGCCGCGCCAGCCACAGCTCCACGTCCTCGTAGGTGTAGCGGACGAGGTTGCCGAGCTTCACGAAGGCAGGCCCGTAGCCGCTGGAGTTCCAGCTGTAGATCGTCGAGAGCGACACCCCCAGGTAGCTGGCCAGGGTTTCGGGTGTGTAGAAGCCAGCCGGCAGGCTGGTGGTGCTGGTGTCGGCATTGGTGGCGGCGCGGCGGCGGGGGATGAACAACCAGCTGCCGATGGGTAGCGGATCGGAGGGTCGGCCAGTGAGGGTGGGGTTGAGGCTGCGCAGGGTGGTGACGGTGGTGAGGTGCCGCTCGGCCAGCACGTTGAGGCTGTCGCCGCTGGCGACGACGACGACCCGATTGGGCTTGAGCGCCGCCTGGATGCGTTCGCCCAGCAGGGGCTGGGTCAGTGAGCCGATGCCGCCGGCGCCATACAGGCCGCCGAATTCGGTCACCGAGAAGGCCCCCAGTTGCCCCTGACTGGGAGCGGGGAGGCGGCTGGGAGTGCGTAGCTCTGTCAGCTGCCCGAGCCAGACCGCCCCGAAACAGGGGGTTAGCAGCGCCGGGGTGGTGGCAGACATCGGCCGGATTCCGCTGGTGCTCCAACTGATGGCCGCCCCCAGCCAGTCCCACGGCTGGGAGGGTGTCAGCGCCAGCACCGCCCCGCGGGTGAGGTAGCCCTCGTAGGTGAAGTCGCCGGTGTCGAGGCCCGGGGCGTTCTCCTTGCTGGAGATTCCCCGCAGGCGCTTGAGGAACCCCTCGAAGACGAACCTCCCCGTGCGGCTGGAATCCAGCACGCCTGGGATGGCGTTGGAGAACAACAGGATGCGGGCGTTGGCGTACGGCTGCAGTGCCGAAGGGGGCAAAGCCCCCGCGCTTGGGGTGCTGATCACGGTTCAGCCCCGCTCCAGCGCTGCGGTGAACCCACTGCCCTGGCCGCTGAGCTGAGGATCACGACTCCAGTTCGCCAGGGTGGGGAGCATCAGCAGCAGCGCCTGGGCATGGCTGCCCCGCTGCCGCCTGAGGGCGCCTTCAATTGAGAGCCCCTCGCCGTAGCGGGTGGTGATCTCCTCCCGCAGCAGCTCGGTGTCGTACTCGATCACGTCGGCCTTCTTGACCGGGAGACTGCCGTCCTCCGGCAGGGCATCGGGAGCCATGGCTTTGCGCCGGGTCTCGATCGGCGCCTGCAGTTGCTCCGGGCCCAGCCCCGCCAGTTTACTGTCGATAGAGGCGATTGCATCCAGCTCCCGACGAGCGGTGGGGATGGCGTCGGGGTAGAGCTGCTCCAGATCCGCCATCGCGTCATTGATGGCGCGGACCGCCGGCATCTGGGCCGGGATCGAGAGGGCGACGCGGATACCCTCCAGGTCAGCAGCGCGCCAGATGTTGGCTGGAGCTGTCGGGGTCTGGCTCATGCGACGGGGAAGGCGGCTGCCTCCTGTTGCCGCCTCAGGCCAGGGGCCAGCAATCGCTGCCAGACTTCCACCAGGAGGCAGCCGTGAGCATGAACGAGATCCTTTTTGTCGTGGAGGAGGCCGACGACGGCTCCTATCGGGCCAGCGCCGTGGGAGCGGCCATCCACACGGAGGCCGACAACCTGGAGGAGCTGCACCGGGAGATCCGGGATGCCGTGCACTGCCACTTTGAGGAGGGAGAAGCCCCGCCCCTGATCCGGCTGCACCATGTCCGCCAGGAATTGCTGGCCCTGTGAGGATCCCCCGCGACCTCAACGGTGCGGACCTGGCCAGGCGGCTGGCGGCCTACGGCTACAGCATCACCCGACAGAGCGGCAGCCATATGCGCCTGAGCCGCCAGGCCGCCGGCGGGCAGCAGCACCTCACCATCCCAGCCCACAAGCCCATGCGGGTCGGCACTCTCCGGCAGATCCTCAAGGATGTGGCGAGCCAGACCGGAGTGAGCCTGGAGGAGCTTGTTCAGTCCATCGGGGGCTGAGCAGCTGCCGCTTGATCGATGGGCGCATCGCGCCTCTCCCCGGCCCTGGTGGCCGGGCTGTCATCGAGGGTCGGGCTGCTGATCGCGTTCGCCGTGGCAAGGGCCAGCTGGTGACGCAGCTCCTCCCGGCTGATCACACCCTTGTCGAAGAGCTCGATCCATTCCTTCACCTGGGGCTGCGGCTGGATCGGCGGGGTGAGCGGGCTCACCGTCACCTGCAAGCCGGCACCGGGGGTGAGGGGTTCGCCCGTCAGGGCGCACCAGTGCTGCAGGAGGGTGGAGAAGAGCGAGGCCTTCTGGATCGCCATGGCCTGTAGCAGCGCATAGCTCTGGGAGGCGGTGAGGCTGATCTCCATCTCGGTGCGGGCCGCGCCCCGGTTCTGGGAGGGGATCAGGGCATCACGACGCATGGTGTCGTCAAGGATCTGCAGCCAGGCGCGGTGCTCCGCCAAGGAGCGGGCCCGGATCTCCACGAACTCGAAGGACGCATCAGCTGGCAGGTCCATGCAGGTGTTCGGCCCCAGCACGACGGGGCCGGCCTGGCTGTTGCCCATGGCATCCACCATCCCCTTGCGTACCCCCACTGGAAGAGCCGTACGGCTCAGCAGCTCCTCGTATTCGCTCTTGCAGCGGAAGTGGTTGAGGTACTGGTGCGCCAGGCCCAGGTGCGGCAGATCCCCATCCCCGAAGGCGGAGCCATCGGAGGTGTACCAGCAGGCCGGTAGCCGGCTGATGCCGCCAGCTGCAGGCCGGTGACGGCCCCGCCCCTGACGGCCCCGCCCCTGGCGGTCCCAGCCTTGGTGGCGTCGCCGGTGGTGAGCAGCTGCAGACTGCGGTAGTGCCAGCGGTCGGGGGCGTCGGCATCGCCCAGCAGGGCGGTGATCTGCTCGGTGATTGCTCCTTCCGGCCCGGTCGGTTCAGCACTGATGGGCCGGTTGACCGGCTCCCTCCAGACGATCCGGCCAGGGAGGCCGTAGGAGACGGGCAGCTCCCAGTTCAGGCAGTTGGCCCTGGGGACCAACTGAAGACGCGGCAGAGACAGGCGATCGCCGCGGCGTAGGGCCTCCTGGCGGTCGCCCTCACTGGGCCAGCTGTGCTCTGGGGGGAGCACCAGCACCAGGGCGGCGCCATCGCGGAGGACCAGCAGGTCGACAGCGGCCAGGAACACGCCAAGGTCCGTGCCTCGGCCGTCGACGTCAGTCAGAACCGAGCTCAGGCTGGCCGGGAGGCTGATCCAGCTGCCCCGGCTGAGCATCCCGGCGTAGGTGCGCAGGGCGTCCCGGAAAAATCCCGACGGGCGGGCAGCATCCAAGCGTTTGCGGTAAGCGGTGTCCGGTTCACGCTCGCCCTTGGGGAGGTAGTGCTCCTTGCGGCTGCTGCCGTCAGGGGCGGCGAGCAGGGCCCAGCAGTCGGCGGTGATCCGCAGGGAGGGCCCAAGGGCGGTCAGGGTTGGGTGCTGGCGCCAAGGGTTATAAGGCGCATTCGCTACAAGGGGAGGGCCTGGGGGCACGAGGCTTTGGCATGACTGCTGGCTGTTGCCAGCGAAGGATTCAGCGGGGCCCCCAGTGCGTTGATGGGGTGGCTGCGGGGATCAGCAAACCGGCGGCCTGCCACACCTGCCGCCATTCATTCGCCAAGCATCTATTGGAACAGGGCGCCGACATCCGCACGATTCAGGAACTGCTCGGCCACAGCGATGTGAAAACCACCATGGTCTACACCCATTTGTAGAACAGAGGTCCATCTGGGGTACGAAGCCCCACTGACCTGCCCTGAGGAACGCAGGGATCTTCTGCGGATCACGTAACAATCCATGAGGCAGATGGCGATACCCGAGATGTCTTGCTCCAGCTGGTTGGAACCTGAGAGAGGAGGCAAGGAGAGGTAGCCTATGCGGCAAAGAGCCGGCATACCGCAGCTTCTATGGACCACCGAATGAGTGTTAGGCACTAAAGGACACAATCATGCAAATCACTCGGGTTAAATGCTGGTTCGTTGGGGATAGTATATATGATGTTGCACAAGTCGAGGCACAGCCGCACACGCTAGACCTTGTAAAGAAAAGCATCCTGAAGGCCGGATACCGTGCATATTGCCTGACCGATCGTGCTGCGATTGAGAGTTCCGCCTGGTATCAGCTCCACTTAATATCAGGCGTTGTCATCTTCTATATTGAAGGCTCCGGCCTGTACAAACTAGCCAATATCGACCTTGTCGAAAGTGAATTCTACTTTGAGAAGTCAAATTTGCCAGCGAGATACCGTCCCTGGATATTCTATAGCTGGCAAAGCGACTACAATCCCTCGCGCGGTCACATCCGAGAGGGAATCAACTCGGCGGTAGATATAATCAACAGTCGTAATCCAAAGTCCCAAGTAATTGCAGTCGAATCCACGAGGCCGGAAGACGGTGCTGGCAATATCGTCGAAGCGATTAAGGCGAATATCGACCGAAGCCTAATGGCGATTTTTGATATTACCAATGTAAGCAGAGTAGATGCCAACGAGCAGGCCGGAAAGTGCTATCCAAATGCGAATGTTGTATTTGAACTTGGGTATGCTCTCAGCAGAAAGAGAGCAGATCAAGTGTTGATGATCAAAAAGAGCCGCTCTGCTGAGCTCGGGAATGATTCTACCCCGTTTGACTTTGCGCAGAATCGGCGGATTGACTACGATCGCCCAGCAACTCTGAAGCAACAAATATCTGACGCTGTCGTTGAGTATTTTGAGCGAATAGGCTTCCTGCGTTGATGCCTAACAAGCCCCTTGAGTGGACAGGCCACCGCAAGCTCTGTTCCGCCACCAGAAGCACACCGTCTGCCACTCAGGGGCAGAGTTCAACCATCCACCTCCCACGCCACCCGCTGACTACAAGCCACCACAATCTCCCGCCACCGCTCAACGCCGCTGCTGGCTGGGGCACAGCGATGTGGAGACCGCTATGAATTGTATCCATGTGATGGGTCGAGGACCATCAGGGGTGCGCAGCCCCGCTGACCTTCTTTGAACCCCGGGGCGTCCAGACTGCGTAACAAACCATGGCGAAGAGGCAAGGAGTTGCGGTGGTACTCGTATAATGAATTTTTGTCGCCATGGGGTGAGGCGATCGGCGGTTTAAGCGGCAAATGCCATAGGGCAACAACTTCTGCGGACTGCCCAATCACCATCATGCAACAAAAACAACAAAACCCCTCTTCCCAATCAAGAGCAAAACCATGAAAGTATATGTAGACGTCTACACCAAAGATGTAGACGCAGCTTTGGGGGCATTCAAATTTGCACTTGAAAGCGGCGCAACGGAGGTTCGCCTGAATTCCAACGAAGACTATCAGACGAAGAAGCTTGAAAATCTTAACTTGATGTTCAATGCCGATCATTCATCATCTGCAATTTCACGTCTTGATGATGGCCCTTTTGCCAAGGATGCCGATGCCCTTTAGATAGTTCGCATAGACTGGAGCGAAAAGTAATCTAAGGAGGCTCTGGATAGCCCGGCCGGTCGACCGAGTCACCGACCAAGACTCACGCTACTGCCTTTATGGCGACTAGCACAGCAGCAGTTATCCAGGCCCTCCCTGACATTTAAGATTCAAATAACTAACAAAATTATCTAGCCAACCCCGGCAGGGCAGAGGGAGTTTTGATGATGCTTACGTCACTCCTGCTCAGCAACTTCCATCGCCACCACCCGCTGACTACAAGCCCCCACGATCTCCCTCCACCGCTCCGCACTGACCCCCAACCGCCCCGGCACCTCCGCCGCTGGCGTACCCAACCTGAGCAACTTCTGCCCCCGCGCATGCAACTCCCGCCAGCTGGCCGGCACCTTGATCAGGAAACCCTTGTCGCGGAGGTAGTGATACACCTCGCCGTTGGCATAGGTGCGGGCATAGGGCCGAAAGGATCCCCGCTCCGGTGAGTAGCGGCGGGCGGCCTGCAGGATGCCGAGCATGGCGATCTGATGCAGATCCTCCCGAGGGTGTCCGGTGCGCCTGGAGATGTTGGCCGCCACACGTTCGGCGATGTCCTGGTGCTGCAGGGCCAGGGCATTGGCCGCCGCATGGGGATTCACCGGCCGATGGCGCCGAGGGCGGGCCGGTGTGGCGACGGCGTGGGTCTGGGGCCGATGCGGCGTTGTGGCCTGCGGTTTGGGTTGCTGATCCATGGCTTACCGGGAGAACACCATCGGCAGCGGCGCTGAGCTGTGGCCCCGCCCGCGCCAGTACTGCGCCTCGATCCAGAGCACCCCTTGGCAGAAAGCATCCACCTGGTCGTCCACGCCTCCGCGGGGCGAGAAGGCCAGCAGCTCCTCGATCAGAGACTCGGATCGGCGGTGGAAGCGCACCTGGCCGGCTTCCACCAGCGGGGCGACGGCGTGGGCACGGGAGGCCTTGCTGCCTTTGGGCGGGATCGCGATCAACCCAGGCACCTGGCGCCTAAGCAGCTGGCAGACCGCTGGGCCGTTAGCGGCGTCCTCAATCAGCACGGCGTGGGGCCGCAGGCCCTGGCGTTCCAGCGAGGCAAGAGAGGCCAGCAGGAACTTGATCACCCCCGGCAGGTCCAGCCGCTGCCGGTGGGCCCAGAGGGCCTCGATCTGGAGCTCCGCCCAGGGGTCCTGAGCGGCAGCAGGGGGGTGAATGGAATTCACGCCCTTTGGCGATCCTTGAGCCCCTGCAGCGTTGGCGGCCAGCGCCAGGCCCTGCCGGCGGGCAGCCACCGCCAGGTGTCGCTGCGGCTCCAGCAGGCCCAGCAACGCAAAGCCGCAGGCGTCGTTGTCCTTGCCGTCCTTGAAGCTCAGGTCGCAGCTCAGCACCAAAGGCGCATAGCGACGGGGCTGGCCCAGGGCAACCGGCAGGGGCGGCTGGATCCAGGCCTTGCGGAACAGCAGACCCTCCGCAGGGCTGGGCCGCTGCTGGTAGAGGGCATTCCACCAGTAGGAGCCCAGGCGCGTGCGGATGCGTTGCAGCACCGCCAGCGGCACCCGTTCGGGGCAGAGGGCCTCGCCGGGTTGACGCCAGTCCGGCACCCGCGTGCAGGTGGGCGGGATCGGCATCGCGATGCTGATCGGCTCGGCAATGGCGGGCAGGTTGAGCACGGTCCAGTGCTCGGGGTGCTCCCCGCCCTCGGGCCCCTGGCCCTCCTGGGCCAGCAGCCAGGCGGTCATGTCCTGGTGGTCCCAGCGGGTCTGCACCACCACCTGCGCCGCCGGGAGCCAGTGGCCATCGCTGCTCTGGCCCGGTTCGGCGCGGGTGAACCAGACGCTCTTGAGCCAGTCGATCAGCCGCTCGCGCTGCAGCGCCGACTTGGCGTCTTCCGGGCCTTTGTAGGGGTCATCGATGATGCCGAGGTTGTAGCCCTTGCCGGTGAACGGGCCCCGCACGCCGGCGGCGATGCAGCCGCCCCGTTGGGGCGTCAGCCAGTTGCCAACCGCCGCCGAATCCTTGGAGAGGGCATGACCGGTGATCCGGTAGTAGTGCCTTGCCTCGCGGGAGTGGGCATAGGCCAGCTCTGCGGAATACGAAGCGATCGCGCAGAACAGCTGCGGGTGGCGGCTCACCCAGTAGGCCGGGAACAGACGCGACACCAGCTGACTTTTCCCCGCCCGTGGCGGACAGCAGACGATCAGCCGTGTCAGCTGGCCATCGGCCACTTGCTGCAGCAGATCGATCAGCAGTTCCGAGAAGCGGGTGAGCTGGAAGCCTGGGAAGGCCCCGGTGATGAACTCCCGGAACTGCAGCGCCTGGCCGGTGGTTGACGCCCGTTCGGGATCGGCAACCCCGAGCAGCCCCCAGTCGGCCCAGCGGTCGGTGGCTGGGTCCAGCAGTAAGCCGCCCTGGTTGGACAGCAGAGCAGCCGGTGGCTGCAGGGTGGAGGCGATGCGGCCCATCAGGTTTTCGCTTCTGGTGGTTTGAGGGGGGCCCGCAGGATGCCGCCGATCTCCGCAATCACCCGGAAGGCACCCACCGCCGCAGAAAACTGCTCGGCATCCATCGCCCGGCGGGCGCAGTCGTAGAGGGCGTAGATGTGCTGGGCCTGGTGTTCGAGGCGGTTGCTGATCAGGTCTTCCACCATCCGCTGGCGGGCGGCATCCAGATAGGAGCGGACCGTGCGGGTATTGGTGACCCCCCAGCTGGCTCCGGCGTTTTCGTAGATCCGCAGCAGGGGCATCCGCTGGGCGATCCACAGCTGCGCCTCAGCGATGCGCCGCTCAACCTCCATCGCCGTCGGCCTGGGCGCCACCTTGCCTCGACGGCGCAGGCGGGGAGGATTGCCCTTGCCGACGGGCCTGGTGGGATCGACGCCGGCCGAGGGGATGAAGGCCCGGCCATCGGCGTCCTGCTCCAGCGGGGCAGAGCGCAGGGCCTCGATGACCTCGTCGACAGGTGGCGCTTGCTGGACAGCCATCAGCCGGACAACCAGAGCCGCGGGGACACATCCACTGAGTTCGCAGGTGCCATGAGTGAGTTTTGTTTCAGCGAAAGCATAAGCGCTTTGTCCGCGCTCGCCTACCCCCCGACCTGGTGACCGCTCTGGCCGCAAGCCAGCCGCTTGCCGGCAGGCCCCGGAACGGCTGGAACGGCGCCGGAACGGTCTGCGTTCCAGCCAGATCGCTTGCCAGAGCAGCGATCCCACGGTGGTGGAACGGATGGAACACTAAATAGAGATATAGATATAGCTAGAGGCCTAAAGCTGCATACCAATTGGTGGACCTATTGGGTTACCGATCAGGCTGATCCCTTGCCGAGGCTCAGGTGCCTATTGATCTAGGGGGATGTCCTTGCTGAGCGTTCCACCCGTTCCAACCGTTCCACCCATTGCAGCGCAATGGATCTGGGCATTTGGAGGGCGGAACGCCGCGTTCCACCTGGATCCAGGCCACCGCGAGGTAACCGACTGGCATCTTGGGCAAGAACGGCTGCGCTGCAGTGGATCTGCGCTATCGAGCCGTTCAGAGGCTATCGATGGGGATGGCGCAGGCCCTGGCCTTGGAACCAGCTCCCTTGAAGCGCACCGAGTTCGTGGTGGGCTGCGCTCCCGGCAATCTGGAAAGGATCGTGCTCCAGCTGGAGGCCCACGGGGTGCCGTCGAGGATGCGGGCGATCGCCTCGGCGGTGTTGCTCACCAGCAGATGGCCCTCCTGGATGCGCATGCCATGGCGCGAAAGGATGTCCTCGGCATGGCGAGCGCTCACAGGATCAAGGCCGCCCGGGGTGACGACCGTCTCGACCAGCTCGCCGACGTTGCGTGTATGGATCCGGTCCTCGGTTTCCACCCGCAGTTCGTATTGCAGGATGCGATTGAGACAGCGCCGTTCATCCGGCAGGCCGATGCTCTGCTGAAAGGTGCTCCAGTCACTGCCAGCGATCAGGGCCTGGGCCTGCTCGGCTGTCGGGACTTCACTGGACTGCAGGGCCCAGGCGCCGGCGAGCAGCGTGCCGTACTGATCCCCCTGATGCTGGGAGCCGAAGTGGGCCGCCGCTACGCGGGAGAACACCCGCACCGCCTGACGGATCATCGGGATCAGCACCACGGTTCGGGCGATCAGGCGCCGGCCTGTCTCGGCGGTGATCTGCTCCTCGAGGTCACGGTCGAGTTCGTCCCAGTGGCGTTGCCGTGCCGGCGGCTGGAGGTGATCCGGGGTCCGCAGGGTGAGCTGGGAGAAGCGTCGTCTGTCGGCGCCCTGCCTGAGGGCGGTGGAAACGCTGCTGAGCAGAAACATCGAGCGAACACGGAACCGCTGCACCTCCCCCGCGGCAGAGCCCTTGCCGATCGAGGCCCTTGTCTCGCTGGAGGCGTAGCGAGCCAGGGCAAGGATCTGCTGGATGCGCTGCTGATCGGCTTTCTCGTTGCTTTCGGCCTCGTCGATCACAACCGGCAGGGCATCGGAGCGCAGGGCCTGACGGATGAAGGCCTCGGTGGTGTTGCCCACCACCGGCAGAGCGAAATCCCCGAGCAACACCCCCACAAAGCGCTCCAGCAAGGTCGACTTACCCGAGCCTGCGGCGGCGGTGAGCCAGAGGTGGGGGCGCCAGCTGAGCGCCCCGGAAATCGGCGCCAGGGCGACCCAACCTGCAAGCAGGAGGGAGGATGCCGGGATGTCCCAGTGAAACCGCTCGGCGATCGAGAGCACCACGAAGGCCTCCTGATCGCTCATGGGAGTGGCATCACCGGGGCCGTGGATGGCCGCGCCGCGCTGGTAGTGAAAGCGTGAGCAGAAGGGCTGGGTGATGGGCTGGCTGCGGCCATCGACAACGAGGCGATCACCGAGGTGGAGCACCGATTGCCCTTCATCGGCCCAGGCGCCGCGACCGCGCAGGCATTCCAGATCAAAGATCCCAACGGCGGCCTGCTGAGTGAACAGATCAGAGGCGGCGGCAGTCCAGTTGACCCCCGTCTTGGAGGGAAAAAGGGTCTCCCAATAGGCGATCGGCGCCAAGCGGCAGAGATTCATACCGCCGTGGGAGGAGGAAGCCAGCCGCACCACCTGACCGGTGGAGCGGGGCTGGTAGTAGTAGCCGTCACCATCGAAGCCGAGGCAGAGAAATGGCCGTTCGCCTGTGGCGTGGGCTGCCCGCGGCGCCGCTGTTGCACCAGGGGTGAGGCCCGGAATTGCCGGAGCGGCGGAGCAGTCAACTGCGGCGTGATTCATCCACCGATGAGCGGCCCGTGCAGCCCGCAGGATCACGCTGATGCGCTCCTGGATCGAGCCGGGGGCGTCATCGATTGAGCCGCCTGCGGGGAGAGCAGCCCAGAGCTCGGCGGCCGGCAGATGGAGCAGCGGCAGGGCGGTTTCTGTTGCGGCCTTGATCACCTGCAGGGCCCGCTTGAGGCCCTGCTCGTCGTGGTCGGAGATGTAGACGATGCCGGCGACACCGGCCTGCCGCAGGGCGCGGTAGCGCTCCAGGATCTGGGCAGTTCGGTGGGCGTGGCCGGGCTGGGTGGTGGCCAGAAAGCCGGCGGCGATCACCAGATCGGCGCACTTCTCTCCCTCCAGTTCGATCAGCCAGCGGCCCGAGGCCTGCAGCAGGGCCGGCCACTGATACATGGGCCAGGGATCGGGACCGGCGCCGCGCTGCCAACCCTCGTCGGTGCGGTGGTTGGCGTAGAAGACCTTGCCGCCGGGGCGATCGAGGCGGCTGACGCGTTGGGACGGGGAGTAGGCGTAGGGGCTGCCGGCGGGCAGGGGCGGATGGTCGCCATCGAGCACCACCAACCGCAGGGCGGGTAGCCCGGGGGACCGATGCTCGGAGGCTTGATGCCCTGCAGCAGGATGCCCAGAGGCCGGCGGAGCGGGGCCAGGCCCAGAGCCCCCCGTCTGCCGCAGCCCGAGCTGGGCCTCGATCCGCCGGGCGGCAGTCGCAAAATCCCAGCCGGTCAGGCGCAGCAACAGGTCCATGCCGCTGCCGCCACCGCCGCTGCGTTCACGGCCGCCGCACTGGTTGCAGAACCAGCCGCCGGGGCCGTCGTCGCGGTCCCAGCGGTAGCGATCGGTGCCGCCGCAGGCGGGGCAGGGTTGATGGCGATCCTGCAGTTGCTCCGGGCTCAGGCCGGCCAGTTCGATCAGCAACCGCGGCCACTGACCCGATGCGGCCTCCATCAGATCGCCGGCCATCAGCAGCGGTGATCCGGCGTGGTGGAAGGCTGCGGATCGTGGTGGCCGGGGTGGTGGCAGCGCTCCGAGCGCATCACCTGCACCAGGGTGCGCCGCACAAAAGAGGCGCGGCTTTCGATGCCATCGGCGTTGTGGTCGATCCACTCGACGACGGCGTAGGGGAGCTGGAGCTGGACGCGCTTCATGGTGGTGGTGCAGTGCTACCGCAAAAGCCTAGCGGCAGTTTTCGCAAGCCCTAAAATCTGGCGTACTGCTGTCGGCGTGCCGTGACCATCGCCCTGCGTCCATACCAGCTGGAGGCCGTGCAGCGGGTCCGGCTTGCCTTCATGGAGGGACATCGTGCCGTGCTGTTCGTGCTGCCCACCGGTGGCGGCAAGACGGTGGTGTTCAGCCACATCGCCCAGCAGGCGGCAGCCCGCGGCAACCGGATCGCCGTGCTGGTGCACCGCGTTGAGCTACTGGAGCAGGCCTCCCGCTCCCTTGCCACGCTTGGCGTGGAGCACGGCCTGATCGCCGCCGGCCGCTCGATGAACCTGCGGGCGCCGGTGCAGGTGGCCTCGGTCTCCACCCTGGCCCGCCGGCTGGATTTGCTCAAGCCGGAGCACTTCCAGCTGCTGGTGGTTGATGAGTGCTTTCCAGCCGGAACACCGGTTGACGGCAGGCCGATCGAAACCCTGCAGGTCGGCGATGTCGTGAGCTGCTTTGACCACCAGAGCGCTCAGATCAGCAGCGGCCGCGTCAAGCGACTGTTCTGCAATCCGATGCCCCGCTGGATGGTGCGTGTCACGACAACCTCCGGCCGAAGCCTCGAAACCACCCTCTCCCATCCGTTCTTTACGGTCAACCATGGCTACATCCCCGCTGGCATCCTGCGTCCCGGCGACGAACTCTGCGCCGTGCCATTGGTGCGGAGTCTCGGTTGCTCTGAATACGAAGATCAAGCGCGACCAACTAAGAGCAAGAGGCCGGGTTTACTGCAGCCGAGAGTGCTCCGGCGCCTCTTTGAGCCAGCAAAAAGCCGTGGTGATGGCGAGAACCAATCGGCAGTACGCATCGCAACGCATGCGCGACAACAACCCGATGCAGCGGCCAGGGTGCAGGGAGAAGATGAGCACAACGCTACGGCGCAACAACCATCAGCCACTGGTACGCGGCGGCAATGGCCGTGGGCCCACCAAGCAGCAGCAGCGACTGGCGGATGCCCTGGGCTGGCCGATGGAAGTGGTGGTCCGAACGGGGATGCCGCGCGGCAGTGGCTACCCGACTTGCTACAAGCTGGATATCGGCCATCAGGAGCTGCGGATCGGCATCGAAGTGGATGGCCCATCCCATGGCACGATCCAGCGCCAGATGCTGGACAGGAAGAAGGAGGAGTTCCTTGCCTCGATCGGGTGGATCGTGTTGAGGTTTACGAATCAACAGATCGAGGCGGATCTGGAGAGCTGCATGAGGGAAATTATATGTACAACATCGAAGTTGAGCAGCACCACAACTACTTTGCCGCTGGCCTCCTGGTGCACAACTGTCACCACACCAGCGCCGGCACCTGGGCGAAGGCGCTCAAACACTTCTGCAGCGCCAAGGTGCTCGGCGTCACGGCGACACCCTGCCGCAGCGACGGCCAGGCACTTGGTGCCTGGTTCTCCAGCATGGTGCTCGGCCCCACGCCCGCCTGGCTGACCGACAACGGCTACCTGGCTCCGGCCCGGGTTTATGCCCCTCCGATTGGCTTCTCGGCGAAGGGACTGCGGCGACGAATGGGGGATTTCGATCTGCGCCAGGCCGCCGGTGCCCTGGGCGGCAGCCGCATCCTGGGCGATGCGGTCAGCCATTACCAGCGCCATCTGGCGGGCCGCACGGCGATTGCCTTCTGCTGCTCAATCGCCCATGCCGAGGCGGTGGCCGAGGCGTTCAGCGAGCGTGGCGTAAATGCGGCCAGCATCGACGGAACCAAGGATGCGGCAACGCGCAGGCAGCTGCTGGAGCAGCTGAGAAGCGGTGAGCTGCAGGTGCTCACCAGCTGCAGCCTCATCGGTGAGGGGGTGGATGTGCCCTCGGTGGGAGGCTGCCTGCTGCTGCGGCCCACCCAGAGCCTGGCGCTGCACCTGCAGATGATCGGCCGCTGCCTCAGGCCCCAGCCCGGCAAAGAGGCGGTGATCCTCGATCACGTCGGCAACATCGAGCGGCTGGGCCACCACCTCGATGTGCAGGAGTGGAGCCTCGATGGAATCAAGAAGCGGGAGCAGTCCAAGGCCCCGTCGGTCAAAACCTGCCCGCAGTGCTTCTGTGCCATGGCCAGCACGCTCAGCCTCTGCCCGGAGTGCGGCCATGCCTTCCGGCCGGAGCGCCAGAAGCTGGTCACGGTGGAGGGTGAGCTACGGGAGATCAGCCAGCAGGAGCTCCGGTGCAGAAAAAAGCGAGAGCAAGGAGAAGCCCGCAGCCTTGAGGATCTGATCGCGCTGGGCACCAAGCGCGGCCTCAAAAACCCCAAGGGCTGGGCACGGCATGTGCTGGCGGGACGCCAGACGCGGGGCCACTGGAGCCGGGTGGCATGAGCGAGCAGGAGCTACAGCAACGAATCCGGCTGGAGCTGGGTACCGGTCCAGTGCGGCTGTGGCGCAACAACGTCGGCGCCCTGCGCGATGAACGCGGCCGGCTGGTGACCTACGGGTTGTGCAAGGGCAGCAGCGACCTGATCGGGCTGCGCCAGGTGCTGATCGGCCCGGAGCACCTGGGCCAAACCCTGGCGGTGTTCACCGCCATCGAGGTGAAGGCCCCGGGCGGAAGGTTGCGGGAGGAGCAGAGATCGTTCCTTGCCCTGGTGGAACGCTGCGGCGGCTACGGCGGCGTGGCCAGGAGCACGGCAGAAGCCGCGAGGGTGCTGAGGCTCAGCTGAATAGGCCGGCGAGGATTGCCGCTGTCCCCTCCAACCGACGCCCCAAATCAACCTGTCACGAAGCCAACGCCTAGGGCTGGTCCTTCGCCAGTGAGACGGCATACTTTTAGGGTTCCCAAACGGTAACCACTTGCAGAGCCTGCCGCACAAGCTCGATGCCGCACGAGTCCAGTTCGGCAAGTTCCTGCGCAACTGGCGCAAGAGCAACGACTGGTCGGTCACGACGGCCCAGGACTGGGCCAAGGCCTGTCCTGCCCTGATCCCCTGGGCCCTGCGGGTGGCCGGGGGGCAGTGGGGGAACCTGGAGAACGGCAAGGTGATGCAGCCCCAGCCCAGCACCTTCATCCAGCTGGGTGTGCTCAACGAATGCCTGGCGCAACAGGAGCGGGGCACGATCCGGGACAAGCTGCTCAGGGAGCGGGTGCAGCAGGCCCGGCCGGTGCTCCATACCGATGGGCGGCCCTGGGGCGCCGAGGACTGGTTCGCCTGCTACATCGGCAAGTTGGAGGGCCCCGCTGACCTCTGGCCACGGCAGGAGGAGATCGATGCGGAGGCCGAAACCAAACGGCTGCGCAGCCTCTTTGATGCGGCCGTGGAGCGCAGTGGCCTGCGGCCGGTGTCAGCAGCGATGCAGGTGCTGCGCCTGGCGGGTGACCTGCCGATGGAGCAGGTGGTGGCGATCGAAAACGCCCTGTTTGCCGGCGAGCGGCTGCCCACCAGCACCGTGGCCACGGCCCGAAAGGCCCTGCATGGCTGGGTGGCGGGGGTGGCTGGCGATCTGCTGCCGGCCGCGACAGAAGGGGAGAAAGGCTGATCACCCGACTAGAGGGACACTAAGCCAAAAAGCGCAGTCGCAAAAGCAACAGTTAGGGCATTTATACAAGAATACGATTAATTTCTTTAGGCGTTCCCGAAAGAGATGTACTCCAGGTAGCGTTGGCCGATCCTCGAGTCAACCGATGCCCCAACCCGAACGTGGCTCCCCGGCGTCCGGCAACCAAGCCAAGGGCCGCCCAGATCAACCCCACAAAACATGCCGCTGCGAGCTGGGGCACTACACCGCAATCCAGGCCGCCTTCTCCCGTTCCCTGGTCGCCTGGCAGAGGCAATGGAATCGCATCACAGCCGAATCGCTGCTGGCCCTCCCTGAGCACGGCATCGCAATCAGTTACCGCCAGAGCCTCTGCGGCGGTTATGTCGCCACCCTGTTGCACCGCGATGGCGGTGGCATCGATTCAGGGTTCTGCCCCAGCCTGCAGGAGGCCCGCTCGATCGTGCTGGGCCAGGGCCTGGAGGATTCCCCATGAGCACCTTCTCGTTGGCGGAGTATCACCGCCATCCCGCCTGGTCCCCCACGGCGCTCAAGGCCGCGGTGACCGGCACGATGCGGGCCTGGAGCCATCGTTTCGGGCCGGGGGCTGCTCCCTTTGTCCCAAGTCCCGACATGGTGAAGGGCGATCTGGTCGATGCCCTGCTGACGCCGCCCTTTTGCCTTGATGGGCGGTTCAAGGTGTTCAGCACGATCGCCCGCAACACCAAAGTCGGCGCCGCCAACTGCGCAGAAGCCGAGGCCGCCGGGCTGACGCCGGTGAGCGTCGAGATGGTCGAGCAGGCCCAACGCATCCGTGATGCCCTGCGGGCCGATCCGGTGGTGGGCGAGGTGCTGGCGGCGCTGGATCCAGCGATCAGCCAGCAGCCTCACTTCTGGGATGACCAGGAGGGTCGGCCCTGCCGCTGCTTGCCCGATGTGGTCACCAGCGACGGGCGGCTGTTTGACCTCAAGAAGACCCGCAGCGCTGTGCCGCGGAAATTCTACTGGCAGGCCAAGGACCTGGCCTATGACCTGCAAATGGCCCACCTGGCCCTGGGCCACGAGGACCGCCATGGTGAGCCGCCGGCGGAAGCCGGTGTGATCGCCTTTGAGTGGCCCACCGATCCGGCCGCCCCGATCGACTGCAGCCTGCTCATCTTGGATGGGCAGGACCTGCAGAAAGGTCTGCAGCGGCGGGAGGAGGCCTTCCGGCGGATCGCCGAATGCCAGACCACGGGCAGCTGGCCGAGTCACGGGCGCCAGGCGTTTCGCCCTGTCTCCCAAGATTTCAGCCTTCCCGAAACCGTAGCAATTGATTTGGATTCCATTGAGCTCTTCTGATGAACGACACCATTCCCAACCCCGCAACCGACACGTCCTCCTCCTCGGCCCTGGCTGCACCGGGGGAAGTGCTGCAGGTGTTCAGCGGCATCGCCGCCTTTGACGCCGCCCAGCGCATGGCCCGGGCCCTGTGCTCCTCCACCCTGGTGCCCAGGGACTACCAGGGGCAGCAGGGCCTGGCCAACAGCCTGATCGCCCTGGAGATCGCCGCCCGCATGCGCCTCTCACCGCTGGTGGTGATGCAGAACATGACACCGATCCACGGCCGGCCGACCTGGAGCAGCAAGTTCCTGATCGCCACGGTCAATGCCAGCGGCCGCTTCTCGCCGCTGCGCTTTGTCTTTGACAACAAGGAGAAGCCCACCTGTTGCTACGCGGTGTCCACCGATAAGGCCACCGGTGAGGTGCTGGAAGGAGAAACCATCACCCTGGAGCTGGCCCGCAAGGAGGGCTGGTGGAGCCGCAAGGACCGCAACGGCAACGAGACCAGCAAGTGGCAGACGATGACCGGCCAGATGCTGCGCTACCGCGCTGCTGCCTGGTGGTCCAACGTCTACTGCCCGGAGATCGCCCTGGGGTTGATCACCCAGGAGGAGGCGCTCGACATCGAGGCGGTCACGGTCCGAGAGGCTGGCGGGGCCGGCGTCAGTAGGGCTGAAATCCAGGCCCCGCCTCAGGCGGTTACGGCGTGGAGCCAGGCCGCTGAGGAGCCTGCTGGAGCCAACGCCACGGCGCCGGAAAAACCCGGCGTCCAGCGTCCTGCAGCCAGCTCCCGAGCTGCCGCTGTACCCGAGCTTTTACGCCATCGCGAAGACGAAGTAACTCCGCAGGAAGCCCAGAACAGGGCCGATGGGCGCATCGAGTCGTCCCATGGGGGTGGCGCTGAGCCCAATGCGGAGGTCATCGACGCCGAGATTGTGGACGCCAGCAGGGCTGAATCAGAGCCGGCCGCCGCAGCCGGGAAGCAAACCGGGCAGCAAACCGAGCAGCAGGAGGCCCTATCGCTACTGGCCAGCGAGGCTTCTGCCGCAGTCACCCAACCAGCACCGCGGCGAGCCAGGAGCCAGGCCGCTCAAGCCACGGCTCCAGGCCCGACTCCAGCTCAAGCTCCTGCCGCAGCTCCAGAGCCTGAGCCAGATCCGGTGGAGAACGGCCTCCGCCAGATCCCACGCATCGCCACCCTGCTGGAGCTCGACAGCGCCTACGGGCGCGTCAACCAGCTGCTCAGCGCGGGACGGATCAACGACGAGAACGCCGAGCGGCTCTGGAATGCGATCTCCAGGCGTCGCCTTCAGCTCGAGGACGGCGAGAGCGCCCAGCAGAGCGCGGGGGCGGGAACATGAGCACCACCGTCTACCTGCGCCACGCCCACCGCTTGCTGGAGGCGGCCTTGATGCAGGCCCAGCAAGAGCGCGATAGCGCCGTCTTTGAGGTGGCCCGTGGTGAGCGGAGCCTCCAGCAGCTGCTGCGGCTGGTGGAACGTGCAGCCCTCGTGCGGTTCCTGGCGCTGCAGACCAGCGCCCTTCTCAACCCGGGCGCAGAGGCACCGGATCCACAGCACTTCCAACCCGGTGATCACTGGCGCGGCGAGGGGGGCCTCTACCGGGTCGAGGCCTGTCCGCTCATCCCCAGCTGCGTGCGGCTCGTCCCCCTCGCTGGTGAATCCAGAGCGCCGCTCTACCGCCATCCGCACAACACCCGCCACTTCCAGAGACTCCAGCCATGAGCACCTCCCCCCAGAAACCGCGGCCACTGCGTCAGCGGATCGGCAACCACAAAAAGACCATCGCCATGAACAACGACACCTTTACGCGGGTCGATGCCTTCGCCCGCAGGCACAACATCACCTGGAGCGGAGCACTGCACGAACTGGTGCGCACCCATCCGCTCATCGGCCTGCCGTCCCTGCTGGCGGTTCAGGAGCGCATCGAGGCCCGCAGCGGCTCGGCGCTGGAGGTGGAGGCATGAGCATCAATGTGATCGTGCTGGTCGGCCATGCCGGCCGGGATCCGGAGCTGCGCTTCTTTGAGAGCGGCAGCTGCGTCTGTGAGTTCAGCCTGGCGGTCAACCGCCCGCCCCGAGATGGGCAAAACCAGGAGCCGCTGTGGGTGAGCTGCAAGGCGTGGGGCAAGACCGCCCAGGTGGCGGGGGACTACCTGCGCAAGGGCAGCAAGGTGGCGATCGTCGGCCGGCTTGAGATCGAGCAGTGGAGCGACCGCAGTAGCGGCGAGGTCCGCAGCAAGGCCCTGGTGGTGATCGACCGCCTGGAGCTCTGCGGCAGCAGGAACGGCGCCGATGGCGGCTTCAGCAAAGGAGCAGGAGGGTTGGCTGCGGCTGCTGCGCTCGGCGCGGCGCAGCCCAGTACGGCGAGCAGCGAGTGGAAAAGCGGCCCCTCCGGCGGCACCCCGCTCAGCGACGAGGAGGTGCCCTTCTGATGACCAGGCATCAACGCGACCTCCGGCTGCCCACCTTCCCCCGGCCCTATCCGCTGAGGCGGCCATCCAGACCCGTGGCACCCGAACGACTGCAGCCCCTGCTGCTACTGGTGCTGCTGCTTCAGTGCCTCACCCTGTTGCTCCTGGTGGCGTGGCCAGCCCCGGGCCATCTGCATTCGCCAGGTCTGCCATCGATCTCGCAGCCCGGCTTCGAGAGCGTTCCCGACAACCAAGCCACTTCATCGACGTTGTTCCGAGGTTTGATCGCATGAGCGCTTACCCACATGAGAGCCACCAGCCCCACGAGCCGGGCTCTCCCTCCACAGCGACGAGCAGGAGAGGAAGGAGAAGCAGCCCGCGCTCGCCGGCCTGCCTTTGGATCAGCACCGGCGAAGCCAGTGCGCACCTCGGGATCAGCCGCAAAACGCTCTTCCGGCTGAAGAAGGGAGGGATCCTCAAGCAGCAGCGCCACTGGGCAAGGAAGAATCCGGCGTCACCCTCCTCAGACCTGCTCTGGCATGTTCAGCGCTGCGAGATGGCCCTCGGCCGCCTGTGAGTCGGGGCGGGGGCTGATCGTCAGCCCAGGCCGGCGGCCTTGAGCTTTCGCGCCATCTCGATCAGCTCCGGCGTGACTCCATCAGGCAAGGCAGCAGCTGGCCTGGGGGCGGAAGCCACAGGCGCTGCAGAGGTCAGGCGCTGAGCACCACGGCGGCGAGGGGTCGGGATATGGACTCCGCCCTCATCCAGCGCCAGCAGTCGGTTCATGCCCTCCAACCGATGCAGGGCCTGCTCCTCCACCAGGTAGCGGCGAGTGTGAACCGCCTCGCTGTGGCCCATGGCCATGGCTTTGAGGGTGGTCGACCAGGTAGTGGTTTCCTTCGCTCGCAGAGCCCAGGCATGGCGCAGGTCATAGACCTTGCAGCGGTCTTGGATGGCCTTGGGCTTGGGTCGGCCCGGAATCGCGCGGGGCTGATGCCAGCCGTACAACTTCACGGGCAGCTCCCGATCCTCACGGGCACTGTTGCGGAACCAGTGGCTGAGCACCCGGCTCAGAGCTTCGTTGTTGTGGAACTGCAGCACCCCGTCGGGGCGCTCCGTCGTGCGGATCGGATGGCTACGCCGCAGCTGGTCGAGCATGGCGCGGGCGTGCTCCAGATCATTGAGGCGGTAGCGCTCGAGCCAGGCCTCAGGCAGGGCCAGAGCAAAGCGATGGCCGGTCTTCGTTTCGCTGCCATGACTGATGGAGCTGAACGAGCCCACGCTGATCATGCGGGGATTGGCGTCGATCTCGCCTGGCAGGGCATCGACATGCCAGATCTCGTGGTTGCGGAGGCCGTAGGTGGCCACCATCGCCATCACCCAGCCGCGAAACGGATCGAGCGCAACCAGTTGATCCAGCCAGGACTCAATTTCGTCGGTTGCGGGGATGTAGCGCGGTTTGGGAGCTTTGCCCTTACCGGCGGTTGTCTTGAGCCCGGCCAGACGCTCCTGCAATTGAGGAGTGGCGATGTTGATCCCCTTCTTGGCCAGGTAATTCACCATCTGAATCACCTGATAGAACACCTTGGAGTTGTACTCACGAGGCACCAGAGGTGATGAGTGCTCGGCCCAATGCGCCTGAATGGAATCTGGGGTGTACAGACAGAACTGCTCCAGGTGCTCTGGCTGCGCCGGCAGGGAGTCGGGGTACATCACGCCGAAGAACCCCCTGTCTCGGAAGCAGACAAACGGGTTGCGGTCCCGTGCCTTGGGCCCGCCCGGTGCGATGTCGGCCTTGATGGCGTCCCGAATCTCTCCCCAGGTCAGGGTGTGGCCGGATGGAGAAGCTGAATCTGCTGCTGGCTTGCCGAGAGGGCTGCTGAGGCAGTCCCAGTCCAAGCCCCTACCGCCAGCAGCGCGGTTCTTGCCTGCTTCAAGCAGAAGCTCGGTCAGACGCTCACAGGCCTCGTCGTCCTGGATGCGGCAGCAACGGGCGACCTGCTGCCGCTGGGGCGGGTCGAGTTCGTAGACATAGGCGAAGGGGCTGCGGGCAACCTCACGGAGCCGATAGCAGCAGCCCTCCATCCGGAGCCGCGCCTGCGCCTTCTGGAACCCTGGGACGGCACGCATGCCCAAGTCGCGTCGACTGGATCCAGTCTTGCCCAGGCGCTTGAAACAGTTTCAAAAAAGTTTCAAAAAACTGTCCAGATCAGACTCAGACGGTCCTCATCTGTCCCTATTTGCAGAGCCGAGAGGACAGGTGAGATTGCGTACCAGGACTGGGATTTGACCCAGAATCAAGGCTGCGACGGGAATGGGTCGCCTGAGATTCGAACTCAGGACCAATCGGTTAAAAGCCGAGTGCTCTACCGCTGAGCTAGCGACCCTTTGGAAGCTGCCCCGAGAGGGGAGCTGGGCCCGTGCTGGCATCCCGGAGGGATGGCCGACAACGTCCACCCAGAGAACGTATCACCCGGCCAGGCCCCTCCCGCAAGTGCATCAGCCTGCGGAGCCATGGCGCCAGCCGGTTCTGCAGGGGAGCGTGCCGATCGCGTCGCGAAACCGCTCAGAACCTGGCCCACCGAGAATGGTTGCAGCAGCCCCTATGACAGTGCCTGACGCCCCCTGGCCCCAGCCCCAGGTCCATGCCGACGCCTGGGTGGCTCCTGCGGCCGTCTTGATCGGTGATGTGCGGATGGCGGCAGGGTCGAGCCTCTGGCCGACAGCGGTGGCCCGTGGCGATGTCTGTCCGATTCTGATCGGCGAGAGCAGCAACGTTCAGGACGGGGCGATCCTGCACGGCGATCCGGGCCAGCCTGTGTGCATCGGTGCTTTCGTGACGATTGGGCACCGGGCCGTGATCCATGGGGCCACGATCGAAGACGGCTGTCTGATCGGCATCGGCGCCATCGTGCTCAATGGCGTCACCGTGGGAGCTGGCTCCTTGGTGGCCGCTGGATCGGTGGTGACGCGGGATGTGCCCGCCGCCAGCCTGGTGATGGGCGCGCCGGCCCTGCTGAAACGGCAACTCAGCCACGAGGCCGTGGAGGAGCAACGGGAGCATGCCCGGCGTTACAGACGTCTGGCCATGGCCCATGCCGGCAGAAGCGACCAGCCCTGATTCCCCTAAGATCCCTGAATCCCTGCTCAGTTCTCGTCATGGACCTTCGGCTGCTCCTGGTCGCTGCCCCGATCCTCCTGGCTGTGGGCTGGGCTGGCTTCAACATCGGCCGTGCCGCTGTTGGCCAGCTGCAACTGATGCTCAAGCGCGCCCGGGCCTGATTCGCCCAGCATCTGCGTTGCGCCAAAGCCCCTCCCCCCAGAGCTGACCGACGTTGCCCCCTGAGCTCCTGGTCATCGGTGCTGGTCTGGCGGGCACAGAAGCCGCCTGGCAGATCGCCTCTGCCGGGTTGCCAGTGCGGTTGGTTGAGATGCGTCCAGTGCGGCGCTCCCCTGCCCACCACAGCGCCGAATTCGCCGAACTGGTTTGCAGCAACAGTTTTGGTGCCCTCTCGGCGGACCGTGCCGCCGGCTTGCTGCAGGAAGAACTGCGGCGTCTGGGCTCCCTAGTGATCCGCACCGCTGATATCCATGCGGTTCCTGCCGGCGGGGCCTTGGCGGTCGATCGGGGCCAGTACAGCGCTGCCCTGACCGCCAGGCTCGAAGGCCATCCCCTGGTGAGCGTTGAGCGCCGCGAGCAGCTGCAGTTGCCGGAGGCAGACCAGATCGCCGTGCTGGCCACCGGTCCCCTCACCAGCGACAGCCTGGCCGCCGACCTGCGCGACTTCACCGGGCGAGGGGATTGTCACTTTTTCGATGCTGCCAGCCCGATCGTGGCCGGCGAAAGCATCGACCTGGCGCGCGCCTTCCGGGCCAGCCGCTACGACAAGGGCGATGCCGACTACATCAACTGCCCGCTGGATCGGGATCAGTTCCTGGCCTTCCGTGAGGCCCTGCTGCAGGCCGAGCAGGCGCAACTGAAGGATTTCGAACAGGAGAGTGCCAACTTCTTCGAGGGCTGCCTGCCGATTGAGGAACTCGCCCGCCGCGGCGAGGACACGATGCGCTACGGCCCGCTCAAACCGATCGGTCTCTGGGATCCCCGCTGGGGTGATGTCAACGACCGCGATGTGCGCCGCGCCAATCGCGCCTATGCCGTGGTGCAACTGCGCCAGGAGGACAAGGATGGGCGCCTCTGGAATCTGGTGGGTTTCCAGACCAATCTCAAATGGGGTGAACAGGCGCGGGTGCTACGGATGATTCCGGGGCTGGAGAACGCCGAGTTTGTGCGCTTCGGCGTGATGCATCGCAACACCTTTCTGGAATCTCCCCAACTGCTCGATCCCACCCTGCAGTTCCGCCGCCGCCCCACCCTGCTGGCCGCAGGCCAGATCACCGGCACCGAGGGCTACGCGGCGGCCGTGGCTGGCGGCTGGCTGGCGGGCACCAATGCTGTTCGCCTGGCCCGGGGCCAGGCACCGATCAGCCTGCCGCCCACCACGATGATCGGCGCCCTCACCCACTTCATCGCCACCGCCCCCTGCGGCGAGAACCGCTCCGGCAAAGGTCGCTTCCAGCCGATGCCGCCCAACTTCGGCCTGCTGCCCGAACTGGAGGACCGCATCCGCGACAAGCGGCGCCGCTACGGCGCCTACCGCGACCGTTCCCTGCAGGATCTGGCGCCCTTCACCGGCGTTGAGGCTGGCGATCCTGCGCTGCAGATGGCCTGAGCGGCCCAGGCGTTGTTGCCAGGACCATTCAGCCCGAGCCTTTGCGGGCCCGAGGAACGGGCGTGGGGCCATCGGCAGAAGCGCTGTCAGCCGATGGCTTCCTAAGCTCAAATCGAGTCGTCTTCCCTGTTTTGAACGCAGCCAGCCCGGAGCATCGCTGGGATGTGATCGTGATCGGCGCCGGCATCGGCGGCCTGGTCACCGCCTCGCAGCTGGCCGCCAAGGGGGCGAAGGTGCTGGTGCTGGAGCGCTATCTGATTCCGGGTGGATCGGGGGGAAGCTTCAAGCGCGAGGGCTACACCTTTGATGTGGGTGCCTCGATGATCTTCGGCTTCGGTGAAAAGGGCCATACCAACCTGCTCACCCGTGCCCTGGCCGATGTGGGCGAACATTGCGCCACCATCGCCGACCCGGTGCAGCTCGAGTATCACCTGCCCGATGGCCTGCAGATCGCCGTCGCCCGCGACTACGAGCAATTTCTCAGCGACCTGATCGCCCGCTTCCCGCACGAGGCCCGTGGCATTCGCCACTTTTATGACACCTGCTGGCAGGTGTTCCGTTGCCTCGATGCGATGCCGTTGCTGTCGCTGGAGGATCCCGCCTATCTGGCCAAGGTGTTCTTCAAGGCGCCCTTGGCCTGTCTCGGCCTGGCCCGCTGGCTGCCGGTGAACGTGGGGGCGGTGGCCCGCCGCCATATCAGCGATCCGGCGTTGCTCAAGTTCATCGACATGGAATGCTTCTGCTGGTCGGTGATGCCGGCGGATCAGACGCCGATGATCAATGCCGGCATGGTGTTCTCCGATCGCCATGCCGGCGGCATCAACTACCCCAGGGGAGGCGTTGGTGTGATCGCCGAGCAGCTGGTGCGCGGCCTGGAGCGCCATGGCGGCGCGATTCGCTACCGGGCCCGGGTCACCAAGGTGCTGCTGGAAGGCGACAAGGCGGTGGGGGTGCAGCTGGCCGGCGGCGCAGCGATTCACGCTGAGCGCATCATTTCCAATGCCACCCGCTGGGACACCTTCGGCCAACTGATCGACGCAGCCCACACGCCTGCGGCCGAGCGCACCTGGCGCCGGCGCTACAAACCGTCGCCGTCGTTCCTGTCACTGCACCTGGGGGTGAAGGCTGAGGCCATCCCCAGCGACACCCATGTGCACCACCTGCTGCTCGAGGAGTGGAGCGCGATGGAAGCGGAGCAGGGCACCGCATTCGTCTCGATTCCCACCCTGCTCGATCCCTCGCTGGCTCCTGCGGGCCAGCACATTGTCCACACTTTCACACCCTCATCGATGGAGCACTGGCAGGGGCTGTCTCCCAGTGCCTATGCGGCCAAGAAACAGAGCGACGCCCAGCGGCTGATTCAGCGGCTGGAGGCCTTCCTGCCCGGGCTCGGCAGCGCCATCAGCCATCGGGAAGTGGGCACACCGCGCAGCCATCGCCGCTTCCTCGGCCGCTCCGGCGGCAGCTACGGCCCGATCCCGGCGCTGCGCCTGCCCGGTCTGCTGCCGATGCCCTTCAACCGCACCGGTATCGAAGGGTTGTACTGCGTCGGCGACTCCTGCTTCCCCGGCCAGGGCCTCAACGCTGTTGCCTTCAGTGGTTTCGCCTGTGCCCACCGCATCGGTGCCGATCTCGGCCTCAACCCCTGGGCTCTGCCGGATTGAGGCTGTAGCCACGACCTTGACAGCCTGGACCCCGCTCAGGGTTGGGTAAAGGGTCAGAGGTGGGAAAACGAACAGTGGGTCATCGGCTCCGGCATCGCCACCGTGAGGGATTCGAACCAGGCCACCGCCCGCACAATGTCGTCCAGCAACTGATCGGCCATGTGACGGCTGAAACCAGCCCGCACCACGATGCGCAGCACGGCCCGATGCTGCTGATCCGGCGGCAGGGTGTAGGCGGGCACCAGCCAGCCCCGCTCCCGCAGCTTGTCGGAGAGGTGGAACACGCTCCAGAAGCGCACCCGCGGCTCCAGTTCCAGGCAGAACACCGGCAACTGGCCGAGCGGATGGCTCACCAGTCGTAGCGGCGGCAGCACCGCCAGCTGATCGGCCAGATGGCAGGCGATCGCCTCCAGCAAAGCCATCCGCTCGCTGTAGCCCTGGCGGCCGAGATGGACGAAGTTGAAGTACTGCGCCACCACCTGGGCCCCCGGCCGCGAGAAGTTCATGCCGATCGTCGGGGTGACGCCACCGAGGTAGTTGACGTCAAAACGCAGCTCCCTCGGCAGCAGGGCATCCTGGCGCCAGAGCAGCCAGCCCACCCCCGGCAGCACGCCGCCGTATTTGTGGCCACTGGCATTGATCGACACCACCCGCGGCAGACGGAAGTCCCAGATCCACTCCGGCGCGTTGAACGGCGCCACGAAGCCGCCGGAAGCCGCATCGATGTGCAGGGGAATCGCCAGGCCGCTGCGCTGCTCCAGGTGATCAAGGGCAGTGGCAATCGCCGCGATCGGCTCATAGCTGCCATCGACGACGCTGCCCACCACCCCCACCACGCCGATGGTGCCGGCATCGCAATGGGCCGCCGCCGCCTCAGCCTCCAGATGCAGCCGATCCGGTCCCAACGGCACAAAGCGGGGTTCCACCTCGAAGTAGGCACAGAACTTGTCCCAGCAGACCTGGCGATTGGCCCCCATCACCAGATTGGGCCGTGGCGCCGCGGCAGCATCAGCACCCAGCTGGCGCTGGCGCCAGTGCCATTTGAGCACCAGGCCGGCCAGCATGCAGGCCTCACTGGAGCCGGTGGTGGAGGTGCCGACCGCATCACTGGGATCGGGGGCATGCCAGAGGTCCGCCAGCATCAACAGGCAGCGCCGCTCCAGATCGGTCGTCTGGGGGTATTCGTCCTTATCGATGATGTTCTTATCGGCGCATTCGGCCATCAACCGCAATGCTTCTGGCTCCATCCAGGTGCCGACGAAGGTGGCCAGGTTGAGGCGGGCATTGCCATCGAGCATCAGGTGCCCGTGAATCAGCTCATAGGCCAGATCCGCGCGCAGACCCTGATCGGCCAGCCGCTGCTCAGGGATGTCAGCCGGCAGCCGGGCCGCGATCGAACGAGCGCGTAGCTGGCCCCGAAGACCTGCCGCCACGCTCTCAGCGGCGAGCGGACGGCGAGCGGCCTGGTTGAACTCCATCCCACAACCTCCAACGGGACGGGCCCCATCCGATCCCCTTGTTCTATCCGTTCTCGGCTGGGTTGCGGTGGCACTCGCCCGGCAGCCAGCCGCCCAGCGGCCAGCCGCCCAGAATCAGCCGAGCCCGCCCGCCGTCCCGGCCATGGATCCCACCTGCGCTCGGGTGCACAGCTACGTGCACCAGCGACCACCCGCCGCCGGGGAGGGCCTGCGTCTGGCGCTCTGGCAGGGCAGCGGCAACGCCGCCAGCAGCGCTGCCGTGGCCGAAAACCTGGAGCGGCTGGAGCAGGTCTGCAGCCTCGCCGCCGCTCACGGGGTGCAATTGCTGGCCTTCCCGGAGCTCTACCTGAGTGGCTACATCGTCACCCCGGAGCTGGCCTCGGCCCTGGCGGAACCGGTCGACGGCCCCAGCCTGCAACGGGTGGCCGCCGCCGCCCGCCGCCATGGTCTGGCGATCGCCTGTCCCTATCCGGAGTTGGCCCGGGTGGCCGGAGCGGAGCGCTTTTATGACGCCATTGCCCTGTTCGGCGCCGACGGCTCGCTGCTGCGCAACTACCGCAAAACCCACCTCTGGGGTCCGGAGGAACAACGCTGCTGGAGTGCTGGTTATCGCCACGCCGAAGAGGGGCCGGCCCTGACGGTGCAGAGGGTGAACGGGCTGCCGCTGGGGCTGTTGAACTGTTATGAGGCCGAATTCCCCGAGCTCACCCGCGCCCTGAGCCTGCAGGGAGCCCGGCTGGTGCTGATCCCCACCGCCGCCGATGCCTGGGCGATCCTCAGCAACGGAGAGCGCACCGATCGCCCCTACCCGGATGTCTCCCGCAGCCTGCTGCCGGCCCACGCCTTTGAAAACGACTGCTTCATCGCCTACGCCAATCGCTGCGGCCTCGAAACCGTGAACGGCCGGCCGATGGCCGCCTATCTGGGCAACAGCATCATTTGCGGGCCCCATGGGGATGTGCTGGTGGCGGCCCGCCCCGAACCCACCCTGCTGATCGCCGACTGCCTTCCCGGCGACTACGGCCCCACCCATCCGGCCGGCACCCGCTACCACGACGATCTGCGGCCGGAACTTTATGGCGGCGGCGCCGGGCGGTAGCGCCAGCGCCTGCGTTCCTGCAGGGCCCGCCGGGCCGGATGCCCGCCGCCGCCTCAGCCACAGCCGCCCACCGCTGCTCCATAGGCTGATCTTCTGCGTGAGCGCCATCGATGAGCTCCAGTTCCCTGCCCAATTCCGCCGACCTGGCCCGCTATCTCGAGAGCCGCGGTGAACTGGGCAAACCCTGGATGTGGCACCTGCTGCGCCTGGCCAAGCTCAAAGAGGAGAAGGACTCGATGGAGCCCCAGGAGTTTGTCGAGCGGCTGGCCTTGGCCCATGCCGATCTGATGCGGCTGGGCGAATTCTGGAAAGGCCGCGAAGCCGAGGTGTTCGAGGGCCGCTACCAGCCCGCCAGCGTGATTGAACCGCTGCCCGGCTCCAAGGACGATCGCTGAACCACGCTGGACATTGGCGCTTGCTGCAGACGATCAGGCCCCAGGGGCAGAGCCTGGAGGCCCACTCCTCTGGTATCAAAAGACAGCTGAAAAACCGATCTCAGCCATGGTTGATTGCTTCTTCGCTACATGAGCAGCGCCCCCCGCCTCTATCCGATGGCCGCGCTGATCCGCCTCACCTTGATCAGCCTCTATCTGGCGCTGGTGCTGCCCCTGCCGCTGCTGGCCCCCGGCGCTCTGCGTTCCTGGATGGCCATAGCCGTGCCAGTGGGTCTGGTGTTGGTGCTGGCGATCACGAGTGAGCGGGTGGAACTGGACGACCAGGGGCTGCGAGTTGGCCATCCCCCCTGGTGCTCCTGGTGCCTGCGCCGCGGCTGGAGCCTCCGCTGGGAGGCCATCAGCGGCCTCACGCCGGTGGCTACCAGTCAGGGAGGGCGAGTGTTCTATGTGCGCAGCCAGGGCCATGGCGGGACCAGCCTGGGTTCGTCGGCAACCAGGGGCCATGGGCAAACCACGGCCAACGTGGTTGACGGGGATGAGGCTGTTGTCGGTGATGCCGGGGTCGGGGGCGCCAGTGCCACTGGCACGGCTGGTGGCGGTGGCGGCCGTTCCTACCTGCTGCCGCAGCGGATTGCCGGCTTCGACGATTTCCTGAGCCGTTTCAGCGCCGCCAGTGGCATCGACACGCACTCCGTCGGCAGGATCACCCCGCCCTGGACCTACCAGCTCCTGGCCCTGCTCAGTGGCCTGCTGTTGATTGCTGAAATCGGGATGGTCAGCTTCGGGCACTTTGGCCTCTGGGGCAGTCCGAACCAGGGCTTGGGCTGACGTTGCGATCGAACGCCCGTGGTCGCCAGGGGCCTCGGTCGATCGGTCGCTGCTGCCCCAGCGCTGTTGCCTCAGCGCTGTTGCCAAGCGCCGTTGCCGTCAAGCCACCACCGCTGCGCTATCGCTGTGCCACCGCTGGGTCAGAGCTTGCCATCGCGGCGCCATGGCTGTGCCAGAGCTCGCCGCGCATCCCCCGGGCCCTGCCCCATCCGCGAAATCCACCAGTCGTCAGCCGGAACCACGGACCAGCCGGCGTCACGGACTAGATGGAGCCACGGACCAGCCGGAGCCAGGGACGTGCCTGAGCCTGCATCCACCCGACCCCCGTCAACGGAGCCCTCCCCGGAACTGGCTGGGTGTCGAGTGCCGCCCGACGTTTCAGGTGCTTGGGCCCGCCTGCCGCCCCTGATGACCCCACGGCTGGGAACCCACGGTCGTGACTGATTCCCCATCCCCGGCCACTCCGTAGGGCCGCAAGCGCCCTGTTGTCATAAATTCCGGGGATGTGGGCCGGCGATGACGCAGCGATTCCCCCTGGCCACGGTCGGAGCCCTGGTGACCAACCCGCAGGGGAAGGTGCTGGTCGTGCGCACGTGCAAGTGGCGGGGCAGCTGGGGGGTGCCTGGCGGCAAGGTGGAGTGGGGCGAAACGCTGGAGGCCGCCCTGCTGCGTGAGTTCCGCGAAGAGGTGGGCCTGGAGCTCAGCCAGGTGCAGTTCGCCCTGCTGCAGGAGGCCGTGACCGATCCCCAGTTTCATCGGAGCGCCCATTTTGTCCTGATCAATTACTTCGCCTCCAGCTCCTGCAGCGCGGTAACACCCAATCACGAGATTGAAGCCTGGCTCTGGCTGACACCGGCAGAGGCCCTTCTCCTGCCGCTCAACAGCTTCACCAGGGTGCTGGTGCGCCTCTACATCGACCAGGGCAGATAGAACCAGCCCTCGAACGCCAGCCTTCGCTTGCGCGACGTGGTCAGCCCGGGCAGATCAAATCAAATTAATCAAATCAATCAAATCAAAACAATCAAATCAAATAGCCGCCTGACACCTTGATGTTGGTGCCGGTGATGTAAGCACTGGCCGGATCGGCCAGGAACAGTACCGCCCGGGCCACCTCCTCGGCGCGGCCGAAGCGGCCGGCCGGGATCCGCTCCAGGGGCGGCTTGCGTTCGGAGTTGTCCAGGGTGCCGGGGGAGACGCCATTGACCGTGATGCCATGGGGCGCCTCGGTCACCGCCAGGGTGCGGGTGAGCATCAGCACGCCGGTCTTGCCGATCTTGTATGGGGTGAGTTTCGGTACCGCGCGTAGGGAATCGGCATCCACGTCGATCAGGTTGACGATGCGACCGAAGCCCTGGCGCCGCATCATCGGCAGGGCCGCCTGGCAGGCGTGATATGTGATGTGCAGGGTTTCCTCGACGCCGCTGTGCCACTCGGCCACGCTCGTCGCCTCCAGGCGCTTCCAGAGGATGCCGCAGGCGTTGTTCACCAGGATGTGCAGGCCGCCGAGGCTCTCGGCGGCCTGGCTGAAGGCCACCTCGGTGGCGGCGGCATCACGCAGGTCGACCGCGATCGCCAGGGCGCGGCGGCCCAGCCCTTCCACCGCCGCCACCAGCTGCCGGGCCTCAGCCTCACTGTGGTGGTGATGGATCACCAGATCGGCACCCGCCTCGGCCAGGGCCAGGGCGATGCTGCGGCCGGTGCGCCTGGCGGCCCCGGTCACCAGAGCCACCCGACCGTGCAAGGGCAGGGTGCTCATGGGGTCTCGATCGTGTTCGCCGCAAGCAGGGCTTGGAGCATGTCCGGGTGGTGGGTGCGGATGATGTCGGCCCCGGCGAAGAGCACATTGGAGGCAAACAGAATGCGGGCCAGGCGCTCGGGCTTACGGGCGGCGTAGAGCAGGATCGGGCAATCGAGCACCCGCAGCCGCTCCAGGTTCCAGAGCACGCTGTTCTGCAGCTGAATCTTGCCGTAGTCGTCGGTGGAGGGGTGGATGATGCCGAGATTGGGATCAATGATCACCTCGCGCACCCCGCAGGCGCGGGCCTGCTCCACCCGGGGCCCGAGGTGGTCGAGCAGGGCCTGCAGTCCGTAGGGCACCGGTTCGGCGTCACGCATGCGATAGGCATCGCCATAGGGCATGTAGGTGAGGATCAGGGGTGCACCAGCCGCGGCGACGGTCTCCAGCGCTTCCGGGCTGATCACGGCGCCGGTGAAATTGATGTCGGTGGCCCCCGCCGCCAGGGCGACCTGCACGGTGGCGGAACTCCAGGTGTCCACCGATACCCGGTAGCCCTCCTGGCGCAGGCGTCGCAGCGCTGGCAGCAGACGCCGCTGTTCCTCATGGTCGTCGATCATCGTGGCGGTGGGGGTGATCGAGCGGGCCCCCAGATCGAGGCTGGCGCAGCCGTGGGCCTGGAGCCAGGCGGCCCGCTCCAGCAGTTGCTCGGTGCTCGACACCACCGAATCGCTCACCATCGATTCGGGTGAGAGGTTGATGACTCCCAGCAGGAGGCGGGGGCGGGATTGGGCCATGGGGAAGCGCAGGGGAATCAGAACGGGCGATGGTCGGCGGTGTCCGCCCGCACCGCCGCCTGCAGCCGGGCCAGGGCCTGGGGCTGCAGACGGCCCACCTCGTCCCAGGTGGCGGTGAGGGGATGGTGCTGATCGTCCTGCACGAAGCTCCGCCCCGCCTCGAACAGACAGGTGCTGAAGAACGCCAGCGCCCGATCTTCCGTGCCGCGATCAAGGCGCAGGCCGTTGATGGCCGCATCGTCGGCATAGGACTCGATCAGATCCAGCGCGATGCGCTGATAGGCCGTCACCAGGGTGCGCACCAACCCCAGGTCCAACACCTGGCCCTGGCCGGCCAGGCCGCGGAACAGGCTCTGGGCGATATCACGGCTCATCCGTCCCAGGCCGGTGCTGCCATCCCCCTGGCTGAGGTCGAAGCGCTGGTGCTTGTGGTCGTAGGCGTCAGCGATGTCCACCTGACAGATCTGGCGGGTGGAGTGGTCGCGGAACACCTCCGTCAGCACCCCGATCTCCAGGCCCCAGTCGCAGGGCAGATGCAGGCGGCGGGCCGCACCCACCCGCAGGGCGCATTCTCCGGCCAGGGGATAGCGGAAGCTGTCGAGAAAGTCCAGATAGCGGCTGGCCGGCAGGCAGCGTTTCAGAGCCCGCAGCAGGGGGGTGACGAACAGCCGGCTGACGCGCCCATAGATCATCCCGTCGCTGATGCGTGGGTAGAAGGCCTTGGCGAAGACATAGCCGCAGTCGGGGCGGAGCAGCGGATAGACCAGTCGGGCCAGCATCGGCGATCCGAAGCTCACCACATCGCAGTCGTGCAGGGCCACCACCTCGGCCAGGCCGTGGGCCTGCATCAGGCCGAGGCAGAGCCAGATGTTGTGTCCCTTGCCCCGTTCGCGCGGCGCCAGCCCCAGCTCGCTGAGCTCCTTCACCAGGGCCCCGATCCGGGGACCGTCGTTCCAGATCACATGGTGGCGCTGGGGCAGCGACGCGAACAGGGCGAGGGCCTGGCAGTAGTCGGCGGCATCCGCCTGGTCGAGGCCGATCACAATCTCAGCCAGCCAGGGGATGGTGGCGAGTTGACGCACCATCGGCCCCAGGGCCGGCCCTTGCAGTTCGCTGGACAGACAGGGCAACACCAGGGTGATCGGCGTGCGGCGGGCCAGCTGGGCCACCTCCGCCTCCAGGTCGGCCGCGCGGCGCTCCCCCAGCGCATGCAGGGTAGTGACGATACCGTTCTGGAAAAAGTCGCTCATCGGGTTTCGGCACCGGCCCAGGCCCCGACCTCGCTCAAAGCCGCCTGCACAGCCTCCAGCCAGGGCCCGGGGCCACCGGCGACCACCTGCCGCTCGAGGCGGCGTGGAGCCTGGAACGCCGCCGTAGGCGCCGCGTCAGCCACCAGCGCCGGGGGGGCCAGGCACAGGGGCCTGCGATCGGCGGGGTGAAACACCAGAGCCACAGCGGCGCTCTCCAGCAGACTGCGGTCGTTCTCGCTGTCGCCGCAGGCCAGCAGCGGCAACGAAGCCGGCTCGCCGCCCTGCCAGGCCAGCAGCTGGACCAGGGCCTCCCCCTTGTCGAACGGGGGGGCGACGTGAACCAAACGCCCGCCGCTCACCGCCCGCAGGCCCTCCCCGGCCAGCTGCTGCTGGAACTGTTCCAGGCTGTCGTCCTCATGCCAGACGAGGGGAAGCGAGGCCAGGCGTTGCAGTGCCAGACGCGCCAGTTGTGGCTCCAGGCCGAGCCGCTGGTGGATCGCGTCGATACTCAGCTCCTCCAGCAGCGAAAACCGCAGTCCACCTTCCCGGCGCAGCCTCAGCAGTAACAGCCGCAGCCGGGCCGGATCGGCACCGCGTACGAAGGCGCCGTAGGCGCCCAGCAGCAGCTTCGGCTCGCCGGCCATGGCTGGGGGCCAGCAGGCCAGTGGCCAGCCGATGCCGCAGCCGTTCTCAAACAAAAAGGGCTGGGGCGGCAAGTCCGCCAGGGTCTGAAAGGCCACCATTTCGGCGAAGGTCTTGCTGGAGGCCAGCAGAGTGGGGATGCCGCGCTGGTGCAACTGGCGCAGGCAGTGGCCGGCCAACTGGGTCTCGCCCCCATGCTCGAGCAGGGTGTGATCCACATCACTCACCACGCGCCAGCCCGGTCCGCGCGGCCGCAGCGCTGGCGCGCCCGCCATCAGGAGCCCTCCACCAGCCGTTCCACACCACCCGGATCGGCAAGCGCTGCGACCAGCTCTTGCACCGAGCGGCCGGAGCGCGGATCGATCCAGGCCGGGGCAATCTCCGCCAGCGGTAGCAACACAAACCCGCGCTCCGCCATGCGGGGATGGGGAATCTGCAGGCGTTCACTATCCAGCAGCAGCTGGCCGTAGAAGATGAGGTCGAGATCGAGGGTGCGAGGCCCCCAGCGCTCGGCGCGGACGCGCCCGTAGCGCTGCTCCGTCGCCAGCAACAGATCGAGCAGGGCCTCCGGCGGCAGGGTCACCTCCAGCACAGCGCAGCCATTGAGGTAATCCGGCTGCACCGGACCGATCGGCGCGCTGCGATACCAGCTGGAGCAAGACAACACACGCACACCGGCACTCTGATCCAGGGCTGCGAGGGCCCCTTCGAGGCTGGCGCGGCTGGTGCCCAGGTTGCTGCCGAGGGCAATGGCGGCCTGCTGGAGCGGTTCCGGAGGTAACAGCATGGTGTTAGCGAAAGGTCAGCAGGATTCGCCCTTGGAGCGGGTCATGGCGATGGCGATGCGGCCTTGGAAACGGGGAATGGGGGGAGACACCTTCACCAGGCGCGCCTGCACCTTGCGCACCGGTGCAAAGGCGAGCACCGCCTCGATGATCACCGAATTGAGCCGTTCAATCGTTTTGAACCGCGAGGTCTCCAGCAGCGTGGTGACCCGGTCGACCACATCGGCATAGTTGAGGGTGTGTTCCAACTGGTCATCGGCGCCGGTGAGGGCCAGATCCATCCAGATGGTGAGGTCGAGCTCAAACCACTGGCCGAGGACCCGTTCTTCAGGGAAATAGCCGGTGTAGCCGTAGCAGCGAATCCCCGTGATTTCGATCGCATCCAGGGGAGCGCCTTGGCTGTCCATCATCGGGATCGGATCCATCGGGGTGGTGGAGTCCCAGTCGGTGCGGGACGGGAAGAACCATGGCGGGACCAAGTCCCATGGCGCTGCCCGGGACGAAAGCTCCAAGGGCTGGGCTGGGAAGCCCGGCATGACCATGTGTTCAAGCGGGATCGTACTGGCGATGCAGCCCAGCCAGGGGACGGTGCCTCTGCGACAACACCCAACGACGCCGGTCAAGCTGGGCTGAAGGACATGACCAGCCGACCCGAACAGGATCGGGACAATCCACGGGGCCTACAGGCCAACACCCGGAAACGCAGACCCTGGATCGAACAGGCACGCCAAGCTTTAAAAACGCGGTCGAGCATCCTGAAGTTGAGCTCTGAAGACTGAGCTCTGAAGACTGAGCACAGAGGACTGAGCTCAGAGGACTGAGAGCCGCGCTGTAAGGTCGAGTCCAGTCCAGCCACGAACAGGTGGTCTGTGCGCATGCTCCTGGCAGCGAGTTACGTCGACTCCAACAAGACAACAGCCGGTCACTGGATTGAAGTGGATAGGGCCCCCCAACCGCCCAGGCAGCGTTGGCCATGGTTCTGAGGAGGCGATGGGCCGGGTCGCAACGGTTGGTCTGGTCTGCAATCGTGGCGCTGGCCCTGGTTCAGCCCGGCGCCAGGAGCGCACTCCGCGAAGAGGCCTCACCCCCAGAACTACGGGAGCTCCGCAGTCTGCTGGAGGGGAGCCGGCGGGTATCGATGGCAGAAGCAATAAGCTCCACCCTGCGCCGAAATCCCTCGCTGCAGACCCTATTCGCCAAGATCCAGGCCAGGGAGTGGAACCTGACGGCCAATCGGCGGCGCTGGTGGCCAACGGCGGCGGTACAGGCCGACCCTGACACGACCATGCTGGGACAGGTCTTCGAAACAACCGTAGCCAAGTACCCGAATAGCAATGGCAGCACGTTTGCAACCAGCACTTACAATAGCAGCTACAGCAATTACAACAACTATGGCAATGCGTCACTGGGGCTGATTCTGAGCTGGAGTTTCTTTGATCCCACGCGACAACCCGCCATCAATAGTGCCAGTGCTAGCCTCAACGCCCAGAAATTAACATTTAATGCGGTGGCCCGCAGCCTTGTTCTTGACACTCAGATTCTATATCATACACTGCAACAAACAGAGCGACTAATCCAGGTCTACGAAGGAATTTTACGTGAGAATGAAAAGCAGGTGGCGATGATCAATGCCCAACTGAAAGCCGGCATGACCAACATCGGCGATGTGGCAGAAAAGCGAACACAAATGCTCAACCAGTTGACCCATCTGGTCCTGCTCTACCAGCAGCAGGCCCACAATGCTTCGAATCTGGCGACCAACATGGGACTGACTCCCGGCAGTGGAGTGCTGCCTCAGGATCCGCCCGAGGAGCCGCCGCCCTGGCCCCTCAGCCTGGAGGCCACGATCCAGGAGGGGCTGCAATTGCGAGAAGAGATCCAGGCCAGCCTGGCCGAAGCCTCGGCCTACCAGTGGGATGCGCGTCGACTGGTCAACACCTATCTACCCGTGTTGATGCTCACAGGTACGGCCAATGTCTACCGCGGACAGGGAACTTTTGCTGGCAACGTGGCCCAGAATCCAGAGCCATACTTCAGCAGGCAGCACAGCACGGATGCCAGACTCGGATTGGGTCTACGCTGGGATTTCCTTGATGGTGGTGTCCGCAATGCCGAAGCACGGCAAGCGGATTACCAGGCCAAAGCGTTCGAGAGCCAGGCTCAGGAGAACCGCCTTAACATAGCCAACCAGATTCGTCGCAGTTACATGAGCTATCGGACGGCGAAGCTGGCCTTGCGTGGAGCAAATCAGGCCCGTGCCGAATCTGAAATAGCCGTAAAAGTAGCCAATAAGCGATACCAAGTTGGAATCGGTGGCATGGCAGACTTGATCCAGGCCACCCAGCTACTGGCAGAAGCAGCACAGAATCTCAAGGACATACAGCTGAGCTATAGCAACTCTTTGGCTGAGCTCTATCGCTATTCAGCTCAATGGCCAGCCAAGCAGAGCGATCAGATTCTGCAGGATATACATTCTCTTGAGCAAGCACGGCCATGAATAGTAAAACAGGCCCTGCAGAGCCCATCCAATCCAGGAGGACGCCCGCAGCAGTGGAGCTGATTGCAACACCTTTGCGGTTCTCGATTATCATCAGCTTGCTGATCAGCCTCTCCGGCATTGCTTGGGCCTGCTTCGCAAGAATCCCGATCTATGTCAATGGCATTTCTTATATGCTTGCACTTGGCAATGTCGATGCCATTAATACCAATACAGAGGGACGTATCTACTACCAATTTAGCGCTTCTCAGCTGATCGACAAGCCACTGTTTAGGCGGCTATATCAGATCACCCAGGATCAAAAGGCAATTGACAAGTCCGAGATACCGGAGATCGCCAAAGAACTCCTGGCCACCCGCGTTAGCGGCCCTAGGCTCGAGCTCAATAAGATCTATGCCAAGCTGGTGCCACCAGGCAGAGTACTGGCCTGGGTTGATTCTCTCGCCAACCGCAACCATCTGAACGAAAGACTTCTCTCTTACAATCAAGGCAGTGTTGTGCTCACCAACAAAGGCGAAGAGCTGAAACAAAAAAATAAAAAAATTAACGCAAAGCTGTCAATTCTTAGGCAACAGGTTGATTCCGAAAAAGAGTATCTAGACAAGATCTCCTCCCTGTTTAAAACGGGTTATGCCAGCCGCGAAAACGTCCTAAGACAAAAGGCCAGAGTGGATGACATTCGAACCACAATCATCTCCTACATGCAGGAGATCGCCGATAATGATCAGAAACAAGTAGAGAACGAAACGAGCCGACAGCAAGCCCTGATCAGCCTACGAAGTGACCTCATAGAATTCATTGATGGGAGCTTTTTATTCGCCAAAACACCCCTCTATATTGTCGACATAAACAATTCTCAATACAGCTTGGTACGTGCCGAAGACACCGTCATGCGTGTCTCAGCAACCAAGCTCAGCGAGCTACCCGATCAAATTCCTGGATATCTGAGCCAGAGCGATGCCCAACAGATCAGCACGGGCATGGCTGTGCTCGTAACGCCGATGGGCATGGATCGTGCCCAGTTTGGTGGCATCATCGGCAAGGTGCAAAAAGTCAATATTCTCCCCTCCAGCCTCCAGCAAATCGCCGAACGTATCGGCTCCCTGGCCATCGCCAAAGAAGTGAGCACCATGATTCCCAATCCTGTACGCGTTGATCTGATCCTCCAGCGCGATCCCCACGATAAGGAACCAAATCATCGGGGGTTCCGCTGGTCTTCGCCGGGTTCACCGCCCTTTCCAATCAGCACGGGAAGTCAGCTGAATCTTCAGATCACAGCCCAGCGGGTGAGCCCCATCAGCCTCTTGATCCCGTTCATGCTCAAGTCCTCGGGGGTCAGTCCTCCCAGCAGCTCACCCCGTCGCCAGCAAGCAATTGAGCCGGCCACCCAGGGCGCGCCGTGATGAAGGTCCAGCGAATCAGCCGCCAACGCCGAATCAACGCGATTCTGGAATCTGAACCCAATGAATCCGGTGCTGTAGCTCTCGGCATCATTCTTGCCTTCTACGGCCGGCATGTAGGGCTGACGACCATCAAAAACGACTGTGGCGTCACCAGAGATGGCACCACGCCAGCCAAACTGCTGGTTGCGGCCCGGCTGCACGGCCTGCAGAGCCAACAGCAGTTGAATGTGGGGCCGGAGTCACTGCTGGAGCTGGAACGATCCGGCCGCTTGCCGGCGATTGTGCACACCAAGGACAACCGCTACATCGTTCTAGTGCGCTGGCTTCGCGATGGCCTTGAGGTGTTCGATACAGCTCGAGGCAGCTTACGAATGCAGCCAGAGCAGCTGCAGGCCGCCGAGATCCTTTTGCTGCAGCCCGGTCCAGACTTCCAGCCACAGGGAACACCCCCCTCGATCTGGACCGTGCTGCTGCGGTTACTACGGCCCCTCAGCGCCGAACTGGCCCTACTGACGCTGATCGCCAGCGCCGCTGTTATCCCCCTGCTGATGATTGCAGGTAGCACCTCCCAGTTCATTGATGGCTTTTTGCAGCAGCAGCGGCTGTCCTTCGGACTGCCGATCCTCTGGTTGGTTCTGATGGCGGTGGCACTCTGGCTACTGCTGATCCTGTTTCGCAATCTCATGATCAGACGCGTCAACTATGTGTTGACCCGCAGCTTTGCTGCCGACATCTTTGAATATGCCTTTTCAGCTGATTTCCCATACTACCTACAGCGCAGCAGCTCGGAACTGGCTGGAAGGTTGAGCTTTGCCATGTACATCCCCAATCTGGTCGTCAATCGCATTGGATCGGCGTGCCTGCAACTGTGGACAGGCATCCTGCTGATTGCCTTCTCCTCACTGATCTCTCCGATCCTGTTTCTACTGCTGCTGGCAGGATTTATCATGGCCATAACCTACAACATCTGGATTGCACTGAACCTATCCGTAAACAACGATATTCTCGTTGCAGAAGGTAACCAGGCAGGCGCCAAGGGAATTGAGGCAATTGCCAATATTGAATCGATCAAGTCGTCAGGATTGGAATTTAATTTCTTAAGAGAATTTCAGTGGCATTATCTCGAGGGTATCCGTCAAGCACAGATTATTGGCAGAATGGCAATCCGATCAGATCTTTCAGTTAATGGATCCATCTTCGCCATTACGGCCATCCTGCTTGGGGTCGGCGGACTACTGATCATCCAAGGATCCTTGTCTCTGGGTTCCTTGCTGGCCTTTCTCTTTCTGCAATCACAAATCAATAATGCTATCTATCAGATACCAAATATCAGCAACAGTTGGCAGCAGGCGCAAGGCAAGTTGCGTCGCTTTCACGACCTAGCCACGGCACCACATGATCCCTATTTGAGGGGCTTTTCTCGTTATTCCGACCTGCCACTTGAAAACCAAAAGCTGCCGGGCCGGATTGAGTTGGAGAATGTCAATTATGCCTTCAGCCCTGTTGATGAGGCCTACATCTGTAATCTCAATATCCAGGTGAATCCGGGGGAGCATCTGGCACTGGTAGGCAGCAGTGGCTCTGGAAAATCAACGATCATCCGTATGCTGGCTGGTTTTTATCGACCGAGCTCAGGCCATTACCGCCTCGCTGGTCGTGAATGGATGACGATTCCGGATCCGACGATCCGTTCTTCTCTCGCCTATGTGCCCCAGGATGTCTTTGTCTTCAATACGTCATTCGAGGACAACATCAAGCTCTGGCGCCCGGACTGCAGCCATGCCGATGTCGTGAGAGCCGCCATGGCTGCCGATCTACACGATGACATCATGAAATATGGCGAATCATATAACGCAATAATGAAAGACAATGGCACCAATCTTAGTGGTGGCCAACGTCAGCGACTGGAAATTGCCCGAGCATTGATGCATAAGCCCACTATTCTATTATTGGATGAAGCCACCAGTGCCCTAGACAACAGAACCGAGGAGCATGTGTTGGCAGCTTTGAGGCAGTTGGGCATCACTGTCATCAGCGTTGCCCACCGTCTCAATGCGGCCAGGCAAAGTGATCAGGTGATCGTTCTGGAGCAAGGCAAAGTGCTGGAACAGGGTCCTCCAGACCAGTTGCTGGCTCGCCAGGGTGCCTTTCATCGCCTTGTGCTGGCCGAAGGCCAGCTGCAGGGCCATTGAGCTGATGCAACGACCCAAACCAAACAACGATCATCCGCCTGATCAAGGCGCCGCGCACCAGCTGCTCAGCAGCCTTGATCGCAGCTTATATCACCTGAACCGCCAGAGACCGCCAGAAACGCATAGCGATAGCCACATGCTGCTGCTCAGCAAGGCCCTCAAGCTCCTCGGTATGACGAGCTACCGGATTCATGCCTATCCGGGTAGCTTTCTAGATCTCCTGGAGCATAATGATATCTACAGTCGTACCATCGCACTCCCCACGAATCTTGAAAAGGGCGAATACCAACTGCTGATTCTGTTCAACGCCAGCGATCGCACCCCCTATCTGCTCAGCCGCTCTGGCCAACGAAACCAGGTGCTTACGGCCGTGGATGGCCAGGTGGTACCGCTTAGGAATGGGCTGCCAACCCTGCATCACCAAGCGATTGAACTCTATCCGCTGTTGCCGGCAACGCTGCAGGGACCCTGGGATGTGCTGCGCTTCACCTACGGCACAGACACTGCTGCCATTGTGGCATTGGGGCTGATTTCACTGGTGGTGGTGGGATTTAGCCTCTCGATTCCTATCCTCACCAATACTCTCGTTTCACAGGTTCTGCCCCAAACCGACTACACCTTGCTGCTTGAAAGTCTGGTTGTGGTGAGCCTGATCATCATCGCCTCAATCTCTGGTCAGTATGTGCAGGGCCTTATGGCCTTGAGACTGGAGACAATCTCCGATCTACGCCTGCAAACTGCCCTCTGGGACCGGCTCACAAAACTCCCACTCCTATTCATTCAGAGTCAAAGCATCGGCGATATCAACTCACGCGTTACCGCCATCTATCGCATCCGTAGCCAGATCAATGCGGGCACCCTTAAAAGCCTGCTTTCTGCCCTATTTTCTCTGGCTTTCTTCGTGCTGATGTTCAGCTACAGCCCCGGGCTGGCTCTCTGGTCTTCAGCGCTGGTCGTGGTTGTGTATGCGGCTATTTTCCAGATTGCACGCTCTGCCATCTCGATTCAGGACGAAATCAATCCACAGATGGCTAGAATCGCTAATTTCGCCTACCAATCTCTTTGCGGCATTGCCCAGATCCGCACACTCGGATGTGAAGCCTTTGTGCTGAAGCGCTGGATGATTATATTTACAGAGTTTGCAGATGCAAACCTTCGCTCCAACTTCTTGTCGCAGCTTATTGAGCTGTTGACCAATCTACTGAGCATGGCTGGCTCTTTATTGCTCTTTGCGGTTGTGATCATCCAAGTACTCACATCCCCAGCGGATTTTTCCAACCCCTCTTCGATCGCTTCCTTCATCGCCTTTTATGCGGCTTTCATCGCTTTTTGTGCAGCTGTGTCTTCGGCGACAAGTGCTCTTGCCGACGTGTTCTCCAATGTGATCTCTCTCTGGAAGCGATGCGAACCCGTTCTCTATCAGCCTGTAGAAAGCGGATATGAACCCGAGGCCATTCACCATGAGGTACAAGGTAACTTCTCGATCTGCGACCTGTCCTTCCAGTTCCCTGGCAGCAACCACAGAACATTCGTCAATCTCAGCTTCGAAATCAGAGCTGGTTCCTATGTGGCGATCACCGGCCCAAGTGGTGCTGGCAAATCAACGTTACTGAAGTTGATCACCGGTCTGATGATCCCCAGCTCTGGCGAAATCCTGGTGGATCACATCCCCCTGCCATTACTGGCAATTCGTGCCTACCGAAGACAACTGGGCATCGTCATCCAGGATGCCCGCCTCGATAACGGCAGCATTCTGGATGTGGTTCTAGGCGGTCGCACTGATGATGAGCCAGCCGTCTGGGCGGCCCTGGAGCAGGCCTGCATCGCAGCAGAAATACGCAGCATGCCCCTTGGACTCCACACCCCCATCCTAAATGGAGGCAGCAACATTTCCGGCGGTCAGCGGCAGCGCCTGGCCTTGGCCCGGGCCCTGCTGCCCCAGCCCAGGGTCTTGCTGCTGGATGAGGCCACCAGCGCCATTGATACCATCTCTCAGCAGCAAATTTCCAACACTATCGATTCCCTCGGGATTACCCGCATTGCCATCGCCCACCGCCTCTCCACTTTGCGCAATGCCAATCAGGTGATTGTGATCGAGAACGGCAGCATCTCTCAACGCGGCAGTTTCCAGGAGTTGCTGGAGCAGGAGGGCTACCTGCGGCGCATGGTGAAGCTGGAAACAAGTGGCGGCGCTGGGTAATCCAGCCCCGCAGGCGAGCGAGCGCCAACTCCCGTTGCGCCATGCCCCAACTGAGGATGAGCCCCAACTGCTTCATCATGCAGTGGACACAATCCACTAAAATCAGTCAATCGACCGCAACGCCTCGAAGTTATTAATTAACGATAGTTTAATCAATGAAAACCTAATCTTGGTGATAGCCCATCTCGAGATTCCTTAGTTTCGATCCTCAAATTGCTGTACGTGGTGTGATTTAGAAATCTCGTTCGGTGGTACTGGTAATGGCAGCGGGTGGCGCATTAGGCCGAGAAACACTGGGATGGCCAGGAAGCTGACGTAAACCAATGCGATCTCAACCGCAACGTCAAAAGCCAAGGCCGAAAAAGTGATCAATGATCCAGCTCGCTCATACCCATGGCCAGCGGAATCGATCTCGACCCATCGGCCGCCGACAGCAACCTGAGTCGACGACCAGACGGCGCCGAGACAAACCATAAAGCCGAACATCATCAGTGTGCGCTGGCGCCAGCGCTTACGGATAACGTAGAAAATGATCACAACGAGACTTAGGACAACCAGGGTGAGCAGAGCCCTTGGATCCAGAAGATCTCGGCGTGATGCTGGCCCCAAATACAGCAAAAACCGACGCGATCTGAATGTTGCCAGGGCAATTGTTCCCAAGACAACCACGCCTGAGATCAATCCGCTGATCCGGGTGCTTCGATTCAGGATTCTGTCACCGACGAACAAACTGACAACAGCGACGAAGGCCCCTTCTGACATTCCCTGGATTGCCCAGGAAAGGGTCAGAGAGAGCGGTCGGCCGAACAATGAACGTATCGGCATATCGCGGATGCCTTGAAGCGACAGGAGAGCTTCGGCGGCAGCCCATAGAAGTGAACCGCATACGAAGACCCACAGGTAATCAAGTCGGCGCTGCTTGCGCCAATCCCACATCACGATTCCAATTGTGATGAAAGCGAGCAGTATCTTAGGCGTGAAGTCACGTCCGAAGCCAGCACCACGAATGATGTAAATAGTAGCAAGATCCATTGGTTCAACGCCTGGATACATGATTGTAGAGGCCACGAGGCATTGGCACTGCTTGAAGTGGCAGTTGTGTTGCCTTACGACATCTAAATCATGGCCAGTTACGACGTCCGACTAGTTGCGATAAACTGCTATTTAGATGTTCAAAATCGTGCCAAATAGGCGAATGGCAGGAGAAAATCTACGCAGAGGCCCGTCGGCCATGCGATGAGCTCCGTGAGCTCCGTGAGCTCAATATGGACGAGCCTAAATCTCGAACGGTCTCTGCTATTCGCATTTTATATTTGCTAATTTAGGCTTCTTGTGCTTGTATGGCTATTGAGAAGAGCAGAAGCTGAGGAATGCAAGATGAGCCTTTTTAGATTTCTCCAAATGAAGAAGTCTTGCATTTGGGCCGCAGTGTATTTTGGTTCGTGCGTCTGCTATGGCATGCAACCTTTGCCGCTCCAGAATGCCAACGGCGGCTCAGTACTCCTGCAGACGCCGTCAGCATAGGATGAAAGCATAGAATAGGGTGTCACGGATGAATTGGCTAATGTTTGTCGCTCTGCGATTTCAGGTCCGGTTGCTTGGCAGCCATGAAGGATGAGAGCCGTGGTTCGCGACTCGGGTACCAGTTGGGATTTCTGGGATTTACGCGTTTTACGAATATTCTGAGACTCGCTCCATTCGCCCCTGCTATCGAAATTCGCTACCTGCCGCGCCTCTTATTTCTGATCGTTGTGAGCCTGATCAGCGCTCCTTTACGATTACTTGAGATGATGATCTGGGGACAGAGAATCCAACAAGTCATGATCAATGAGGCGCCGGTGTTCATTTTGGGTCACTGGCGAAGTGGTACAACGCATTTACATAATCTGCTCATCCAGGACTCGGCATTCGGCTATGTCAACATGTACCAGACTATCGCGCCTGAATGTTCACTCATTGGCGGCTCATGGCTGCAACAGTTTTTAGCGCAGTTGGTGCCATTAAAGCGGCCAATGGATAATATGTGTTGGCCACTTGATGCTCCTCAGGAAGAAGAGTTCGCCCTATCCAAGATGCTGCCATGGGGTTTTTATGTGAGCTTGCTATTCCCAAGAAAGAATCAAGAATTCTTCGCCAAAGCCGTAGAGTTCAAGGATGATCAGAATCATCACTTTCACTCCTTTGCGTGTGCTTATCGCAAGGTGCTGGCCATTGCAACTCTTCGGGCGGGTGGGAAACAATTGATTCTTAAGAATCCAATTAATACTGCGCGCATCGGGGTGCTTCTGAAGTTATTCCCGAAGGCACGTTTTATACACATTGCCCGAAATCCCTACGAAGTTTTCTCCTCCACATTAGGACTCTATCAAAATCTTGGTACACTCACTCGGCTTCAGGCCCTGCCACCAGGCCAGGAACGAGAATCGATAGCAGCGATTTACGATTCGATGATGCATCGATATTTCACTGATCGAGACTTGATTCCAGAGGGGCAATTGGTTGAAGTTCGTTTTGAGGATTTGGAGCGTGACCCTTTAGGGGAGCTTGAAACGATCTACCAAAAGTTAGGATTGCCTGGATATGATTCCAGTCTTTCTTCTTTTCAGCGGTATCTGGAAACGCAGTGCTCGTACATCAAAAATGACCATAAGATATCGGATGAAGATCGAAACTTTGTTAACACTCGTTGGCAGTTTGCATTCCAGACCTTAGGTTACTCACAGAGGCTGTAGTCTTATGCTTTCCCGATAAGGGCGCAAGATTGCTTGTCAAGATGTGCCGCACCATCTCAAAATTGTCGCCATGCGTTTATGTTAATGTCGACGACGAATTAGATTTATCCGTCGAGATGACAGGCTACCCCTTGTTTCGTTTGATTTATTGCCTTAGACTTTGCACCTGTCATTGTGCTTTTCATGGACTCACTTTTAAGCCAGTTTGAGGCAAGTTTGTTGTTGTCGATTTTTGCAGGATGAAATCCTGGCCAGAGAAAGGACCACGCCGCATGCAGCAGATGGGGAACAACTAGATTAAGCTCATGGTTTCTACTCCAGCAGGCCAGTATACTTCTGATCGTGATCCGAGCATCCTGTCGCATAAGATGCTGGCTTGCTGACAGCCAAAAGCAAAGGATCTCTCCAGATGCAATTATCATCCCAGCCCAGCGTATAAAAATATTCCCAGAAATATTTTGAAAAACGTCAAAAGCGACGGACTTGTGTTCAATTTCTTCTGCTGCATGCCAGCGAAACAAGGCTGCCATTGTCGGATCTGCTCTGTCGCCAAGCGAATGTCCTGGCTTGAGAATCCACTCCCCTAGCGATGAAATCAGATGCTCTAATGCTACGGTGATACTGAGGTTAAGCAGAGGTGACCGTGTTGATTCCATTCTCTTGTAGGCAAGGTTCTGGTACCAAGTCAGCCAGGATTCAATTTCGTAGCCTTGCATAACGAGCATCACCTGATACTCCCGATGAAGTAAACTATGACTAGCTTCTTGGCCAGCAAAGCGTTGCACCTGCAGCCTCAGGCCTTGATCAATAGTTGATTGAGAGGAATCGAGAATAGTGCGCACAAAAAAGTTTTCACCGTCCGGGATGAATAGATGCAGTGCATTGACAAAACAAGTGAGCACAGGTTCATTCCCGTACCAATCACGCGGTACATCCTTGAATGCAAAGTTGGGATGCCGGACAACAGGCAGTCCCACCAAAGTTTCAGAGTCGCTCTTCATTTGCAAATACAGGGAGAAAGTACAAGAAAAGGAGAATTTTGACTGCGCAGATCCTGGCGTGCAAGAGCAATAGTGCTTGTGTTGATTATAGTTTCCTGAGGATTGAGGCACGCGACTGCGTCGGCGACTTTAGTCCTGATCTGACGAATGCTTATCATAGCGTTCTGGCTGCCAAATTTCGTTCAGTGGCCTGTTGAGTTATTGTCTACCCATGTTGTCGCTGCCTAGGGTCTGGCCGCCTCCATGAGGCAAGGCTGAGTCATCACCTCAATAAGCACTCGGCAATTCGAGCCACTGACAAATCTTTCGCCACTCTACTCACTTTAAGCATGGACCGAGACTTGGCTTCATAGTTAAGCCTTTATAGTACCTTTTTGGGGATTTTTTCGTCCAATCGTCTGTATTTGGCTGGGTTGAGGAAGTATTTAAGCAATGAGTGCAGCTCTTAAACGGTGGAAATGGCTGCCAGTCTCCAGGACTTGCTCTTGGGCCCAGATGTCATGCAGTATTTTCATCTATTGGCTGATTTCGGTAGGCAAGATATTGATGCTGTACTGGCTAAGTAGTTCAACCAACTCACCATTAGAACCAATGGACGAGTTGATCTATCTCGCCAGCATCCATGCTAACAACCTTGTTTGCCACAGAGGCAAGTGTAGTGTGGCATTACTTGGCAGACAAGAACCACATCGAGCCCCCCAAAGGTAAATCCATAAGACTGTCATCATCATTGTAACAGCAGGCTTTCGTGAATCATCTCTTGATATCATTTATGACTGGATGGACCATGAAGATCTCAGCCTCAAGGTTTGAAATCTCTTGGGCTGTGCCCAAAGTAATTAGATCTTGATACTCAGTCATTTCTTGGAATCTGAACATTTACATGTTTAAAGCACAGCTCAGGATGCTTATTATTGAAGTAGTGCGGCTCCATAGGTCACAAAAAGTTTTTCATACGTCGGACAGCGCACCCCGAGTTCATCAAGTGCTGCAACAGTGAGGGCCGAACTGGGTCGTGATTTTTGGCCGATTTGGTTGAGTTCAGGATACGTGAGCTGCTCAGCCCCCCATCGGCGCGTGAAAAATCCACGCATCTCGTGAAGAGGGTTGCTTGGATCCTTCTCAATAGCCGACAGCCATTGCTGCATTGACACTCTTTGCACTGGGGTGGCTTTGTTTGTAAGTCCACCTAAAAGATCTCTCAATGAATGTGGCTTGGGATGCTGTAGGTGGAAGCATTGTCCTTGAGACTCTGGCCGCCAGGCCAGGGCAGTCACTGCATCAGCAACGTAGTCAATGGGAACGAGATCGAGTTCCCATGAAACATCAGGAGCCATACCAAGTTGTAGACATCCTTTCAGCAATCGATAGAGGAGGTCGTCTTGATGCCAAGCTCCAGTTTGGGAGTGGCCACCAATCAGTGGAGGTCTATAGATCGTGACCGGCAGTCCTTTCAAACCAGCCTGGACAACCAGGCGATCACTGACCCATTTGGTCTGGGAGTAACCATTGAAGATTCCTTCCCACGATCTGATCTCATCAGTTTCAAAGATTTCTTTGTCTCGATATGCCGCCCCTTCGAAAATGGCAACACTGGAGATCATTTGGACTGGAATGCCACCGTGATCAAATGCGATTTGGAGAATGCGACGCGTTCCCTCCACATTGGTGGGAGCCAGTTGGCTATAGGTAGCCATTTGGCTGAGATAGGCACCGTTATGAATAATGCCACCGATGCCAGTGCCCAAGGCTGTATATTTATCGGCCTCCATGCCGAATCCAGGTTTTGCCAGGTCACCGGGAATCGCAATGATACGGCTCTCCCAATCCATATTCCAGATGCCATAGTGCACCATGTTGGAACGGATACGTTCCAACCCCTGGCTAGCATCAGCAGCACGAACCAGGCAACGGACACACAGATCTGGCCAGCGTTGGAGTTGACTTGCCAGAAGATAGGCCCCAAGGAATCCGGATGCTCCAGTTAAAAGAATCTCCTCTCCCGGCATATCGCTTAAGCAATCGCCTGGAATGACCTTCCAATCACTGGGCAAGATAGCCTCTTGGCCCAGGTCAAGATACTTTCTCTGACGTGCCAATGGATCAATCAGGGCTGCGAGCACGTAGTGGCCCAGGCCATCCAATGTTGGATCTCCTGCCAAGGATTCAAGTTCCAGACTAACACCAAGATCTCGCTGAATCGTGGCCGCTAATTCAACGGCCATCAGTGAGTCAAGCCCGATATGGAAGAGCGATTCTCCTGGGTCTAGGAAACTTGGATCGCTAAGTCCCATCACGCGCGCAAGATTGGCTTGTAGTAAGCCCACCACAAGGGCATGGTGTTCTATTTCTGGAGACTGGGCGATTTTATCAAGCAAGATCTGGCGGGTCTCTGCTGTGTCATCACCTTCACTAGTTTGATGTGCATTGAGCAAATCTTCGAGTGCTCTTGCTTGTCTAGTGGGACTCTGCTCTGAGATTCGCTGCCAGTTGTTATTGACAACTGCCAGTTGTCCACCAATGCCTCGCAGGAGAGCGATCTCAAGGGCCTTGAAAGCCTGTGCTGGCTCCAACAATCCCACCCCAAAGGCTTCGAATCTCTTACGATCCCGATCCGAAAGCGAGCCCGCCATGCCGGCTCCCGCCCAGGGACCCCACTGGATGGAGAGATGCAGCCCATCTGGGCATTCAGGCTCAAGGCTCCTGGCCAAACAGTCTCCATCAAGGGCACCATTAGCGGCGCTATAGCTCACCTGACCAGGAGAGCCCAGCAAGGCAGCCATGGAGGAGAAACTCACATAGAAATGATTGCCAATAAGAGCGCGGTGGAGAATCTCCCAGCCTCCAAATTTGGGTGAGATAACCCTATGCATGCGCTCCTGGGTCTGACTGGCTATCAGACCATCATCCAAAATGCCAGCAGCATGAAACACACCGAGGAGTGGCTTGTTCTGTGGAAGGGCAGCCTGAGCTTGAGCCAATGCGCTAGCCGCTGCAGTTTCCTCCTCACTCACGGCTGCCAAATCGACGGCCAGACAATGACATTCCACTCCAGCATCAGCCAGGCGAGCCAGGACCTGCCGGGCGGTCTCCGGTGGCTCATTGGCCCCGCGGGCAATGGCCAGCAGGGATGTTGCGCCTTGGGCTGCAAGCCATTCCAGCAACTGCAACCCTAAACCACCAAATGCTCCAGTCACCAGATATGTGCCTTCCGCTCGAATCACCAACGGCTCAGGCCGCAGGGGTTGGACGATCACAACTTTGCCAACGTGTTTAGCCTGGGCTATCCATCGAAAGGCGTCAACTGTCTGATCGATCGTGAAAACCTTCAACGGGATCGGCACCAGCACGCCCTGTCCGAGGTCCTTTAGCAATCGAATCAACAGATTCCGGATCAGTTGGGGATCTGCAACGGCAACCTCCAGCAGATCAAAGGGTAGGTAGCGGGCGTCGGGTCGCCGCTTCCGGGCCTCTTCGCCAGACCAGATCTCGATTTTTCCTAGTTCGACAAAGCGACCACCTTGAGCAAGGGCCCGAAATCCGGCGTCCACCCACTCGCCTTTAAGGCTATTGAGCACCACATCCACTCCCCTGCCTTGCGTGGACTGCAGTACCGCATCGGCAAAGTCAAGACTTCGGGAATCGAACACCGCTTCAACCCCTTGTTCCAACAAGGCGGCATGTTTGGCCTGGCTCGCGGTAGCGAAAATCCTGGCGCCGCGTGATCGGGCGACTTGCACAGCTGCCTGGCCTACGCCGCCTGCCGCCGCATGAATGAGCACGGTTTCACCCACCTGCAGATCGGCCAGAGTTTCCAGGCCATAAAGTGCGGTGAGGAAGACGGTGCTGATGCTGGCTCCCAGCTCTGGTGTGATGGTGCTGGGTAGTACGACACAGAGTTCAGAGCGGCAAAGCACATGGCTGGCCAGGCTGCCTACGGCCAAGGCGGCCAGCACCCGCTCCCCGAGCAGAGCGGGATCTACCCCTGGGCCGATGGCAATCACCCGACCGACACATTCGCCACCAAAGGGAATTTTTGCGTCGGCGTCAATTCCGAGCTGGGCACTATACGTAGAAAGTAGACCCAGGGCGTTCAGTACATCGCGGAAATTGAGACCGGTTGCTTCGACAGCGACCTCCACTTCCCCCGGGCGTGGCTGCTGCTGCGGTAAGGACTGCCACACCAGATCCTCCAGGCTGCCGCATGCACGGGTGCTGAGTCGGAACCGATCGAGAGTCGCCAAGCGACGCAGTCGTGGAACCTGGAGGCGTCCGCCGTACCAGCGCAAACTGGCTTCTATCCTGGCCCCTGCCCAGATCTCACCCCAGGCACTTGCCGTGGGGTGTTCGCAGATCAGTTCTGGTAGATGGAGTTGGGTCCAGCGATATTGAGGATATTCCAGGGCAGCTGTTTTCAATAAACTTTCCAGGGCACCCTGAGCAGCCCCGGCACCATCGAGCAGGAGCCAGATTGGCCTGACCCGTCCGCTTGTAATTTGCTGAATTTGCAGAAGAATCTGACTACAGAGCTCTACAATCGCCTCTGATGAACAAATGCTGCCAAGTATCGGCCAGATCAGCACATCTCCCGCACTGTCCGGCACCACATGATCAAGGCCGATCTCATGTATTTGGAGGTTCTGGGACACGCACCAAGCTGCGAGCTCAGGCGCAGATGCAATCGGGCGGCCCAACAGTGAGAGCTGATCCTGCACTGGCTTCAGCGGCAAGAGAGCTGTCTCCTTCGCTGCAGCAAGGTCTAACCAGTCACGATGAATTAGCCAGGAAGCCGGTTCTTCAATTTGCGTGAACTCTTCGTGGATGGGGAACAGCCATTCAAGTGCTTGACGGGGCATTCGACGCAAGCGGAACCCCTCAATCCAGCCAAGAATTGTGCTGCCTGTGTGCAATACCAGGTCGCATATCACGAAGGCTGGCTCCGAGCTGGAGCGCAATCTCACCTGACAACTGAAATGGTCTGGCAGCGGCAGGGATTGCAGGTCCATAGCCACCAGCCCAACGGGCAGTAAAAATTGGCCTGCGGTTGAGGTTGGACCCAGCAGAGCCGCAACCGCTTGAAAACAACTATCGAGCAATCCGCGATCGCTGCCCCCGGAGGGACGTTCGAGATCTGCCCAGGCCATCTCGCCACTACTCACCAGTTGCTTCAGGCCTCTGAATGTGGGTCCATAGCAGAGTCCGAAACATTCCAAGGCGGCATAAAAGCCCTCCAGATCGATCGGGGTGAGTTCCGATGGTGGCAGCCCCGGCGCGAACGGTGGGCTCTCCAGGGCGTCACCATGGGCGGGGAGCTGGGCCTGGCCATGGCAAACCCAGTTGCAATCCACAGCTGCTTCACTGTTACTAAAGAAGCGGAGAAAAGTCGTATCCGCAGCAGGATCTGGATCGAGCTTAAATAAGAGAGAGACTGGCTGATTGCTAAGCTTGAGCGGCCGTGCAAGAGCAAGATTAATCAGGCGTAGAGGCAGTTTTTCCTGTGACAGAACATCGCAACATTGGTCAATAAAACCTGCTGCGGGGAAAATTACTGTCTCCCGAATGCGATGATCCGTTAGATCAGATGGTTGATCCATCGTAATGGTGCGTTTGTAGTGGCGCTCCAGGCTTGGTATGTCTAGAAGTTTTAGCTGCCGAGAATACTCTGGTCCCGCTCCAGCTTTGGGTTCAGATATTGCTGCAAAATCAGTTTTTGAGGCTACATTGCCTAGGCCAATATGATCTGTCCAGAGACTGGCGCCAGAAATCGTACCTTTGCTGGCCCACCAAAACTTATGTCTCTCAAATGGATAGCCTGGCAGTGAGACGAATTGATGCTCGTAGGGCTGATGGAAACTTTGCCAATCGCTGGAATAACCGGAAACGTAGAGCTGCCCAAGTGTGGTGAATAGTGTTTTGCAGTCTGACTGGCCAGGCACCAAGCTCGGCAGGAAGGTAAGAGCTGGATCCTCAAGGCATTGGCGCGCCAGACCGATCAGGGTTGGTCGAGCGCCGATCTCCAGGAAAACTTGAGCCCCTAAGGCATTGACGCAGTGAATTCCTTGCTCGAATCGCACTGGATTAATCACGTGTTCACACCAGTATTCTGGGTGAGCTATTTCTGAACCAGCAACCTTGCCAGTGAGGTTGCTGATTAGAATCTTTGTTGGTGCTGAAAAACTTATTTTCCCTAGTTCCTTCTCAAAGCTCGCCAGCATCGGTGCCATGGCAGGAGAATGGAAGGCATGTGAAACACGTAGTTCGCGCACATCAATCCCAGCGGCTTGAGCTTTAGCCACCACGCGCTGGATTGATTCAAGTGGACCGGAAACAACAGAGTTATCAGGTGTATTATACGCAGCTATAGCCACTTCAGGCTCAGTTTTCAGCCATGGAGCTAGGCGTTCATGAGCACAGAGGATTGCAGCCATGCCACCATTTGTCGGCAAGGCTTGCATCAGTTGGGAACGAGCAATCACCAGTTGACAAGCGTCCTCCAGGCTAAACACACCTGCAAGATGGGCCGCCAGGACCTCGCCGATACTATGCCCCAGAAGCAGGTCTGGTGATACACCCCATTCCAGCCAAAGTTGGCTGATGGCATAGCCAACTGCGAACAGAACTGGTTGGGTGTATCCCGTACTGTCAAGGGGTGAGGTGGCTTTATTCCCGCTCCCATGATTCGGCTCGATCAGGGTGCGCAATGGTAGGTCCAGATGGGGGTCGAGCATGGCGCTGACCCTCTCAAAAGCCCTTCTGAAGCTGGGGTGTTCCTGCAGTAGCTCACGCGCCATCCCAGGGCTTTGCGAGCCTTGGCCGGTAAATAGCCAGGCAATCTTGCCGGGACGACGGGATGCCAGACCTCGTCGTATTTCTGGTGGCAGTGGTGTGCGCCCCTGGCTGAGTACCTGGAGCTGTTGACTCAGTTCGGCTCGGTCCTTCGCAATACATACGGCTCGTTCACGGAAGGACGTACGTTGAAGGTTTGTACTGGCGCAGAGATCCTTGATTGATAGACTTGGCTGTTGATCCAGGAGCTGTAGATAACCAGTGGCAAGTGCCGATAGTGCATGGTCTGTTCGTGCCGATAGTGTCAGCAGATACAGGTTTGGTTGATTGCTGTAGCGCGCAGGCGTTGGCCCGCATGGATCCGATTCACTTAGAACCGCATGGGCATTCGTTCCGCCAAAACCAAAAGAACTTACTCCCGCTATCAGCTCATGTTCTGGCAATGGGAATGGCGTCAATTCCGTTTGAACTTTTAATTTCAGGCCCTTAAAGTCTATTGAGGGATTCGGGGTCTCGAAATTCAGGCTTGGGGGAATCTGACGTCGCTTGATGCAGAGGGCTGTTTTGATCAGTCCTGTGATTCCGGCAGCCGTTTCGGAATGTCCCAGATTCGTCTTAACTGAGCCGACGTGGCAGGGACTTGATTCGGATCGTCCTTCACCAAAAACGGTGCCAAGAGCTCGCAACTCAATAGGATCACCCTGTCGCGTTCCGGTGCCATGGGCTTCCACATACTGTGTGCGGGCAGGGTCGATTCCGGCACTGGCAAAAGCTTTGCGAACACACGCAATCTGGGCGTCTACGTTTGGCGCTACCATGCCATCGCTACGGCCATCGGAATTGACCGCTGTGCCACGAATCAGCGCATAGATTCTATCTCCATCCTTTAGTGCCTTTGCATAGGGCTTGAGCAGGACCATGCCAGCACCTTCTGAACGCACATAACCATTCGCTTTGGCATCAAAGCTTTTGCATCTACCATCAGGTGAGAGCAGGCCAGCCTTGCAAAATGTCGTTTGGATTCCAGGATGGATCAAGGCCTGAACCCCACCGACAAAAGCCATGCTGGATTCCCCGGATCTGAGGCTTTTGCAAGCCAGGTGAACGGCTACGAGCGAGGACGAACAGGCAGTATCAACGGTAAGACTTGGACCTTTAAGATCAAAAAAGTAGGAAAGACGATTGGCCGCTATACAACCTGTATTGCCTGGAAGGACATAGGGCTCATTGTGCGGTGTCGCCCATTCTTCTTCGGATGCCCAGAGCAATGAGCCGTAGTCATTGCTGGAAATACCAATGAAAACACCAACGTCCTGATTGCGGATCGCTTCCTGGGGGTAGCCGGCATCTTCCATGGCCCGCCAGGCCACCTCCATGAGCATGCGCTGTTGGGGGTCCATGCAGATAGCTTCACGCGGCGAGATACCAAAAAAACTGGCATCAAATTGATCAATTCCAGCGAGGAAGCCTCCGTACTTAACGTGCTGAGTATATGGATTACTAGGGTCGGGATGGTAATGATTATCAAGTTTCCAGCGGGAGCCAGGTACTTCACTGATTGCAGATTGAGACGAAGCCAGAAACGACCAAAAGTCGTCAGGTGTATCAATTCCACCCGGCAGCCGGCAGCCTATTCCGACAATCGCTATCCCATCAAGGGCCGTTGCGTTGGTATCCGTCGACGGTTCCTGAGCGCTGAAGTTTTCAGTCATGCAGCCAATTTCGATCATCTGATCAAAGTCTGGTCTATGTCGATCTTAACAAGATGACCAGACGTTTCGAGGTCATCGCTTGCAGAGAACATGTCCCTTTCTTTTCCCCCAGGCCGAATAGGAGTGGGTGATCAGGGCCGCAGGAATCAGCCATGGCCTGGAACCGAATCCCTGTCACCTCTTGCTTAAGGTGTGGGATTGGAGCCCCCACTCCGCCATTGGGTGTTCAAGCGAATGTCTGCATCTGAGTCTTGAGACCTCAGGCCTGGTTCAAGGCCGAGCATCGTTGAACTGGTATGCAATATCCCGTTTCCCACCCGTGGTGATGCTCAGGGGCCTCGCCTGTTGTTGGTCAACGCTCTGAGCTGAACCAGAGCGGTGTCTGGACAGCCAACGATTCCTTGTCCCGAGGCCGGAGTCCCGAGGCCGGATGCCGAGCGCGCAATGCCCTGAGCTTCGGCATCTGGGCCGTGCCCATCCCCAGCACAGGGTCCTGCTCAGATCAGACGATTGCCGGGTGACTGACTGGCCATCAGGTTCGGCTGCGGCGCCATGGGGGCGTCGTCCTGGTCGGGCAGGGTGTCGAGGCTGAAGCGGTAACCCTGCTGCCGCATCGTCTCGATGCCACCGCCATCGCCGAGGCCAGCCTGCTCCAGCTTGCGGCGCAGGGTGAGCACCTGGGTATCGACGGAGCGGGGGCCACCACTGAAGGGAGGCCAGGCCATGCGCAGTAGTTCCTGCCGTGTACGTACCACACCCGGGGGCATAAGCAGAGCGCATAGCAAGGCGAACTCCCGCGGGCTGAGCTCAACCGGTTGGTCCCGCAAGGTCACCTGGCGCAACAACAGATGCACTTCCAATGGGCCGACGCAGACCCGTTCCTGCAGGCCGCTCCCACTGCGACGCAACAGGGTGCGGCAGCGAGCCGCCAACTCTTCGAGGCCAAAGGGTTTGCGTAGGACATCGTCGGCGCCGGCATCCAGCAAGGCCACCACCGGTTCGGAGCCGGAACGGGCCGTGAGCACCATCACCGCACAGTGCAGCTGGCTGGCCAGACGCAGGGCGGAGGTCTCCTCCAGCAGTTCGGCGCTGACCAGCAGATCGGGGGACTGGTCATGGCAGATCTCCACGGCCTCCCTGGCCGTCGCCACCGCTGCCGCCAGGTGGCCGTCCTGGCGGAGCCGCTGGGCGAGCACGGTGCGGAGAGTGGCGTGGGGATCCACGACCAACACACGCTTGGGATGGCCTGAGGATTCGCTCACCGACTGCTGCACCATCCGGAAAGCCTCAACGTCAGGGATGAGAGCTGGCTGTCAGAGGGATTTGATTTGCTGCAAACATCCTCCAACATCCTGACCAATCATCAAATCGTTCCCAACTTAACGGTGCTTTCGGCACAAAGCGAGTATCAGCCGCTGCCTTTGGCCTGTTTCGCTATGGTTTGCTGACGAAGCCGGGATCAAGGGGATCGGGGGCGGAGATCCGACCAAGCGTTGGAGGCTCTGCTACTCGCTGGTCGCATGGTCGCGCGACAGAATGGTGCGGCGGGCTGGAGGCCCTATGACATCTCTGCAGCACCCCGACGCCATCCGCCATTTCCAGTCGCTCTGCGACGCCTGCCAGGAGCTTGCCCACCGCCGCCATGGGCCTGGCGAGTTGCGGCTTTACGCCGATGGCTACCTGCATGCTCTGCGGCGCACTGCCGTGCTGGATCCCATCTCCCAGAGGCGCCTGGAGGAATTGATCGATCGCTGGATCCTGGACCCATCCGCCTTCATTGGCGCCGATGGTGATCGGCGCACCTTGTATGAAAGCGGACGCCTCTGAGGCCGCTGTCCTGGCTCAGGAGGCCAGAGCCACCTCAAGCTTCTCGCGCAGCTCGCCGCTGTTGTACATCTCGATCAGGATGTCGGAGCCGCCGAGGAATTCGCCTTTCACGTACACCTGGGGGATGGTCGGCCAGTCGGAAAACTCCTTGATGCCCTGGCGGATCTCGGGATCGGAGAGCACGTCAAAGGTTTCAAACGAGATGCCAAGGGCATGCAGTATCTGCACGACGTTGTTGGAGAAACCGCACTGAGGCATCAGTTTCGTGCCCTTCATGAACACCAGCACAGGGCTGCTGGTGACCAGGGTGGCGATGCGTTGCTGGGTGTTCGGGTCCATGGATGGATTCAGGGAGTGGAGGTCTGCACGGCCAGGGCATGGATGGCCTCCGTGGCCAGTTCGCTGCGCAGGGCGCCGTAGACCAGCTGGTGCTGGCGCACCCTGTTGAGACCGGCGAAGGCAGCGGACACCACCTTCACCTGGAGATGGTCCCCGCCGCCGGTGAGATCCTCGACCTCCACGGCGGCATCGGGCAGGGCACGGCAAATGGCATCCCTGACCTGATCCGGTTGAACCATGACGCAGCGGGGAGACAGGGGGGAAGGTGGAATCTAGTTGCCGGCAGCAGCTCCGGCGGCATAGGGGGTACTGACGAAGCCGATCTCCACCAGCTGCTGGTAGGCCTTGCGACCCTGTTCGGAGGCCGGTGTGGTGGCGGTAAGCACCTCCACCAGCAGGGGAACGGCCACTTCCGCCTGACCCTGGCGACGCAACAGGGCGGCCAGACGCATGTTGGATTCAGCCAGCAGCTCGATCGACTGGCGACCCTTGTCGTCCATCTCGCGGGGAATGCGGGCATCGAGGCCGCGGAAGGCGCCGGCGATCGTGCGGTAGAAGCCCGCGAGGGCGCGGCTGGCAACCCGGGCGTCGTCATAGAGGCGACGGGCCTCCACCAGGTTGCCTGAGGCGGCGGCGGCATCGCCGCGGGCCAGCAGCTGGCGCACGGCCGCCACATCGAAGGCGCTGCCGGTAGCTGCTGGCGGACCAGCGGCTTCGCTCTGGGCAAGGGCGTTGCTGGCATTGAAGGGAGCCACCAGGGTCAGCAGGCCGAGGGCCAGCCCCAGCGCCTTGCCTTGGAGGCGGAATGGAGCCCTGGGGCCGAAGGCTTGGCGGAAATCTGGCCTGGTCACGGTGACGCCGAAACGGAGGGGCGAACTCTACGGGCGATCGATCGGGCGACCGACGGCTGCGCGGGCCGCTTGCTCGGCCGACTGCATGGCCAGGCTGAGCTCCTGGGTGAAATGACGGGCGGCATCCCGCCCCTGACCCTGGGCCCACAGGGGGGGGCCAAAGCAGACGGCGGCCCCGTCCCCCGGGCGGGGCTGGGCATGGCCATAGGCAATGCCCACAGGCACCACCGGTACGGTCACGCCCTGGGTCGCCGCCATCTGGGCCAGGCGGGCCAGACCCTGCTGCAGCCGGATCGGGCCGTCATCACGGCGAATGTTGCCTTCCGGGAACACCACCAGCTGCTGGCCCATCCCGAGCAGATCGATGGCATAGCGAAGGCTCGACAAGGTCGGTCGCCCCTGGTCCACGGGAAAACAGCCGAGGCGATGCAGGAACCAGCCCTGCAGGCCCTTCATTTCATCGATCGTGACCATGAAGCGGCAATCGCGTCCCGTGGCCCGGCGGCCGGCGGCATGGGGCAGCAACAGGGCATCCCAGCGGGCCCGATGGGTGGGCGCCAGCAGCACGGCGCCGTGGAGCGGCAGACGCTGCCGATCCAGCACCCGCACGCGATCGAAAAAACTGGGCAGGGCCAGATCCTGGGTGAGGAGGGTCGCCAGGGGAGCCAGCCAGGGGCTGATCCCACTACCCAGACACCGTTCCCGTTTCAGGGCCAGATCGCTGATCGGCGTGGACTGGCCCTCACGTGCCGCCAACACGACTGCATCCTCGAAATCTGTCTGCTGAACCTAGGGGCGGCACCCGGCCCGGACCCAGCCGATACGGGCAGTTGAACCTTCGGCCGATACGGTTTCCCCTATCCCTCCTGCTGCGCAACCTGCCGCGCCCCGTCCATGGCCAGCCTCGGCGTCAACATCGATCACATCGCCAACGTGCGTCAGGCCCGGCGCACCGTGGAACCGGATCCGGTCAGTTACGCCCTGCTGGCGGAACTGGGCGGCGCCGACGGCATCACCGTGCACCTGCGCGAAGACCGGCGCCACATCCAGGACCGGGACGTGGAGCTGTTGCGGGCCACCGTGCGCTCCCGGCTCAATCTTGAGATGGCCGCCACCGCCGAAATGGAGGCGATCGCCCTGCGGCTGCGGCCGGACATGGTCACCCTGGTGCCGGAACAGCGCCAGGAGGTGACCACCGAGGGGGGCCTGGATGTGGCCTCCCAGGTGGGTGTCCTGGCGGAGCTGGTCGGCCGTCTGCAGGCGGCGGGCATCGGTGTCAGCCTGTTCGTCGATGCCGATCGGGCCCAGCTGGATGCCTGCTCTGCCACCGGCAGCCGCTGGGTGGAGCTGCACACCGGCCGCTATGCCGAAGCGCCATGGACGCAGCAGCCGCAGGAACTGGTGCGACTGATCGAGGGCAGCGCCATGGCCCGCTCCCTCGGCCTGCGGGTGAATGCCGGTCATGGCCTCACCTATCAGAACGTGGAGCCGATCGCCGCAATCGAGGGCATGGAGGAACTGAACATCGGCCACACGATCGTGGCCAGGGCCCTGGCGGTGGGTCTGGAGACTGCGGTGCGGCAGATGAAGGCGCTGGTTCAGAATCCCCGCCGCGACCCCCTGTTCGGCCAGCGCCCATGAGCACGTTCCACTTCATTGCGGCCAGTGAGGCCTTCCTCTGCGAGGAGGAGCCGCTGGAGGAGGTGCTGCGGGAGCGGGTTCGCAACTACGCCGAACAGCAGCGCCCGATTGATTTCTGGCTGGTGCGCCGGCCGGCCTTCCTCGAGGCTCCTGAGCTGGCTCCCCTGGCCCAGGCCGTGCCGCGGCCGGCCGCGGCCGTGGTCTCCAGCGATCCAAAGTTCATCACCTTTCTGAAGCTGCGGCTGGAGTTCGTCGCCCGCGGCAGCTTCGAAGCCCCCTCCGCCACCATCGCCTCCGCCCAGGCCAGCCTGGAGTGAAACCAGGCCGGATCCAGCCCAGACCCCAGCTGGACCCGTCGGGCTCACTGCCGAGGCCAGGGCTTAAGGGACTGCTGAAAAACCAGCGGCAAACCCGACTGGCTTTCCACCGGCCTTTTGAGAAAGCCTTTGAACACTGGCTTGCTGCGGGCAACTTGCTGCGGGGCGATGGGATGTTCCACCGTGGCCCAGCCCAGCCAGGCGCAAGACTGGGATGTCTGTTGTGCGGGGGCCTTCTTCACTCCACGGGGTGCCGCTGCGAGGGGGCTGACGCCAGCGATTTCAGGTGTGCCGCTGAGCGAGGCAACCATTTGGCTGGGTTGGGGGCCCTGGCCAGAGCGGCTGTGCACAGCGGCTGTGGGGAGCGGTGACTACACCAGCCCCGCGGCTCAGAACAGTCCCAAAAAGCGCTTGCGGGGGAGCTGTGCCGAGCTGGTGGGGTCGCCCGCTGCGATGTTCGCCGCATTGGTTTTCACAGCACTGATTTTCGCAGCGTTGCTGTTCACAGCACTGGTGTTTTCAGCACGGGAATCGGCGGCGGCTGAACCCTGGCGGGAACGGCTGGCGTCCTGCTGATAGCGGGGTGTGTTGTCGCCGATCGTAAGCAGGGCCTCCTTGTTCTTCCACCAGATCCAGTCGCGGATCGGCGGAGTGTTCTGGAGATCGGCGCGGCTCAGGCCCAGACCCAGCTTGGCGGAGGCCTCCAACAGCACGTCCAGCATCGCCTCGCCATCCCCGCAGCGGGCCAGGGCCTCGTTTGTGCGCTTAGCCCCATTGAGGGCCTTCAGCAGCAGATTTATGCGCTGCGTCACCGGCAGGGATTTCGGATCGACTCCCGCCATCGCGTCTCTTCAATCCTCAATCAGGTCACCGTATCAGCGGAGCCTGGGCCCTTGGGGCGTTCGTGGACAGGCTTTGGGCGAGGCCCCAGGCCGGGTTCGCTCTTGTCTGAGCCCCAGCCGCGAGGTGCGTGTTGCCGCTAGGAGCGTGTTGCGCATAGATCTCCGAGCAGAAAGTGGGGGTTGCACCACAATCGATCTCAGGTTTTTGGCTGGCCTGACGTGAGGGAGCCGGCGAGACCTGCCTGAGACCGAATTTGACGTTGGCGTGGAGCGAATCGGGTCTTTTCGTCCGGAACGGTCTATGTGCAACAGGCTCCTAGCCCGTTCAGATCGAAAGGCCCGCCGGCGCTGCCGGTCACCGTGCCAAACGGTCTCAGGCTGATCTCGCCTGGAGCCCGCTTCAGACACGTCGGGGACTCGAGATCGATTGCTGGGCAGCCGAGTTGGTGGAGCCAGTGCGTCGAGATTCGGTCACTTTTGTCTCAACCTGTTTGCGGATTGCATCGTCTCGGCTGTGGCAAGGCCCCCGAATTTCTGTTTGGCGATCGATCGGCAAAACGCTGCCAGGGACAGCAATCCGGAGCTGGATGGATCAGCGTCGCTGATGGCGTTCTGAAGACTGGGGGGCTGACAGATCACCCTGTGGCGGGCAACACTGGACCTAACGCATCCTTTTGATGACGCCCCCCCACGAGTCCACGAAGCATCCGGTATTGCACTGGATCATCGGGGACGTCCATGGCTGCGCCGATGCCCTCGAGGCTCTGATCGAACGCCTGCCGCGTCAGCATCGCCTGGTGTTCTGCGGTGATGTGATCAACCGCGGCCCCCGCATCGAAGCGGCCATGAGCCTGGCCTGGCAGCTGGTGGAGAGCGGTCGGGCGATCTGGCTGATGGGCAACCATGAGCGCACCCTGGTGGAGCAGTTGCGCGCCGGCGACTGGCGGGCTCTTCAGTCCCTGGCGGGCTGCGACACCTATCGCCAGCTGGGCGACCTGGGCTGTCGCCGCTGGCTGGAGCGGCTGGAAACGCTGCCGATGGCCTACTGGGGCCAGGGCTGGGTGGCGACCCATGCCGGTTTCGACCCACTCAGCTGGCAGCCCGATCCCACGGTGCGGATGGCCTTCTGGCAGAACTACGACGGCCGCTTCGGCGATGTGATCGTCGGCCACACCCCCGGCCCGGGCGTGCGCCGCGTCGGCCCCGTGCGCCAGATCGTGCTGATCGACACCGGCGCCTGTTACGGCGGCCAGCTCACCGCCTATTGCCCGGAAACCGGCGCCTTCATCCAGGAGGAGGGAGAGAGCGAGGAGTGGAAGCTCCAACCCGCCCTGCCCGGGCTCCAGCGAGCTGACCAACTTCTCTCTGGACAAAGTCTCTCTGCACAGCGTCTCTCTGGGCAAAGGTTCTCTGGGCAACGTTCCACTGGGGAATGGCGGCCGGAGCAACAGCTGACAGGAGAATCGTTCCCAGGACAACGGCTGCCCCGGCGCTGACACCCTCACCCCCGCTGAGCGGTACGCCGTGCTGATCGTCTACCGCAGCAATCGGGCCGAACTTCTGGCCCAGATCCTGGCTGCTCAGCTGAAGCTCAGCCCACCCGATCCCCTGGAAACGGTGCAGGTGGTGGTCAACACCTGGCCCACCAGCCGTTGGCTGGGCGAGCAACTGGCCCTTCACCTGGGTGGCATCGCCGCCAACCTGCGCTATCCCTTTCCGGGTGCCCGTCTGCGCCAGCTGGTCGAGTCGGTGCTGCAGCAGAGCCCAGCGGCGGCTGGGGCCGCAGCCGGAGCCGCAGCCGACGGTGGTGGCGACGGCCCGCCAGTCTCCCCGACCCTGGACCCCTGGCGGGCCAACGTGCTGGTGTGGCCGCTGCTGGAGCTGCTGCCCGCGGTGGCGGCCGGACCCAGTGGGGCACCGCTGCGGCCCTGGCTGGATCGCTTCGCCGGGCAGGAGCGACTGGAGCGGGACGCCTGGCAGCTGGGCCGCGCCATCGCCGATGCCTTTGACGATTACGGCCTGTACCGCCCCGCCATGTTGCGGGCCTGGGCCCAGGGGGAAGCGCACGATGACGGCGGCCGGCCCCTGCCGCCAAGCCAGCACTGGCAGGCCGCGTTGTATCGGGCCCTGGTCGCGCGCCTGCATTGCGATCCCTTCGGCGTCCGGGTGGAAGCGGCGATCGAGCAACTGGGGCGGCAGCAGCGGCCGCCGCAGTTAGCCAGCCAGCGGGTGCGCCTGTTCGGGCTCAGCAGCATGGCGCCGGTTCAGGTGCGCCTGCTGCAGGCCCTCAGCGGCGTGATCGACGTGGAGATCTACCTGCTCACCCCCTGCGCCGATCTCTGGCAGCGCTGCATCGATCGTCGCCGCCAACTGAGTGACAGCCTGGCCCTGGCCGAACCCTTCGGCATGGACTGGTTGCTGCAGGCGCCAGGGCTTGAGGCCCGCTTCGGTCGTCTGGGGGGGGAATTCCAGCAGCTGCTGGAGGGAACCGGCGAGACCCAGCTGGGCCGCTGGGAAGCCGCAGACTTATTCGTGGCCCCGGCCTCCGTGCTGCCCAGTTCCAAAGCCCGTGACCACGAGCCACCAGCCAGTGCCCGGGGAGCAAAAGCCGGGGCCATTCCACCGCTGCTGCACCAGCTGCAGGCCCAACTGGCCGATCCGGACATCCTGCCTGCCCTGCGCCGCGCGCCAGGCGACAGCTCCCTGGAGTTCCACCCCTGTCCCGGGCCGCTGCGCCAGGTGCAGATCGTGCGCGATCGGTTGTTGCAGCTGCTGGCCGCTGACCCCAGCCTGCAACCCCGGGACATCCTGGTGATGACCCCCCAGGTGGATCGCTTCGCCCCCCTGGTCGCTTCGGTGTTCGGCGACATGGGCGCCACCGGTGTCGATCTGCCCTGGCGCCTCACCGACCGCAGCCAGCAGAGCAGTGCCGGCATCGGCCGGGCCCTGTTGCAGCTGCTGCGCCTGGCCGGCGGCCGGCTCAGTGCCTCGGAACTGGAAAGCCTGCTGAGCTGCGGACCCCTGCAGCAACACTTCGCCTTGAACGCCGCCGAAACGGCCCAGCTCACCGAGGCCCTGCAGCACTGCGGCTTCCGCTGGGGTCTCGATGGCCGCGATCGCCACGGCGATCCGACCCACAGCCTGCGCTGGAGTGTCGATCGCCTGCTGCTGGGACTGGTGCTCCCCGAAACCCCCGGCCTGGCGCCGGCCCACACCGCCCCCGCCACCAGTGGCAGCTCCCTCGATCTCAGCGGCCGCTGGCTGCGACTGCTGGATCGTCTGCAGCACTGGTTGAGCGTGCTGCGCCAGGGGGCCTTGGTGGCGCGTTGGAGCGAGCTGCTGGTGGAGCTGCTGGCCGACCTGTTCGGTGAGGGCGGTGATGCCGCCTGGGAACTGCCACCGCTACTCGCCGCCATCGACACCTGGCAGCAGGCCGCGGCGTCCTGTGCGCTGATCCTCGATGCCCAGGTGGTAGCCGATGGGCTCGACGAGGGGCTGAGTGTGGACAGCGGCCGCTTCGGCCATCGCAGCGGCGCCCTCACGATCAGCGCCCTTGAGCCGATGCGGGCGATTCCCCATCGGGTGATCGTGCTGATGGGTCTTGATGCCGGCCCCTTCCCGCGCCAGAGCAACCGCTCCGGCTTTCACCTGATGGAATCGCGGCGGCGCCTTGGTGATCCCGATCCCGCCGACCAGGATCGCTACGCCCTGATGGAGGCCCTGCTCTCCGCCCGCGACCACCTGCTGATCAGCTGGAGCAGCCGCGACGATCGCAGCGGCGCTGCGCTCGAACCGGCCTCGCCAGTGCGGCAATGGATGCAGTGGCTGGATGGCGAACTGGCTGGCGGCAGCGGCGCCCTGGTGGCCGCCCATGCCCCCAGCCCCCTGGAGCGCAGCAACTTCCTCGACACACCGGAACGGCCTGCCCCCAGCTGCGATCGCCGCCTGCTGGCCGCGCGCCAACTGCTGGAAAGCGCGCCGCCGCCGCCGCCCATCGCCCTGCTGCAAGGCCCGATGCCCGAGGCCCTGCAGCTGGAGCTGGCGGCCAACCCCCTGGAGGATCTGACCGCCTGGCTGAAGGCGCCGCAGAAGCACTGGCTGCGCAGCCTCGGCCTACGGCCGGGGGAATGGCAGGAGCGGATCGAAGACCTCGATCCCCTGGCCCTGGCCGAGCGGCAACGGGCGGCGCTGCTGCGCGATCGACTGGCGGAGCTGGAGGCAGACCCGCAGCATGGAGCCGACACGGAACCAAGCGAGCCCAGCGACTGGCTCAAGCACTACCGCGGCCAGGGCCGGCTGCCCGCCCTGGCAGGAGCGGAACTGGAAGCCGAGGGCCTGCACCAGCGATGGTCCAGCCTGCGCAGCAGCCTGGCGGCCCTGGGTCCGGCCCACCGCGAGCCCCTGGTCTGGGGGGACTGGCAGGGGGAACCGCGCTGGCAAGGACAGAGCATCGTGCTGGTGCATACCGCCAAGATCAAGCCGGCCCAGCGGCTGGAGCTGTGGCTGCAGTTGCTGTTTGCCGTGGTGGCCGCAGCCGCTGGCGGCCGCCAACCGCTGCAGGGCGTGGTGATAGCCCGCGATGACAAACACCGGGACCAGTTCAGCCCCCAGCTCAAGCTCAGACCACCGGGCCTCGAACAGGCCCAGACGCAACTGGCCCAGCTCGCCGCCCTGCAGCAGCAGTGGCGCTGCACCTGCTGGCCGGTGCCACCGCTGAGTGGCTGGGCCTGGGTTCTGGCCGAATCAAAGCGCGCCGGCACGGGCTTTGAAGCCGCCCAGCGCCAGTGGGAAGGGGCCCCCAACCAGTGGGCCGAGCGGCAACAGGAGGAGATGGTGGTCTGCTTCGGCGCCGACCGGGAGGCCAGCGATCTAATTGATGCGGCCTTCGAGGTGCGGGCCAAGGAGCTGTGGCAACCCCTGCTGGAGGCGCAGCTGTGATGGAGATCTTCGAAGCCAACGACTTTCCGCTGGACCCCGGCGTGCGGCTGCTGGAGGCCAGCGCCGGCACGGGCAAGACCTTCGCCCTGGCCCACCTGGTGCTGCGCCTGATCAGCGAGGAGCAGCTGCCGATGCGACGGTTGCTGGTGGTCACCTTCACTGAAGCGGCAGCCGCCGAGTTGCGTGATCGCATCGGGCGGCGACTGCAGGAGGCCCTGCGCGCCCTTGAACAACCGCAGCCGGACAACCACGACGCCGTTCTGGCCGACTGGCTGCAGCGCCGCGGCACCGGCGACCACGATCAACTGCGGGCCCGGTTGCTGCTGGCCCTCGAAGAACTCGATGGCGCCGACATCACCACGATCCACGGCTTCTGCTATCGCAATCTCAGCCGCCATGCGCTCGAAGCCGGTCGCCCCCCCGATCCCGAGCTCGAAACCGACAGCGACACCACCCTGCAGCAGATTGCCCATGACTACTGGCAGCAGCAGGTGCTGCCCCTGCCCGTCTCGCTGCTGGGGGGACTGGGCCAGAAACAGGTGGACCCGGAACGGGTGCGCCAGCTGGTGGCCAGTCTCGATGGCGATCCGGCCCTGGATCTGGAGCCGCTGCCAGCGGAGCTGAGCCTGGATCGCCCCCTGGCGGACCAGTTGCCGGCCCTCTGGAGCCACCGCTGGCAGCAGTTCCAGAGCCTGTGGCAGGCCCACAGCCAGGCCCTGATTGAAGACTTCCAGGCCGCGGCCGCCCAGTGGCAGGAGCTGGGGGCCAAGCCCAGCAAGGACTATCCGCGTCGCTTCAGCAAGGACCGCCGTGCGCCGGTGGCGGCCCTGATCGCCAGCCTCGGTGCCACGGGGGACTACCGGACCGTGGCCCGTGATCCGCTGCTGAATGGCCTGTTTCACCCCGGCACTTTCTGCCAGGCGGCCCGCAAGGCGGAGGGGGAAGAGCGCCCCATCAGTCTGCCCCAGCCAGCGCTGCTGGCGGCGGTGGCAGCGCTGGTGGATGGCCCGGCGGAACTGGTGCTGCTCCATGCCGGCCACTGGGGCCGCCGGGAGCTGGCTCGCCGTCGCCGCCAGATGGGGCGCATCGGCTTCTCCCAGCTGCTGGAAGATCTGGATCCCGGCGAAGACCCGCCTGCCCGCGACGACAAGGCGACCGGCGAAGCTCGTGGCCCGCAAACCCTCAACCCGCTGCTGCAGCAGATCGGCCTGCGCTACGACGTGGCCCTGGTCGATGAGTTCCAGGACACCGATCCGATCCAGTGGCGCATCCTGCGGCGCTGCTTCGCCGGCGGCGGTCACCGCCTGGTGATGGTGGGGGATCCCAAGCAGGCGATCTACCGCTTCCGCGGCGGCGATCTGGCCACCTATCTGGCGGCGAAGGCCACGGCGTCAGCCTGCTACGAACTGAACAGCAACTACCGCTCCACCGCCGCCCTGGTGGCGGCTTTCAACGGGTTGATGCAGGCGCCGGGATTGCGCCGCTCCGGCCTGGCGGTGCCCGCGGTGCAGGCCAAAGCCCAGCGCAGCGGGCCGGCGGGCCCCGCCCTGGAGCTGCTCTGGCTGGGCGGCGAGCGAGAGGCGGGCCAGAAACCGATCGCCAAGGGGGTCCTGGAACGGCAGCTGGCCCCCTGGATCGCAGCCCACACCGCCAACCTGATTGAAGCAGCGGCTGATCTGGGCGAAGGCGACAGCCAGCGCCCCCTGCGCCCCGATGACATCTGCCTGCTGGTGGGCGATCGCTATCAGGCCGAAACACTGCGGGCCGCCCTGGAGCGTCAGGGCATCGCCAGCCGCCTGATCAGTCGGCTGGATGTGCTGGCCAGTCCGGCCGCCACGGCGTTGCAGCGCCTGCTCGATGCCCTGGTCGACCCGGCCGATGGCAACCGCTTGCGGCTGCTGGCCGCGTCGCCCTTGCTGGGCTGGAGCGCCCGACAGATCGGCGAAGCCGGGGCGACAACCTGGAGCAGCCTGGCGGGCCGGCTGGAGCAGCTCAGCCAGCGGGTGCCCGTGCAGGGACTGCTGGGAGTGCTGGCCGAATTGCTGGAGGCCAGGGTGCTCACGCGGCTGTGGCGCCAGGGGCGGTTGCTGGCCGATCTGCAGCAGGTGGCGGCCCTGGTGCAGGAGCGGCTCCACAGCGAGCAACAGGGGTTGGCGGCCACGGCCGACTGGCTGCGGCGGCTGCGGCTGGACCCGGAACGTTCGGTGCCGGAGGCCCATCTGGCCCACAGCGATCGCGAGCTGGGGGTCGTGTCGGTGGTGACGGTGCATGCCAGCAAGGGCCTGGAATACCCGGTGGTGATCTGCCCCTACCTGTGGCAAGGCCCGGGCGACGGGCGCCGGGGCGGACGGGCCAGACCGGTGCGCTGGCTGCCGCCCGGCCACAGCCGCCCCCGGCTCGACATCCGCCTCAACCACCAGTGGGGCCTGGGCTACGAGGCCGCCCGCCAGCATCGGCAGGCCGAGGAGCAGGAGCGTGAACGGCTGGCCTATGTGGCCGCCACCCGGGCCTGCCATCGGCTGGTGCTCGCCTGGGGGCCGGCGGCCGGCCACCACACCAACCCTCTGTTCCCCTGGCTGTTCGCCGCGGCCGAGCTGCCCAGCGCCGGCGACGATCTCTACCAGCACCACAGCGATGCCGACTGGCGCCAGCAGCTGGAGCAGGGTCTGGCGGCGCGGGGGCTGGTGATCCGGCTGCTAGATCCACCACCGCCGCGCCTGAAGCCGCTGACGCTGGCGGCGAACCCAGGGCCATCGCTGCGCTGTGGCCCCGTGCCAAGCCGGGGCTTTGATCAGCTCTGGGGGCGCAGCAGCTACACCAGCTGGAGCCGGGGCGGCCATCCGAGTGGGCCGGTGGCGATGCCGGTCGATGAGGCGCGAGACACGGAGGATCCCAGCCCGGAGCAGGCCCTGGCCGCCACCAGTGACGAAGCGACCCTGACCGGGGGGGCCGGTGCAGCCAGTTGGCCCGACCAGGGACCCCTGGCCGCGTTTCCGCGCGGCGCGGCACCGGGGGACTGCCTGCACCGCATCCTCGAGCGGCTCGACTACGGCCAGCCCCTTGAGCAGGACAGCAACCAGGCCGTGGTGGCAGCGGAGTTGCAGCGGGCTGGATTGCAGCAACAGCCCCTGGAGCCGGTGCTGGCGGGACTGGAACAGCTGCGCCTGACTCCCTTTGGCGGCGAACTCAGAAGCCTGCGCATCGCCGACCTCGCCGCCAGCGAACGGCTGCATGAAATGGGCTTCGATCTCACCCTCGGTGAGGTGCGGGCCGCCGACCTGGCGGCGGCCTTCAACGCCCATCCCGGCGGCAGCGTCGCGGCAAGCTACGCCCAGCACCTGGCCAGCCTGCCGATCCACAGCAGCGGCTTCCTCACCGGCTCGATCGACCTGATCTTCCGGGCCGGCGAGGCGGGCGGCGAGCCACGTTGGTGGGTGGCGGACTGGAAGAGCAACTGGCTCGGCCGCCGCGATGAGGAAGGGCGCCCCCAGGCCTGCGGGCCCTGCCACTACGGCCAGGCGGCGATGGCCGAGCTGATGGCGGCCAACCACTATGTGCTTCAAGCCCATCTCTATCTCGTGGCCCTGCACCGCTACCTGGGCTGGCGCCTGCCGGGCTACGACCCCGAGCGCCATCTCGGCGGCTTTGCCTACGTGTTTCTGCGCGGCACCCCTGGAGCCGAAGGTGCCCGGGCCCTGCCGGGCGAGATTCCGGGGATGCTGGTGGATCGCCCGCCCCTGGGCCGGATCCTGGCCCTGGACGACGCCCTCGGGGGGAAAGAGCCATGAGCCCCGCCGCCGGACAAGCGCCCAACTGGGCACCGGCGCTGGCCGCAGCTCTGAGCGAAGCCCTGCCGCGTCTGCATGGCGTCGCGCCGGATCCACTGATCAGCGAGTTGATCGCTGCCCTCAGCGACGCCCTGGCCCGGGGAGAGCTGGAGGTGGACCTGGCCGGGCCGGCACCGGAGGCGATTCACAGCGAAGGCTGGCCCCAGGCCCATCGACAGCGCCTGGCGAGTTCACCCCTGGCGGCCGAACCGGATGGCCCCCTGGTGCTGGTGGCTGGCCAGCGATTGCTGTGGCGCCGCTGGCAACAGCAGCGCCAGCGAGTGCTCACGACTCTGATCGCCCGCTCCCAGTGGCAGCCCGCCGCGCCCCAGCCCCCGGCGGCAGGGAGCTCAGCCGTGCTCCAGCCGACGCTGGATGAGCGCCAGCGGCAGGCGGTACGGGCCGTCGGACGCCACGGGCTGGTGCTGCTGGAAGGGGGACCAGGCACAGGCAAAACCAGCACCGTGGCCGCGATGATCGCCGCGGCCCAGGCCAGCGATCCCAGTCTGAGGATCCATCTGGCGGCACCCACCGGCAAGGCGGCGGCCCGGTTGCGCAGCGCCACCGGCGGCCAGCTCCCCTGCACCACGTTGCACCGACTGCTGGAAAGCCGCGGCAGCCGCTACGGCCGCGATCGCCGCCGCCCTCTCGCGCTCGATCTGCTGGTGGTGGATGAAGTGTCGATGGTGGATCTGGCCCTGATGGAAGCGCTGCTTGAGGCCCTGCCGCCCAGCGCTCGCCTGGTGTTGGTGGGGGATCCGGCCCAGCTGCCGCCGATTGCCCCGGGGCCGGTGCTGCTCGAGCTCCAGAAGCCACCCTGGCGGCAGCGCCTCGGCCAGGCGGCCGTGACCCTGACCACCGCCTATCGCAACAGCGGAGCGATCGCCGCCGTGGCCGCGGCCCTGCGGGCCAACCTGGGCCCTGGATGTTCAGCCGTCGTTGCGGAGGGGGCCAGTCCGATCGCCAGCATCCAGACCGAACTGACAGCCCTGGCCCCCGGCGACAACCTGCGCTGGATCGAGGCCCGCCCGCCGCTGTTGCCACCGGAGCTGATCGCCCCGCTGCGGCTGCAGCAGCAACGGCTGCGGGAGCTGGCCCAGAACTGTGATCCGGAGGATGGTGCCACCCAGGCGGCCCTGCTGGCGCTGCGGGACCAGCTGCTGGTGCTCACGCCAGTCCGGCAGGGGCCCTGGGGACTGGAGGCGATCCACCGCAGCCTGCTCGGTGAGCAGCTGCGCCGGCCGCCGGTGGACTGGCCGGCGGGCACCCCGCTGCTCTGCACCCGCAACCTGCCGGACCTGGGTCTGGCCAACGGCGACGTGGGGATCCTGATCGGCTCGGCCGCTGATCGCCGCCAGCGGCGCATCGTGTTCGGCAGTCCCGGCCTGGAGATCGCCCCCATCCATCCGGCCCAGCTGGCTGGCGCGGCCGAGGCCGCCCTGGCGCTCACGGTGCACAAGGCCCAGGGCAGCGAGGCCCGCCAGGTGATCGTGCTGCTGCCACCCGGCCGCAGTGATCAGCGCCTGCTGTACACCGCCCTGACCCGTGCCCGCGAGCAGGCGTTGTTGATCACCCCCCCGATCCGGGCGCAGCAACCCAGCTCAGGCGAAGAGAGCAGCCAACGGCGCCAGCCGACCCGACCCAGTGAAGCGGGCGCAACAATGCACAACGAGGGGCAACATGTCAACGAAAAATGAAGGAGCCCGGACCCAGCGTGGTGATCAGCCCATACTGCTTTCATCGGCAGGGAGATCACTCCCCACCGTCCTTGCCAGAGCCCCTGCTCCAATAGTCTCCCCTGAAGGGAGCCCTTCCCATTCCACACCGGAATGACCTCATGCATCGTAAGAATCATCCCAGTGATTTCGATCCATTGGGTTGATTGAGGTGCCCCCGAGGTCCCCATAGGGCAACCACTTGGATACCCCGGCCCCAGGTGGCTCTGGTCAGTCTTTTTCTCCTCAGACGGCGTTATTATTCATTGCTTACGGGTCAAATGAACCCGACAGCGATGCGATTCGTGCCGGCTGCCTTCGATTCCACCCCCGAGCCCGCAACTGTGGCGGCCAATGGCAGCGCCGTGCCACGGACTGAGCGGCCCTGGGGATGGTTTGAAACCCTGGCCACGGGTGAGGGTTATGCCGTCAAACGCCTGCGCATTTTTGCCGGCCGCCGCCTCAGCCTGCAACGCCACCAGCATCGCTGTGAGCACTGGATCATCGCCAGCGGTAGCGGCAGGGTCACCTGTGAGGGCAGCAGCCTTGAAGTCGCCGCGGGCTACACCCTCTCGATTCCCGTTGGCAGCCTGCATCGCGCCGCCGCCGGCGCTGCAGACCTGGAGATCATCGAGGTACAGCGCGGTGAGCTGCTCAGCGAGGCGGATATCGAACGATTCGATGACGATTTCGGTCGGGTGGTAAAGTCTCATTTCAACCTTTGATCAAGGGCGAGGCAGCTCTGGAGAGGAGGTGAACCATCCGGCCATTTCTTCAGGACTGTCCGGCTCGCTCACCGACCAATGCTCTCCCTCCACCGGGTCGCTGCCGGCCTGCGTTGAAGGATTCACCAGGCCACTCTCACCTTGATCCAAAACACCGACGGTGTCGCCGACATGGGCGTCACCGAGACGCACACGGCTGTGCTCCCCGGCGACCACGCGGCCGAGACCACTCCCCTGTCGAAGACAGCGTCCGATGGCAATCCTGCTGGCACAGGACTGGTTGCTGCCGAGTTGGTAGCCACGGAGAGCCAAGTCCTGGAGCTGGTTGGGACGGAGTTACCGGCGACGGATCTGGCCACAAGCGATGGCAACACGGCCGATCTGAGCGCCAGCGCCACCGCATTGGCTGATGATGCCGATGCCGCCGCCGCTCAGGCCGTTACCGCTGAAATCGGCGGCGAAAAAGCAAAAGTCACTAAGTCGTCGATTAAAGCGGCTGCCGTTAAAATCAATCAAGCCGTAGAAATCGAAGCGGTTAATACCGAAGAAGTCAACGCGATCCAATCCAGCCACGCAGCCGAATTGAATGGCAGTGAGCTGATTCGCGAAGACGCCATCACCCCAGATCTGCCCCTTCCAGCCGTGAGCCTCGAAACCCCTGCTAGCAGCTCCAGTCAGAGCGTGACGACTGCAGTTGACACCGAAACCCTGATCCCGGAGAGCGGTTTCGTCACCTTCGGCCTGCGCGACGATCTGCTCGAGGGCCTCAGCGCCATTGGCTTCCAGACTCCTTCCCCGATCCAGCTGGCGGCGATTCCAGAGCTGATGCTCGGCCGCGATCTGGTTGGCCAGGCCCAGACGGGCACCGGCAAAACGGCGGCTTTCGGCCTGCCCCTGCTGCACCGGCTGGATCCGGAGCAACGCAAACCCCAGGTGCTGGTGCTCACCCCCACCCGGGAGCTGGCGATCCAGGTGGCCGAAGCGATCACCAGTTACGCCGCACGCATGCCCCGCGTCAAGGTGCTGGCGATCTATGGCGGTTCCGATTTCCGCGATCAGATCCAGCATCTCAAGCGTGGTGTGCAGATCGTCGTGGGCACCCCGGGCCGGGTTATGGATCACATGCGCCAGGGCACCCTGGATCTCTCGGAGTTACGCAGCCTGGTGCTGGATGAAGCCGATGAAATGTTGCGCATGGGCTTCATCGACGACGTCGAATGGGTGCTCGAGAAGTTGCCGCCCCAACGGCAGGTGGTGCTGTTCTCTGCCACCATGCCGACGGAAATCCGGCGCCTCTCGCACCGTTACCTCAAAGATCCGGCCGAGATCACCATCAAGACCAAAGGTGCAGACGGTCGTCGTATCCGCCAGCGCTATCTGCTCGTCAACGCTCCCCAGAAACTCGAAGCCCTGGAACGGGTGTTGGAGGCCGAGCGCAGCGAAGGCGTGATCATTTTTGCTCGCACCAAGGCCGTAACCCTCACGGTGGCCGAGTCGCTCGAAGCCCACGGCTACGACGTGGCTGTACTCAACGGCGATGTCCCCCAGGCCCAGCGGGAGCGCACGATTGAGCGCCTGCGCGATGGCCGCGTCGATGTGCTGGTGGCCACCGACGTAGCGGCCCGCGGCCTGGACGTGGAACGGATCAATCTCGTCGTCAACTACGACATCCCCTTTGATGGCGAGGCCTACGTGCATCGCATCGGCCGTACGGGCCGGGCCGGTCGCTCCGGCGACGCCATCCTCTTCCTCACCCCGCGCGAACGGCGGTTCCTCGGCGGTCTGGAGCGCACCGTTGGCCAACCGATCGAGCCGATGGAGGTGCCCGCCAACGCCACGATCAATCAGCACCGCCTCGATCGCCTGCGCGAGCGCCTCACCAGCTGTCTCGCAGGCCAGGGACGCAGTGAGGAGGAGATGGCCCTGCTCGCTGAAATCGTGCAGCGCGTCTGTCAGGAAAAGGAATGCAGCGGTGAACAGTTGGCTGTCGCCGCCCTGGCCCTCAGTCTTGGCAGCAAACCGTTGCTGCTCCAGGGAGAAGAGCGCTGGACCGCCCCCCGTCCCTCCTCCCGGGATGGCTCCCGCGACGGCGGTTCCGATCGGGAGCGTGGGGATCGCGATGGCGGTGGGCGCCGCGTGCTTCCGGATCGTCAGGATGGCCCACCCGAGGCCCACATGGAGCGCTTCCGGATCGAAGTGGGCTGGCGCGATCGGGTCAAGCCCGGCAACATTGTGGGCGCTATTGCCAACGAAGCCGGGATCACCGGTCGATCAATCGGGCGCATCCGGATCTTTGATGCCCACAGCACCGTGGATCTGCCCAAGGGAATGCCTGAGGAGGTGTTCAGCGATCTCCAACGCCTGAAGGTGATGAACCGAGAACTCCAGATCTCACGCCTGACCGTCTGAATCCCCTGACCTCCTAGCCGTTCATGCTTCGCTCCCTGCGTCTCCAGCCGTCCCGACCAGCCACGATCCTTTCGGCCGTGCTGCTTTCCCTGGTCGCCCTGCCGGCGATCCCGGATCTGGGCCGGCCAGCCAGGGCGGAATCGGGCATGGGGGCGATCGTCAAGGCCTTTTGCCTGTCGGCCTTCGAAACTGAGATGGCTCAGTCCGGTAAAACCGCTCCGGCTGGCATGGCCAACTTCGCTTGCGGCTGCGTGGCCGATCGGATCGGCAGCGGCAGCACCCTTGAAACTGCCCGCAGCGACTGTCGCCAGGCAACGGCTCGCCGATATCCGATCTGAGGGCTTTTTGCTTGGACGGCTGCCTGAATCTCCAGGGATTCAGGCAGCCTGATCAGGCACAGAGCTGGGTGACATCGACAGAGGACACCACACTCAGGTGGGTCATTGCCAGCCGTTCGACGGCCGCCACCAAGGAGGACTGAACCTCCATGCTCTCGCTGGCAACCATGGTTTGCAGCAGATCAAAAAGATCCTGGGGAGCAAGCTCTCCGTCCTCGCTCCAGGCGAGACTCCAAGACACGGGGGCCATCATCACGGGGATCACAGGAATCAGGGTTTCCTGACAATGCCCCACTCTGGGGTGGAGCGGGCCTTTCTTCAAGTTCGCTTCCACTCCGCTTCAAGGTTCTCCATGCAGCGGCCCTGCTCCGGCAGGCCCTTAATCGGAACGGCGGAGCTGGGACGAGGGGGGATTAGGGGCAAAGTTGTAAGCTTTTTACGATTCTCAGGCGTTCAGGCTCCCAACGGCACGCCCAGCCCGCTGTGACCCGTCAGGGCTCGACACCCCTCCAGGCTTCGATCTCCGGCTTCACCGTTCCACTGGCTTTCCCTGGGACATCCAGGCAGCCCACGAATCAGCTCCGAAATCTTCATTCAGTTCCAGGCTTCAGTTGATGACTATTTACGTCGGCAACCTCTCGTTCCAGGCCGAGCGCGAGGACCTTGTTGATCTGTTTGGGCAGTACGGGGAGGTGCGCCAGTGCAGCCTCCCCCTCGACCGCGAAACCGGCCGCAAGCGCGGCTTCGCCTTCATCGAGCTGGCCGACGACGCTGCCGAACAGAAGGCCATCGATGATCTCCAGGACGTGGAGTGGATGGGCCGCATGATCCGCGTCAACAAAGCCACACCCCGGGAAGGCGGTGGTGGGGGTGCTGGCGGTGGTCGCTCCGGCGGCGGAAGCTACGGCGGTGGCAATGGCAATGGCAGTGGCGGTGGCGGCTATGGCGGCGGTAGGCGCTCCGCTGGCGGCGGCACGGGTGGCCGTCCCGGCGGTGGTGGCTACGGCGGCGGCGGTGCTGGCGGCGGCGGCGGCTACGGCAGTGGTGACGGGGGCTACGGCGGTGGTGGCGGCAATCGCTGGTGATCCCTTCCCCCCTTCACCCGACCTGCGGGTGAACACGAGCGGCGCCGGCAACGACGCAGGGCTGGGCCGGCTGCTGCGTCGGTTGCAGCCCCATCGCCGCACGATCCGGCTGGCCAGCTTCTGCTCGGTGCTCAACAAGCTGCTCGACCTGGCCCCACCGGTTCTGATCGGTCTGGCCGTCGATGTGATCGCTCGTCAGCAGACCTCCTGGCTTTCCCAACTCGGCTACACCACGGTGCCCAGCCAGCTGACGCTGCTGGCGATCGTTTCGTTCCTGGTCTGGAGCGCCGAATCCCTGTTCGAATATCTCTACGGCCTGCTCTGGCGCAATCTCGCCCAGACGGTGCAGCATGAACTGCGGATCGAAACCTACGACCATCTTCAAAGCCTGGAGATGGCCTTCTTTGAAGGCAGTAGTTCCGGCCAACTGATGACCGTCCTCAATGACGACATCAACCAGCTGGAACGCTTTCTTGACCACGGTGCCAATGAAATCCTGCAGCTGATCACCACCGTGGTGGCCGTGGGCAGCATGATGCTTGCCCTCTCTCCGACCATTGCCGGGGTTTCGTTTCTGCCGATTCCGGTGATTCTCTGGGGCTCCCTGCGCTTCCAGCGCAGCCTTGCACCGCGCTACGCCGATGTCCGCGAACGGGCCGGCGACAACGCCAGCCGACTCAGCAACAACCTCGGCGGCATGTTGACGATCAAGAGCTATGCCGCCGAGGACTGGGAGGTACGGCGACTGACAGACCAAAGCGAGCGCTATCGGCTCAGCAATGGTCGTGCCATCCGGCGCTCGGCCGCCTTTGTTCCCCTGATCCGCTTCGCCATCCTCTTCGCGTTCCTGGCGATTCTGGTGATCGGCGGCTTGCAGGCCTGGAAGGGCAGCCTGGCCATCGGCACCTACAGCTTTCTTGTCTTCATCACCCAACGGCTGCTCTGGCCGCTCACCACCCTGGGCCGAACCTTGGATGACTACCAGCGGGCGATGGCCTCAGCCCGCCGGGTGCTGGACCTGCTCGACACGCCGATCGCCATTCCTTCTGGTGATCGCCCCCTGCCCTTGGAGCAGGTGCGGGGTGAGCTGCACTTTGAAGGGGTGGGCTTCGCCTACGCCGGCCGCAGTCCCCTGCTGAGCCAGTTCAACCTCGAGGTGCCGGCTGGTCACACGATCGGCATTGTCGGCGCCACCGGCTCAGGCAAAAGCACGATCGTCAAACTGCTGCTGCGGCTCTATGAGATCCAGGCCGGGCGCATCCTGCTCGATGGTCTACCGATCAGCTCTTTGCGCCTGCAGGATCTGCGCCGCTGCATCGGCCTGGTGAGTCAGGACGTGTTCCTGTTTCACGGTTCGGTGGCCGAAAACATCGCCTACGGCAGCTTTGAATCCCCCCGCCTGGCGATCGAACGGGCGGCCCATCTGGCTGAAGCCAGCGCCTTCATCCAAGCCCTGCCGAACGGCTTCGACACGGTGGTGGGCGAGCGGGGCCAGCGCCTCTCGGGCGGTCAGCGCCAACGGATCGCTCTGGCCCGCGCCATCCTCAAGAATCCGCCGGTGCTGATTCTCGATGAGGCCACAGCCGCCGTGGACAACGAAACCGAGGCCGCCATTCAGCGTTCCCTCGATCAGATTACCGCCGGCCGCACCACGCTGGTGATCGCCCACCGGCTCAGCACTGTGCGCCATGCCCATCGCATCATCGTCATGGAGCAGGGCCGGATTGTCGAAACTGGCAGCCATGATGAGCTGCTGCGGCGCGCTGGGGCCTACGCGGAGCTCTGGCGGGTCCAGGCCGGCCTCAGGCCCGGCGAACCGCTGCGACTGTGACCGTCGCCGCCGCGATTCGAAGCCTGAACCGTGATGCTTTCGCTGGCCACAGCGGCGAAGCGCACAAGCGACCTGACCCAACGCTGAATCGTCTCACGCTGAACCACCTGGTTCTCACCCTTGCCCTAGCGTTTGTGTAATGAGTAGTCCTGCGGTTCGGCCTCAGGTGCGTCGCCCTTCGCGGCGCCCCCATCGATTTTCCCTGCTGCTGGCCATGGCGGTTGGCCTGGGGGGAGGGCTGGTGCTTGCCAAGCCCCTGGCCGACCTGATCACCAGCGAGAAACCAGGGGAGGGCACCAGCGCCTTCAGCAACCCCTTCGCCTCCTGGAGCGTGGGGATCAGCAACCAGAATCTGCTTCTGCTCGGCACCGACGTCGGCGGTGGTAACACCGATGTGATCGCCGTGCTGCATGTCGAGGATGGGGTGACCAAGATCACCCAGATTCCCCGCGATACCTATGTGGAGGCGGAACGCTACGGACCGCTGAAGATCAATGCGCTCTACAGCCTGGGGGGAGCCGATGCGATCAAACAGGAGGTATCCCACCATCTGAATCGCCCGATTCAGCACCATCTGGTGGTGAATCTCTCCGCCATTCGCAAGATGGCGGACCAGCTGGGAGGTATCGAGGTGGATGTGCCCAAGCGCATGTATTACATCGACCGCAGCCAGGGTCTCTACATCGACCTGCAGCCCGGTCTTCAGACCTTGCAGGGTCGCGATCTCGAGGGTTTCCTGCGCTTTCGCCATGATGAAACCGGCGATCTGGGGCGCATGGAGCGCCAGCAGCTGGCCCTCAAGGCCCTGTTCCGCAAACTCACCCAACCCCAGAACATCGTGCGCATGCCCGCCCTGTTCCTGGCGGGGGGCAAGGATCTGCGCACCGATCTCGGACCGATGGAGCTGGGGGGGCTGATCACCAGCATGGCCAGCACCACCCTGGAAACGCAGCGGCTCGACGGCCGGCCCTTCGACCGCAACGGTGTCAGCTACTGGGACGCCGACTGGGCCAGTGCCGATGAACCCCGTGGCAATGAAAGCCGTGGCGGTCAAAGCCGTGGCGATGAAAGCCAGAACGAAGACAAGAGCCGGCAGTCCGCCGCCGGCGACCACAAGGACAGCGCTCGCCGCCCTTATCGCTTTTTGTTCTGAACCGGCAGGGCTTCGTCCGTTGACTCCGCAGCGGATAACGGCTTTTCAGGCGGCAAGGCGCCGACGCCCGCCTCAGGCGATCGCCGCAGCCGCCGGCTCAGGGGCAGGCTGAAACGAAAGCCGGAACGCCGCGGCTTGCCAGCGGCGGCCGCGGCTTCGCCATTCGAATCGGGGCCTGCCCAACCTTGAGGCCCATCACCGCCATCGCGGCGGTCGGAGAGGGTCACCAGGGCCAGGGCCAGCGCCACCATGGCGAACAACGGGCTGGCCGCCGCCACCGTGACCCCGAGGGAGGCGGTGAACCAGATCGAGGCGGCGCTGCTCAGGCCCAGCACCTCCGGCGGGGCATGCTTGCGCGGCCTGGATGGAACCAGAATCTCGCCTGCGCCGAGGAAGCCAACCCCGGTGGCCACCCCCTGGATCACCCGGCTGCGGGCCTCCGGATCCGGACCGGCCGCCAGCACCATCAGACAGGCACTGAGGCCCACCAGCACATGCACGCGCAAGCGATTGGGGTGGGGGGTGCTGCCGTGATGGGCGCGGTTGACACCGACAGCCAGACCGCAGAGCACCGCCAGCCCCATGCGCAGCAGCGCCTCGAGATCGGGGGTGAGCACCGGCAGCCAGCTCATGTCAGCGGGGCGCAGCGTGGGTGATCCCCATAAGCTCCTAGCAGCCGGTCATTGTGGAGGCCCGTGCAGAACCTGCTGCTGCGCAACAGCCTGAAGTTATTCGTGGCCGTGTTCATCACCGCGGCAATCGCCTCCTGGACCGAGCGCATTCAGTTTCTCTGGTATCCGCTGTTAGCAGTGGTGATGGTTGTGGACGATAACGACGACCACACGCTGCAGGCCGCCAGCGGCCGGATCCTGGGCACCGTGGCGGGGGGCCTGATCACCTTCCTGGTGCACACCATCCTTGGCGGTTGGATCGGCGTCCTGGTGTCGATGCTGGTGATGATTCCTGTACTGCAGCTGATGGGCTGGCAGAGCGCCCTCAGCACGGCATCACTGGTCGCTGTGATGTTTCTGATGCTTCCCGGCCATACGGCACTGGGCTGGGACTACGTGTTCAACCGCGCCCTCGACACGGTGGTGGGTTGCATTGTGGCGATCCTGGTGGGCCTGCTGTTCTGGCCACAAAACACCAGCAGCGAACTCAAAGCAGCCGATGGGCGCCTACGTTGCGCCCTAAAGACCCAGCTGCAGGCCTACAGCGACTGGCTGGCCCAACGGCGATCCAGTCCCGAGCCGCTCGATCCCGCACCGCTCACCAACAACCTGCAGCGCATGGAGCAACTGGTGGCGCGGGAGCGCGGCGGGCCCCGCCATCTGGCCCTCAAACGCAGCGGCTGGGAACAACGGCTGAGGCTGTGGCAGCTGGCCCACTTTCACTGGATCGCCTGGGAGCGGCTGGTGGCCGGCCTGCCCGAGCAGCAGAGCCTGCAGGCCGATCTGCTGCGGCACGCGGTGAGGGAGCTGCAGCGGCAGCTCAGCGGAGAGCCCGGGCCGACCCCAGGGCGTGAGCCCCAGCGTTGGCAGCAGCTGGCCCAGCAGCTGCAGCTCCCACTGCTGCCGCTGCTGGCTCTCGCGGAGGAGGGGCGCCCGCTGCATGCCTGCCTCGGGGCACTGAACCGGATGGCTCCGCTGTGATCAACCGCAACGGCCTGCGCACCGCCTTCACCGCCGGGCTCGGTAACGCTTTCGCCAGCTTGTCGGGGGTGGGAGACAGCCAATACGTTTCCCTGGCGGTGTTAGCGGTGTCCACCGGCACCTACGGCGGCGCGCTGGCCCTGGGCAGCCAGCGCCTGCTGGGCACGGCGCTCGGGTCGGTGCTGCTGCTGATCGGCTACGAGGGATTGCGGGATGTGCCGCTGCCGCTGGCGCTCGCGATCACCCTCGGCGCCCTGCGCCTGCTGGGCGGGCTGCTGAAGCTGCAGGTGGGCTACAAGGTGGGCGGCATCGTCATCGTGATGGGCTGGCTCGTCCACGAGGGCGGCCTGGCCGCCTGGATTCCGCTTCGCTTTTTCTGGACCTGTTTCGGCGTGCTGATCACGCTGCTGGCCCTGCGGCTGTTCTGGCCCGCCCGCGGACTAAACAGCAGCCTGGACCTCGTGGCTGGCCTGCTGGGCCAGCTGCAGAGCTGCTTCCGCGACCTGGCGGCACGGGTGGATCCCAGCATGGCCGGCCACGGGGCTGATCCGATCGGGATCGGCCGCTACCGGGCCCTGCGCAACCAGCTGATCACCATCCGGCAACAACGCCCAGCCCTGCTGCAGGAGCTGGGCACATTGCCGCAGCGCCATCCGGCCACCCTGCTGATGGCCAACTTCGATGCCACCGCCTCCCGCCTGATCACCCTGGTGGGGGGGTTGGTGCGCGAGCCCCCCACCCTCCAGGATCCCCAGCTTGTGGTGCAGTTGCACCGGGCCGAAGCGGACTTACTCGAGACCATGGCTGGCCATCTGGGTCTATGGGAACGGCAGATCCGCGGTCGCAGGGGCCTGCCCGAGCCGCCAGAAACCCGCTTGCAGGCCCCGCCCAGCTGGCAGGAGCTGGGCAGGGAGCTCAACGATCCCACCGCCAACTCAGCCTCCCTGGAGCTGCTCGAGCGGATCGCCAGCCGGCTGATGCTCTGCCGCCAGGCCGAGCAAGCCATCCGCGATGGCGAAGCCCACTGGTCGACAATTCTGGGAAGGAGCTGACCCAAGCCGATGGCCGTGATCAGCCGCCTGCTGCAACAGCGTCATGCCTTCTACCGCGGCCTCCTGGCGGTTGAAGTCTTGGCCTTGGTGGGTCTGCGCGGGCTGGAGCAGGCACCACGGCTGGTCAGCGTGGTGTATCTGGCGATCGCCGGCGTCGCTGTACTGCTGGATTCGCCCCTCTTGCCTCAAAACAGACTCAAGCGATCGGTGGGCGAGTCGATTCCCCAGCAGCTGAAGCTGCGGCTGCAGAGGGCTTTGCTGCGCCGCCAGTTAGTGGGGTTCGCCTGGATCCTGGCGCTGCTGATCGAGGTGATCTGGCAGACGGCTCTGGTGCTCGACCCAGCTCTGGCCACTCAGCTCAGTGTGGTGCATCTCGTGATCTGGCTGGTGCTGATGCTGCAGCTGCTCTGGAACCTGATCAATGCCCTCGCCGAAGAGCCACTCTTCAATGGCGACCTGCTGATGGGGGCTGCGGCCGGTTATCTGCTGGTGGGATTCACCGGCGGCATCGTTCTCAACTCGCTGCTGGTGCTTGACCCGGCGGCCTTCAACCTGCAGGACCATGGACACGCCCTGCCCGATGGCATCGGTCATGCGCCGGCCATGCTCGGGGCCGCCTTCGCCAGTCTCACCACCGTCGGCAGCCCCGTGCTGAAGACCGGAAACCTCACCTGCCTCACCGCCAGCGTGGGCATCACGATCGTGGGCCAGCTCTATGTGGCCATTCTGATCGCCGGTGTACTGGGCAAGCCGAGGACGCTAGGCAAACCGGGACAGCCAGCTGCCGCACCTGAAGCCGAACACCCCCAGGTCCGCAAAGCCGCTTCACAAATCAGACTGCGACGACCAAGGCGCTGAACTGCATCACCGTGGCAATGCGCAACCGTGTCCTGGCCCTGTTGTGGCTCGGGCTCATCCCCGCCCAGCTGGCCCCGGCTGCGTTGGCTCGGCCCCCAGCCCAGCCCCAGAGCACCAAGGTGCTGGAGGGCAGCTGGCAAAAGTTGGATGCGCAATTGCGGGTGCTCGATCAGCTGCTCCCAAGCGAGCCCGAGCCACCGGTGGGTGACGTGCTCAGCACCCCCGAGCTGCCGGCCAACCTGATCCGCGCCAACCAGCCCGCCACGGGCCCAATCCAGCCAGCCGACATGGTGTCTGGCCCACCACTGGATCTGCCCTCCCCCCAGCAACTCCAGGCCGGCAGCGTGGTCAGCCTCAGCCTTGAACAGGCCCTGGCGATCGCCTTTGCCAACAGCGCCAGCCTGCAAGCCCAGCGGGAGCAGGTGGCCGCTGCCCTGGCCCGCTTCCAGGCCTCCATGGGCAGCTACTGGCCCACGATCAGCGCCTTTGCCAATGGTGGATACGAGGGCAGCCGCAGCACCACCACCTCCAATAAACCCAACGACAACCTGGGCTTCGGCCCGCTGTTTGCACCGAATGGGCTGCTCACCCCCGGCCCCAATGGCACATCCATTCCCACCGCCGGCCCCTTCTACGTGCCCAACGGCGGTTCCGTGGCAGCCAGCTCCGGAGAATGGGGCCTGGAGGGCGGCCTGCAGCTCAATTACGCCCTACTGGATTTCGCTCGCACGCCCACGGTTCGCGCGGCCCGCGCCAGCTTGGAGCAGCAGCGCAACACCTACGCCAACCAATTGCGCTCCCTGCAGCTGCAGGTGAGTGAGGCCTACTACTCCCTGCAGCAAGATGAGCAGTTGGTGCGCGTCTACGACGCCAACCTGCGCAACGACATGGTGATCCTGCAGGACACCCTCGACCTGAAGCAGGCCGGCCTCGTGCCCCGACTCGATGTGCTGCGTCGCCGGGCGATTCAGGCCGCCGACGAAGAGACCCTGATCCAGGCGCTGGCCGATCGGGCGGTGGCTCGCCGTCAGCTGGCCGTGACGCTCAACCTGCCGCCCCAGGTGACCCCCAACGCCAGTGATCCGATCGTGGTGCAACCGCGCTGGCCGCTCGATCTCGAAGCCAGCCTGCTGGCCGCCTACCGGGGCAATCCGGAGCTGGAGGCGATCCTGGCGACCCGCACGGCCCTGGCGCAGCAAAGCCAAGCCACCGCCTCTGGGTTGCTGCCAAAACTCTCCCTGTTTGCCAGCGGCGGCGGCAGCAGCTCACAAACCAGCCTGACCAACTTCGACATTGGGGGAGGAGGCTGCTGCGGCTCCACTGCCCTGCCCCTGAGCACCAGCAGCGGCTGGGATTGGTCGGTGGGTTTGTCCTTCACCTGGCTGCTGTTTGACGCCGGCACCACGGCCGGACAGGCCCGGGCGCTGACCAAGCAGGCGGCGGCCACCGCCCAGCAATACGCCGCCAGCCGCAACGACATCCGCCTGCGACTGGAACAGGCCTTCTTCAACCACGAAGCCAGCCTGGCCAAACTGAGTTCAGCCCGCCGAGGCGTGGCGGCCGCCCTGGAGGCCTTCCGTGACGTGCGGCTGCGCTACTTAACCGGCCTCGACAGCGAGCTGAACGTCTCGAACACCCAGGATCGTTTAATCAACAGCCTGGTGCAGCGGATCAACGCCACGGTGAACGTGAACATCACCTATGCGAAGTTGCTGAAAGAACTGCTGCCGATGCCCCGGGATCCAAATCTGCCGATCCAGCCGCAGCTGCAGCTGCAACTCAGCAGCAGCCCCGCCACCCAACCCTGAACGGGCGAAACGAAACCCCATGGTTGCCGCCCTTCCCACCCTGAGCCCCCTGTGGCGCAACAGTCTGCGGATCTGGCTGGCCAGCACCCTGACGATTGGGATCCTGTTCTGGGCTGGGCGTGGCCAGGTGCTGGGGCTGGCGCTGGTGATCGCTGTGTTGTTCGTGAACGAGAACGACCTCACCCCCGCCCGCAGCATCAGCCAGCAGGTGGCAGGGGCCCTGGTGGGCATCCTCACCGCGATGGTGTTGCATCAGATCTCCACCAACTGGGTGGTGCTGGGCCTTGCCCTGCTCATCACCGGTTTACTGGTGCGCAACCTGGGACTGCTCAAGGGCCTGAGCACGGGTTACCTGAGCTGTTGGGCCCTGGAACTGATGCACCACGGCAAACAGTTCAACTGGGCGCTGATCTTCAACATGACGTTCGCGGTGGTGGTGGGGATCCTGATGGCGCAGATCGCCACCTGGGCGCTATGGCCCCGGCGCCCCCTGCAGCAGCTGCCCGCCCTGGAAGCCCGGATCGCCAGTCAGCTCAGCCAGCAGATCAGCGCCATGCAGCAGTGGTTAAGCACCGGCGGTGCCCCCCCTCCAGCCCTGCGCTCGCAGGATCTGCTGCCCAGTATTCAGCTGTTGCAACAGCTGCGCGACCAGAACCAGGGCCTTCCCATGCCCGCCCACACCAAACAGCTGCTATCGCGCTGGGCCCAGGCCGGCAGCCTCTGGCGACAGGTGTTGCGCCAGTGGCTGCTGCTGGAGCCGCTGCTGCGGCAGCTGGCCGCCCCACTTCCGCCAGAGAGTCCCCAGCCGCTGCTGTGCAGCTCGCTCGCCGATCTGGCCTGGCGCTTGCAAGCCGAGCCCGCCGCTGCCCCGGAGCCGAGCCCCTCGAGCCCGGCCCAGCTCTGGCTGCAGGAAGCCGGGCGCCTGGGCGCCCCCCAGCCCCTGCTGCTGGCCATCGGCCAGCAGTGCCAGGACCTGCAACAGCTGCTCCACAGCCGAGCCCTGCTGCAGGCCTCGCTGCAACAGCGGTTGGAATTGAGCCGATGACCAGCCCAGGCCTGCGGGACACCGTGCGCCTCGCCGCCACCGTGACGGTGGTGAACGGCTTCGCCAGCATTACCGGCCTGCCCTTCGCGCTCTACGCCTCTCTGGCGGTGCTCAGCGTGACCGTGGGCAACTACGGCAACACCCTCGAACTCGGCCGTCAGCGCTTGGTTGGCACCGCAGTAGGAGCCGTGGTGGTGTTCTTCGGCTACCGGGCCTGGGGAGGGCTGCCGCTGGTGGTGGCGCTGCCATTGGCGCTGCTGCTGGCCCGGTTGATCGCCGGCTCGCTGCGACTCACGGTGGGCTACACCGTGTGCTGCTTCGTGGTGGTGATGGGCTGGCTGACCCACGACCAGCAACTGGACACCTGGATCCCGCTGCGCTTGCTCTGGACAGCGTTTGGCATCCTGATGGCCCTGCTCAGCCTGCGCCTGTTCTGGCCCTCACGGGCGCGGATCCAGCAGCGGGAGGGATTGCTGCAGCTGCTGGTGGACCTGGGTTACACCCTGGAGGGCGTTGCCGGCCACCACCCCGAAGCCCACCAGTCCCACGCCCAACGGCGCCGCGAGCTGGGGAAACAGATTCGCAGCCTGCGCATCACCCTGCTGAACCTGCGCGAGCAACGCCAGGGCGCCCTGCTGGAGCTGGGTAGCCTCGCCCCCCAGCATCCTGTGGCCCGGATGTGGGACCTGCTCGATCAGGCCTGTGAAGCGCTGATCCTCGATCTCGATGAGCTGCGGCGCCTGCCGCAACCCGACTGGCAGACCTGGGGGCTGCAGGACGACGCGGCTGCGGGAGCCAACTTTGTGGAAGCCGTGGCCCGGAGGCTGCTGCTCTGGCAAGAACACCTGCGCAGTTCCTTGCAACTGCAGGCACCGCCGAGCTCCCCCCGGCCTGCCCTGCGGCTGGAGGTCTTGCAGACCCCGGATTCGCTGGCGGCCTACCAACGACTCACCCCCGACCAGCTGCAACGGGTGGCCTCGCGCCTGGTGGTCCTCAACCGCATCGATCACACCCTGGCGAGCACCGAGCGGCAATGGCGCGAGCTGGTGGCCTGAGCCCTCAGGGATTGGGCCGTGAGGACCACCAGCGCTCGATCCGATAGAGCAGCACCACCACCAGCACCACTAGCCAGAACCACAGCTCCGGCGGGTTGGCGTTGAACAGAATCAGCAGCAACACCACCTCGCTAACGATCCAGGGGAACTCTTGCCGGAGCAAGGGATTATGGATTTGAAACAGCGACCAGAACTTCACAGGGCGGCTCATGGCAGGGTGTTGGGCTGGCGCAGGAAGGGCCGGTTCCAGCGCTGATCGATCCACGAGCTGCGGTAACCACCGGTAAGGGAACGCAGGCCTGGAATCACGTAGCTGATCGGCGAGCGCCATTCCACATAGGCGTGGGTCGACACCGTGAGACCGTCGCGAATCGGAAAGACACCGCTCCCCCCCGACAGGGTCCAGCGATAGCCATCCACACTGGAGGAATCCCGTTCCAGCTCGATTTCGCTGCGCATCACGGGGCCGTTCTTGGTGAGTTCCTGGGCCAGCTGCTGGTTGCCCACCGTGGTGGAGATGTCGTCTTCGGTGGCGGGCAGGGTGAGCACCTGCTTCACCTTGCCCACGATGCCGCCGAAGCGGCCGCGCTGGTTCCAAAGGGGGACCACTTCCACCGGCAATCCGAGGGGCAAGCGGCGAGCATCGGCGGGTGAGAAATAGGCCACGGCCCGCAAGGGCCGGTCGTTGGCGCTGGGCTGCTCAGGCCGGCCGATCGTGCCGAGCCTCTGGCCGGTGCCCACGGTCTGGCCAGGGATAACCTGGAGGTCCAGCATGGTGCCATCACGCTCGGCGAACACCTTGCCGTCGTAAGCGATCTTGGCCTCAGTCACCTGGATCTGACGCTTGAGGTCGTCGATCTGATAGCGGCGCTGCAGAGCCTGGGTTTCGATGTTGAGTTTCACCTGCTGGTAGTTGGTCAGCACGTTTTTCTCGTTGATCTTGACGTCGTCGAGATTGACGCTGGTGCTGGTGAGCCCCTGCTCCGCCGACACCACCTCAGTGGAAAGGGGCGCCACGACCTCACGCTGGGCTAACCAATCCAGGTTGCGCAGTTTGTTGGCATAAGTCGACTGCAACTCGCTGTAGCGGCGGCGATCGTCGGAATATTTAGCCAGGGCAGTATTGAGCGACTGCTTCTCGGTGAGGAGTCGCAGGGCGTCGCGCCCATCTAAGGTCTCATTGTGTCGCTGCAGCTGGCGCAGGTTGCCTCGCTGCTGGTCGAGCTGGCGCTCCAGCACCGGCAGATACAGCTGCATCAACACCTGGCCGCGGCTGACCCGCTCGCCCGTCTTCACAAATACGTCTTGCACCTGGCCGCCGGAGCGGGCATTAAGAATGCCGGCATTTTCGGGGAACACCAACACACCCTTGCCTTCCACCTCGGTGGGCACGGGCCAGAACAGGGCCCAGAGCACCAACACACCGCCCAAACCGGCCAGGCTTATACCCACCTGGCTGTGATTGCTCAACCCCAGCCAACGGGCCTGAAACCGCTGAAATGGGCCGCGATGCCTGGGCTCCGCGGCGATGGGGGTGGCCTGAGTCATGGCACCCAGCTTGCATGATGAAAAGGAACCTGTCAGCCCCCGCCTGCTACGGCAGCCCCAAGCCCGCCAACGCCATGGCGCTGGCCAGATCCGGCGCCAGCACAGGCAGCAGGGAGAAAGCGGCTGAAAAGCCAGCCAAGCCCCACAGCCCCGGGGCGCCGGCGATCGGCCCGAACAGGGGACCATGGACGCCTGGGAAAGCCACCGGCACCCGCACGAAGCGGCCTGGCAGCGCCGCCAGCTCGGGCCAGCTGGCTCGCAGGCCCCGGCGCAGCTCCGCCTCCATCCAGGTCGCCTCCGGCGCCGCCTGGGCCGCCCCGCCTGGCGCCACCACACTGATCTGACCAAGCCACCAGCCACCGCGCCGCGGGGCCAGACCAGCATCCACAATCCAATCCTGCTGCTGCTGCTCCAGGCAGCGGGCCTCCAGGCCCTGGCGCTGGCCCAACAGCGGAATCAGGATTCCTTCGGCGGCACCGGCCGGCAGGGAGTCGCTCCGGCAGACAGCAGCCTCCAGCTCCAGGGCCCCTGACCAGCTCATGCCCAGGCTCTCGGTGCCGCTGGCGGCTGGCCAGAGTCCGCTGCTGGCCGGCCCGGCCGCCAGCAGCACCTGGTTGGCCTCAAGCGGATCACCCGCCGCCAGCCACAGGCGCCAACCCGCTGCAGGCAGCGCCTCCAGGCGCTCCACCTGCCCCTCAATCCGGCCCACACCTGCCCCCTCCAGTGCCAGCGGCAGCGCCTGGGCCAACACCGGCCCATCAACGCGCCCGAAGGGCAGACTCAGCCGCCCCGGCAGCAACTGGCTGTCCGGCACCTGGGCCCGCAGCCGCTCGGCCAGCGGCAGGGCGGCGTCAGCCTCGGCCTCCGACCAGTGAAGACTGAGCCGGCAGCGCTGCCAGCCCAGAGGACCGTGGCGCTGTTCCAGCGCTTGCCAACAGTCCGATGCCCGAACCATGGCTTCGCCAAGGCTGCCGGGCAAAGCCGGCCAGCCGCTCACCCCGCCGTAGCTGCAGAAGGAGGCAATCGTCTGCTGAGCTGGCGCCACCACGGTGACCGCCAATCCCTGCTGGCGCAGGGCGAGGGCCGTGAGAGACCCCGCCAGGCCACCGCCGATGACGAGCACATCGCCAGCGGCGGTGGCCATCAGATCTGCAGGGTGAACGAGCCGATCACCCGCTCAAACAATTCCTTGACGCGCGGCCAACGCAGCTCGTTGGTGCTGGCGGCGAAGGTGTAGAGCCGGCCCCGGTCGGCCACGACCGTGGCCAGCTCATGGCGATCGCGATCGCTCAGATGCACGGCGTATTCGAGGTCATAGAAGGTGTGGCCGCCCGTCTCCCGCTGGCGTGCCTCCACCAGATCGGCCTGGCGGCCGCTGCCCTCAGGCGCGATCACGGTGCGGCGCAGCTTTTCGCCCACGGCGACGGCACTGCCGAGCTGCTCGAGATCACGATCGGGGGTGACATCGGAGATCACCAGGCTGAGGGTTTCATCGCTGTTGATCAGGTCGTGGAACACCACCTGGGGGCCGCCGTTCACCTGCACCCGCGTCCAGCCGGTGGGATATAGGAAGGCGTAGCGACCATCCGGGCTGGCGAAGGAGTTGAGGCCGGCGGCAGCGGCGCTGCAGCCCACCAGGGAGAGGCCGATCACGGCCGATAGCAGCAGGGGCAGCACGGACCGGGGCACCCTCGCCCAGAAGCGGAGGAAGGGGCGGGCGTCGAGGCCCATGGCACTACAGCAACTGGGGGCATTCTCACCCTGCGGCGGGTACCGCCCCGCTACGGCCCGCCAACGCTGGGGTCAGCCCGCCGCTGGCGTCCCTAGATTCAGCCCACCTGCACTGCGGCCCTGAGCGGCTTCACCCGACCCCTGGCCCGGCTGATCGACCAGTTCGAGCGACTGCCGGGCATCGGCCCGCGCACCGCTCAGCGCCTGGCCCTGCATCTGTTGCGTCAGCCCGAAGAGCAGATCCGTGCCTTCGCTGATGCCCTGCTGGCGGCCCGCAGCCAGGTGGGCCAGTGCCAGCGCTGCTTCCATCTCTCGGCCGAACCCCTCTGTGAAATTTGCTGCAACGAGGAGCGCCGCAACGGCCAGCTCTGCGTCGTGGCCGATTCCCGCGACCTGCTGGCGATGGAGCGCTCGCGTGAGTTCCGCGGCACCTATCACGTGCTGGGCGGCCTGATCTCCCCGATGGATGGCGTCGGACCGGAGCTGCTGCAGATCCAGCCCCTGGTGGCCCGGGTGGATCGTGAAGCGATCAGTGAAGTGATCCTGGCCCTGACGCCGAGCGTTGAGGGCGACACCACCAGCCTCTACCTGGCCCGGCTGCTCAAACCGTTCACCCTCGTCAGCCGCATCGCCTATGGCCTGCCGGTGGGCGGTGAACTGGAGTACGCCGATGAGGTGACCCTGGCGCGGGCCTTCGAAGGCCGCCGTCCGGTGGAATGAGCCAGCCTCAGAGCCGCTACAGCAGTGTCCGACCGAGCGAGCGGCTGCCGGAGTGGCTGCGGCGTCCCGTCGGCGATGCCTCCCAGCTGGAAACAGTCCAGGGCATCGTGCGCCAGCAGCGGCTGCACACGATCTGCGAGGAGGGCCGCTGCCCCAATCGGGCTGAGTGCTATGCCGCCGGCACCGCCACCTTCCTGCTGGGGGGCCCGATCTGCACCCGCAGCTGCGCCTTCTGCCAGGTGGAGAAGGGCCAGGCGCCAACCCCCTGGGATCCGGGCGAAGCGGAGCGGGTGGCGACGGCCGTGGCCGATCTGGGACTGAGCTACGTGGTGCTCACTGCTGTCGCCCGCGACGACCTGGCCGACCATGGCGCCGGCCTGTTCTGTGCCGCCATGGCGGCGATCCGCCAGCGCCGCCCCACGGTGGCGATCGAGGTGCTCACCCCCGACTTCTGGGGCGGATACCGCGACGACAGCGAGGGCCGCCAGGCCCAGCGCCAACGCTTGGCCGCGGTGCTCGCTGCCGCGCCGGTGTGTTTCAACCACAACCTCGAGACCGTGGAGCGCTTGCAGGGCGAGGTGCGGCGCGGTGCCACCTACCGCCACTCCCTGGGGCTATTGGCGGCGGCCCGGCAACTGGCGCCGGCGATCCCCACCAAATCCGGCCTGATGCTGGGGTTGGGCGAAACCTTGGCAGAGGTGGTGGCCGCCCTGGAGGATCTGCGCGCCGTGGATTGCCAGCGCCTCACCCTGGGTCAGTACCTGCGGCCGTCCCTGGCCCACCTGCCGGTGGCGCGCTATTGGCAGCCGCAGGAGTTCGAGCAGCTGGGCCGGATCGCCCGCCAGCTGGGCTTCGCCGACGTCCGCAGCGGCCCGCTGGTGCGCAGCAGCTACCACGCCGCCCTGTCCTGATCGAGCCGCGTCAAGCGGCGCCTGGAGCGCCGCAGCCCCTCAGCGCAGTCGCCAGCCATCAACAGCCCCGCCCCACCCCAGATCAGCCGCAGGGGCAGATCGGCCGGGCCAGCCCCCAAGGGGCGCAGCGGCTCAAAGCCGAGCCCGGCGAAATAGCGCACCAGGCGCCGATGCTGACGATCGTCGTCGTGGATCGCCAGCAGCCGGGCACGGCGGCAGGGGGTTGTCTCCAGGGCCCAGGCGAAGGTGGCGGCCCAGATCAGGGGACCCACCAGGGCCGTGGCCTCCCCTTGCACCCGCATCGTGTCGAGCTGCAGGCCGCTGGCACCTGGATAGGCCCAACCCTTGAGCTCGCCCAGCAGCTGGGCCCGGCCGGCCCCCAGGGGCCGTGCCACCCCCACCTGCAGCGTCCAGATCCCCAGGCGGCGGCCCACCCGCAGGCGCAGCAGCAGATCCCGCGCCAGCGCCCACGGCTCCAGTGAGGCCAGATCCAGTTTGTCCAGATCCAGTCCCGCCAGATCCAGGGCCGAACGATCGCTGCCAGCCTGATTGATGCTGGCCAGATCGCCGCCAACGGGAGACAGGCGAGCCGTGGTCGGCCCGACTCGAACTGGACCAGCCGGCTCCGAGGGGATTCCAGACGCGGCGCAGGGTCTGCCACTCATGCCGCCACCGCCTGCGGCACCCCAGCCGGCCGCCAGTTTTCCACCGCCACCACCGCCGCCAGCGGCAGGGCTCCGTACAGATGGGGAAACAATTCCTGGCCCCCGGCTGCCGGTTCTGCCTGCACGACCACGCCGGCGGCGGCCAGTCGCTGGGGGGCGATCGTCAGTAGCAGCACCCGCGGCAGATCGGCGTAGTAGAGCCGGTGGGTGAAGGCTAGCTGGTGGGCGTAGCTTGCATGGATGAAGCCCACTTGCTCCAGGCTGAGGCCGCGGCTGGAGCGCCGGTACTCCCCCTGCGACTGGGCCTCGGCCCACTCCTCGGGCAGAGCCAGGTGATAGAGCCAGCGGGGCGAACGCCAGGGGGTCGGCTCGGCCCAGGGCGGCGCCAGCACCGCCGCCAGTTCCGGTCCGGCCAGGAAGCGGGCCAGCCAGGTCTGCAGGGGGGTCAGGTCCGTCTCAGCCGCAAAGCCCGCCGGGTCGGCCAGCTGAAACTGGCGCACGAACGGCAGCAGGGCCCAGTCCGCCAGCGAGGGGCGCGAGCCCAGCAACCAGCCGTCGGCAGCACCCGCCGGCGCGGCCATGATCAATCGCGCGTTCCACTCGCGCAGCAGCACCAGAGCCGCCTGCCGATGCATTTCGGTATCGGCCTCAATAGTTGCCTTGGTCTTTACCTTGGTTTCTGGTTTGGTCTTTGACTTGGTATTTGGTTTGGTCTCTGCCTCGCAGTCAGGCTCGACATAGCGGCTGGCGTATTTGAAGCGGTCGAGATGGTGCTTGAAAGGCCCATCACAGGCCGCCAACAGCGCTTCGATCTCGGCGGCCGCCGCGTCATCTCCGGCTCGCAACCAATCATCTGGATCGTGACGATCCAGGGCCCAGCGCATGATCGCCAGGCTTTCATCGAGCGTTCGGGTGGGCGAATCCGGCGCCAGCCCCGGATCATCAGCGCCCAGCACCAACACGGGCACGGTGGCCTTGGCCGAGGCCTCGAGCAACTCCGGCGGCTTGCAGGCCAGCGCCAGCTCGCGCAGCTCCACCGCAAGGCCAGCGGCAGCCAGGGCCAAACGGGCCCGGATGGCATAGGGGCAGCGGCGGAAACTGTAGAGAATCGGCCGGGCTGCAGCGGGCTCCCCAACGGGATGGCGAGAACGGCGCCAGTTCTGGCAGAGGCTATGAGGTGACATTGGTACCGGATCAGCAGCAGCTGCGAGCCAATGGTCGCAGCTGCCAACTGCGCCAGGCCGGGCTGGCAACCGGGCACTGAAGCTAAGGGCCGCTGAAGCCATGAGCCGCAGCGGTGCAGCAGCCGCTGCAGCCTTAGCTTGGCACCAGATCTGCCGCTGACAACGGCGGATGAAGTAGCCCGACTCGCTGAACCATGTGCCGGCGATCTGCAATCGCTCTATAGCAACAATTTAGACGGGACTCGATGGCAAAAGCTATGCCATCGACCGGTCGATACGCCTCTCAATCGCCGAGAGGATGCTCCCATACGACAGCTGCTGCAACGCTGGCATGACCTCCACCCTCGAAATGGGCAGGGGCTATGGATTCAGCACCACCTTTTTGCTGGCGGCCCCGGAGGCCGGGGCGGCGGTTGTCACGTGGCGATTGATCCGTATCAGCGCCGTGACTGGAACGGCATTGGTGAATGCCATGCAGCCTCTCTGCTCACCCGCACCAAGCAGCTGAAAAGCGATGACTGAAACCTGATTCAGGATCGCTCCGATCATGCCGCCATCGGCCTTCAGCTTCGCGGTGAAAGCTTCGATTTTCTGTTCATCGATGGTTCTCATTACTTTGATGATGTGCTGATGGGTGTCTATCTGCTGGCCCGTCTGTGCCGCCCTGACGGCTTGATTGTTTGGCATGATTTCTGGCTACAGGGCAACGGCCAGAACTGCTGCAAGAGCAAGATCTGTGGCGGCGACGGCTCAGCCTGAGCTGGTCAGATCTGATTTTGATCTCCGTTGGCAGCATTAGCTCCAATCCAGGCTACATTTTATTACCTCGTGATCGCCAGCTGGTGCTGCAGCCCCAGCAATCGAACCGCCGCCTGAACTCAGATGCCCTATAGTATAAAAGTAGTCTCTTTCATCAAAAACTGAATGAATAGCCCTATTTCCAAGGATTTTGACCAACTGTTGGCCGTTCACGCTGACGAGCTCAGCTCGACTGAGGCGCAGAAGATCACGGGAGGACTTGCAGAACGACCTGCTTCTCGTTATGTGGTAGGAGGAGCAGGTTGGAGAAGGGCAAGTTCTAGTAAGGGTACTTTGCTTGATGCCATTCGACCACATGCACTTACATTGGCGTGGGGGCTTAATGCGGTAGGAAGTTTGTTTGAGTAATACTGTTGGCTTCTGAGCCAATCTATTGAATCAAAGTTGATCCCCGCTTGCTTTGCGCAGGCGGTTTTTTTATGATTTGGTCATCCGCCTCCCTGTCTCAATATCGTGAACGGGTAACGACGGAAACTTAGTTAGCAACGGCCAGAACTGCTGCAAGAGCAATATCTATGGCGGCGACGGCTCAGCTTGAGCTGGTCAGATCTGATTTTGATCTCCGTTGGCAGCATTAGCTCCAATCCAGGCTACACTTTATTACCTCGTGATCGCCAGCTGGTGCTGCAGCCCCAGCAATCGAACCGGCGCAAGGTGCTGCTGATGACCAGCTACACGGGCTCAATCGGCGGCAACAGCTCCGGTAGCTCCTATGGCGATCGGACGTCGAAGTAGGTGCTCTGCATGACCGGCCACTCCAGCCAGTCAGCCTTCGAAATCCAGCCAGAACCGGCGTCCATGCAGAGCAGTCTCCACCAGAAATAGAACCTGGAGTTAGGGGCCGATCCCACCCCAGCCGTCGCTGAGAGGCCCAGGCCCCACTTCGCTGGCAAACACCTGGCCGATGTGGCGATCACCGCGGGCTCTGGCCAGGCTCACCTGGCGCTGGCGTTCGGCGAAACGGGCGCGATCGGCCTCCCCCCGCTCCCCCTGGCAATGGGAGCAGCACACGCCGCTCACATAACTGGGGTGGTCCCGATCCGCGGCGGAAAGGGGCCTGCGGCAGCCATGGCAGAGGCTGTGCTCCCCAGGTTCGAGCTGGTGGTTCAAGGCCACCCGCTGATCGAACACGAAACACTCCCCCTGCCAGGCGCTGTCGGCTTCAGGTACCTCCTCCAGGTAGCGCAGGATGCCGCCCTGGAGCTGGTGAACGCCCTCAAAACCCTGGCGCCGCAACCAGGCCGTGGCCTTCTCGCAACGGATGCCACCGGTGCAGAACAGGGCCAGAGCCTGCGGCCGGGTGCGCTCCACCAACGGCCGCAGCTGCCCCTCCACCCAGTCAGGAAAATCGCTGAAGTTCGCGATGGCGGGATCGAGCGATCCTGCGAAGCTCCCCACCGCCACCTCATAGGCATTGCGGGTGTCGATCACCAGGGTGCCTGGATCGCGAATCAGGGCATTCCAGTCGGCGGCGGCCACATAAGTTCCCCCTGGATCTTGGTCACCCACCTGCAGCTCCGGGCGACCGAGGCTGACGATCTCGCGCTTGAGCCGCACCTTGAAGCGATGGAACACCGCTGCCGGCGCTTCGCTGTGCTTCAGCTCCAGATCTGCCAGGCGGGGATCGGAACGCAGCAGTGTCACCAGGGCCTCAACGGCGGGCCCACCGCCACAGATGGTGCCGTTGAGGCCCTCCGCCGCCAGCAGCACCGTGCCGCGCAGATCCACCGCCGCACCCAGCTCCAGCAGTCGCTGCCGCCACTGGGGCAGCTCCTCCGGCGCCAACGGCACGAATCGATAGAAGCTGACAACCCGCATCGCCGCTCAGCCCCGGCCAGCCGGCGCCGGCTGGCCGGCGGGCACGGAGGACTCACCCACCCGCACCCCGGCGGCCGCCAGCAGGGCCTGGTCAGCGAGCACGTCCGGGTTGCCGGTAGTAAGCAGGGTGTCGCCGTAGAAGATGGAATCGGCCCCGGCCAGCAGGCAGAGGATCTGGGCTTCGCGGTTCAGCTGCTGGCGGCCGGCACTGAGCCGCACCCGGCTGTGGGGCATGAGGATGCGGGCGGTGGCCACCATGCGCACCAGTTCGAGGGGATCCACCGGCGGCAGATCTTCGAGCGGGGTGCCCTCCACCGCCACCAGGGCATTGATCGGCACGCTCTCGGGGTGGGGATCGAGGGTGGCCAGCACCTGCAGTAAGCCGGCCCGATCCGTACTGCTTTCCCCCAGGCCGATGATGCCGCCGCAGCAGAGGGTGATGCCGGCGGCCCGCACCCGGCCGAGTGTCTCCAGCCGTTCGCCGTAGGTGCGGGTGCTGATGATCCGGTCGTAGTGCTCGGGACTGGTGTCGAGGTTGTGGTTGTAGGCGGTGAGACCGGCCTCGGCCAGGCGCTGGGCCTGGTGGTCGCTGAGCATGCCGGCGGTGACGCAGGCCTCCAGCCCCAGCTGCCGCACGCCCCGCACCATGGCGAGCATGGCCTCAAAGGGAGCGCCATCGCGGATTTCGCGCCAGGCCCAACCCATGCAGAAGCGCTGGGCGCCGGCGTCCCGGGCAGCCCGGGCCCGCGCCAGCACCGGCTCCACCTCGAGCTCCGGCCGGCCACTGACATCGGCGCTGTGGTGCATCGACTGGGGGCAGTAGGCGCAGTCCTCCTCGCAGCCCCCCGTCTTGACGCTGAGCAAGGAGGCCAGCTGGACGTGATAGCCGGGGTTGGCCGCGCGATGCACCTGCTGGGCCTGCCAGAGCAGATCCATCAAGGGGAGATCGAGCAGGGCCTGGATCTCGGGGCGAGACCAGTCGTGACGGGTGATCATGAGGCTGCGGTGATGCCGCCGAAACGACGGGTACGGCCCTGGTAGTCCAGCAGGGCGGCGAGCAGGGCGGCTTGGTCGAAATCCGGCCAGAGCACTTCGGTGATGTGGAGCTCGGCGTAGGCCAGCTGCCAGAGCAGGAAATTACTGATGCGTTGCTCGCCGCTGGTGCGGATCAACAGGTCGGGATCGACCTCGCCGGCGGTGAACAGTTCGTCGGCAAACAGGGCCTCATCGATGGTGGCGGCATCCAGCTCACCGGCGGCAGCCCGCTGGGCCAGGCGCCGGGCCGCACGCACCAGCTCCCGACGGCCGCCGTAGTTGGTGCAGACATTGAAGTGAATGCCGCTGTTGGTGGCGGTGCGGGCGGTGGCATCAGCGATCAGCTCCTGCAGGCGCCGGGGCAGGGCTTCCAGATCACCGAGAAACCGGATCCGCACCTGCTCCCGTTCCAGGGCCGCCAGCTCCCGGGCCAGCACGCTCTCGAACAGGGTCATCAGAAAGGTGACCTCCTCGCCCGGACGGGTCCAGTTCTCGGTGGAGAAGGCATAGGCCGTGAGCGCCTGGATGCCCCAGTCGCTGCAGAGCCGCAAGGTGCGTTTTAAGGCCTCAACGCCAGCGCGATGACCCATCACCCTCGGCAGGCCGCGCTGGCGTGCCCAACGGCCGTTGCCATCCATGATTAGGGCCACATGGGCAGGCACCCTTGCCCCGTCGAGCTGGGAGGGCAAAGGCTGATGGGGGGTGCTGGGGGTGGTCGCCAAGGCGCGACTCATCCGCGGGCTTCCGGCGGGTCCGGGGCCAGGCTACGCCCAGACGGCACCGAAGCCAGGCTATCGGTGAGCAGATCGTGGAGGCGGCTACTGGTGATCGGTCGCTCCAGCCGGCCCTGGCGGGCCAGTGAGAGGGTGCCCGTTTCCTCGGACACCACAATGCAGAGGCAGCGGGCATGGCGCTCCGTGAGCCCCAGGGCCGCCAGATGGCGGGTGCCGTAACGGTTGAGGCCCTGACGCGACAGGGGCAGGATCACGCCAGCGGCGGCGATGCGGTTCTGCTGCACAAGCACTGCTCCATCGTGGAGGGGGGTGTCGGCAGCGAACAGGTTGAGCACCAGGTCCACCGACAGCTGGGCATCGAGCGGGATACCCGGGTTGAGGAAATCCTCGGGGCGCAGATCACTGCCGAGATCGAGCACAATCAGGCCACCGCGGCGGGCTTGGGAGAGGCGGCCGGCAGCCTCGGTGAGGATGCTCACCGAACCGGAGGCCAGCTGATCGCGGCTGCGATCGGCGAACAGCACCCCGAAGCGGCCGGTGCCCAGCAACTCCATCAGCCGCCGCAGCTCCCCCTGCCAGAGGATGGCCAGGGCCATGCTGCAGGCCAGCACCAGCGCATCCACCAGCTTGCTGGTGAGGGGCAAGTTGGCGTAGCGCTGCACCACCCAGGCGAGGGCCACCAGAAAGAGATAGCCGCGCAGCAACCAGAGGGTGCGCGACTCGGTGACCCGCCCCAGCAGCAGCACTCCCAGGGCTGTGGCGAACAGCAGATCAAGCAGCAGGCGCAGGTCGAGAGTCTGCAGCCAGGTCACGGGAGGAAAATCTAAAAAATCAGGCGGGTTCGGCGCGCTGCCCTGGGCCAGCTTCGGCCATCTGGATCAATCGCAAACTCAGCCGAGGGCCAAGCCTGCGAAGCAACGCAACGCATCTTGTTCAACCTAATGGGCAAAGCCGCGCTGGCAGGACGTCGTAGCGCAGTAGGTCTTCCGGCTGTTCCCGGCGCTGCACCAGATCGGCCAGCCCATCGGCCACCAGCACGGCTGCTGGCCGTGGGATGCGATTGTAGTTGGAGCTCATCGAGGCGTTGTAGGCCCCCGTTGCGAACACCGCCAGCACGTCGCCGCTGACGGCCGCAGGCAGGGCCAGATCCTTGAGCAGCACGTCGCCGGATTCACAGTGCTTGCCGGCAACGGTGACGGTTTCGCTGGCCTCGGCCCGGGGCCGATCCGCCAGCACGGCCGTATAGAGCGACTGATAGGTGATCGGCCGTGGATTGTCACTCATGCCGCCATCCACCGATAGATAGGTGCGCAGCCCGGCAATGGCCTTGCGGCTGCCCACGGTGTACAGGGTGACGCCAGCCGTGGCCACCAGGGAGCGGCCCGGTTCACAGAGCAGGCGGGGCAGGGCCAGGCCCCGCTCGCTGCAGGCAGCCACCACCGCTTCCGCCACCGTGCGCACCCACTCCTGAATCGAGGGGGGATCATCTCCGGCCACATAGCGGATGCCGAGGCCACCGCCGACATTGAGATCGGTGCAGCCATGGCCCAGGGAACGGGCCAGCTGCAGGGCATCGGCCAGCACCCCGGCCAGGTCGCGATGGGGTTCCAGCTCAAAGATCTGGGAGCCGATGTGGGCGTGCAGACCATCGAGATCGGCCCAGGGGCAGGCGGCAAGATGGCGCAGCACCGCGTCCAGCTGGTCGGGATCGAAGCCGAATTTGCTGTCGAGATGGCCGGTGCGGATGTACTCGTGGGTGTGGCATTCGATGCCGGGGGTGAAGCGCAGTAGCAGACGCGCCCTGGCCCCCTGGGCTGGAACGATCGCGGCCAGCAGTTCAATGTCGTTCCAGTTGTCAACCACCACAGTCACGCCGCGGCTCACGGCCAGCTGCAGCTCTTCGGCCGACTTGTTGTTGCCATGCAGCACGATCCGATCCGGTGGCATACCGCCGCCCAGGGCCGTCAGCAGCTCACCGGCGGAAACGGCATCGAGGCCCAGCCCTTCGGAAGCCACCAGGGCCGAAATCGCCAGCGAACTGTTGGCTTTGGAGGCATAGAGGGCCAGGGAGGGGCCTGGGTAATAGCGCTCGAGAGCCTGGCGATAGGCCTGACAGGTGGCCCGCAGGGTGGCCTCATCGAGCACATAGAGCGGAGTGCCGTAGCGATGGGCCAGGTCGCTCAGCCGGCAGCCCCCCACTTGCAGAGCCCCGTCGGCGTCGAGCCGGGTGGTGATCGGCGCGAGGTTGCGATTGGGACTGAGCCGATCAACCGGCTGTTCAAAGGACTGATCCAGGCGGGAATCGGCTTCCGTACCAGCGCCGGTTGCCGTGGCCTCAACGGACGACAGGACCATGGGCAGGGGCTCCGGAGCGATCAGCAGTATTAGATCGTAGGGAGCCAGGCCGCCCGGGACCGTGACCGCCGCACCGATCTCGCCACTCCAGCCCCTGGGGCCGGACGATCTGGAGGCCTGCCTGGCCCTGGATGCCCTCGCCCTCGGTGGTCTCTGGACCCCGGGCCAGTGGCAGCGGGAACTGGAGGACGACCGTCGCCCTGGACTGGGAGTGCGGCAGCGGCAGGCGCTGCAGGCGATGGCCTGCGGCTGGCTGGTGGTCGACGAGCTGCACATCACCCTGGTGGCCGTATCGCCGGCGGTGCGCCGCCAGGGCCTGGGCCGACTGGTGCTGCTGGGGTTGCTGGCCGCCGGCCGGCGCGGCGGGGCGGAACGGGCCACCCTGGAGGTGGCCAGCGGCAACAGCGCCGCCCGGGCCCTGTACGCCGGATGTGGCTTCCGCCAGGCGGGGATCCGTCGCGGTTACTACCGCAACGGCGACGATGCCCTGATCCAATGGCTCAAGCTGAACACCCTTGAAGCAGGAAGCCAGGGGTGCGGTTAACCGAAGATTCAAGAGCCATAAATGCACCAATCAGCGGCACGCAATTATAATTTGAGAGAGCAAAAGCCCTCTTCACGACAGGCTGGTCGACTTCTCCAGCCCACGTGATCCCCCGGGGCGCACGCCAACGCTTTAATCCTGATAGGTTGGTGGCACTTGCACCAGGCTCTGGCCATGTTCGAGCGGTTTACCGAGAAGGCCATCAAGGTGATCATGCTTGCCCAGGAAGAGGCTCGACGCCTTGGGCACAACTTCGTTGGCACTGAGCAGATTCTGCTTGGTCTGATCGGCGAAGGGACTGGCGTAGCGGCCAAGGTTCTTAAGTCCATGGGCGTCAATCTCAAGGACGCCCGGGTGGAGGTGGAAAAGATCATCGGCCGTGGCTCCGGCTTCGTCGCTGTCGAAATCCCCTTCACACCCCGCGCCAAGCGGGTGCTGGAGCTCTCCCTCGAGGAGGCTCGCCAGCTGGGTCACAACTACATCGGCACCGAGCACCTGCTGCTCGGTCTGATCCGCGAGGGTGAAGGCGTCGCCGCCCGGGTGCTGGAAAATCTCGGCGTCGATCTGGCCAAGGTGCGCACCCAGGTGATCCGCATGCTCGGCGAGACGGCCGAAGTGGCCTCCGGCAGCAGTGGCAAGGGTTCCACCAAAACTCCCACCCTCGACGAGTTCGGCAGCAACCTCACCCAGTTGGCCGCCGATTCCAAGCTCGACCCGGTGGTTGGTCGCCACAACGAGATCGATCGGGTGATCCAGATCTTGGGCCGCCGCACCAAGAACAACCCCGTGCTGATCGGTGAACCGGGTGTCGGTAAAACCGCCATCGCCGAAGGCCTGGCCCAGCGCATCACCACCGGTGATGTGCCCGACATCCTGGAGGACAAGCGCGTTCTCACGCTCGATATTGGTCTGCTGGTGGCCGGCACCAAGTACCGGGGTGAGTTTGAGGAGCGCCTCAAAAAAATCATGGATGAGATTCGCTCCGCCGGCAATGTGATTCTGGTGATCGATGAGGTGCACACCCTGATCGGCGCCGGCGCCGCCGAGGGGGCCATCGACGCCGCCAACATCCTCAAGCCGGCTCTGGCCCGCGGCGAACTGCAGTGCATCGGTGCCACCACCCTCGATGAATACCGCAAGCACATCGAGCGCGATGCGGCCCTGGAACGGCGTTTCCAGCCAGTGATGGTGGGCGAGCCCTCCGTCGATGACACCATCGAGATCCTGCGGGGCCTGCGGGAGCGCTATGAGCAGCACCACCGGCTCAAGATCTCCGATGAGGCCCTGGTGGCCGCGGCCACCCTTGGCGATCGCTACATCTCCGATCGCTTCCTGCCGGACAAGGCCATCGACCTGATCGATGAGGCAGGCAGCCGGGTGCGGCTGATGAACTCCAAACTGCCGCCGGCCGCCAAGGAGGTGGACAAGCAACTGCGCACCGTTCAGAAGGAAAAGGAAGACGCCGTCCGCGACCAGGACTTCACCAAAGCCGGTGAATTGCGGGATAAGGAAGTGGAACTGCGCGAGCAGATCCGTTCCATCCTCCAGGCCCGCCGCGATGAGGAGCCCGAAGTCGCTGCCGCCTCCACAGAGACCGGCTCCGTTGCCGTGGTCGAGGCCCCGGCCAGCGCCGGCAGCGCCTTCGCCGAAGGTGGCAAGGAGTCCGGCGGCCGCCCACCGGTGGTCACCGAGGAGGACATTGCCCACATCGTCGCCTCCTGGACCGGTGTGCCCGTGCAGAAACTCACCGAGAGCGAATCGGTGAAGTTGTTGAACATGGAGGAAACCCTCCACCAGCGCCTGATCGGCCAGGACGAAGCTGTCAAAGCTGTTTCCCGTGCCATTCGTCGGGCCCGCGTCGGCCTCAAGAATCCCAACCGGCCGATCGCCAGCTTCATCTTCTCCGGCCCCACCGGGGTCGGCAAAACCGAGCTCACCAAGGCGCTGGCCACCTACTTCTTCGGTAGCGAAGAGTCGATGATCCGACTCGACATGTCGGAGTTCATGGAGCGCCACACCGTCAGCAAGCTGATCGGTTCGCCTCCGGGCTACGTGGGCTTCAATGAAGGCGGCCAGCTCACTGAGGCCGTGCGGCGCCGGCCCTACACGGTGGTGCTGTTTGATGAAATCGAGAAGGCCCACCCGGATGTCTTCAACCTGCTGCTGCAGCTGCTGGAGGACGGTCGCCTCACCGACTCCAAGGGCCGCACGGTGGACTTCAAGAACACCCTGATCATCATGACCTCGAACATCGGTTCGAAGGTGATCGAAAAGGGTGGTGGTGGCCTTGGCTTTGAATTCGGCGGCGGCGATGTGGAGGAAACCCAGTACAACCGCATCCGCTCCCTGGTCAATGAAGAACTCAAGCAGTACTTCCGGCCCGAATTCCTCAACCGCCTCGACGAAATCATCGTCTTCCGTCAGCTCACCCGTGACGAGGTAAAACTGATCGCCGAGATCATGTTGCGCGAGATCTTCGCCCGCATGCAGGAGAAAGGCATCCGCCTCTCAGTCACCGAGGCCTTCAAGGAGCGCTTGGTGGAAGAGGGGTACAACCCCAGCTATGGGGCCCGGCCGCTGCGCCGCGCTGTGATGCGCCTGCTGGAAGATTCCTTGGCGGAGGAGTTCCTCTCGGGCCGGATCAGCGATGGCGATGCAGCCCTTGTCGATGTCAACGACGAGAAGCAGGTGGTGATTCTCAAGCAGGAGACAGTGGTGCCCGCCATGCCCGAGTTGGCCGGCGCCACCGCCTGATCTCACTAGAAAGTCGCCACTGCTCTTGCGCTGGCGACTTCCCCCCTGCAGGCGGGGTCCATGGTTTTTGCCCTTTGCCACCGGTTCCCGTGGCTGGGAGCAGCTTCAGCTTCAGCTTTAGCTTCACTCCCAATCCAAGGACCGCTAACAGCAGTTCCATCACGGTCCACTTGTGTGAAGAGTCCTGGTTGGGACAAAAAGTTCCACCTGGAAAACTTGTCTGATCTGGACATCCTTCTCAGCTAAAGATCCTTCTCACTTGGCAATCTTTTTCGATTCATGGGTCCCATTCTTTTTGGAGTGGGTTTATCTTAGCTGAGATACACCTTGCTTCGATTTTTGTTGGTTGGAGTTGTCCTGCTTTGAGTTCATCCAGCCTTGAGTGCATCAATGGCAGGTTGGAAGGCCATTGTGGTTTTTTGTTGAAAGCTCCCTTGGCGGTCAGCGTCAGCGGCGTTTGAAAAGCCTTCCATAGTTCTTGAGATGATTAGTTTTAAGTTTGGAATGCTGCCTTTTAGATTGGGCTGATGGCCGTGACTTCCTGTCTCCACACCATGTCGCCGGCCCGGGTACTGCGCGGCGCAGGGGCCTGGCAGCAGGCGCTGCCGGCGATCGCCGGACTGGTCCAGCGGCCCTTGCTGCTGGGCCGCAGCCAGGCCACGTCTGAACTGCGCAGCCAGCTGGCCGCTGACCTGAGCGCTGCCGGACTGGCGCCGGCGCTGGCCGAGCTGCGCCACGACTGCTGCGAGCAGGATCTGGCGCGATTGCTTCACCTGGCCCAGCAGCAGGACAGCCAGCAGCGCTGGGATGGCGTGCTGGCGGCCGGCGGCGGCAAGGTGCTGGACGCCGGCAAGCTGCTGGCCCAGCGTCTGGGCCTGCCCTGCATCACCGTGCCCACCAGCGCCGCCACCTGCGCCGGTTGGACGGCCCTGGCCAATCTTTACTCCCCGCAGGGGGCCTTCCAGGCGGATGTGGCCCTGGAGCGCTGCCCCGACCTACTGGTGTTCGATCACGGCCTGGTGCGCCAGGCCCCGGCCCGCACCCTCGCCAGCGGCATCGCCGATGCCATGGCCAAGTGGTACGAGGCCTCGGTGAGTAGTGGCACCAGCGGCGACGGCCTGGTGCAACAGGCCGTACAGATGGCTCGGGTGCTGCGCGATCAGCTGTTGCTGGAGGGGGAGGCGGCCCTGGCTGAACCAGAAGGCGACGCCTGGGTGCGGGTGGCGGAAGCCTGCGGCCTCACGGCGGGTCTGATCGGTGGCCTGGGCGGAGCCCGCTGCCGCACGGTCGCGGCTCACGCCGTCCATAACGGCCTCACCCAGCTGGCCGCCAGCCACGGCCGGCTGCATGGCGAGAAGGTGGGCTTCGGCATCCTGGTGCAACTCAGGCTCGAGGAGCAGGTAGGCGGCAATCGCCTGGCCTCCCAGGCCCGCCGCCAGTTGATCAGCCTGTTCCGCCAGCTCGCCCTGCCGATCACCCTGGCCGACCTCGGGCTTGGCGACGCCAGCCTCGCTGAGTTGGAACGGGCCTGCCAATTCGCTTGCCGCGACGACTCCGACCTGCATCAGCTGCCCTTCCAGGTTGATGCCACCGACCTGCTCACGGCCCTGGTGAGCACCACAGCCGAACTGAGGGTTTCGTGAGCCACGCCGCCTCGCAGCTGCTGCTGGAGCACGCTGCCGCCAACCTGCTGGACCCCCAGGGGCGGCAACTGGCCGCGGCGGTGCAGTGGTGGCAACTGGACGGACTGGACGGCCGCTGGCCCGTGGCCGTGCTGGGCGAAGGGCCACCGTTGCTGCTGCTGCACGGCTTTGACAGCTCCCTGCTGGAGTTCCGGCGCCTGGTGCCCTTGCTGGCGCAGCACCATCGCCTGATCATTCCCGATCTCTACGGCTTCGGCTTCACCCCCCGGCCGGACGACGGCGATTTCACGCCCCGCGGCGTGCTGGTCCATCTCGAGGCCCTGCTGGTGGCCCTGAGTGAGCGCCTGAATGGCGCCCCCCTGGGGCTGATCGGCGCCTCGATGGGGGGATCGGTGGCGGTGGAGCTGGCGCGGCGCCAGCCTCAACGCATCACCCAGCTGCTGCTGCTGTCCCCAGCGGGGCTGACTGGCCGGCCCATGCCCGTGCCGCCGCTGCTCGATGGCCTGGGAGTGCGCTTCCTGGCCCTGCCTGGGGTGCGGCGCGGCCTCTGCCGCAGTGCCTTCGCTAACCCGGACACCAACGTGGCCGAACCGGAGCTGGAAATCGCCTCCCTGCATCTGCAGACCCCGGGCTGGGCCGAAGCGCTGCGCCGCTTTGCCCGCTCCGGTGGTTTCGCCGGCTGCGGCGAGCCGCTGCCCACCCAACCGCTGACCGTGCTCTGGGGCGCCAATGACCGCATCCTGCGGGCTACTCAGAAACGTGCCGCCGAGGCCCTGCTGGGCGAGCGGCTGCGGGAGGTGCAGAACTGCGGCCATCTGCCCCATATCGACCAACCGCAGCTGGTGGCCGACACCTGGCTGGCTCTGGCTGCAGACTCAGCCAGCATGGCGATCGCCTGATCCGGGCGACGATGCTGGTCCCCGCCCAAGTGCAACGCCGCCATGCCCTTCGCCCCGATTCGCGCCAACTTGAGCCGCGGCTGCGCCGCGCTGCTGCTGCTGCTGACCCTGTTCTTTGCGGCCCAGCCAGTCCGAGCCTCCCTGTTCCAGTTCGAGGGGCCGCTACCAGCGGACCTGGGCGTTCGTAACGGCGCCCTCGCCGCCTGTGCCTCAACAGCCCACTGCAGCCGGCGCGACTGGGCGACGGCCGATCCGACGGCAGCCCTGGGGGCCCTGCTGCCCTCGGTGCTCCGCCTCGACGGCATCGCCATCGTCGAGACCGGCAACGGCTATCTGCATGCCACCGCCACCAGCCGCCTGTTCGGCTTTGTCGACGATCTGGAGCTGTTCGCCGACACCAACCATCAGACCCTGCAGGCTCGCTCCGCCTCCCGCCTCGGCGACTCCGATCTGGGCGTGAATGCCAGGCGGCTGGATACCCTGCAGCAGGCCCTCAAGGCAACCTGACGCAGCTGTGGCTGCGCACTGACCCTCGCCGCTCCAGGAAGCGGGGCCGCTGGGGATCGTCCAGGCTCCACAACCAGCGTCCATCGCTGTAACTGGGAGCTCCCGCCACGTTGGTGCGGGGCAGCTGCAGGCTGACCTCACCCCAGCGAAGCAGCACGAAAGCTCCCGGAACGGTGATCGCCGTGGGGCCCGGGCTGCCGGAGGCCAGCGCCACGCTGTTGGGGATGCCGGCAGCATCCACCGCGCCGTTGTCGTAGTAGGCGAGCAGTGGTTCGCCATCGCAGAGATACGGGAACGGACGGGCAGCCGTAGTGGTGATGGTGGGCGCAGCCGTGGGGCCCCCGGCCGCCAGGGCTGGAACGGCCCACCAGGCGCAGAGGGCCGCCAGGACGATCAGCAGAATCAGCAGGCCCTCGGCTTGCCGCTGCCACCAGGCCAAGTGCAGCCTCATCAGCTGAACTCCGCCGCGGCCGGCTCGCCGGCATCCCACTCCTGCAGCAGCCGCTCCGCCAGCCATTCGCCACTGCGCAGCGCCCCCTCGATGCGAGCGAAGCCAGGCCCGGCGATCGCATCGCCGCAGAGCGCCACCCGGCTGGCCGGGCAGACCATCGCCTCGGCCTCGAGACCAGGGCCAGAGGGGAAGGCCGCCCCCCAGCGCATCAGCTGGCCTTGCTGCAGCTGGCCTTGCCGCAGAGGTGGGATCGGGATCCCCGCCGGCAGCACGGCGGCCAGAACGGACCAGAGCGCCTCGCTCAAGCTGGTGATCAGCCGGGTCTCCGCCGCCGGATCCGCCGTTGCTGGCAGCAGCCGACCAGCCGAGGAGCGGCTGCCATGCACCCCCAGATGGCGGGCGGCGACAGCTGCCGTGGAGTGGGCCACCACCACCACACGGCTAGCCGTCATACGGCCAGCCGCCACACGGCTAGCCGCCAGCGGCTGGATCGAGAGACGCTCCAGACCCCAGCGCCGTTGGGCGGCCGCCGAGAAGCTCAGCAGGCGAAAGGGCAGATCGAGCCAGGGTTGAGCCGCTGCGGCGGGGATCTCCAGCAGCAGGTTGCTGCGGCCTTCACTCTCGAGGGCGGCGATGGCCTGAAGCGCCGCCTGCAGCTGGGGATCAGCGAGCTGGCGGGCCGCCGCCGCCAGGGGCACCTCCGACCAGCCGAACACCTGAGGCCCCCGGGGATGGGCCAGCAGGGTGCCGGCCAGCACCAACCAGTCGGCCTGCGCCAACTGCTGCCCCTGGCCATCGAGCAGGCGCCAGGGGCCGCCAGGGCTGGCCACCAACTCCTGCACCATGACGCCATAGCGGACCTGGGGAGGTGCCATGCCGGCTGGCGTCGCCGCCGCCGCCAGGGCCAGCAAGCCAGCGCTGATCGCCTCCATGCCCGAGCTGCCGCGATAGAGCCTGCCCGCCAGCCGGGAGTCGCCGCGGCCGGATCGGATCTCGCCATCCGCCTCAAGCAGCGCCAGGGCGGACTCTCCAGCGGGCCAGGGCTCGATCCAGCCGCCCTGCAGCAGCGGGGCGAGCAGCTCCGGCGGCGGCTCGCTGCTGATGTTGAGCAGGGGAGCGCCATGGTCGATGGCCAGGGCGACATCGCCACGGGAGCGGCGGGTGGAAGCCCGTCCGCCGCTGCCACGTCCCGTCTCCAGCAGGGTGATCGGCGCCCGGCAGCCCTGCCGGCGCAACTGGGCCACCAGGGCACAGCCGGCCACGCCAGCGCCGACAACGGCGATCGAGCGTGGCTCAGCCCTCGCCACCTTCACCGCCTTCCCCACCTTCGCCACCTTTTTCATCCTTTTCAGCCTTGGGTTTGTCCGGGGCCGGCGCCGGTGCGGAGCTGCTGGGAGCCACACTTTCGCCGGCTTTAGGCGCTGGCGAGTGGGAGGTCTGTCCGCAGCCGCTGACGCCGGCGATCAGGCCGGCGGTGGCCAGGAACAGGGCAATGGAAGGTCGGGCCATGGCGACAAGGCGGCGCAATCGACCCATTGTTGGCGACGGCCCTGCTCGCTGCCGGCGCCAGGCGACCGAAGCCTGTGCGATTTGGCACCAATCCCCTGAAGCAGGCCACCTCGCCCATGGCACTTCACTCCTCAACAAGCCTGCCTCAACCAGCAGCCGGCGGCCCTGCATGGGACTGGCACTCCACGGAGGCCTCGGCGTCATCAAGATGCCGTCAGCGGGCTCGGCAGCCTGCTGGATCAGCAAGCCAAACCTCGGGCATCAACCGCCACTCGGCAGAAACCTGCTCCTGAACCAGCTACCCGCAGACCATCAGCCTGCCAACCTGCCTGCCCTTCGCGCCGATCCTCGGCGTGCCGCCTTCCCTCCAACCATGCGCTTCCAACTCGAGCGTCTCCTCAGCCAGGAACAACTGCTGGCGCTGCAATCCCAGCTGCTGGCCGAAGACACCCCCTGGCAGGCCGGCATCGAGACGGCGGGTTGGCATGCCCGCGGCGTCAAACACAACCGTCAACTGGAGCGCAGCAGCGTTCTGCATGACGAGCTGGCCTCCGAGGTGCTGCAGGCTTTGCAGGCCGATGTGCTGCTGCAGGCCGCAGCCCTGCCCCTGCGGATCCACAGCCTGCGCTTCAGCCGCTGCGGGCCCGGGGAGGGCTATGGACGCCATCTCGATGATGCCTACATGGCGGCGGGACGCTCCGATCTCTCCTTCACGGTGTTCCTCAGCCCCCCCGACCACTACAGCGGCGGCGAGCTCGTGCTGGAGGGTCCCGCCGGGGAGGAGCGCTGCAAACTGGCCGCAGGCGCTGCCGTGGTGTACCCCAGCACCTTGCTGCACCGCGTTGAACCGGTGGGCCAGGGGGAACGGCTGGTGGCGGTGGGCTGGATCGAAAGCCGCATTCGCAGCGCCGAACAGCGGGAACTGCTGTTTGAACTCGACACCGCCCGGCGCTCATTGTTTGCCAGGGACGGCAAAAGCGAAGAGTTCGACCTGATCAGCCGCAGTTACAGCAACCTGCTGCGCCTGTGGGGCCCCTGAACGCCGCGGCCAGGGGCGATCCACGCCACACTCAGCACCAGAACTGCCCTGAATCCCGTGCCTGCCGACTCCTTGCCTGCCACTCCCACCGGCAATGCCGGCGGCAATTCCGCTGGGAGTGCCGCCGATCCGAGCCGCAAACAGGTGCTGGCGGCCGCATCTCCAGGCCTGGCGGCCCTGCTCAATCTGGTGCCGGGCCTGGGCAGTGGTTATCTCTATCAGCGCCGCTGGCGTGCCTACTGGATCTGCTCCGCCCTGGCCACAGCCTGGTTCGTGGCCGGTGCCCTGCTGGCTCCGCAGGGCACCGGGCCCAGCGAACAGCAGCAGTTGCTGGGCCTGGCCGGCCTGCTGCTGCTGGCCGGGGTGACGGCCGCCGAGGCCTTCCTGGCCGGCCGCCGCGCCCGCATGGACTGAAGCTCAGCGCCGATCGCCCTGTCCGAGCTGGCGGCGTGACATCAGGAAACCGCCCCAGTAGCCCAGCACCAACAGCAGCAGATCAAAGCGACTGAGCAGCCACAGCACGGCCAGGACGCCGATCACCCAGGGGGAAATCAGCAGCACCCCGAACAGCAGCTGGGTGGTCTGGTTGCGGCGGGCCAGGGAACCGGCACGCTGCACGAGCCGGGGCACACCACGGCCCAACAACCAGCCGGCGCCACCGCCGAAGCCAAGGCTCACCAAGGCCTGAAGCACCATCAACATCGGCGCCGATCCAACAGGACCTCCATGGTGAATGACCAGCGCCTGCAGCGACGCAGCCGCTTCTGTTAGGAGGGGCCTTGTGCCGCCATGGCGTCGGATGCCCGAGCAAGCCTCGCCCCCTGCCAGTGGACTCCCCCCCGGATCGCCAGAGCCTGAAGCAGGGCAAGGTGGCCCGATGCTGGCCCTGCTCGCCCGCGGCCTGGAGCTGTGGCTGCGCCAGCAGTGCGAGGCGATTGAGGATCTGGAAATCCGCCTGGAGGGATCGGCGGCGGAGTTGCTGCGCGGCCGGCTGGCGGGGGTGCGGCTGACCGCCCGGCGGGTGGTGTTCCAGCGGCTGGAGATCGAGCAAGTGAACCTGCGCAGTGAGGCCATCCGGGTGCGGATGGGGGTGCTGCTGCGCACCCGCGTGCTGCAACTGGAGCAGGCCTGCCGGGTCCGCGGCGAGGTGGTGTTCAGTGCCGAGGGACTCGGCCGCTCCTTCGGCCTCGCCCCCTGGAGTGCGCTGGGGGATGGGCTGGCGCAGGAGCTGCTGGGGCTGACGCCGCTGGGCGGCATCCGCATCGCCGAGGACCGGCTGATCCTCTCGGCTGGGGCGGCAGGCGACCACCCTGGCGAGCAGCGGGCCATCGAGCTGGCCACCGCAGTGACAGCGGTGGACGGCACCGTGGAGCTCCGGGTCGAGCCAGGAACGCGACGCTGCCGGCTGCCGATGGATCCCAACATCCGGATCGAGCGGGCCGAACTGGGCGGCGGCCGGCTGGAACTGGGCGGCGAAGCCCTGGTGTCGGCCTGAACCGAAGACACCGGCCGGCCAGTCAAGTCGGTTCAAGATCGAACGGATCGCTGACCTGGCCCGGCAGCTGTCGCTCAGCCCCCGCAACCTGCAGCGCGATGGATCAGGGGCTGGCGGCGTCTGCCGCGGGCTCCAACCGCGTCAACCGCGCTCCAGGATCGGCAGCAGCAAGGTGACCAGCGAATACACCACCGCCGGCACGAACAGATAGCTGTCGATGCGATCGAGGATGCCGCCATGGCCGGGGATCACATCACCGGAATCCTTCAGGCCCGCATCCCGTTTCATCATCGACTCGGTGAGATCGCCAACCAAGGCGAACAGGGCCACCACCGCGCCGAGCAGGCCGCCCAGCAGCCAGCCCCAGCGCCAGCCCAGCAGCACCCCGCCCAGCGCTCCCACCAGCAGGGCGCAACCGATGCCGCCGAGGGCGCCTTCGATCGTCTTGCCGGGGGAAATCGGCGAAAGCGGATGGCGACCGAGGCGCCGGCCGATCACATAGGAGCCGATATCGGTGGCCACGATCAGGAAGCAGGCCAGCAGGGTGAGCGCCAGCCCGGAGGTCCAGGGCCAATCGGTGAACGGCAACGAGCCCGAGAGGTTCGGCGCCAGGCCGGGATCCACCAGATTGCGCAGCTTGATCCAGTGGCTGGGCAGGAAACCGAGGTAAAAGAGTCCGAACACGGAGGCGGCGATGTCGGCGATCGTGCCAGTAGTGGGCTGCAATAACAGCCAGCCGCAAATCACCGCCCCCGAAGCCGGCAACACCGCCGCCGCCACATCGCCGGCCACCCCGGCCGGTGCACCGCCGGCACTCACCCAGTGGGCCGCCGCCGCCGCCTGGGTGGAGAGCAGCAACAGCTGCACGGCCACCAGGGTGGTCTTGGTGGCGGGCCGGATGCCCTTGAACTGGGCCATGCGGAAAAACTCCAGCAGCCCCAGATGCACAATCAAGCCCACCGCCAGGGTGAACCACCAGCCACCGAGCAGCACCACCAGAGCGCCGAAACCACCCGCCGCCCAGCCACTGGCCAGACGGGCAATCGAGGTGGCGGCGCGGGGGCGGGTCAAGGTCAGCGTTCGGCGGCGATCACAAACAGCGGTTCGGCGGCGGCAAGTTTGGCCTGGCTGCCGCGACGCTGCATGCGATGCACGGTGGCCTGAACCACCTGCAGATCACGGGCACCCAGCTGGGCAAGGGTATCGGTGGCATCCACCAGCCCCTCGAGACTCACCGTGCTGATCACCAGCCGGCCGTTGGGCAGCAGCGCCTCCCAGACGGCCCGGAGCACATCCACCAGCGGCCGGCCCACTTCCAGCAGCACCCGATCGGGATGGGGTGGCAGCTGATCGAGATCAGCCGGCGCCTTGCCCTGGTGGCTGTGGAGGTTGGTGATTCCGAAGCGCTGGCGATTGCGCTCCAGCAGCTCCACCGCATCCGGATCGCGCTCCAGGGTGTGCACCTGCCCCAGGGGCATCAACCGGGCAATCTCCAGGGCCAGGGCGCCGGTGCCACCACCCACATCCCACACCAGCGAATCGGGTCGGGGGCGCAGATGGGCCAGCAGCATCACCCGCAGCTCCATCGGCGTCGGGCTGAAACCGGGAGCGGCCTCAAAGGCGCCATCGGGGAGCCCGGGGGTGACGAAATCCCAGCGATAGGCCTCGTTCTGGGATGTCATGGCCGCTGGTTCTTTGCAGGTGGGTCATGGCCCATCCACGACTTGCACGCTAGCTGGCAGCTGACCGGGCCAGAGCTGGCGCTGTTGCTCCAGCCACAGGGCACGAGCTGGATCGATCCGTTCGCCCGGCACCAGCAGCGGAATCCCCGGCGGGTAGGGACAGAGGGGCTCGGCGGCGATTCGCCCGGCGGCCTCGGCCAGGGGCACAGGCGTGGCGGCCGCGCGCCAGGCCTGACCGAGGGGCAGCTCCAGGCCAGCCAGCAGCGGCAGTGGCGGCGCTGAAAACGGCGGTAGCGGCTCGCCGCCTAGGGCCTGGCGCAGCGCCAGCAACCGGCGCGGCAGCAGCCGTTCGAGCGCCCGGGGTGGATCGAGACCAAGACAGAAGGTGAGCGCACCGGGTTCGGGCAGCTCGGCGACCACCCCCCGCTCGATCAACCAGGCATCGGCCGCCAGGCCCGAGATCCCCAGAGGCGCCGTCGCCAGCACCAGCCGCAGGGGATCGCCAGTGGCCACCAGGGGAAACTCAAGGGCCTGCAAGCGATGGCGCAGGGCTAGACCGCGGCGTTGGGCCCGCGCCAGTCGCCGCTGCCCCCCGAGGCTGTGGGCGTCATCGATGGCGGCGGCGCTGGCGGCCAGCAGCAGGGCACTGGGGCTGGAGGTCTGCAGCCACAGCAGGGCCCGCTCGATCGCCGCCACCGCAACCCGCTCGCCCTGGGCCAGCAACACGGCGCTCTGGGCCAGGCCGGCGGCGTTCTTCTGTAGCGACAGCACGGTGAGGTCTGCCCCGGCAGCCACCGCCGCGCCCGCACCGTGGGCCTGGTCCACCAGCACCGGCAGGTCCTGGCGATGGGCCAGCGCGATCAGGGCCGGTAGATCGGCCACCAGGCCCTGATAGGTGGGATCGAGCAGCACCAGGGCCGCCACCGGTCCCCTGCAGCGGGCCGCCGCCAGCACCCGCTCCAGGTGCGCACGGTCGGGGGGCAACCACAACCCGGTGCGCGGATCAAAGGGCAGGTCGTAAAGCAAGGGCTCGAGCTGCCCCAGCACGCAGCCATGCAGCAAGGAGCGATGCAGATTGCGCGGCAGCAGCACCCGACTGCCGGGTGGCGCCAGGGCCAGCAGGGCTGCCTGCAGCAGGCCGGAAGCGCCATTGACGCCATACCAGCAGTGTTCAGCCCCCAGCAGGGCCGCCGAACGGGCCTGGGAGGCGGCCACCGCCCCGCTGGCAACCAACGGACCGCCGATTTCGGGCAGTTCCGGCAGATCCCAGGCGCCGGGGGCCAGCCGCAACAACTGGCGCAGGCCGGGGGCCAGGCTGCGGCCACGCCCATGGCTGGGCAGATGCAACGGCAGGGCGGGGGCGCGGGCCGCCAGGGCGCGCAGCAGTGGCTCGCCGGCGGCGGGGCCCATGGCAACTCCTACGAACTTTCTAGAGTCTGGACAGCGAGGAGTCCCGATCTGCCTGTCACCGAACCGCGATCCAGCAGCGCTGCCCTTACCAGCGCACCTCTTGTTTCCAACTCAGCTCCTGCTGCTGGCAGTCGTGCCACCAGCTCCGAAGAAGCTCCCCGTTACGACCCCCGCTCTGATCTGCGCTGGCTGGCGCTGCGGCCCTGGATCTGGATCGGCCGTGTGGTGGTGGTGTTCTGGTCGCTGAGCAGCCTGGCCCTGAGCCTGGCGGTGCAGGGCAACAGCAGCGACCCCCAGGTGCAGCAGCGGCTGGCCCAGCGCATCCTTTCCACGCTCACCCGCCTGGGGCCCTGCTTCATCAAGGTGGGGCAGTCTCTCTCCACCCGCCCGGACCTGGTGCGGCGCGACTGGCTCGATGAACTCACCCGGCTGCAAGACGACCTGCCCGCCTTTTCCCATGCCATCGCGCTGCAGCTGATCGAAACAGAGCTCGGTGCTCCTGCCCATAGCCTGTTCGAAACTTTTCCTGACTACCCGGTGGCGGCCGCCAGCTTGGGCCAGGTGTACAAGGCCCGCCTCGATGATGGCCACTGGGTGGCGGTGAAGGTGCAACGGCCCGATTTGCCCTACATCCTGCGGCGCGATCTGGTGATCATCCGCACGCTCGGCATCCTGGCGGCCCCCTTCTTGCCGCTCAACCTTGGCTTCGGTCTTGGCGCGATCATCGACGAGTTCGGCACCACCCTTTTCGACGAGATCGATTACCACAAGGAAGCCGCCAACGCCGAGCGTTTTGCCCGCATGTTCGCCGGCCAGCCGGAAGTGACGGTGCCCACCGTGGAGCACAGTCTCTCGGCCCGACGGGTGCTGACCACCAGCTGGATCGACGGCGTCAAGATGCAGAACCGGCGCGAACTGGAGGCCCACCATCTCGACCCGGCTGCCCTGATTCGCACCGGTGTGATTGCGGGGCTGCAACAACTGCTCGAGTTCGGCTATTTCCATGCCGATCCCCATCCCGGCAACCTATTCGCCCTGCCCGGCAAAACCATGGGACTAGGCCATGTGGGCTATGTCGATTTTGGCATGATGGATTCGCTCAGCGATGCCGATCGCCTCACCCTCACCGGCGCCGTTGTGCATCTGATCAACCGGGATTTTGAGGCGCTGGCCCAGGATTTCATCAGCCTCGGCTTTCTCAATCCCAAGGCTGATCTGATCCCGATCGTGCCGGCCCTGGAAGAAGTGCTGGGCGGCGCCATGGGCGAAAACGTCGGCAACTTCAACTTCAAGGCGATCACCGATCGCTTTTCAGAACTGATGTACGACTACCCCTTCCGGGTGCCGGCACGGTTTGCCCTGATCATCCGGGCGGTGGTGAGCCAGGAGGGCCTGGCCATGCGCCTCGATCCCGACTTCCGCATCATCCGCGTCGCCTATCCCTATGTGGCGCGGCGACTGTTGGCGGGCGATACGGCTGAGATGCGCGAAAAACTGCTGGAGGTGATCTTCGATCGCCAGGGGCGGCTGCGGGTGGAGCGGCTGGAAAACCTGCTGGCAGTCGTGGAAAACGACGGTCCCGGCACCGACCTGCTGCCGGTGGCCCGCGATGGCCTGCGGCTGCTGCTGGGCCCCGAAGGCGGCGGCCTGCGGCAGCGCATGCTGCTGGCCCTGGTGGCGGATGATCGCCTCAACACCGCCGACCTGCGGGCCCTGCTCCAGCTGGTGCGCAGCCGGTTTTCAGCCCGCCGGCTGGCCAGCGGCATGCTGGCGCGGCTCAATCCCCTCGCCGCCTGATTCCAGGCTGCGAATCCAGGCGGCGAATCAGCTTCGACCGGACCGGTTTAACGTCGGCATCCGCCCGCCGCTCCGCCGTGACCGTTCCGCCCATCGACCTGCAGGAAGCCGCCCTCGACCAGGCCAGCGGCTTCTTCGGTGATCTCGATGCGGCCGAGATCCTGCTCGAATACGCCACCTACAGCAATCCGCCTTATGTGCTGGCCGGTATCGGTCTGGCGATGGCGGTGCTGTGCGGGCTCACCTTCTCGAAGCTGGTGCAGAACCGCCTGGATGGCTGGAAACAGGACCGCCTCAGCCTGCTGCCCCTGGGCAACACCGAAACGATCCTGCCCTGGATCGGCACCGTGATCGGCGTCACCCTGTTCATCGGCGGCAGCCTGCAGGTGTTCGGCTTCGGCAGTGGCGCCGCCTTACTGGTGGCCTTCCTGCTCTCCGTTGCCACGGCCGGGGCCCTGTGGGTGCAGCTGGAACGGCTGATGACCCAGGTGCAGGAAGGCAACTTCAAGGCCGTCGATTTCGACAACTTCGATCAGTTTTTCTGAGCCGCCCACGTTTACTGGGCCTCCCATGATTCAGACCCCCTCTCAGCCCACCAAGGGCCCCGCAGATCTCCTGCGCGAACGTCTCACCCAGGGGCGCGGTCGCCTGGCGGTGATTGCCGCCACCACTGGTGTCTGGGTGATGGATCTGCTGCTGGTGAGCCATCTCAAACATCGTCGCCTGATTGCATCGGAAACCACCGACCTGGTGCACTCGGTCGACATGATCAGCACCATCGCTTTCATCGCCGTCACGATCGGTCTCACCATCAGCCTGTTCAGTGGCCACAAGCGGGCTTTGTTCCGCTGGGCTCTGGCCTATCTGCTGTTCTCCATGGTGCAGGTGATCACCAATGTGCTGTCGATGGTGGCCAGCGCCGGGATTGAGCATGCCGACGGACTATCCGGCCTCTGGGATGTGGCAGCAGTTTATATGGAAAGTGTGCTGGTGTTCATGTTTGTCTATATCTTTCTCGATGTCAGCACCCCAGGAGGTGCTTTTATCTGGCCAAGTCGTGAAGGGGAAGATCCACCAGAACCCCACATCATCGATTACCTGTTCATCTCCCTCAACGTCAATTCCACCTACGGCCCCACCTCCGAAGCTGTGATGTCTCGTCGGGCCAAGCTGGTGATGTCCCTGCAGGTGCTACTGGCGATCGTGATGTTGACGGTGCTGATCTCCCGCACCGTCAGCGCCTCGAGCTGATCGAGCCCGGACCAATCGGCTCGCGCGGCGATCGGGCCCTGTGCTCAGCGTGCCGGGGTCGGCGCCAGCGGCTCGTTCACCCCAGCTCCCACCACCAGGATTTCGCCCTGCGGGGTGGTGACCCGGCTCACATAGGAGATCTTGCGGCTGGGTTTACCGCTGCGGGGATCAGGCCAGAGGGCCGCTGTCCAGCCGGAGCCGTTGCGCAGCGCCAGCAGCAGCTCATCGCGGATCACTTCCTTGCCCTCCCCGTCCTGGAGAGCGATCAGATTGCGGCCCTCGAGCTCTGGAAATAGCGGATTGACCAGTTCCACCCCATTGGCATCGAGCACAAAGACGTAGACATCGCGAAAGACAAAGCGGCCCTGGCGATCCCGCAGGGCCGGGAAGGCCGCCCGCCCCCGGCGGGCAATCAGGGCGGCGGCATCGTTCACCTGCTGCACCAGGAAGGCGTTCTCGATCGGGCTGTCGAGCTGGGAGCTGCCCACCAGCAGACGACTTCCGCTGGGACTGAGCACGCGCTCCACATAGGTGGAGCGCCAGAGCGGTTTTGTGCCGGCGGGATTGGCCAGGCGGTCGTGCAGCCAGCCGCGCCCCGCCGTGGAGTCGCCGATTTCCAGCAGCCGCTGGCGGTTGGGCAGGGCGGCGCCGCCGGCAGGGCCGCCCTGCTCCAGCGGCAGGGCGAGGGGTTCACCGCTGCCGGAGAGCACGAACAAGCTGCGGGCCCCCGCGTCCGCGGCGCCGGCCGACCCGTGCAGCTCAGCGACGGCCGATTCGCCGCGTTGGGCGATGGCGGCAACGGCCGCCTGCACCAGCGCCACCGTCTGGCGATTGGCGGGATAGGCATAGGCGCGGATGCCATTGGCCAGGTCGGGCACACCGCCCCAGCAGGCCGCCAGCCCCGCCTGCAGATCAATGCTGGGCACACCGCCCAAGGGCCGGGCCACCACGAGGCTGACGCCGGTGTTGATCCGGGGATCCGGCCGCTGCCCGCGGCGTAGCCAGCTGGCGGCGGCAGCGACGCCCGCCTCACCCATGCGGCCGGGGAACTGCTGGGCCGTGGCGCTGAAGTAGCCATCGGCGACGGCCCGCACGCCGAGGCAGCTGCCATCAACGGTGACCACTGGAATCCGGGCCGTGAGTCCGGCGGCGGCCAGGGCGGTGGCGGCTCCGGCGGCGGCCGGTTCATTGGCGGCAAACACCAGATCCACCGCGCTGCGGCTCAGGCAAGCCTCCATCGCCGCCTTGGCACTGTTGCGATCACCGCGGGTTTCCAGCTCACAAACCAGCTCGGCTCTGGGCCCGGCCGCCGCCGCGGCAAGGCCAAAACCGACCAGAAACCCCTGGCGGCGCTGAGCCCCAATGGTGCTGGCCGCCGGCAGATCGAGCAGGGCCAGCCGCGCCGGTCGCGCCGGCCGACCCGCCTCCCAGAGGGCCCGCCCGTAGCGGCCGGCCAGGGCCCCGGCCTCGAGGTTGTCGCTGCCGATCACTGCATCCACCGCGGTGGCGGGCTCGGTGGGCCCATCGAGAGCCAGCAGCAGCACCCCCCGGGCCCGGGCGCGGCTGAGGGCAGGCACGAGCGCCTGGCTATCGGCCGGCGTGATCAGGATCGCCCGTGCACCCGAGGCCACCAGCCGCTCCAGGGCGGCCACCTGACCGGTGGCGCTCTCTTCGGCCGCACCGGTGGCGCTGAGCAGCCGCAGGTCCAGGTTGCGGGCGGCCTGCTCGGCGCCGCGCCGTACGGCTGCGAAATAGGGGTTGGCCTGCTCGCTGCGGGTGATCAGGCCGATCACGGGCTGGGCAGTCGTTTCCGCTCGGGCAGGGATTCCCGGCTGGGCAGGGATTCCGGTCTGGGCAGGGGCCGGCGATGGCGAGGCGGAAGCGGCCAGAGCCGCCAGCAGCGCCAGGGGGGTGAAGCGGCGAAGGGACACGATCACAGCGCAGGCTTGGCGCCACGATGGCAGTCCCTGGCCCGGCGGCTGGGGGCCGGCCGGCCTCAGTCGGAGGAGCCTGCCAGCAGCTCCAGGCGATCAGCCAAGGCCAGGGTGTGGTCCATCTCCTGCCACAGCAGTTCGCGACGACTGCCGTGCACCGCAAAGGAACGGTGGTGCAGATCGCGCGCCGTGTAGCGCAGGGCGTCGCGGATCCGCCGCCAGTCCTCGGGCTCAAGGCTCAACTCCGGAGTTGGATCTGGCAAGGAACCAGGCGGCAGCAGACGCCATTCTCCGCGACCAGGCCATAAGCTGCCGCCATGGACAAGGACCAATTCCGTTACGAACCCGTCGAAAAATTCGGCGAAGGCCTCACCACTTCCCGGCCCTGGAACACCCAGGCTCTGGCCTTTGTGGAATTGCTGAATGGACGCGTCGCCATGCTGGGCTTCATGGCGGCGATCCTGGGGGAAGGGCTCACCGGCGAGGGCATGGTGGGTCAACTGGGTCTGTGGCTGCACTGGTACCTGGGCTGACAGGGCCGCTAAGGTCAAACATTGATGCCAGACCTCCTGCGGAGGGGCATCCACACCGGCATCCCCATCACCCATGGCCGACTTTCGCTCCAATCACTTTGTGATCTCCCAGACCGAAGATGGCTGGATCCTGCAATCGCGGGTGGTGAAAGACGTCCAGGGTGATCTGTTGCTCAGTCACCATGAACTCGAGGAACTGATCGAACTGCTCTCTGAGGCCGTCCAGGTCTGAAGTTCCTTGCCTTGAGGCGCCTGGGCTTTGCTGCCGGTTACCGGTCCTGTTCCCGCCCATGATTCGCTTCCTGCACACGGCTGACTGGCAGATCGGCAAGCCCTATCTATCGGTCGAGGACGACCAGAAACGCTTCCGACTGCAGCAGGAACGCCTGCTGGTGATCAGCCGCATCCGCGAAATCGTCCAGCGCCAGGCGGCTAGCTTTGTGCTGGTGGCCGGCGACCTGTTCGATTCCCCCACCGTGCCGACGGCGGCGGTGATGGAGGTGATGGAGGCGATCGGCAGCCTCGAGGTTCCCGTACTGGTGATTCCCGGCAACCACGACCACGGAGCCGCCGGCAGCCTCTGGTATCGCAACGACCTGCGGCGGCAGCAGCAGCAGCGGGCCCCGAATCTGCAGGTGCTGCTGGAGCGCCAATCGCTCGAACTTGACGAGGTGGTGCTGCTGCCCTGCCCGCTGCTGCGCCGCTGCGAAAGCCACGACCCCTGCGCCTGGATCAGCGCCCTGGACTGGTCGAGCCTGCCGCGCCACAAACCCCGCATCGTGCTGGCCCATGGCGGGGTGCAGGGCTTTGGCGGCAGGGACTATGAAGCGCAGCCGCACAGCGCGGCCGCTGGCGGCAATCTGCTGGATCTCGGGCAACTCCCCGAGGCGGAGATCGACTACATCGCCCTCGGAGACTGGCACAATCTGCGCCAAGTCAGCCCCCGCGCCTGGTACAGCGGCACCCCGGAACCGGATCGCTTCGACCAGGGAGAGGGCAATCAGCGGGGGCAGGTGCTGCTGGTGGAGGCCCGTCGGGGCAGCCTGCCCGAGGTGACGATCGCCGCCACCGGCCGCCTCGGCTGGCACAACCTGGCCTTCCATTTCAGCCAGGACGACGATCTCGATCGCTTCGCTGCCCGGCTCGACACCCTGCTGGAAGGTCGGGTGGCCCGCGACCTGTTGCGGCTGGAAGTGAGCGGCAGCCTCAGCCTGGCCGGGCACCGCCGCTACGACGCCCTGATCGACGACCTCAGGGACCAGCTGCTGCGCCTGCGGCTCAAAGGCGAATGCCAGCAGGCACCCGAGGCCGGCGAGCTCCAGGCCCTCACCGAACGGCCTGGTGATCCCCTGATCGCCGTGGTGGCCCGCCAGCTGCGCCAGCGGCTTCACCAGCAGGAAGCGGCCGGCACTGACACCGCTGCGGCAGAGGGCCAGGCAGAAGCCGCCGCCATCACCCGGGCCGCCCTCTGCCAGCTCTACGCCCTGGTCGCAAGCCAGGCCCCGCCAGGGCCCGGCCCGGCACCCTCGGGCCGCCAGGTTCCAGCCAGCCCAGGCGACACCTGCGTGAACCCAGGCACGGCCCTCGCCGCTGCGCCGAGCCAGGACATCGCCAGCAAGCCCAGCCCCAACTGAGACCATGCGTCTGCTCGACTGCCGCCTCCAGAATCTGCGCCTGCACGGCGATCTGCCCCTGCAGTTCGCGCCGGGTCTCACCCTGATCGGCGGTCCGAACGAGACCGGCAAAAGCACCCTGGTCGAAGCCCTGCATCGCGGCCTGTTTCTCAAGGCCGCTGCCAGTGGCACGCCGGTGGAAAACCTGCGCTCCCGCTGCCACAGCGGCCATCCGATCGTCGAGCTGGGCTTTGAGGCCCGCGGCGAGCGCTGGCGGTTGATCAAACGCTTCACCGGCACCAACGGCACCGTGAGCCTCACCTCAGAGCACGGCAATCAACTCTGTGGCGCCGCTGCAGAGGAAACCCTGGCGACCCTGCTCGGCGTGGGCGAGATCGTGGGCAGCAAGCAGGCCGGCAGCGTGTTACCCAGCCGCTGGGCCCATCTCTGGGTGATGCAAGGCAGTGGCGGCGACGACCTGCTGGCCCGTGGTGGCAGCCACTACGACCTCGATGCCCTGATCAACCAGCTGGAGCAGGGCGGCGGCGCGGCCATGCAGTCGCCGCTCGATCAGCTGGTGGCCCAGGGTCAGGACGCGCTGCTGGCGGTGAACTTCACCGGCAAACGGGATGGCATCAAAAAGAACTCGCCCCTGTGGCAGGCCCAGCAGGCCCTGCTACATGGCGAGCAGGCTCTTGAGCAGGCCCGCACCCGACTGGCGGATTACGAGCAGGCCAGCGACGATCTGGCCCGCACCGAGGAGGCGCTGGCCGCCAGCCGCCAGCAGCAACTGCCCGCCCTGGAGGCGCAGCAGCAGGGTCTGAAGGCGGCCGCTGAAGCCCTGCGGCAGCTCGAGGCCGCCATCGACCTGCGCCGCAAGGATCTGATGCCACTGCGGCTGCACTATCAAGACCTGCAGCAGGATCTGCGCGAGTTGCAGCAACTCGACCAGGATCTGGCCAGCGGCCAGCAGCAGCAGCACAATCTCAGCGGCCAGCGCCAGCAGGCCAACAGCGATCTGCAGACGCTCGAGCAAGAGCTGATGCAGGCGCGCGCGGCCCTGGCGACCCTCAGCCAGCAGCTGGACTGCACCCTGCAACGGGGCCAGCTGCTGCTGAAACGCAAGGAACAATCCCGTCAGGAGGCTGAGCGGCAACGCCTGCAGCACCAGCTGCAGCAACGGCGCCAGCGGCAGGACAGCCGCCGCGCCCTGCAGAGCCAGCTGGCCGCCCTGACCCAGGTCAGCGGCGAAGGCCTGGCGGAGCTGCAGCAACGGCAGCAGGCCCGGCGCGATGCCGCCACCCGCATCGAAGCCCTGGCCACCGGCGTGCAGCTGCTGCGGGCCGAGCAGCCGGTGCGGATCGATGGCCAACCCCTGCAGCCAGGGGAGGAGCGGCGCCTCACCCAGGCCTTTGAGCTGCAGGTGGGCGAGGCGGTGCACCTGCGGATCAGCCCGGGCGGTGGCGAAGCATTGGGGGACAGCGAAGGAGCCCTGCACGCAGCCGATGCCGCTCTGCACCAGGCCCTGGTGTCCTTGGGTGTGGCCAGCGTCAGCGAGGCCGAAGCGATCGCCCGCCAGCGCGAGACGCTCCTGCAGCAGCTCTCGGCGCTCGCCGCGGCCGAGAGCGCCAGTGACGCAGCCAGCCCGCTGCCGGCCCTGCAGGGGCAAAGCCCGCCGAGCCTGGAGGCGCAGCTCGCCCGCCTCGAAGCCAACCTGGCCGAGCTCCAGCGGGATCTCGAAGGCCTTGAGGAGCAGCGTCTGGAGCTGGAGGTCCAGCAGCCCCTGCCGGAAAACGAGGCCGGACTGGAGAGCCTGCATCGCCAGCTGCAGCAGACCTACCGGCTGCAACGCAGCGCCCGCCAGCGCTGCGAACAGGAGCTGCAGCAGCTGGACAGCCGGCAGCGGCAAGCAAGCCGGATCGCGGCGGATGCGGCCCAGGCCCTGGCCGGCCTCGAAGCCGAATGGCGCACTCGCCAGCAGCGCCAACGCACCCTGCTGGAGCGGCGGGGCAGTGCCGAGGCCCTGTCCGAGGCCCTGCAGATCAGTGAACGCCATCGGATCGAGGCCGAAGCGGAGCTGGCCCAACTGCAGCAGCAGCGCCAGGCGCTGCAAGCCGACGGCGCTGAGGCCCGGCTCCAGGCGATCGAAGGCGACATCGACAAGCTCCAGCAGCAGATCTGCCAGCTGGTGGAAAACCTCGGCGGCGCCAGGGAACGCTGCGAGAGCATCAGTGCCGAGGCCCCCCACGCGGCCGTGGAAAGGGCGCAGGTGGCGCGGGACGCCGCGGCGGCCGAATGGCAGGCCCTGAACTCCCGAGCCGAGGCACAGAAACTGCTGGCCCAGTTGTTCCACGAGGCCCGCTCCGACCTCTCGTCGCGCTACAGCCTGCCCCTGGCCCGCTCGATCGAACGCTTTCTGCTGCCCCTGCTGCCGGAGGGGCCCAACTGCCAGCTGCAGTTTGACCAAGCCAAGGGCTTCTGGGGACTGCAGCTGCGGCGCTCAGGCGAGTACTACCCCTTCAGCCAACTGAGCGGTGGCATGCGCGAGCAGCTGGCGGCAGCCCTGCGGCTGGCCATGGCCGATGTGCTCAAAGGCGGCCACGACGGCTGCCTGCCGCTGATCTTCGACGATGCCTTCACCAACAGCGACCTTGAACGCCTGGACGGCCTCAAAGGCATGCTCCAGGAAGCGGTGCGGGGAGGACTTCAGCTGATCCTGCTCACCTGTCATCCCGAGCGCTACAGGGATCTGGACGCCACGGCGGTTGATCTGAGGACAGAAGAGATTTAGGAGAGCTTTCAGCCGCCGATTTCACGGACCCGATCGCATGATGGGAAGCCTCAAGGCTACCGATATCAAAGCGCAGAGAATCCTGGGTCCTGTATCACACCCTGATGGGTCTTTGACAACGCCCCCAGGCAACGCCATAACCGCGAGGCAAAGAAACAAAGTTGGGAGACTGCAGGAGAACTGGGATGAAAACCCAGATCTACAGCAGCAGAGGGATTTGGATGCACGCTAGGCCAAAAGAACGGCATCAGTTACTATGGTTACAAGAAAAGCTTCTGCATCGAGAGTGGCCAATAATTTATCCGCCGAGATGCTGTCACTTCTGCCAACATTCATGATAGTTCGATGCTTCCATGCCTGCTTGATCCCGAAAATGAACCTGATGATGTCAGGGCAGACTCAGCCTTATTCAGGGCTGTGCTTTGAGGATCTTCTGAGCCTCGGTGGCTCGAAGACCTGATCCACGACAAGAATGCTCGAAATCATCCCCTGAGCGACTCAACCAAGGACCCAAAACGTGTCAAGTCGGCAATCAAAGCTTGCGTAGAGCAAGTCTTTGACTGCCTTGACCATGTCACAATGGATGGCATGCCGACGAGAAAGGTTGGCCCCGGAAGGAGGAACAAGGTCTGATGGGGTCTCAAGAATTTGACCTTCAAGTTCCTTCCCAATCTTCAGCACTTCAACCGTATGGCCGTTGTTGTATGAGTTTCCGCTAGACAAGCCCCCGTCCAGCCAGAGATCTCCTCGGTTGCAACATAAGACCATGCTCCTATGCAATCTCTGGCGGCTTTTTGGCGGCCTTAGAGCCCATGCAAAGTGCTGATAGGCGCTGTCCTTAGGGGTGCTTTTAATTTTAACCGCGCAGTAGACTTAAAGGCATTATTAAGCGCATTTTCGTCAATATTCGTGGCATTGTTAGCCGACACGCAGGTGCCAAGCAGCTCACAATTGGTGCAGCTACTATCATGAACTTCATAGATGCTGGCACTCAGAGAGTTGAGACCATGGCGAACAATCATCATGAGATGTCCGCCAGGGGTCTGAAGCTTGACTGGCATTGATTCCGTTGACTGCACCCTGGCAAACAACCCCGACGTCCCCATTATTGACCTGACCATTGTCGCCAACAATCGTGCAGTTATTCTCTGTACTGATAGTGTCAATTCCCAGAACAAGATTGTATGCCGCAGTGACCCTGTCAGGGGCAAAAACTATGGTGTTGCAGATTATGTTGGCATGCTGGAAATTCCTGGAGTCCGGACAATGACTTGTTGTATTTGCATCAAGACCATGGAGAGGGCAGAGAGGGAGATCTCATATCCAATGGAAATAATCAATCAATTACCACCTGCATAGCTAGAATAGTTTGCCGTAGTGGCGATATCACATGACTGCCCAAACGGAAGCTTAGCCCCTGAACAATGGTTGAACTTGTTTAGCACTTCACTTTTGTTGGATCCAAGAAAAAAGCAGATGGTTTTGGTGAATCTTGCCTGCTAGCCTGCATACCTGCATGGGCGTGGGGCTCAACCATAGAGTCCAAGTTTATTATTGACGCCCTTGTTGCCTCGCAGAGTGTTCCTACCTCTACCAATTGTTTTAAAACCATAGAGGTCATTAGAATTGGCACGGTTGGCAATAATTCGATTGCGAGTGCCATTGGCAACTAGCACTCCGTTGCCGCTATTCCTATCTAATTTGTTCGCTTCAATAAGGGCACCATCAGTCCCATCGAGCGTGATGCCATTGCCGCCATTGCCAACAATCTTATTAGGCAACGACTGCGACTTTTCCCTAATACCTATTTGAACAGATTTAACGGCAGAGCCGACGTAAATACCTCCTTCTTGATTGCCAAATTCATTTAATCCATTAGTCGAGAGGCCAATATACGTATTTTGAATGACGACAGAAGAAGACGATCCGCCGATAAAGATGCCATATTCATTGTTATTAGAAATTGTATTCTGAGGAATCAAACTTCTCCTGTTGCCAGCGATGACAATGCGGCCGGGCTGAGCCGTCAACCAAGATGCCATTTTTGCCATTGCCCCACGAAATCGTATCAGCCCCAACTTGATACGTGGCCGCAGTGCCATAAGTATTGAGACCGATTATATTGGGATCAACAGAAACACCCTTAGCATTACCAGATATATGAAGCCCGTTGCCAATATTGCCTGAGAGAACATTAGTCCGCACAGTATTATTGCCGCCACTTGAGGTGATCAAAATGCCGTCACCCTGGTTGGGCGCTATGCCACCAAAAGCAGTCAGGCCACCGAATGTATTAAAAGTAATGAAACCACTGACGACGTCTTTTACTTCAATTCCATTACCACCGTTCCCAGCATTAACGTTTCCAAGCGGAATCACGCCGCCATATTGAGTGCGCTTGGAATCGCCTTCAATCAGAGCTCCGTTGCCACCATTGGCCACAATTGTGGCATTATCAGAGCCGAGGCCGAAGAAATTAGCGTGGATGGTGATGTTATCGCTATTTTTGACACGAAGCCCATTGCGGCCATTGCCGCTGACGACATTATAATAAATAAAAGGTGACTGATTTCGTGTTGTGCCGATCAGACTATTATGGTCTGAATTGACGATAGCCACACCATCCAAGACATTTCCGATTGACGAAGTGCCTTCAGCATCTGTGCCGATAAAGTTTCCAAGCAGGGTATTTCGCGTTGAACCTTTGTCAATCAATACCCCATTTAGCCTGTTGCCTGAAATCAAGTTTCCCTGGGGAGGACGCACAAATACACCTTTAGTCGGATCATTACCACCGCTTGCATCGCCACCAATAATGTTGCGATTTGATCCAGACGCGATGGAAATGCCGTTGCCCGTATTGCCCAGCTCACCTGTGCCGTCGGCTGTGGTGCCGATACGATTATTGGCAACTCGATTATTGTTTGCCTTGAAAATCTTGATGCCATCGCCTATATTGCCACTGATGACGTTGGAAACCTGCGCCTCGAGTGGGATCCCCGTCAGTTCGTCGAGGGTGCCGATTAGGTTGTCATGGGATCCACTATTAACGAGGATGCCGTTGCCGTGATTGGCAATCGTTGTGAACCCATCGAGGTCGACACCAATGTAGTTGTCTTGGATCGTTATCTTGGATGCGTTGAGAATGATGCAGTCGCTACCGGCATCGACCAAGGAGAAGCCAACCAGGCTTGATCTATCAGCTCCTTGTGCAAAGATCAGGCCTTGTTGATTGTTGAAGTCGATTTGAACCTGTGGCGCACCACTGCCATCTATTAAGCCACTGATTTCGACAGCATCGGTGATGCTTGGAAGGCTCGTAACTAGGCCAATCACTTGACCGCTGAGGCTTTGATCGAAACTGATTTGATCGAAACCTGCATTGCCGTTCGCCTGATCCAGTGCCCAACGAAGACTTCCATCTCCTAAATTGTCATTATTGCTTACTACGAATTCCATCCCACCAAGAAGAGCAATTTTCACTATTCAAACCGCATGTCCCTGGCTCTGTCAAGTGAATTTTGGCCAGCAACACATATCATCTTAATTTTTTGCTGTCTGCCTGGGGGCAGTGTTCATTAAAAATGTGGCCCCGTAGCTCTCGACGGCCGCCGGCATTTGCGCTGCTGCTGGGACTGCCAGATCCTGTCACGGCCTCTGCATCACCTGAATGCTCTGGAAGATGCCAGCACCGGAATGGGTGGGGGAGGCGTTCGGGATCTACGTGCTCAGCGTCATCTTGCGCGATGGCCATTCCGGACCGTGGCCTTGATGGCTCTGGGTACCTGCCTCTGGCGGCTGGGGGCGTTGGACATGGTCCAGACGGATCTGACCACCTGCGGGGAAGTGTTTGTGGGCGGGCTGTTCATAGGCGTGGGCTGCTGATGCTGGCGATGAACGGGATCGCCAGCGGTTTTCGCTCTCGTTTCGGCTCAGGAGCAGCGCCTCCCTGGCTCAAGCCACCAGATAGCCCTCAAGCGCCAGGGAGTGATGGCGGATGCCTTCGAGGGCACGGCGCTCCAGATTGCGGGTCTTGTCGCGGCTCATGCCCAGGCTGCGGGCGATACCGGTGAGGCTCATCGGCTCCTCGCCGTCGATGCCGTAGCGCATCTTCAGCACCTTCCCCTGCAGCTCCGGCAGTTGCTCCAGCAGTGCCCGCAGATCCCCCTTCAGGCATTCGCCATCCACCAGCTCCGAAGGCAGGACGCCATCACCGGCCAGCAGATCCAGCAGTTCCGTGTCCTCGCCATCACCCACCTTC
>JAPLIB010000056.1 GCA_026389335.1 Cyanobacteriota bacterium | reverse complement strand
GGAGAAGGAACCTGCACCCACCCATCTTCTGCTGGGTTGTAGAGGTAGGCGGCGGTGTTGGATTGCACCAGCAGTTGCTGCTGCCGGTAATGGCGGCTGGAAACAATGAAGTGACCGGCGGCGGTGGCGGCGGGTGCGGGGGTGCAGAACTCCCAGCGCTTGAGATCGAGAATCTTGCGATTGCCATTGCTGGTTGGCATCTCAACTCACCGTGATGTTGCGCCGGAGGGAGTCGGCGGAGAGGTGCATCAGGGCGGGGATCTGATCATTGGCGCCATAGCCGCCCACCTGGCTCTGGTTGGTCAAGGTGGAGCAGGTCGTCAGGGTGCTGACGGTGGTCACGGTGCCGACATTCCAGGTGCCGGATTGGCTGGCCAGCACAACCGCAGGCGCCGACTCCAACGTCACCCGCATGCGGCCGGACATATCGGGCGTCAGCAGCCCCACCGTGCGGGTGAGGGCAGCAACAGCCAGCCGCAGCGCCTGCAGCGTCGAGTCCAGGGCGAGATCGTCAAAGGCGTTGCGCAGGGCCATCAGCTCACCCCGTCCTCGATGTAGAGGGTGAGAGCCCCGCCGCTGGTGTCCCACCACTGGTAACGAGAAGCGCCACCGAGTTGTTCGGCGGTCGGTGGGCTCGCCTGAATGAACAGGGGATCAGCAGCGCTGTCCGTCGCCCATTCGCTGTCGTAGTCACTGCTGCTGCGCTTGCGCAAGGTCTGGCCCGTGCTGCCCCCGGCCGGCACGCCTGCGCCCTGGGGTCCCGGCGGGCCAACCTGACCTGGGGGGCCAACCTGGCCTTGGGGGCCGAGCTGGCCTTGGGGGCCGAGCTGGCCCGGAGGCCCCAGCAGAGAGGCCAGTTGCGTCCAGAACAAGGCCACGGTGGCGAGGAGAAGCGGCGATCTACTGACTCTTGCCATCCCCGCCATCGCCCGGGCCGCCATCGGCCAACAACTCACCGAGGCGGCGGGCGAGCAGGAGCAGCTCCTCCTGGCGCTGGTGCTGGTGGTCCGCTCGGTCTGTCTGGCGCCGCCCACTCGCTGGGGGCAGCAGCTCTGCTCGCTCGTCGTAGAGGCTCAGCAGCAGGGCGCGATGGCGGGGACTGGTGTCGCAGCCCACCGGACACAGCAGCGCAGCGCTCGCCCTGGCACCAGCGGAAGCACCGGGGTCGGGATTGAGGGGCAGGGCCTCCGGCTGCTCGCTGGCGCAGAGCCCCAGGGCGAGATGGCCCAGGGCCCTGGCCATCTCCACCCCCAGCAACAGCTCCTGCTCGGCGGAGAGCCCCAGCTGGCTGACGCGACCGGCAGCTGCCAGCACGGTCGCGTTGCTGCCACCGTCCCACTGCAACAGCGCCAGGGTGTGGAGCCCATCACCGCCGGTTTCGATTGCACTGCGCAGCAGGGAGTGCACCTGGCTCTGGTGGGCTGACACCTGCTCCTGCAGGGTCTGGAAGTGGGTGGTGCTCATCCGCTTGGCCAGGTCTGGCTGCAGGGTGATCAGCAACCAGGCGGTGTAGAGCACCAGGCCGAGCAGCACGATGCGCGACAGGCGATAGAGCAACTGCCAGGGATTGCGGGCATCGAGGACTTCGCCCACGGCTTTCTGCAGGGCATCGCTGGTGGCGCGGGTGAACACCTCCACCCGCTCGGCCAGGCCTTTGTTGAGGTCAGGCATGGTGATCAAGCACTGAGTTCGTAGACCTGGCCCGTGAGCCGGTCGAGGTAGAAGTCCCCCACCGCTGGCGGCGGCTGCAACGGGGCCGCTGCCCCGGTCGGTGGGGCGCCATTGCCCGAATACCAGCGAGTGGCGCGGCTGCCGACACCCGATTCCTGCACCACCGCCAACGCCGGTTCGCCGCTGCTGGGATCCGGCAGGAAACCCAAGCCGCCGTTGGGATGGAGCCGCAACCGCCACAACACCGCATGGCGACCGTCGTAGGGCTCACCGGTGATGCCGCCGCTGGGGATCAGCGGCTGGATGGTGCCGCTGCTGCTGGCGCCCCCGCCATCGCGGTTGTTCAGCAGTTGCTGGGGCGGCACGGGGCAGCCGACCAGGGCGACCGGCATGGTGGCGATCAGCATCCCCAGCTGCACCTGGACCGAGACATCGGCCCGGTGGGCATAGACGTGCCGCAACCGCGGCGCTGTGCGGGCGGTGGCGGGCCAGGGCACCTCGTCGCTACTGCCATCCCCCCAGATCACGGAGATCGGGGCGGTGATGCTCTGGCGCGGATTGATCAGCAGCTCGATGGCGGCTGAGGCGATCGGTTCATTCCAGCGACGATCGGCCGGCAACCAGAACAGCTCCAGTTCATTCGCAGGGACTGATCCCTTGCGGTAGCCCAGTTCCTCCCAGCGGCCGAACTCCATCGGCAGCACCCACTGTTCGATGCCGGGGCAGCCGAGCGGGGGGAGCAGCCGCACCCGTGCCCCACCCACCGTGGCTGGTTGCTCGGGCAGGGGGTAGGGCATGGCCAACGAGCAGGGGGATCAGATCAACGGGTCGTCAAAGAGGTCATCGGGCAGGGCGCTGAGGGCTACCGCCCCTTCTGCAGTGGAGTCGTCAGCAGGCTCAGCGGCTGACTCCGCTGCCAGGTCAATCGCGGCGTAGGGCTCGGAGTCGGCGTCGGCCTGCTGCTCGGTATCGGCGCCGGTCGGTGCCGGATTGACCTCAACCGCAGCGGGGGGCTGCGCTTCCTCCTCCCTGCGGCGTCGCCCACGCTTTCCTCGGCCGCTGGCGGGTTCGTGCTCCTTCTCGATGGCCGTGGGTTCCGGTTCCGAGTCGAGAGGGACAGCTGGTGCTGCCACGGCCTGAGGCAGGGGCTCAGTCGCCGTGGAGCTGGGGCCGGCGACCTGCCAGCCCAGAGCGAGCCAGCCCGGCAGGTGAACAGGCCAGACGTAGTGCTCCTCATGGCCTTTTTGGATGCGCAGCATCCCGGCAGGGATTTGCCCCGGGTATGACTGGGTCATGGTCAGGCCGGCAGGGTGGCAGTCAGGCCCACCACCATTCCCTCGGGCGTCGAGGGGGTGACGACGGCCTTGGCAAAGCAGAGCGCTGGCAGGTCGGCGTTCCCGACATCGGCGGCATCCAGGTGGATGTCATGCCCGCTGATGTAGGCCTCCACCCGACCGCCCTCTGCGGGGACGGCGACGGTGCCCACCGGGATGAAGGTGCCGCGGGTGCCGTCGCGCAGCTGGGGTGCCAGGTGCAGTACCACCGTCACAGCGGCGCTGTGGCCGGGATGGGAGACGAGCAGGGAAAAGCGGGCAGCGGCATCGAGCTTGGTGTTCAGCCGCACCACCTCACCGCTGGTGAACACTTTTTCGCTGTCGCGGGTGGCGGAGCGGTTGGTCCAGCCCACCAGCAGGGTGGCGGCATCCAGCAGGGAATTGGCCTTGAGGGGAGTCATCGATCGGTCTCCAAAACGGAAAAAGCAGTGATTCGTCAGTCCTGAGCAGCACCAAAAAACGCAGCCCCAGCCCAATCGCAAGGGCGCCCCAGGCGCCTAGGTGATGGGAGCGATGGAGTGGAGGCGGCCGGCGGAGCGGGGGTGCATGACACCAAAGCCGACGTACCAGTCGATGCGGGTGCGGAAGACGGGGGCGTCGGGGACTTCGCCGAGATCACGGACGGAGATGCCGTAGCGGCCCTGAAAGGGCCCCTGCAGACCGGTGACGGCCTGGTCACCAAAGGTGCAGCAGTAGATCGAGCTGCTGCCTCCGGCCTCGCCGTAGCCGAGGACTTCGAGGCCCTGGGCATCGCGATCGACGGTGAGGATCTGGCACTCCTGGTAGTGATGCACCATCACGCCCAGGTTGTTGGTGGAGACGTTGTAGACGCCCTGGCCGACGGTGGCGCGGGCGAGGGCGTTGAGCTGGCGACGCATCGCCTTGCTCATCACCAGGTATTTCATGCCGCCGTAGGAATTGACCGAGTCGATCAGCTCATCGAGCTTGTCGAAATCGAGCGGCCCGGAGCCGTTGTTCAAGGCCATCTCCGTTCCGGGAGTGAGCCGTTTGGCCAGGCCGTCAAAGCCACGGCCCTGGTTGGCGGTGGCGTCGCCATTGATCAGGGCCGCCTCCAGGGTCAACCGCATCGAGCGGACTTTCATCTCCACCTGAGAAGCCCGGGCCTCGGGGCCCTGTAGGTCGACGATCGAACGATCCACATCGACGTCCCCGCCGAAGAGGTGCACCGCCTCGGACTGGGGGTCAACGACGCCGTAGCTCTGCTTGTAGCCCTCGTTCACGGCCCGAAAGCCGACCGAGGGGAGCTCTTTTTCGACGGAATAGAAGAGTCCGCCGCCGGCGATGTTCATGAACGGCAGCCGCGAGAGCAGTTCCCCCTCGCTGAACGTCTTGATCACCGCCAGGTGTTCCAGACGGCTCTCGTACTTGGCTGCCTCGATCAGGGTGAGACCCATCAGTGCTGCACTCCCGGGGATC
>JAPLIB010000023.1 GCA_026389335.1 Cyanobacteriota bacterium | reverse complement strand
GAGACAAATTCACGAAAAAGTGCCGAAATCGAGCCTTCTGCTGGGAGGTACAGCCAACGATCGACCGAAAACAGGAAGAAATCAGTTGTAGCTGTGGAAAACTGATGCTGCGAGATGGTTTTTCTGCAAACTCTTAAGCCAGCCCGGCTTAACCCAATGGTCCAGGGCCACCACGACCTGGAGTATGTGGTGTGCTGGACCCTTAGGAGCATCAGTCCCCGAAGATACTTGGATGTGTCGCTACATGCCGAAAGGCAAGCTCCCCCAGGTGTATCGCCACCAAGTTCGTCGATCACGTCAGTTGCTCTGGAGAGCGTTGGCATCTCCAGTAGTCGCAACAGGTCGCCGTCACCCTCACCCCCCCCGCAGTAGCTGGGGTCGATTCCCAACTCGACCTCATTGCTGCGGAACAGGATCTGCGAATCGATCATGCCCGGCTCTGCCTGATACACCACCTGGGCGGCCTCGCCCGTCATCTGGGTCGAGATGATGCATACAGGCTTCCGTCCCACCAGGCCCCTGGCCTGGAGAACGGGCTTGTGAGTTTCCATGCGGGCTGTTGTCATCCCGGCATGCCCTCCTGTGATTCGACCGCCTGTGGCGGGTGGGGTGGCATCAAAGGAATGGGTGGCTGACGCCAGTCTGAACCTTGCGGGAGCCTTTATGCTTCAGTAGGCTAGCACCAAGAGGAATCGATGCCTGAACTATGCAATTTGTGCATAACATTGCCTGTGGAAGCCTGGAAGAAGGGGATGACGCACATCACTCCTCCTCCGGCAGCTCACCGGCACCCAGCAGCTCCTCACCCGCCTTGACCAAGCGCTGCCGCAGGGTGCGGATCAGATGGCGGGCTTCCCGGCTCTTGGGCAATGGACCCGCCGGCAGCAACAGCCAGAGCTGCTCGCGCAGATCGGGTTGCTGGGGATGGGGCATCAGGCCGTTGGCCTCAATCCAGCCCTGCTCCAGTAGCCCCTCGCAGATCGGCATCACCAGATCCCGATCCCGCAGGCGCTTGATCCAGGCGGAGACCTCCTGGTAGGCCACGGGCTGCTGCTCCACCTGGAAGCCATGCCAGCCGACCGTCTGATGCAGCAGCGGTGTGATGCTCTTGCGGGGCAGCAGCACCTTGCGAGGGGGCAGCTCGTCCCCTGTTTCGGGTGCGGTCGTGACAAGCTGCATCGGCAGCTCTCCGAGCGGCACCGTCGTCACGCCTGGCCAGCAGGGCGGCTGTTGCGGTGGCAGCAGCCTGGGATGACACCAGGAGGAGACGATCGCCCCATCGATCAGCGCCTGTTCGAGCAGCTGGGCCCAATTATGGGATAGCCGGCAGCGCGGCGGCACCGTCTGCACACTGACCATTCCCGCCAGCAAGGGCTGATGGAAGCCATCGGTGGCGATGCGCAGCAGTCCATCCATCAGGCGATGGGCCCGGTAGGACTGACGCAGCAACAGCAGGCTTTCATTGGTGCCGTAACGGCACACCCGAGCGCCGGGCCGGGGCTGCAGCCGGAATTGCTCGGTGAGCTTCTGCACGCTGCGGCAGACCGTGCTCTGGTGCATCGCCAAGGCCTGACCCGCCTTGGGCTGAGAGCCGGTGAGTTCCAGCAGATCCAGGATGTGCAGATCTTCCAATGGTTCCGGTGGCGCATAGGTGGGCCCGAGCCGGCGAGCCGATAGGCAGTTCTGAACGGTGGTGGAATAGGGCAAGGCCGGATTGCAGGAGCATCCGTACAGCGTCGACAGCCCCAACCTTGCGGAGAACTCTTTACGTGCGAAAGACTGGGGCGAACCGACAGCTTTCTGCTGGCAGTACTACCCCAGCACACCCCCACCGCCCTGGCACTACGGCATCGTTGTGTTGCGCCTCTGAACCGGCTCGCCGTCAGCACATCATCGAACTGGGCATCGGGCTGTAGGTCCATGGAGTACCCAGATCCATGCGGATCTGGCATCTCAAGGCGCCAAGGGCGACTCCAGCACCTCTGCCACGGCTATGCCGGGGGAGTCCCAAACCCTTTCATGGTGTTTCTACGCCAACCGCTGCCCCTGCCGAGCCTGCTCCCCGCCGGTGCCCGCGGCTTTGCGGTGCTCGATCTGGAGACCACCGGCACCGTTCAGCTCAGCCGCATCGTCGAGATCGCCCTTCTTCTGCTCTCGCCTGATGGGGAGATCGAGCAGGAGTGGAGCACCGTGATCAACCCGGGCGTGCCGATCCCCAATGCCGCCGTGCATGGGATCGACGAGCGCCTGGCGGCAGCCGCTCCCAGCTTCCCAGCGGTGGCGTCAACCCTGGCCACCCTGCTGGAGGGGCGGGTGCTGGGGGCCCACAACCTTGATCGCGGCTGTTTGCCTGGGCAAATCCGTGGGCCGATCCTGCGTCACCACTTCTGGGAGGCGAGCGAAGCCTGGCCGGAGCTGGTGCTCGACCTGGGCGATGGGATCGACACCATGCCCAACCCCTTCATCAGCCTGGGCAAGCTCTGCGCCGCCCGCGGCATCAACCTCTCCGGCGATGACGCCACTGGTTGCGGAGAACAGCCCTGCGCTCGGCGACACCCGGGCCCTGGCCGCCCTGCTGCGCCACGGCCTGACCCACCTGCATCCTTCCCGGGCGCCGGTGCGGGTGGCAGGGATCAGCGTCTCGAGCCTTGAGCCACCGGTCTTACTGCCGCGGAGCAGCACCAGCCGGAAGGGACTTCAACAGAGCCACGACTGGATCGACACCACCGTCACCATTCCCGCCGCCGGCGGCACGATCGCCCTGCTCGGCGAGGACGCCCACGACTGGGACTTCAAGGTGCAGAAGGCACTGGCCCACGCCACCAGCCTTGGCTTGGTCCCCATCGCCTTCGAGCCGGCCGCGCCGGCTGATGTGCTGGTGGTCTCCAGCCTGTTCATCGACAGCCCCCTGATGCGCCGGCTCCGGGCAGCCGGCCTGCCGGTAGTGGCCAGCAAGGTGTTTCAGGAGGCCCGCTCAGGAGCGGTGCTTGCCGCCAAGCGCTGGGGGGTGGGGTGACGAGATCCCACTCCGATGCAGAAACTTCATCGATTCCCCTGTGACCTCAGCTGGCGGCCTGGCCTTCCGCCATCCCCTTGGCCAGCTCGTACTCCCTCGCGAAGTCGATCCCTGCGTCCTGACCCGGCAGGAACAGCTGCACGCCGACGTAATAAATACAAGCCACCTGCAGGGCTGAAACCGATACCCCTCCCTGGTACTGGCGCAGCTGATGCATCTGATCGGGGTCGTTGATCGTCAGACCCTTTTGACCCACCGCCGCAGCTTCCGCCAGCAGCTGCTTTTGCCCCTCCGGCTCCATGGCCCGGTAGGCCTCCAGGGCACTGCTGAGATACATCACCGCATCCATGCGGGGCATGCCTTGGGCGTTGGCACGCATCACCCGGTCGGCGAGGCGGCGCTGCTGGTTCTTGATCTTCTCGGCCAGATCCCCGACGGGCGCCAGCCGCAGGGCCCGCTGGAAGAGCTCATCGGCTTCCGCTTCGTGGGACTCACCCTCGATAGCGAGCATGCACTGGGCGTAGGTGAACAGGTTGATCGGATCCTGCGGTGCCACCGTGGCTGCGGCCCGCAGATGAGGCAAGGCCATCGGCGCGTCGCCCTTCATCAGCATCAGCTGGCCGAGAGTTCGGAGCGCAAAGGGATTGCGGGGCTCCAGCACCACCGCCTTCTCCAGCGGGCCTTGGGCGGCATCGGCATCGTTGTCGCGCAGGGCTGCTATGCCGAGGGCCACTTGGGCATTGGCATCGCCGGGATCCAGCTCCACCGCCCGCCCCAGCAGCTCCCGGGCTTCGGTGAGCTGCATCCGGTCGCTGTAGACCATGCCCAGGTTGTAGAGGCTCTCCACATGGTCGGGCTCCAGCTGCAGCCTTGTCCGCAACAGCGGAATCGCCTCGTCGTAACGCCCGGCCTGCAGGTGCTCGTTGATGGTGGCGCTGGCAGGGAGCTGCCCCGCCTGGGGCTCCCAGGCCACCTCGATCACCCCGTCGCTGAAGCCCACATCCACGCGCCCGCCCGCCTCGCGGTAGGCGTCCTTGTAGTAGGTGGTGACTGCCTCACGGAAGGCGTGGCTGCCCCGTTGCCGCGCCGCTTCCGGCAGCAGGCTCAGATCAAAGCCCTCCTCCGGCACTGAGAAGCGGATCGGCTGAGGCTCGCTCATGTGCCAGGCATTATTCGGAAAGCTCGGTCCACTCATACCAGCCCTCGACGCCGAGCTCCTGGGCCCAGGCATCGATGATCTGCTGCTCTGTCAGCTCTTGGGTTTGACCCTTACCACCAACGGCCAAGGAGATCAGCCGGCGGCCGATCTCCCCGTAGCCCTGCGACAGGTAGGGCACTGCCAGATAGGGCTTGCCCAGCAAATCACCGCCGTGGATCGCATAGGCCGCATTCATCGAGATGCTGGCCTCGTACACCTTGGCTGGGTAATTGGCGCGGGTGCTGGGTTTGAGGGCAGCGAGGTTGTTGGTGATTTCGGATTCGATCGCCTGCCCCTGGGCCTCGCTCACATCCAGGCCGTGCTGACGGATCCAGCGGTCCACCAGCATCCCAGGCCCCATCGAGCGCAGCTGCAGGATCAGGCCGCGGTAGATGAAGCTCCCCAGCTCTTGCGCCCTGGCCGGCGGCAGCTGGGGGTGCAGCTCTTCACACTCGCTGATCACCCGCTCTCGCACCGCCGGGTTGTCGCGCAGCACCGCTCGCGGCCCGGGGTCATCACGCAGCGCCATGCGGCACTCAAAGACGATCAGGTAGTCGGCCGCCCGGTTCTCGCCGCTCTTGATCCGCAGCACATGGCTGGCTTCACCGGGGCCAGCGCGGCGGATCGTGGCGAGCACGTTCAGCTCTGGATCCTCCACGATCTGAACCGGTTTGCCGGTGGCCTTCTCCAGCTCCGCAATGGCCTGGTTGGCGGAGGGTAGAAATTCTCGACGGCCACGTCCGCTGGGCTCTGGCATCGGTGGCCCCGGATCCCGGTGCATGCATGGCCAGGGTAGCCAGGCAGAAGAGCCATACCCTTCGCCCCAAGGGCTCAGCCGAAACCCTTGGCCGGCCCGCGGGCCCCTGGCGGCAGCAGCGGGATCTCAATCTCCGCCCCCTGCTCAATCGGGTAGCCCTCCAGCTGCAGGTGGAGGTCGCTGCAGACCAACGTCAGCGGCGGCTCCAGCTCCAGGGCCTCCATGAACACCAGCACCACGTCTTCCCCTGGGCCGATGGCATCGGCATGGCGCTGGACGTCCTGCCGGAACCTCAGGGCCGTGTACCTCTTAAGGTCCGGCCGGGCCGAGAGCACGTTGGTGCGCAGGAAGCGGGCGTTGCCGTACTCCGTCTGGTTCACGAACAGCACGTAAGGCTCATCGCCATCCGGCCCGGGCAGGTCGTCCTGCGTGGTGATGCGGATGTCAGCCATCCCCGTCATCCGGCTTGGCTCCATCCTGGTTGCTCTCGAACAGCGGGCCCAGGGGGAGCACCTGCAACTGCCCCTGCTGCATCAACTCCAACCCAGGTGGGCTGGGCTGCTCCGGCCCAAATAATTCTGCGGCGGGTGCCACATCGCCCAGCGGTAGGGGATCCTGGCGGTAACGATGGCGTGGCACGAAGAGAACCCACCTCACTTGGCCTCCAGCATGGAACAACCCGGAAGCTTTTGCCCTGAGGGGCCAGTGCTCAGCCACTGATCAGCTCCCGCTTAAACTGATCACTCAAAGCCACAGCCGTGGCCCAGTTCTCCGCTTCGCTGAGACCAGAGCTCTTGGTGGGCTTGAAACTGTGGTCGCCGCTGGGGATCCACTCCAGCTGCACTCTCGGCGAGAGCGCATAGCTCTCCACCTCCTCCCGCTTGCCGAACGTGTCGCGCTCGCCTTGTAGGATCAGGGTGGGGGTCTGCAGTGCGGCCAGGTGTTCGGTGCGCAGGGTTAGAGGTTTGCCGGGCGGATGGAAGGGATAGCCGAGGCATAGGCAGCCCCGCACGCCTTGGCTGGAGGCGAGCTCATCGATCAGCAGGCTGGCTACCCGGCCGCCCATTGATTTGCCACCGATGAACAGAGGGCGCTCCGGCCACTCGCCCCGCTCAAGACGGACCTGCTCCCGGAAGGTCTCCTGCAATACCGGCATCCGATCAGGCCCCTGTCGGCGCCCCGTCTCGCGCATCCGGGCCATGTACGGGAACTCAAAGCGCACCACACGCCACCCCTTTTCGGCCAGTCCGTCGGCGATGGACGCTATGAACGAGCTGTCCATCGGCGCACCGGCTCCATGGGCGAGAAGGACGGTGGCTGGGGCGTCATCGGGGCCGTCGATCAAACGCGGCACTGGGGGAAGAGCTTCCAGGGTCATGGCCCAATCCTGGCGGAAGCGTTGGAAGCCGATTCCCCTGCCTCAAGGCCACCGACACAAACGGGACAGCTCAGCCCACGCTCCGTAGTTCGCCGGCGGCCTCCGTCTCAAGCAACAGCTTCGGTGTCACCAAGGGGCACCAGCTGGATCTGCTTGCGGCCCAGCTTGATCTCAAACTCATCGCCGGGCTCCAGGCCCAGCTGGGCGGTGTAGGCCTTGCCAACCATCAGGTTGCCGTTGAACTGGATCTTGGTGGCGTAGCTGAGGCTGCGACCAGGACGGCCCTTGCCGCCACTGCTGCCGGCGCCAAAGTTCATGCCCTTGGCCTCGAGCAGAGCCTCATAGAAGGCGGTGAAGTTAAGGCGCTCGGTGCCGTCCTTCTTGGTGCTGACATAGCCAGCGGCACGAACGAGATCCGATTTGGAGCCATCGCTGAGTTCCTTGACCTTGGCCAGTAGTTCAGTTCCAGTCAGCATGGTGAACAGGGGGGAAGTTGTTTCACTACCCTATTGCCATCGGTGATGGGCGTGGGGTCAAGGTCTGGGCGAAACCCGCAGGGTTTGCAATACCTGCTCCTCAAAAGCTTGGTCGACGTCAACGGCGCAGCGGTTGATGGCCGTCATGGCAACAGCAGAGCGACACGACGGATGGAAGGTAGCGCCCTTCAGCTTGACCTAGCTGGCAGGGGCTGAGGCCTGTCAGCGCAGGCTCTCGCAGGCCTCCCCATCACCATTGCTGTCGAGGTAGCTGTGTCCCTGCCGCAACAACTCCTGAGCCCTGGCATAGGAGCCGATCTCTTTGCAGCGGTAGCGGCGGCCGCCGGGGGTGGTGCCATCGGAGATCACAGGGTTGCGGCGTCCCCGGCGGAAATCCCAAGGACGGGTGATGCCGGCTGGCCCGGTATTCGGCATCGAGGTACTCCTTGGCCTCACACCCGCCGAGGTACTGCCGGTAGGCAAAGGCCTGGCCGTCTTCCACCAGCACCAGGTTGATGTTGAGGTCGGAGATCACTTCGGCCACGGTGCGGCCGTAGCGATCGATGGTCAGCAACCTTGATCCAACGCTGGATCTGGTCTGGGCCTACGGCCAGCGCTTCTGCTGTGAGCAGCTGTTCCGCGACCAGAAGTCGGGGATCTTCCAGCTGGAGAGCAGCGGCTTGCGCGATCCTGCACGCATCGATCGCCTGCTGTTGGTGGTGGCGATCGCTGTGCTGGTCAGCAGTCTGCAGGGATTCTCCGTGACTCTGGCCGGCCAGCGCCGCCGCGTCGATCCCCACTGGCAGCGGGGTCTGAGCTTTGTGCGGATCGGCCTGGCGACGCTGCAGACGTTCGTCGCTGATACCAAAGCCAGACT
>JAPLIB010000111.1 GCA_026389335.1 Cyanobacteriota bacterium | reverse complement strand
CGACAATCCTGATAAGACTTATTTGGCCAAGCTACTGGGTAGTGTGGTCACCGGCATTGATCTCTATCTGATCGGCATCGCCCTGCTGATCTTTGGCTATGGCGTCTATGAATTGTTGATCTCACCGATCGATGCAGCCCGAGGGGACAACAAGGCAGGCGAAGGATTACTCGACATTCGCGATCTCGATCAGCTCAAGGAAAAGCTGGTGAAGGTGCTGGTGGTGGCCCTGATTGTCTCGGCCTTCAAGGCAATGTTGTCGCTGCCGATCGTCGACGGCCCTTCGTTGGCCTTCTTCTGTCTGAGCGTGATGCTGCTGGCGATCAGCGGAGTGCTGGTGACGGGAGATCTGGGCAAGCAGCGCAAGAAACTGGACTGAATTTGGCCCGCAGACAGCGGCGGCGGAACTCCCTTCATCGGCCCATCGGCCTGCCAGCAGGGCCTTGATGTCGGCATCGTTGTGGAACCGGTGGAAGCCATGATCAGGAGGCGCCAGCCGTCGCTCAGCAAGCGGTGCCAATAGAGAACGGTCGCAGAGGGGATTGAGGTGGATGCCACTGGGGCTTGGCTTGGTTTCGCAGCCCCAAGCTCCCTTGACTCCCCTCCCACCCAATCACCTGAGCCCCCCCCCTACTCTCGCAGGGATCTCAGACGTATGTCGGGCAATCAAGGATCAGGCTGCTTGTCTTGGGAGAACAGGATCGGACTTAGATAAAACAGCAAAACATTGCACTGCGGGAGCTCTTCTTTGTGCGACCGAAAAGGCCGGCAAAAGCAAATAGCCCCTGCCAAAAATAGATTATATGCAGATTTGACTCGCTTTGGCCGCAATACTGCCGCAATTAACGTATGATATTCATCAAATTCTCATCTAGCGATGCCTGCGACCGCTACCACGCTCACCTCCAGCCCGAGCAGTGTGGCGTTGGACGGGTCCACGACGTTCTCTGCCGTGGTCACGGGCACGAAGCCGGGCAGCCCGGTCGGCGCCAGCGGCATCGCCACCTTCAGCACCACCAACCTGCCGGTGGGCGCCCGGTCCGTCACCGCTGCTTATGGCGGCGATGGCAGCCATGACCCCAGTACCAGCCCGCCCATCACGGTGGAGGCGGGTCAAGCGTTGCAGCCGGGCCAGCCCAATGGCTCCGGCAGATGCGTGGGGGGCAACACCGCCGGCGGCGGCGCGTTCGCCCCACCGCTCTCCGCCCTGTCCACCCAGCTAGTTCCGGCGGCTGCCACGCGGACATCAGGCGTTCCGGTCGACTTGGTGGTGCTCAGCCCCGAGATCGTGGGCTCCGTGCCGCCGGAAGAGCTCGTCGGGACACGGGTGGTTGTCCTCGATGCGGGAGCGGATGTGATTGGCCAGGTGGGGGCTGCCCTCCAGGCCCATCCGGGCGCAGCCGTCGTCCGCGTGATCAGCCACGGCGAACCGGGCAGCTTGCTGCTGGCGGGGCAGCGGATCACTCGCGACACGCTGCAGTTGCGTTTGGATGACATTGCCGCGTGGCGGCAGCACTTGGCTCCCGGTGCCGAGATTCTGCTCTACGGATGTTCCGTGGCGGCAACGCCCGAGGGGCGCGGCTTTGTAGACGCGCTCGCGGCGCTCACGGGGGCCGATGTCGCCGCCAGCTCAGACCTCACTGGTTCGCCAGCCAAGGGAGGCGATTTAACGCTGGACTATGCGACCGGGCCGATCGAGGCGATCACCGGCCGTTTCTCGCAGGCGTGGGATCAATCCGGCCTGATCTTGGCGGCACCCGTCTTCAGCAGCACTGACAGCGCCGATTTCACCAGCGCCGTCGCCGGCTCGTTTACGGCGTCGGCCACGGGTAACCCGACGTACTCGATCGCACAAAACACTTTTTTACAAAGTAATTTTGATTCCCAGCCTACGGATTGGGCGCTGCTGAGCAACGCCCAAATCACTGGCGGTGCGGTTGTGCTCAACCCGACCACCGCTAGCAGCAAAGGGGCGCTGGTTCTGCCCAAGCTGGGCGCTGCCAGCCCCGGCTCCTTCACGGCCTCGTTTGATTACACCATTGCCAACAGCACGGCCGGGGCCGGTACGGCCTCATCAACTAGCTTCAACTATGGGGAGCTCACCACCTCCAGCGGTTCAATTGCGGCGGTCACGAACGGCCTGGTCGTCACCTTCACGGAGGCAACTTCAACGGTCGCTGCGTTCGTCAGTGTGAGTTGGAACAATGCTGTGATCGGCAAGGCGCCGATCACCTTTGGGACCGTAGCCAAGGCGGTGCAGATCAAGCTCGATGGCGCCAATCTTCTCACTGTGAGCTACGGCGGCACCCAGGTTTTAAACGCGAACCTGGCCGGCAAGGTCAACGCCGCCGACCGCAGCAATTGGCAGTTCGGATTGGGTGCCAGCAACAGCGCCACCAACTCCAGCAGCCACACGATCGACACCCTGG
>JAPLIB010000057.1 GCA_026389335.1 Cyanobacteriota bacterium | reverse complement strand
GTCGATCCCCACTGGCAGCGGGGCCTGAGCTTTGTGCAGATCGGCCTGAAGTGGCTGCAGCAGTGCGTGGCCAATACCTCCAAAGCCTTGCTGGCCTGGGCACCCATCCCCCTGCGGAATCTGGAGCCCTGCATCCCCAGCCGCGGCGTGCAGAGGCGGCAAAAAGAGCCATGGTTCACGCGGATTGACTTGCCGCCACGGCTACGCCAGAACCAACGGCTGGCTGTCCCATGACTGTCGCAGCTGAGATGTGTCGGCAGTCAGGGTCGTCCCAGGCCTTCTGGGCCGCTGCCATCAGGGCCAGGTAGGAGCGCAACAGCACGCCCTTGAGGTTGCGGCCCGGGGCGGAGAGGCCCACATAGAGGCGAGCCTGGTCGGGATCGGCTTCAGTGCGGGAGAAGAAGTTGTCGTCGCGCTCAGGGCCCGGCGGCGGAAACACGCGCGACTGGCGGCGCGCAAACAAGGCCTGGATCTGGGCACCGGCGCGGCGCACCGTGGCCGTTGAAGCAATGATCTTGGGTGGAGGGCTGCCTGGATCGGGTCGCATCAGCCGCTCGATCGTGGTCTCGTACAGCCCGGCCATGGTGCCGAGGGGGCCGCTGATCAGATGGAGTTCGTCCTGAATGATCAGCTCCGGGGGCAGCAGGCGACCGGCCTCGATCTGGTGAGATCCACCCTCCGATTCAGCGGGTCCCCAGAAGCCAGCGGGCTCCGGTTGCACCGCGGTGGCACCGCGCGGCAGCTGGTAGGTGCTCACGTTGCCGAACAAGGCAGAGGTCTTGCCCACCCAGGGCAGGGCCGCGAACTTGTCGACGGTGGCGATCAGGAAGCAGGGCAGACGCCGGTAGATCTGTTCATCCACCGCCAGCAGCGGCAGGGCTGTTTGCTTTGCGAAGGGACAGGGGCCCATGTGGGCGAAATCGCGTTCGCTGAGGCCATCGGACTTGGTGGGGTTCGGCACCGTGCGGCAGTGGATCTCCAATCGATCGGGGGCACGCTTGGGTAGCAGGTCAAACCCTTGAGGCTGGAGGGGGCGACTGCACCAGGGGCAGATTTCGATCGGGATCGGACGGTCGGTGCCCTTCTTCTTCCAGCGGTTGAGCACGTTGTAGGTGCTCTTGGTGTCGGGGTCGTTGGGGCCGCCGAGCTTGTTGGGGGTGGCACCTTTGCCCACCCACATGCCGATCTCAAAGGGCCAATCGCCCAGCTTGTGGAGTTGGTCCTCGGTGTTGCGGCGCTGGCGTTCAAGCTCCAGAGCGCAGATCACCGTGGCGGCACGGCCGAGCTGATCAAGGGTGAGCAGGCGCAGGGTATAGCGCATCAACACCGTGAGGCCGGCACCGCTGATGCCGGGGTGGCGTAGCCGCCGCAGCACCAGGGTGAAGGCCGAGAGGCCTAGGTAGGCCTCCGTTTTGCCGCCGCCGGTGGGGAAAAAGAGCAGCTCCACAATCTCCCGCTCGGCGCGTTCTTCCGGGGTGTCGGCGCCCGCCAGACCCGGCAGGTTCATCAACACGAAGGCCAGCTGGAAGAAACGCCAGGAGGGAGCTGTGGTGTTGGGGAGATCGCCGAGCTGCTCGGGTTTGACCTTGGCCGAGAAGGCCACCCGTTGTCGCTGGGCCTGGTCCATCACCAGATTCATGGTGCGGAAGGCCTCGCGCACCAGGGGATCAGCCAGGGAGCGGATGCCGGCCTCAATGCGATTGGCACATTCGTTGGCCTGGGCCTTGAGGTAGTTGGCAGTGGCGTTCTGCTCGTTGTCGTGAACGGGATGGCGCGGCTGCTGGGCGATCCAGCTGCGGTAGGCCTGCACCATCGGTAGCAAGCGATCGATCACCCGCTCGCTCTTGGCCAGATCGGCAAGCACCGCCATGCCCATCGGCACCTGGATGCCGGGTGGGAGCTCCGGCAGCACCCTTTGCACCGAGGCTGTGGGCAGCCAGGTGGTGGTGAGGGTGGTGCAGCGCGCTTCTGGGCCAGCGGTGACGAGATCGCCTGGGTCCACCAGCACCGCCACGTTGTGCCCCGTGGCAAAACAGAGATCACGCCGGTATTGCAGGGCCGCCAGCCGCTCATCGCCATCCTTGCTGGCCTGCTGCAGGGCATCCCGGCGTGGCGGGAAGCCCTGGGCGCAGTGGAGCCGCAGCTGCACCTGAAAAGCCGACACCGGATCGCGGAAGCGGATTTGCTTGCCGCCGCTCTGGGCGCGCTTGTTGAGCAGGAACACCGACACCGAAAACTGGTCGGCGGGATAGCCCAGCTTCTTGGGGGCGCGGCGGGCGATCCAGCGCAGGCAGAGCCCCTCCGGATTGGACTCCAGGGGGATGTCGTTGCTGGGGCCCAGCTTGTCGATGCTGAGGCTGCACACTTCTCGCCTGGGTGTGCGGCTCCAGCATTTGTCGTCTGAGCCCTGCTCGGGCGGTTCGTAGTCACCCCAGGAGACCGCGGCCTCAATCTGAGAGCCCTGCTCCACGATCAGGCTCAGCCCGGCGGAGGAGGGGAACCAATTGCGCTTGCTGCTGCTCTCTTCCTGGCTACCGGTGGCGTCATCGTCGCCCTCGCGTTCCTCTTGGCGGATGGCGGCCTCGTTGCTGGGCTCCTCGCCGGCCTGATCGGCGTAACTGGGGGCGTCACCCTCAGGAGGACGGCCTGCCTCGTCCTGAAAGGTGTTGGGCACCAGAAAGCCCGTCGTGTACCAGATGGAAGGGGGCTGGGGCAGCCTCTCGTGACGGCGGGCCACGTCGTCCCAGCCGGGGCCGATCAGGTCGAGCGCCAGGGCATCGACGAGCTGCTGGCGGATCTGGGCGGAGGTGGCCATGGGGGCATTGTGATTCGCCCACGCCAGAAAGGGGCCCAGCGGTTATCGGCCTTTATGGCTGGGTCATAATTATCCCGCTGAGAAGAAATGCCGTAATCCGTGCCCGAGGTCTTCCGCCGTCCCCGTCTTGCTGCCGAGCTGGCCGGCCGTCTATTGCGACCAGGCGTTCTGGACGAGGGTTTGCGCTCCGGTCTGTTCCTCTCTGGACTGCGGCGCACGGGCAAGACCACGTTCCTGCGCACCGACCTGGTGCCCGAGCTGGAGGCCCAGGGCGCGTTGGTGATCTATGTGGATCTCTGGAGTGACACCAAAGCCAGCCCCGCGGCACTGGTGCAGGCGGCGGTGCGCCAGACCCTGAGCCAGCTGGTCACGCCCTCCTCACCGCTGCTCTCCCGGTTGCGCCGGATCAAGGGTCTGGATCTGGGCGGGATGGGCTTTCGCTTCGGGTTCCAGCTGGACCAGCTTGGTGAGGCCGGTGGCGTCACGCTCGCCCAGGCCTTCACGGAAGTCGTGGATCAGAGCGGCGGCGATGTGGTGCTGATCATCGATGAGGTGCAGCAGGCGATCACCACCGAGGAGGGAAACCAGATGCTGCTGGCCCTCAAGGCCACAAGGGATGCGATCAATCCCAGACCAGAAACCCCTGGCCATTTCCTGTTTCTTGGCACCGGCTCGCACCGCGCTTTGGTGAGTGAACTCACGGCCCGGCGCAATCAGGCCTTTGCCGGCGCCACCTCGTTGCCCTATCCCGTGCTGGATCAGGCGTACGTGCGGCATGTGCTGGAGCGGCTTCGCGCTGAAGGGATGGAGCTGTTGCCATCGGAAGAATCCGCTTGGAACAGCTTTCAGACCCTGGGACATCGCCCAGAGGAGTTCCTGAGGGCGCTCGGCCAGCTACGCCTCAGTACGACGTCCGGGTTAGCTCCGGATCAGCTACTGCCGGTGATCGCCGCCACGCTGCGGGGCTCGGCCGCAGATCTGGAGCTGCTCAAGGTGGAGCAGATCGGCGGGTTGGCTACGGCGATCTTTGACCGGGTGGCACGTAGCGAGGGCCCGGCGCGGGGGATCTTTTCAGCGGAAGCGGCTTTGTCCTACGGCGAAGCGATCGGGCGGGAGGTGCGTGTGGAGGAGATCCAGCCGGTGGTGAATGAACTGCTCGCCGCCAATGTGCTGATGCGCCTGGGTCATGGTCTGTATGGCGTGACGGATCCGTTTGTGCAGGAGATCTGGCAGGAGCGTCAGCGCTGACGACTGGGCTGACCCGTTGGTCGCTCAGCCGGCGTCTTTCCGCTGGACGGAACGTGGCTCAGCCCTGCTCGGCGAGGCCTAGGAGTTTGTTGCCTGTAGCCCCCAGCCCCACGCGCCACCAAATCTTGGGAGCAGCCTGAGCCAGCGGCTGGATCACCCTGGCCGATGTCTACGGAGTGGGACTTGCCTCTGCACCGCTTGCTGAGGTCTTGGCCTCAGCTCTGCTCCCAGCCCAAGGGACTGGGAGCAGATGGC
>JAPLIB010000043.1:756-12306 GCA_026389335.1 Cyanobacteriota bacterium | reverse complement strand
CAAGCCCACGAACCAGCGGAACAACAGGTTGTAGTGGAGCTGCTCCAGCAGCAGCCTCTGGGAGCGGATCCCGTAGAACGCCTGCAGTAGCGAGGCCAGCAGCAGCTGCTCCGGTGGAACCGATGGGCGCCCTTCCAGGGCATACAGCCTGCAGAAGGTGGGATTGAGTCGATCAAGGGACTGATCCGCCAGCTTGCGGATCCGCCGGAGCGGATGGCTGGCCGGGATCCGCTCCTCGATCGAGACGTAGGAGAACAAAGAGCCGCTGCGCTCCTGTTTGGCCTCGCAGCAACGAATGGGCAGCTGCTCAATTTTTGGCAGAGGTGGCTGGGTTTTGCAGCGAACTCTTAGCCGTGGCTGCGGGGGTTGGCCATGGCTGGGGCTGCGCCCTGGTCCTCCTCACTGTCGAGGCGGCTGGTGGCTCCAACCCCGGCCAGCTGGGGCAGGGTGGCGTTGCTGAGCAGGGCGCCCACCAGGCTTTCCAGTTCGCCGCCGCTGCGGGCCCCGATCGAGCGCCCCACCGCCTGGCCCGCCGCATCGAACAGCTCCAGCTGGGGAATGCCATTGACCGCATAGCGATCCATTTCCCCCTGCCAGCGGGGATTGTCAACGTTGAGCATCACCACATCAAGGCTGCCGCGATGCTGTTGTTCCAGCCGCACCATCGCCGGCGCCATGGTGCGGCAGGCCTCGCACCAGTCGGCATAGAACTCCACCAGAGTGGGGCGGCCATCGGCCAGGGCCACCGGCAGCTCCGGCGATTGGCGCGCCAGCTGCTCCAGCTGGCCCGCTGGGTTGAGGCCACCCCGCATCCACAGCAGTACCAGGGCCAGGATGGCGGCCACGGCGGCCAGCAGCATCCGTTCACGCCGGCCCAGGGCGCTGGCCGCTGGGAGGAGGGCCGGATCCGGCAGGTTGGCAGGCATGGCGAGGGCCAAGGGCAGACCGCAGGCACTCTGGCAGTTGTTGCGGCCCCCCTGCGCAGACGGCTGCCCCCTTCCGAAGGGGGCTCGCTTTGGGGTTGTGGGCGGGTTTCGCCTCTGGGGCCGGCTGGCTTCGGCCTGCCGCTCGTGGGGGCTGGGCCTCTCCCGTTCCTGCCTGGAGCAAGCGGCCCAGGCGCCTTCGGTTCAGGTACAGCACGTTGATGAGCCGCCAGCCCTGGGCCATGGTGGCGACGGTTGGCTGGGATTGAGCTTGCTAGTTTCAACGTCCAGGGCACGGATGCGTGAAGCGGCGCCTCACACTCCATTTCCCGCGCGAGGCGGTGCATCAGCCGATCACCTATCGGTTGGCCGTTGATTTCGACATCGCCGCCAAGATCCTGCGCGCCCAGATCGCGCCGAATCAGAGCGGCACCATGGTGGTGGAGCTCTCGGGCGACATCGACGAGCTCGATGCCGCTGAACTCTGGCTGGAACGCCAGGGGCTGGGCCTCAACCGCGTCCCGGGCGAGATCCTCGTCGATCCGCTGCTCTGTGTCGACTGCGGCATCTGCTCCAGTGTCTGCCCCAGCGGTGCCCTGCGCTTTGATGGTGCGACCGCACGGCTCAGCTTTCAGGCCCCCCACTGTCTGGTCTGTGAACAGTGCATTCCCAGTTGCCCGCTGGAGGCCATCGCTCTGGTCCTGGAGACACGATGAAATCCATCCTGCGCCTGATGCTGCTGCCTGTGCAGGCTCCGATGTTGCTGCTGCTGTTTGCGGTCAGCACCTATCTGGGCATGCACTGGAGCCGGCCGATCACCGTTGAGGCCAGCGAGCTGGCCTCCCTGGGCACCCTGGTCTGGTCGGCGGAATGTCTGCAGGCCCTGGTGGTGGTGGTGGTCTGCACGATGCCCGACCTACTGCTGCGCCAGATTTCAAGCCTGATGGCTGCCAGCCGGGTGGTGAGCCTGGTGGTCACCTTGCTGCTGGTGATCACCGGTGGGCTCTATCTGTTGCATCTGGATGTGCTCTCCAATGTGCTGATCCTGGCCTCCACAGTGTTGCTGGCCCGGTTGGATCTGGTGCGCATCCGGGTGTTGCCCCCTCCCCTGCTGATGGCTGCGCTGCTGAGTCTGCTGGTGCTGGGCGGGGCTGGTTTGGGCCGGGTACTGGAGGCTCGCTATGAACCGCTGCAGGCGCCACTGGCCCGTCGCACGCTGGCACCCCAGCCGCGGCGCCAGCCTTCTCAGGCCGCACCTCTGGCGGCTTCACCAGCTTCAGGCAGGTTGTCTCCCCCATCCCCAAGCCCAAATCAGGCAAGTCCGAATCGGACAGTCCCGAATCGGGTCCTGCCCCGCGTCGGCCACCTCCGCACTCAGACGCCGCCCTGACAGCTCGGTTCCGGTCCCTGCTGTTGCTGGTAGCTCCAGGCATTGCCGAGCACCTTTTTCACATACAGGCGTGTTTCTGGATAGGGAATCGCCTCCACCCAGAGCTCGGGGGCGCGCTGGAGCTGGTCGGTTCGCCAGCCCTGCACCGCCCCTGGACCGGCGTTGTAGCTGGCCACGGCCAGTACGGGTTCGCGCTGCCATTGCCGGAGCAGGCCATTGAGGTAGCGGCTGCCGAGTTCCACATTGCGGGCGGGATCCTCCAAGTCCGCCGAGCTCAGGGGCTGGCCGGCCAGCTCGGCGGCGGTGGCGGGCATCAGCTGCATCAGGCCGACGGCTCCCACCGCAGAACGCACGGCCGGCGTGAAGCGCGATTCCTGTTTCGCCAGCCCCTGCAGCAGGGCCATCGGCAGATTCTGAGCGCGGCCGGCGGTGCGGAACAGGTCCAGGAAGCGGGGGGGGTGGAGGCTCCGCTCCAGCTGGGGCAGCAGCTGGCATTGGGCGGGCTTCAGGCGCAGGGCGGCTCGCTCCAGCTGGGCCAGGCCGGTCCAGTCGTCGCCGACGCCCTGGCGCAGCCGTCCCTCCAGCAGCAGCTCCTGGCTGTCGCTGGGGGGCACATTGGCGCGCCGCTGGCGCCAGGTTTCCCAGGCTTCCGTGCGTTGATCCAGGCGCCAGAGCCGATCGAGGCCGGCTTCCCCGCTGGCCAGGGGCTGCCAGCTGGTCTCCTGGCCAGCTGTTGTTCGATCGCCGCGGGCATCCAGCTGCAGCTGGCCCTCGCCCAGGTGCAGTGCCGCGCGCCAGCCGTAGTAGCCGCCGGGGTTGCGCCGCCTCAGCTCCTGCCAGGTGGCCTGGGCCGCGGATGCCTGGCCCAGCTGGCGCTGGACGTAGCCCAGCCAGAAGCGTTGCCGGGCGGCCAAAGGGGGTGGCAACTGGCTGGCGGGGATGGCCTGCAGCAGGGTCTGGGCTGCGCCCCACTGGCCACTCAGCAGCTGGCGGCGGCTGAGATCCCATTGCAGGTCCCAGCTGGCGGGATCATCCGGCCAGCGGCGCAGCACCTCCAGGGCAGGGCCACTGCTGCCGCCTGTCCTGTCCTCACGGCCGCCGGCTGCCGCCAGGGCCCGGTGGGCTGCCACCGGGGCACTGGCGCGCCAGCGGGCGGGTAACTGGCGCAGGGCCCCAGCACTGGCGGGCCCTTCCTGCTGGCTGAGCAGCCTGACGGCTTCATCGGCCTCCGGGCTGTCCGGCGCCTGGCGCACCAGCGCCACCAGCAGTTTCAAGGCTCGCTCCGTGTCGGCGGCATCTCCCTGCAGCCAGGGTCGGGCCAGGGCCAGCTGGCCGCTTGGCGGCAGGCTGCTGAGCGCCAGGGTGGTGTCCTGGCCCAGGCAGGTAAGGGCTGGCTGGGGGTCGCCCAGTTCGGCCAAGGCCGTTGCCAGCTGGCGGCGCTGGCTGGGGCTGACCCCCCGCCCGCCGGCCTTGCAGCTGCTCTCGATCTTCGTCTGGGCCCCAGGCCAGCGGGCGCCCCAGCGGGCCAGGTGCAGGGCTCCGGCCTGGGCCGCCGCCGCCGCTGGCCCCGCCTCCACGGCTGCAGCCAGGGCGGCGGGATGGGCCGGGAAGCGCTGCAATAAATGCTGGCGCGGCAGCGGGTTCTGGCGGCCGAGCGCATAGAGGGCGTCGGCACTGGCGGCATTGGCCGGGAAGCGCTGCAGCAGCTGGCGCCAGAGGCTGGTGGCCCGGGCGGGCTGGCCAAGGGCCTCGGCGGCCAGGGCCTGGTGTTTGAGCACGACCGCCGCCAGGGGGTCAGGGCCCCAGCCCTGGCCGGCCAGCAGCTGCGCCTGCCGCTGGGGATCCGCCGCCGCTTCGGCCTGACGCTCCAGCAGCAGGCTGGCCTCACGCCGTTGCCAGGGATCGGGCGACCAGCGCCTCAGGCGTTCCAGGGTCGGGGCCGGGGTGTCCGGGGTGAGCGGGGGCAGGCTCGCCAGCAGCGTCCGGCCTCCCACCAGGGCCACGCCGGTGCCCAGACAGGAGACGGCCAGCAACAACGAGAGGCGCGTCAAGGGCTCTGAACCAGACAATCGAGGAGCATTCTGGGCACTGCCCTGCTCCGCCTCGGTGTCTTTGCTGTCCCTGCCGCAGCGCCTGAGCCAATGGGCGTGGTCCTGGCTGCCGGCTGTGCCGCCGTTACTGACCACCTTGCCGGGGGCTGGCCAGCGTCGCCGGGCCCTGGGGGCAGCGGCCCTGGCCGCCGTGGCGCTGCTGTTGCGGCCCTGGCCGCCGTTTCTGTGGCTGCCGGGCTGGTGTGTGGGCGGACTGCTGCTCTGGGCCCTGGTGGCGTCGCTGCGCTGTCTGTACTGGCCCAGGCGCTGGCGCTGAGCCGCAACGGCGGCAGACGCCAGGCATAACGCTGCCCAAGGCCGACTGAAAGTCTGATCCCGCTGCCTGCGGTTCGCTGCCTGCGGCTCACTGCCTGCGGATTCGCTGGCAGCGGTATGGCAGGTTCAACGCCAGGGTGTGTAGTAGCGCCAGCAGCTGGATGCCGTTGACTTCGCTGGAGCGGTAACCATCCCCTCCGAGCCTCACATCACGCACCCAGTGCGATTCGCTCGCAATGAACCAACGCTGCCTCACCAGCCGCAGTAACGCTTTCGGGCCTGTGCTCAGGGTGGTGATCAACGGGTGACGTGTCGGAACAGCTGGCCACCACCCCGCCCGCCGCTGCTCACCAACTCAATTATCCAGCTTGCACAGAGATGCCATCGCACTGGCGGCCGTGGCCCACCGCGTCATCGCTGCTTTCGACTGGGAAGTGCGCTGCCCACGGAACTGCAGCAGGCCCTTGCGGGCTGATCGCGGCTGGGAGGTTCCGATGTCGCAGGAGGCCTGGGCTCAGGGGGCAACCCTGCGCCGCTCATAGGCAGCAGTGATAGAACCAGAATCGGTCTGCACAAATACAAACTCGTCGCCACCATGAGCGGCATAGATATCGTAGTGAGAAACCTGTTTGAGATTGTCCGTGAATGTCACACTCCCCGAGCAATCCGCTTTCATGACATAGGTGCCTGAGTAGTTGCCGCGAACAATGGCACCATTAAAGTTGCCAGAATAAATGCCCGACATGCCGCCATTCCCGTCAAAGCGCTCTCGCCCAGCCTGCGCAAAAAGCCGGTTTTTGTCAACCGATTTTCCTAGGATAACGCCATCTTGAGCATATAAGTAATCGCCTTTCACCGTTGCCGTCGAGCATTGATCGCCAGCCTTGACCGGAGTCGTAGCAAACGAGGTCCCGGACAGTGCCAGAACAAAACCAAGAAGCGCCAATTTCAATTTACGTTTACCCATAAGAGACGTCGCCAAAACACTGGAAGATTAATTTAACAGCAAAGAGCGCGCCATTGATTGCGAGCAGCGCTTTGTTGTTCTTATTGATATGGATTGGCCTTCAGTCGCCCCGCCAGCTCGGGGTTCGGTGGGACGCGCCAGCCGCATGCGGCAAGGGCCCTGGAATCACTCCACGTAGCCTTCGCCCTGGATCATCGGATCAGCACGGATGATGAGCGAGGGACGCGACTTGGCAAGCAGCACCAGCAATCTCCCCACCACGCTCAGCGAAGCCAGCGCTGAGCGCCTGCCCGGCAGCGAACCGCAGGCCCCCTCGCCACTCGGAGCCAGCCTCGGCGCGGCCGTGGCCGGCTTCGGCACCGATGGCATCCGCGGCCGCGTCGGCACGGTGGTGACGCCGGCCTTGGCGCTGCAGGTGGGCTACTGGTGCGGCCTGGTGCTGCCGCTTGAGGGGCCGGTGCTGATCGGCACCGATTCGCGCAGCAGCGGGCCGATGCTGGTGGCGGCGCTCACGGCCGGCCTCACCGCCGCCGGCCGCGAGGTCTGGCAGATCGGCCTCTGTCCCACGCCGGCGGTGCCAGGCACGATCCGGCGCCTGCAGGCGGCCGGTGGCCTGATGGTGTCTGCCAGCCACAACCCACCGCATGACAACGGCATCAAGGTGTTCGGCGCCAGTGGCGCCAAGTTGCAGAGAGAGCAGCAGCAGGCGATCGAAGCGGGGCTGCGCGGCGAGGCCCAGGCGCCCGCCTTCGACGGCCAGGGCACCGCCCACCAGCGCCAGGACCTGCTGGAGGCCTACTGCCAATCCCTGCTGGAGAGCACGCAGGGCCGCCGGCTCGATGGCGTGAAGGTGGTGCTCGATCTCTGCTGGGGGTCGGCGACGGCCTGCGGCGAGCAGGTGTTCCGGGAGCTGGGCGCCGATCTCACCGTGCTGCACGGCCAGCCCGACGGCTCCCGCATCAACCAAGGCTGCGGCAGCACCCATCTGGAGCCCCTGCGCCAGGCCGTGCAGGAGAGCGGTGCGGCGATGGGCTTCGCCTTCGATGGCGATGCCGATCGGGTGCTGGCGGTGGACGGCCGCGGCCGCAGCGTCGATGGCGATCAGATTCTCTATCTCTGGGGCACAGCCCTCAAGGAGGCCGGAGCACTTCCCCATAACCGCATCGTCGCCACGGTGATGTCCAACCTGGGCTTCGAGCGGGCCTGGACCGCAGCCGGCGGGGTGCTGGAGCGCACGGCCGTGGGCGACCAGTACGTGCATGCGGCGATGCAGGTGCTGGGGGCCGGCCTGGGCGGAGAGCAGTCGGGCCACATCCTTTCCGCCGCACATGGCATGAGCGGCGACGGCTTGCTCACGGCCTTGCAGGTGGCCACCCTGGTGCAAGCGCGCGGCCAGAACCTTAGCGACTGGATGGACACCAGCTGGCAACCCTATCCCCAGAAACTGGTAAACATCACCGTGCAGGACCGCCACAGCCGCACCCATTGGCAACAGTGTGAATCGCTGCGCCTGGCCGTGGAGCAGGCCGAAACCGCCATGGCCGGCCACGGCCGCGTGCTGGTACGCGCCAGCGGCACCGAACCCTTGCTGCGGGTGATGGTCGAGGCCGCCGAACAGCAGCAGGTGGATCACTGGTGCGAAGTGCTGGCGGCGGAGGCGGAGCGGGGGTTGAACTGAAGCGGGTGGTTGACCTTCCCTCGGAGGCCAGTTGGATTGGTGCCGCTCAGCCGGCATTGTGGCTCTCTGGCCATCGATCAGGGGATCAGCGCTATTGTCCCAGCGTCAATGTTCGCTGCTAAGGCATGAGCAGCATGACCAGCAAACCTTGTAGATATTACAGGGTTTTGCAACGGGAATCCCAGGCTTCATCGCTGTGAGTTTGCGGCATGTCGCCTGGATATGAAAATCACCAGCTTGTGCAGATGGTAACTGGCTGAGAAGTTGCCAGCCTCAAGATGTCACCGTCAAGATGTCATCGTCAAGATGTCACCGCCCAGCCCCGATCTCCGGCTCCACTCATCGTGCATCAATGGTCGTGTATCAATGGTCGCGATGTCGATGGAGCTGATGAGGACATCTCCGGCCAGAAGGGCCTGACGAAAGCACACTGTTGGCCTGGTGGTTCGTGGATCCAGGCGCCGCCAAGACAGACGGCCAGCCTGAGGGCGTGGTTGAGGGGAGATGCTCCCCCGATGTCACTCCTCAACAAGGATCCGACTCAGTCGCTGCGATCCGAGGCTCGACGGTACGTTGGGCAGCCGGAGGCTGGTGGGGAGCACGGTCTGGCCGCTGCTCCGCAGCGGCCAGACCGTGCTCCATGGGCCGGCACTGATAGCGCAGCAACGTCCGGCGCTGCCGGTGGCGCTCAAGGCTTGTGAAATCCTTGCCGGTAGCTACGATCGCAAGTCCGATTTCCTATGCCTCGATGCACGTATCGATCACGCCGGAAGGCAGAGTTCAGCGCTGCTTTAGCGGCCCGAGGCCCGAGGCACAAGCGCTCGCCATGGACCCATTATGATGCGGAACTCAGGCTTGGGGTTCCGATAGGAGGCAATGGAGTAAACTGTGCAATCTTGCCAGCGCCAGCGCCAGCGCCAGCGCCACCGACAACGGTGCCGCAGATGATCAAGAATAGTCCTATTATTTTGCGATCAGTTCTTCTGCGTCCACGCTTAGGGACTCCTCAAACGGAACGGCGTGGCTTAGCTTCTGTCGATTGCCGTCTAAGTGGGGCTAGATCGCTCTTCCATTATTGAATGAATAGGTGATTGAGTCACAAAATATGAATAATTGGCGCAAGATTTTGGTCGGAGTGCTCGTCTTTTCTGGCTTTGTTGCCGCCAGCTGGTCAAGTGTCAACAAGGCCAAAAGCCCAAGTCTCAGCGTTGAAACACGTCGCCCATCGCAAGCAGTCAGCGGCCTAGGGACGCTTCAGCCAGTCAGCGATGTCTACGTGCTTGCAGGGCCCATGGGTCAGTTTGGTGGCGCACCGCGTATCAAGAGCATCCTGGCAAAAGAAGGAGAAAGAGTCTCCAAGGATCAGGTCATCGTCATCTTCGATAATTCTTCAGAATTTGCATCTGAGAGTGATCGCATTGCCGTCAGTATCGCAAGTAAGAAAACAGAAATACAACTCCTTGAAACCCAGATTCGCCGGTTCGAGCGTTTATCCAAAACGGGAGCATATCCCATTGCCGATCTTGAGGAAAAAAAGGTCAGACTCGCCGGTTTTCATGCACAACTGCGAGAGCAGCAAGGGGCTCTGCGAACGTATAATGAGCGCATCCTGCCGGAGACCGTTATTCGTGCTCCACTTTCGGCAGTTGTTTTGAAAATACATAATCGAGTCGGAGAGAGGGCTCAGCCAGGTGGGGTCTTGGAGATTGGAAATACAGATCAAATGCAAGCCGTCTTGCAAGTTGATGAAGGCGATATTGAATTCATTCGTCCCAGGCAAACTGTTGCGATCAAAAGCGAGAATGGTGCCTTCAGTGAAACTCTTCATGGCTCGGTTCGGTCGGTTGGCCTGATGGTAAAAGCCAAGAAAAGGCTGGGTATCGATCCAGCACTGGATAGCGATAGCGAAGAACGTGTAATCGAGGTCAAGGTCTTGCTGGACCGCAAGTCAAGCCAAAGAACACGTCAATTGACTGGTGTCAAAGTCATGGGCGTTATTGATATCTCCTGATGCGGATTCGACCCAGCTGGTTGCATGCAAAGAGATTGCCAATCGCATGGTTACTGTTGCTGCGATTTCCGAGAAAATTTATTACGGCTGTAGCGGGAATCATTTTTGCTACGGTTCTTATCCTGTCGCAACTGGGACTCAGGGCGGCATTGTTTGATAGCAGTGTTTCGATTTTTAAGAATCTTAATGCAGATCTTGTCGTTATCAATAGGAGTTCTATCGGCAGTCTCTCGCTGTTACCCTTTCAAAATAGCCGCCTTAAAATTTTTGATCGCTATCCAGAAGTCGCCCATACCGCGCCAATGCGCTATAGTTTTGTTCGTTGGAGATTCCATGACGCTGACGAAGTGAGACCGGCTATCATGGTTGGCTACGATCCTCGGATCCCAACCTTTAATCAAGAAGACATCCTCAATCAGCAAAGTAGTCTGCTGTTGCCAGGTCGGATTCTATTCGATGAACTTTCGCGTAAAGAGTTTGGTCCGAGGAAGAGTAAGTTCAAATCACAGCAGCCTGATCTTGCATTTGTCAACTACCAAAGAGTCAGGGTCGCCGGGTTTGTGCGAATCGGAGTCTCTTTCAGTTATGACGCATGTTTTCTGGCTAGCCTGCCTACATTTGAGGCGATAAGTTATGACATACCTGGTCGCGTAGAGATCGGTCTGGTTAAGCTCAATCCTGGGATTGACGCTGGGACATTTTTGATGCAAATCAAGAATGATATACCTGAAGATGTGCGCGTCTTTCGCAAGCAAGATTTTCTTGAATTTGAAAAGCAATACTGGGATCAATCTAAGCCAATTGGATTCGTGTTTTTCTTTAACTCGGTCCTTGGCTTCATCGTTGGCTTGACTATTTTTTATCAAATACTGTATACCGATGTCGTCAATCAGTTGCCAGCCTTTTCGATGATGCTGGCCTTGGCGCATACGCAATTAAGGCTAAGGCTGATTGTATTTCAAGAATCCTTTTATCTTGCTGCTATTGGGTATCCAGTTGGAGTTCTGCTCTGCTCTGGAGTGTTCCAGGTGATCAATGCATCTACTGGACTTGACGTGAAAATCACGATCGATAGGGCAATCATTTGTTTTTTGGTGATTGTACTCATGTCGACTTGCTCGGCATTAATGGCAATGCTCAAGTTAGATGATGCGAATCCAATCGAAGTTTTTGAGTAAGCTCATGGAACGAGTTCTTGATGTCCACAATCTGAATCATACATTTATCTTTGAATCTCAACATCAGGACGTCTTGACGTCAGTAGATCTTCATGTGAAGCCTAGTGAGTTCGTGATTTTGACAGGCCCTTCTGGTTGTGGAAAAACAACATTGCTGACATTGATTTCTGGTCTGAGATCCATCCAGCGTGGCAGCATCAAGCTGTTAGGTAATGAGCTTTTCAATGCCGACGCTGCGACGCGATTGCAGTTGCGCGCAACGATTGGAATGGTTTATCAGTCACACCATCTGATTGATTTCCTGACGGCTGAAGAAAATATTATTCTCGCCATGGATCCATCGGTGCGCGCCGAACGTGACATGTTGGCCAAGCAGAGGCGTGCGCGAAATCTATTGAAGCAACTTGGGCTTGAGCATAAGACTCATGCAAGGCCAGCGCAGCTTTCAGGCGGTCAAAGACAGCGCGTTGCCATTGCGCGTGCCATTGCCTGCCGCCCCAAACTCTTGATTGCTGATGAACCAACAGCTTCGCTAGATGCAGAAAACAGCGGTTTAATCATGCAACTATTCCGGGAACTTCTTGACACTGATGGCCTTTCTATCTTGATGACGAGTCATGATCAACGCCTGCATCGTTATGCAGATCGAATCATTAAGATTTCCGATGGACGGATTATCCCTGATTGAGCTTGAATCAACGCTTCTGAGCGCCCTGGCTCCCACATCGCTTTCACCAAGGCGCTAGGCCTGCAGCCTAGGAGTTTGTTGCCCGTAGCCCCCACCCTCCATAAGCCAGCAACTCTCCTGAGCCACCTCGGGCCGTGTGTTCACCCTAGCCGATGTTTACGGAGGCGGACTGAAACCAGCTCGATTGGCTGAGGTTTTGGTCTCAGCCCTGCTCCCAGCCCAAGGGACTGGGAGCAGATGGCTCATCCAGTGGCTGCAGCCAGGATGGTCTCCGCTCGCCGGAAGCGGAACAGTTTCAATAGGTTGTGACCGGTGCACATCAGGCTCCATTCGCTGTTCACCTTCTCCA
>JAPLIB010000043.1:0-743 GCA_026389335.1 Cyanobacteriota bacterium | reverse complement strand
CGCCTGGCGTAGATCTTTTTCCCCTTCTTGCAGCGCAGCTTGCGGACCATGCGGCCTTTGGCATCGAGATTCCTCGGGATCGGGCCCCGCAAGGGCGGTGGCGGCTGACCGTGGCTCAGGCGACCGGTGGCGATGTGGGGATCAATGCCTCGCTGCTCGCAGCTCTTGATGTTCTCCTCACTGCAGTAGCCCGCATCGGTGATCATCGTCTGGGGTAAACAACCAGTGTTGGCCTCAATCCGCTGCAGCATCGGCTCCAGATGCTCAGTGTCCGGTGGCTGATTGCTGACACCCACCGCCACGATCACCTGATGGTCGTCATCGACAGCGGCCTGACAGTTGTAGCCCTGAATCCAGCCGCCATCGGTTTTCATGATGTGGCTGTCTGGATCGGTGAAGTTGCGCTGCGCCTTGGCATCCGGCACACCCGCTGCAGAGGCTGGCAAGCCACGCCGTGGCATCGCATCAAGAGCCAGGGGCTCCAGATCTGGGGGCTCCAGTCCGGCGATCGCCGCCTTCTCGATCGCCAGATCTCGTGCGGCGCTGGCCTTGGCCGCCGCTGCTCTGGCCCGTTGTTGCAAGTGATCCTGCTGATGAACTTCCGCCGCATCGGCCTTCTGACGCGCAGCCTCGGCGTCCTGCTGCCGTTGACGGGCTGCGGCAGCTGCGGTTTCCGCTTCCAGCTCTTTGCGGGCCCGGCGGATTTTGTCAAGGCGATCCTGGCGGCGCTGCAGCTCCTCGGG
>JAPLIB010000086.1:31690-49359 GCA_026389335.1 Cyanobacteriota bacterium | reverse complement strand
GCGGATGGCTGGTCGGGATCCGCTCCTCGATCGAGACGTAGGAGAACAAAGAGCTACTGCGCTCCTGTTGGCCTCGCATCAACGAATGGGCAGCTGCCCAATTCTGGCAGAGGGGGCCGGGTTTTTCAGCGAACTCTTAAAAGCCTGGAAGATCCAGGGGGTGAACCAGCCGGCGCTGACGCCGATGCCGCTGAACAGCAGCGCCACAGCCGGGTTGGTCAGCCCCGCGAACAGCAGGGCCGCTACGGCCCCGGCAGCGCAGAACGGCAACAGCAGCGGCCGGCCACTGATCTGGCTCAGGCCATAGCCCAGCAGCGCGGCCAGGCTCAGCATCCCCAGGGCCGGCAACACACCGCCACCGCTGACCAGCAGGCCATAAAGGAATCCGAGCAGGGCGCCGGCAATGGCATAGACGCGGCGGCTGGGCTCCGGGTCCTGGCGCGAGAGCAGCAGGGCCGAGAGCATCGGCGAAAAGGTGAGCGCGTTGAAGGTGGAAATAGCGATCGCGAACAGGATCGTGGCGGCGAACTGGCGGTAGATCGTGCCGGTGGCGCCGGGAAAGAACAGCACCGGCAGAAACACCGCCAACAACACCAGCGAGGTGGCCAGCACCGCCCCGAACAGCTCCTCCATCGTCGCCTTGGCGGCCTGCAGGCCCGTCAGCCCCTCGGCGCGGCGCGTCGCCGTGCCCTCGATCACCGTGATCGCGTCATCGACCACCAGACCGGTGGCCAGCACCAGCCCGAACAGGGTGAGCTGATTGAGACTGAAGCCGAACACCTTCACAAAGGCGAAGGTGCCCACCAAGGCCACGGGAATCGCGATCGCCGGCACCAGCGTCGCCTTCCAGTCCTGCAGGAACAGAAACAGGATCAGCACCACCAGCACCACCGCATCGCGCAGCGAATCACTGACTCCTGCGATCGAGGCACTGATGAAATCGGTGACGTCGTAGATCTTCTCGAGCTTCATCCCCGGCGGCAGACCCGCCTGGAACTCAGCCAGCACCTGTTCCACCCCCTGGGACACCTCCAGGGCATTGCTGCCGCTGAGCTGATAGATCGCCAGGCCCACCGAGGGCACGCCGCGCAGATCGGTGGCGCTGATGTCATAGCTCTCGCCGCCGAGGCTGACACGACCCACATCCCGCAGTCGCACCAGGGCCCCATCGCCGGTGTTGCGCAGGATCAGGTTTTCGAAATCCTCGTTCTGCAGCAGCCGGCCCTGCAGCTGCACCGAGAAGGTGTAGGGCTGGCCCTGGGGCGCCGGCGCCCCGCCGACCCTCCCGGCCGGCACCAGCCGGTTCTGGCTCTGCAGGGCCGCCACCACATCAGCGGCCGTCAGGTGCTGCTGGGTGAGGCGGTCGGGATCGAGCCACACCCGAATCGCCAGACGGCGATTGCCGAAATAGGTGATCTCCCCGACGCCCCGCACCCGCCGGACCTGATCGGTGAGGCCCTGATCCAGCTTGCCGCTAAGGGTCTCGACACTATAAGGATGGGCCGGATCCGTGCTCACCAGATTATAAACGAGCAGGATCGAGTTGGAAGCCTGGCTCACCGTGACCCCCGACTGGCGCACCTCGGCGGGCAGCTGCGGTTCGGCCAGCGCCACCCGGTTCTGCACATTCACCTGGTTGATGGCGCCATCGGTGCCACTGGCGAAGGCGATGCTGATGGCGCTGGTGCCATCGGCGGCACTGGTGGAGGTGAGAAACTCCATGTTTTCGACGCCGTTGATCTGCTGCTCCAGCACCGCAGTCACCCCCTCTTCGACACTCACCGCATCGGCACCGGGGTAGCGGGCGCTCACCTGCACTGTCGGCGGGGCGATGTCGGGCAGGTTCTCGATCGGCAGGATCGGCAGGGCGATCAGGCCGGCGATCACGATCAGCAGGCTGCAGACCGTGGTGAGCACTGGTCTGAGGATGAAGCGGTTAGAGGCGGACATTCGGTGTTCCTTTCCTTAGCGCGACGCCCCGGCCGCCGCCGGAGCCGCCGAACCGCCCGACGATCCGCTCACCGACGGCAGTAGCTGCACCGCCAGACCATGGCGCAGGCTGAGCAGGTTGCTGCTGATCACCTGGGCATCGGCGTCCAGACCGCTGAGCACCGGGTAGTGGCCGTCCTGCAGGGGGCCGAGCTGTACGCGGGTCTGCAGGGCGAAACGGCTGGTGGATGGCAGCTGGCGCAGCCGCTGCAGCGGGGCCTGGCCCGGATCGCGCTCCAGCTCCTGCAACGTGCCGAGGCGGTACACGTAGCTCTGGCCGGAGGACTGGATCACCGAGCCCACCGGCACCGACAGCTGGGAGCGGCTGTCCAGCACCAGGCGGGTGCGCACCCGCAGGCCATTGCGCAGATTGCCGTTCCTGTTGTCATAGGCGGCCTTCACCAGCAGCACCTGGTTACCGACATTGACGCTGGGATCAATCGAATCGACCACGCCGCGCACCAAGGGCTGGCTGCTGCCCGGATCCTCCAGGATCACTGTCTGACCCGGCCGTACCCGGTTGCGCAGGTGGGCCGGCACATCGATGCGGGCCGTGAGTTCGCCATTGCGGATCACCGTCGTGAACGGATCCCCGGCGCGGATCACATCGCCGAGCTTCACCGTGACATCGCCGATCACGCCGGCGATGGGAGAGCGCAGATCGCGGAAGGCCAGGTCCGCCTGACGGGCCTTGAGGTTGGCGGAGGTCTCGATGTAGGCCTGGCGCAGCTCATCGCGCTGCAGGGCACTGGCGGCGCCGACCCGCGCCAGATAGGCAAAGCGTTGGTAGTTGAGCCGGTCCTTGGCCTGGGCCGAGCGCAGGCTCATCACCTCCGCCTGCAGCTGCGCCTGATCCAGCACCACCAGCAGCTGGCCCGGCCGCACCCGATCTCCCTGCCGAATGCGCAACTCCTGGATCCGGCCACCCGCCTGGGCCGCCAGCTGGACAGCTTCAAGGGCATCAAGGGTGCTGATCGTGGCCACCTCCTGGCGGAAGGAGGAGCTGCGCACCGCGATCGCGTCAACGGGCAGGGGCCGCCCAGCCTCCGGACTGGAGGGACTGCAGCCCGTCAGCAGGGCCATGGCACAGAGGGCGACCGCCGGCAGGTCGCGCCGAACAAGCATGCCCAGGCCACAACAATCGCCCTTTATACGGCGCGCGACCCTGACTCACGATTTGATGTGAACTTCTGCGATCATGGCGCAGCAAATCGTGGCGCAGCAGATCGCGGCGGCATTTCGCCTGACTCGCCCGGCTTCCAGGCCGCGGAGGTTCGTTGTGGGGGCCAGCAGCTTCGGCCGGAATGGGAAGATCAAGCGCCACCACCTTGTCCAGCACCAGCTGCAGACGCCGCTGGCGACCCAGCACCATGGAACGCAGCCGGCGGGAGAGACCCTGTATCTCCGTTATGAATTCAGGGCTTGCATCTCAGGGGAATCGCAATGCCCCCCTGGCGCGGTGAGCAAGCGATCAATACCGTAACCAGACATAATACCCCTCAAAATTTTAAGTTTATAACCTTCTTTGAAGCTATTTTTCGCTTCTATCCTGGAGCTGAGACCGGGCTGCGTCCATGCACCTGGCGGCAGATCGTCTGCATAGGCATGCGTTTTGCAACCTAAGGAGTAAATCCCCTCGCTTGAATTCGCTGCGATCACGATCGGCGAAGGCCGGCGGCCAGTCGCTGTCTGCACGGCATCGGCCACGATCGCATGAACCGACTGAGACGAGAGAACGGCGGTGAAAATCACAGAGATCACGGCGACAGATACCCAGGCACTTTTCAGCCTGATCCAATCAACCAGACCAGGGGGCATTGCCGCCGCCAGCAGCAGCGACAAGCCCAGCAACAGCAGCAATGAGGGTGCAACCTCATGGCGCTGCTGATAGACCACTTGGGCGCCAAAGGACGTGGCCAAACAAAAGCGGATCGCCACCGATTCCAACAGCGCTGCCATGCCGCAGTACAACAAGGCCTGCCGCTCAACAGGCGAGCCAGCCGGCAAGGGAGCCACGAACCTCACCTGGGAAACCAGCAGAACAGACAAAAGGGCAACAAAGGGTACGGTGAATAGACAATGATTGGCGATCAAGTGCCCAGCATGCGTGAGCGGCCACGGCAAGGCCCAGCGGAGCGCTTCAAGCAGCGACAGGTTGCTGCCGGCTTCGAGCTGGTGGCGTTTCAGCGAGGCAGGCAGGATGACAACGGACAGAACAACAGCCGACAGCAGCACAGGGCCAAGCAGAGAAGCAACAGCTCGCGGCCCTGACGGTTCACGGGATTTCGGATCAAACAAATAAACAAGCAGCATTACTGTAGACGGAATCAGCACAGAGCCAGAGATCCCAACCTCCCAGAAAAGTCCACCAAAGAAGGACTGCAGAACAGCAACAAAAAAGAATGCACGCTCTCTTATGATCACCCAAAGATAAAGGCTACACAAACAACTGATCCAGGCCGCAAGCGTTGGCAGATAGGCGGCCGCACCAGCGCCCCAGAACAGCACCTCATCAGTCTGATGCTGATTCATCAAGGCAGCTGCCATGAGCAGACAGGCCAGGGAAAGCGAAAGTGACCCATAGCCAACATTGCGGAATCGCCTCAGCAGCGCTGGCCACAGCAACAGCGAGAGCGACTGGAGATAGGTGACGACCAACAACGGAGTGATCAGGCGCTCCGGAGGAAGCCCTAGCCTGCGAGCAAGATAAAGAAAGCCAAAGATAGTCGGTTCCGAACCTGGCCTTGGACTCCAGGTTGTCAGTCTTTGAAAGATTGAGCTGATCGCATCGGCCAAGGTTGCGGATCGCCCGATGAAAATCCAGTCATCTGCCCATGGAGTTGCCGCATAATAGCCGGCAAACAAAATAACGGACAACATCGCTCCCGTCACCAACCAGAGCGCGAGAGGCCATCTGGCCCCGATGATTTGCTTGGACATTGGTATCTATTTGATTGGCGCGTGGTTGATGAATGGGCCAGGGTTGTTGAGCTGGGCAAAGCGTAAATGGACTCCTGACCAGGGCAGACAAGACAAACCAACAGCTGCCTCCGGCGGCACTGACTCCGGCGGCACTGACCACCGAGAGCACTGCCCCCCCCCTGGCACCGTGACTCTCGCTGGCGAGGAAATGGAGCGCCGGTCAGGCCCCCTGGCTCTGGCCGTAGCCCGGGCTGTGGCTTTGGCCCTGGCCCTGGCCCTGGGGCAGTGGAAGCACGACGCCTGCCGCGACCGCAGCAGACAGGTCACACTGGAGGCCGGAGACTTGAATCATGCGTTTTCGCTGTTCTGCCATCACCACGGCACTCACCCTCGCCCTGGGGGCGGCCGTGGTGGCCCTCGGCCTCTCCGCTGTGCCGAATCGCGCCCGCGCCCAGGCTTGCGAATGCGGCTGCGCCCAGCCCTCGGTGGGCTATCTGGACCCGGATGGCGCCTGCCGCTGCCCCTGCCAGGTGCTGCCCAGTCCCGGCATGATGCCTGAAACCCTCAGCGGACCGCCCAAACCACCCAAGGCCGGTGGCGGTGACAACGTGCACTGGCAGTTCGACACCTTTGACGACGATGACTGGCCATTCATGGGCCTCTGGTGAGTCGCCCAGGGCCGCTCTGCTGGCGATCAACACAGCAATGGCGGATGGCGGAGGCGCTGGCGGATGGAGATGGCTGATGGGCTGCGCCACCATTTCGCCCGATCAGGAGAGCCGCGTGGCGAGGTCCAGCCCCGGAGTTGGTGTGTAGCAAGCCCACGGCCGTGGCCCTACAGCCGGGGAATCTCCGCCACCGGCAGTGGCGCCTTCTGGGGATGGAGGGGAACCCGCTGGCCGCCGGCCACCAGGCGGTTGAGGGCGTTAACGAAAGCATGGGCTGCCGCCACCACGATGTCGGTGTCGGCAGAGTGACCGGAATAGAGCACACCATCGGCCCGCAGCCTGATGGTTACCTCCCCCATGGCATCGATCCCCTCAGTGACGGATTTGACACTGAACTCCACCAGCTCATTCGGCACCTGGGCCAGGTGGTTGAGGGCCTGGCAGACCGCATCCACCGGACCGGTGCCGATCGCCGCCTCGCTGCGCTCCTCTCCGTCCGTCGTTTCGAGGGTGACGGTGGCCGTGGGCAGCAGACCGGTGCCGCAGCTCACCTGCACGCGCCGCAGCAGAAAGCGGGCTTCGCCCTGCTGCTGCACCTGCTCACTCACGATCGCTTCGAGATCGCGGTCGGAGATCTCCCGTTTGCGATCGGCCAGTTCCTTGAAGCGCACGAAGGCATCGTTGAGATCTTCGCCATCGAGGCTGTAGCCGAGCTCCTCGAGGCGGGCGCGGAAGGCACTGCGGCCGGAGAGCTTGCCCAAGGAGATGCGGTTGTCGCTCAGGCCGACGGTGCGGGCATCAATGATCTCGTAGGTGAGACGGTGCTTGAGCACGCCATCCTGGTGAATGCCCGATTCGTGGGCAAAGGCATTGGCCCCCACGATCGCCTTGTTGGGCTGCACCGCCATGCCGGTGAGATTCGACACCAGCCGCGAGGTTTTGGTGATTTCCTCGGTGTGCACCGCCGTGAGTGGTGCGGTGCTCCCGGCCGGACGGCCCAGAAAGGGGTTGTAGTAACTGCGGCGCACATGCAACGCCATCACCAGCTCTTCGAGCGAAGCATTGCCGGCCCGCTCACCGATGCCATTGATGGTGCATTCCAGCTGGCGGGCACCATATTTGACCGCCTCAAGAAAGTTGGCCACCGCCAGGCCGAGGTCGTTATGGCCGTGCACCGAAATCACGGCCTGATCAATGTTGGGCACACAGCGATTGATGCCGGCGATCAACTCACCGAACTCCGTGGGTGTGGCATAGCCCACTGTGTCGGGAATGTTGATCGTGGTGGCACCGGCTTCGATGGCGGCCTCGATCACCTGATGCATGTAGTCGGGATCACTGCGGCCGGCGTCCTCGCAGGAGAACTCAACATCGTCGACGAGCGAGCGGGCATAGGCAACCATCTCGCGGGTGATGGCGAGCACCTCAGCGCGGGATTTGCGCAGCTTGTGCTCGAGGTGGATGTCGCTGGTGGCGATGAAGGTGTGGATGCGGCGGTGGGCGGCGGGGGCCACAGCCTCGGCGCAGGCTTTGATGTCGCCCCTGGCAGCGCGGGCCAGGCCGCAGATCACCGGGCCATCGGGGGTGCCGACGCTTGCGGCGATGCGCTGCACGGCGTTGAAATCGCCGCTGCTGGCGAAGGGGAAACCGGCCTCGATGATGTCCACCCCCAGACGGGCCAGCTGCTGGGCGATCGCCAGCTTTTCCTCCAGGTTGAGACTGGCGCCGGGCGACTGCTCGCCGTCGCGCAGCGTGGTGTCGAAGATCAGAACCCGACCGGGATCGCGCGCCATGACAGAAGACAGGGGGTTAGGCGGAATGAGTATGAGTTGGCCGCATTCTAGGGGCAGGGCTGCCACCTGGCCCTCTGGATCGAGCGGGCGCAGCAGGGAGCCGATCCCTGGCGGAGTGGTACTGAAAGCGGCGGGGCAGCCTGGGGCTAAGTCCGGCTGAACACCGGTTGCTGCTGGGCCTCGCCCTTCTCCAGCCGGGGCCGCAGGCTGGCCAGATCGATGAAACGATCGGCGGCATTGCGCAACTCGCGCGCCACCATGCCTTCGGTGCTGATCACGACGATCTGCAGCCCCCGGGCCCGCAGCACCTCCACGAGGCGATCGAGATCGCGGCTGCCACTGAGCAGCCACACCTGATCGGTGCGCGGCGCCACGGTCAGCAGGTCGATGGCGATCTCCACATCCAGATTGGCCCGCACGTACTGGCGCTGTTCTGACTGGCGCTGTTCTGACGGGCGAGGGGCGCTGTCGCTGCCGCCACTGCCCCCCAGCTCCCGCAGCAGCCGGGTGCGCACGGTGTAGCCGAGGTTGGTGAGGGCATCGCGGAAGGGTCGTTGGTCGGAGGGATCCTTGAGACCCGCGTACCAAAAGGCGCTGCTTAGCTCCGCCCCCTCAGCGGCCAGCTCCAGCAGATGCCGTGGCTCGAAGAACCAGCCCACCTTCTGCTGGGCATAGAACATGCTGTGGCCATCGACCGCCAGAACCCGCCGCATGGCTGTCTTGCCCGTTTGCGATTCCTTGTCAGCCTAGAAGCAGCGTTTACACTGCGATCTTCGAGGGAAGGGAATGGCGGCAGGCGATCTGGCCCTCGTGCTTCATGCCCACCTCCCCTATGTGCGGTCGGGGGAAGCGGGCTCGCTAGAGGAGGACTGGTATTTCCAGGCGCTGCAGGAGTGCTATCTGCCCTTGCTGGAGATGCTGGAAGCGGCCGCCGCCGACCCCCGCCAGCGGCCCAAGCTCACCCTGGGGCTTTCGCCCACGCTGCTGTCGCTGCTCAGTGATCGCGGCCTTAATGCGCGCTTCGTGCCCTGGCTGGAGCAGCGGCTGGCGCTGATCGTTGACGCCCCGCCCGAGTTGGCCACTGCCGCGCTGGATCTGGAGCAGCGCCTGGTGGAGATCCGCCAGCAGTTTCTGAACTGCGGCGGCCTGATGCTGAGCCGCTTCCGCCGGCTGCAGCAGCACGGCGTGCTCGATCTGATCACCTGCGGCGCCACCCACGGCTACCTACCCCTGCTGCGCGATTCACCCGAATCGGTGCGGGCCCAGCTGCTCACCGCCGTGCGCGAACACCAGCGACTGCTGGGGGAGCGACCGCTGGGGATCTGGCTGCCGGAATGCGCCTACTACGAGGGCCTCGACCAGCAGCTGGCCAACTGCGGACTGCGCTACACCCTGCTCGATGGCCATGGCCTGCTGCACGCCATGCCGCGCCCTCGCTACGGGGTGTATGCGCCGGTCTGCTCCCCCGCCGGGGTGGCGTTCTTCGGTCGCGACAGCGAATCCACCCTGCCGGTGTGGAGTGCCAGCCAGGGCTATCCCGGCGATGGCGCCTACCGGGAGTTCCACCGCGATCTGGGCTGGGATCTGCCCGAAGAACGCCTGAACCAGCTGGGTATCCGCAGCCGCCGGCCGCTCGGACTGAAGCTGCATCGCGTGACCGCCCAGGGCTGCCCACTGGAGGCCAAACAGGCCTACGAACCGGCCCAGGCCAGCGAACGGTTGAGCCAGCATGCCGCCGATTACCTGCAGGGCCGCAGCCGCCAGCTGGAGGCCCTGGGCAACACCATCGATCGGCTGCCCCTGCTGGTGGCGCCCTTTGATGCTGAACTGTTCGGCCACTGGTGGTTCGAGGGGCCCCGATTTCTGGGGGAGCTGTTCCGGCTGGGCGCCCAGTCAGAGGTGAACTTCACCCATCTGCGGGAGGTGCTGGCCGTCGGCCAGACCCTGCAGGTGTGCCGGCCCTCGCCCTCCAGCTGGGGCCAGGGCGGCTACCACGACTACTGGCTCAATGAGAGCAACTCCTGGGTGGTGGCCGAATGGCAGCGGGCCTCACGGGCGATGGTGCGGCGGGTGAACCGGGGCGTGGGCAGCAGCGAGCAGCGCGACTGGCTCACCCAGGCGGGCCGCGAACTGCTGCTGGCCCAGAGCTCCGACTGGAGCTTCATCCTGCGGGCCGGCACCACAACCGAACTGGCCCGCGAACGCATCCATCGCCATCTCGACCGCTTCTGGCGGCTGATGGACGCCATTGAGAACGGCACCCCCCTGAGTGAGGCCTGGCTGGCGGCGGTGCGGCGTGAGGATGGCCTGTTCCCGGAGCTGAATGCCGCCGACTGGGCCACGGTGCCCCAGCGCTGACAGCGGCGCCAGGACTAGCCCCGCAAGCTGGTGCCTGACTCGCTGGCCTACTGGCTGGCCTACAGGCTGGGCTCCGGCCGGTTGCGCACCCCATCGCGCCGGTTGGGATCGGCATCGAGATCAATCCAGTGCTCAAACAGGGAGCCCATCAGACCGCGCCCCTGCTCCTGGGCGATCCAGGCATCGACATAGGCATGGAGTGCCGGGTCATCACCTCCGACCAACAGCACCAACTCACTGGTGAGTCGGTCGCCGAAGCTGGCCAGCAGGGTGGTGCGCGGGTGGAGCACGGCCCAGGCTGAACCGCCTTCGGCGGTGGTCAACAGGGCATCGAAGCCACGCTGACCAGTGGCGGTGAAGAACATCCTCTTACTGGCAATCGGCACCAGCTGCAGCCGCAGGCGCCCGGTCCCAGCCCCGAGTTCGGTCGCCATCCGATCGGTGAGGCTGGGGGTGATCAACTGGGGATCGGCCACAGCGATCCGCAGTGGGCGGGCCAGGGGCGTCGAGGCCAGGTTCTGAATCAGACCCACCTTGCCGTCAGGCACCACCAGGGCCAGATGCACCGATTCATAGCCCATGCTTATGTGATGGCGGATCGCCCGCTGCGGCGAGGACTGAATACCGCCCAGGGCCAGGTCGATGGCACCACGATCAAGCAGACGCTCGAGCTCGGCCAGGGGCTGCTCGACAAGTTGCAGGCGCACCCCCAGGCTGCGGGCCAGCCCCTCAGCCAGGTCGATGTCAAAGCCCACTGGCCGTCCGGAAGCATTGCGATAGGCCCAGGGCAGCCCATCGCTGCGCACTCCCGCCCGCAGCACCCGCCGTTGACGGATCGCCTGCAGCGTCACCGGTTCCGGGCTCGGGTTCAGCAGGACCACGGGCGCCGGTCCTGGCAACAGCGGTTGCAGCGCCAGCAGGCGGCGATCGTTGGTGTATGTGCCCTGCAAGGTGGTGGCGAGGGTGGCCTTGGCCGCAGCCCCCAGGGCCGCGGCCAGGGCTATGGCCAGCACGGCCGTGAGCAGCAGGCGCAGCGGCCGCAGCCGCAGACTCCGGGCCGACGCAAAGGACACCAGCAAGGCCAGGAGCACCAACCCCTCGAGGGACAGCACCTTTTCGAAGCGATAGAGCCAATCACCATTGAGATAGATCAGCTTCAGCAACTGCAGCGGCAACTCCTGGCGCTGCAATTCTTGCCGCACCACCGACTTGACGCCGGCCACCGAGGCAGGGATGGCTGTGAGCAGCATGCGGGCCGTCGTCCCCATGCCCATCGGCCGGTCCACATACCAGGCGGCAAAGGGCAGAAAGATCAGGGTTGCCACCTGGCCCAGGGTGGGCAGGGAATAGCCCAGCGAGATCAGGGGGGCGAGCTCGGCGACCAGATCATCGGCACGATCGGCCTGACCGGGCAGGCCTGACAGTTCCTGACGCAGGCTCTGAACCAGCAGCGGCAGGGCAATCAACAGATTGCCGCTGCTGGCGGTGAGCGCCAACGGGCCCCGCACAATCCGCCAGATCCCGGCGGCGGAAAGGGGCGTGAGCGCCAGCACCAAGCCCGTGAGCACCACACTCAGCACGACCAAACTGATCAGACAGAGCAACAGAAAGGCCTGGATCTTGACCAGCTGGGTAAAGTCGAGCGTGGCGAAGGTGACCGCACTGAGGGCAAAGATGCCGTAGGGCACAGCCCTGGCCATCAGGCTGTTGAGACGGCCGAACAGCTGCCGTGCCACCTCCAGCACCCGCAGCAGCTCCTGGCGAGCCTCCAGGCCCTGCAACAGGATGCCCAGCACGGCGCTGAACAGCACCACGGCAGGAAAGTTGTCAGTCGCCAGAGCGCCGAAGATATTGTCAGGCAGATAGGTACGCAGCAGATCCGTACCCTGGGGCTGCAGGAACAGGCCGGCGTGAAAAAAGCCGGAATAGGTGAGCGGTGGCAGAAACTGAGGCAGCACCACCACCAGCAGCCCACCCAGCAACCACGTCAACAGCAGCACCAGCACGCCGCTGCGCAGCAGGTTGCCCAGGGAGCCGCGGCCCAGGCCGCCGAAGCCGACGATCAACTCACAGATCAAAAACGGCATCACCACGATCTGGGACGCCTGCAGAAAGGCGAGGCCCAGCGGCCTGAGGGCCAGCGCCGCCGTGGGCGCCAGCAGACCCACCAGAACGCCGCCCACCAACATCAACAGGCATTGGTTGCCAAGCTGGCGGGGCCAGAGCGAAAAGGGCCTGAGCATCACATTCACTTCACCCCGTCAAGGGTGCTTCGAGGGGAGCATCCTCGCGGCTCGCGGGACACCGCTCCGGCCCGGGCCCATCCAGCCAAGCAACACGGGCCTGACCCTGAACCAACGGGAAGCACTCGGCGTCGGCGTTGATCTACAGCAATTGGGATGGTTTCGCAGACCTGGCGATACCTGGATGGCGAAGATGATACCGAAAAAACCTTGTCGAAGAGCTTCTACCGAACAAGTCTTGCTTGGCCAGTGTGGCCAAGCGCATAGTGCCAAACAATCAATAGGGAGGCGACTCCGCTGAAGCCAACAGAAGGCATCACGACCCTGATCGCTGCAGCGAGATCGTCGCCTGTGCCAGTTCACGGCCCATCCAGCCTTGGCGCCGCTGCCTGGGGACGCTGGATTTCAGCAATCCACCCAGCCCCCGGATCCCGCCGCGAGGCAGGGATCCCGCCCCCCCTGGCCTGGCCCCTAGGGTGTCGGCCCTGAGCGGATCGCACCGGCGACTTAGATGAACCCAAGCCTGTTCACCCAGTCGTCGTTGTTCGGCATCGGCATCGCCTTCAGCCCCCTGCACATCGGCGTGGTCACCTTGCTGCTGCTGGGCCGGGCACCCTTGCGCCGCTCCTTTGCCTACGTGCTCGGCTGGAGCCTGGCCAACGTGCTGGCGGTGGCCTTGCTGATGGCGCTGGGCAGCTCCTTTCCGGTCAGCCTGGCCCATGGCGAACGCGATCAGGTGCTGATCGACCTGCTCGGTGCCGGCGGCCTGCTGGCCCTCGGCCTCTACCAGCTCACCCCCCAGGCCGCGATCGGCGAGGAGGGCATGGCGCTGCGCTTGATGAACAAGTTGCCGGAACTGGACACCTGGCTGCTGGTGGCGATCGGTGCCGCCGGCGCCCTGCTCACGCCTGAAAACCTGGTTTTTTATCTCAAGGAAGCGCGGCTGCTGTTGATCAACCATCCGGGCCTGTCGGCCGACCTGGAGGTGAGCAGCGTCTTCGCGCTGATGGCCGGTTCGCTGCTGCTGCTGCCGCCCCTGGTGTGGATCGCCACCTCCGGCACGATCCGCAAACCGATCGAGAAACTCAACGACTGGCTGCAGCACCGGGCCGAAGCTCTGGTGGGCGTGCTGGCGATCTTGTTCGCCGCCTATCTGCTCTACGAAGGCCTGCATGGCCTCGAGTTGATGCAATCCGCCATTGCCTGAAGCTTTGATTATCTGAGGCACCAGTTGGCTGGAGCACCGATTCAGCAGCAGCCAACCGGGCCCACAAGCGCTGCAAGGCGGCGGGAACGCCCCTGGGGGTGGTGGCTGCAGCGGCCATCAAAGAATCTGCTCGAGGAAGCGTTGGGTGCGTTCGTGGCGCGGGGCTGTGAAGAAGCTTTCGGGATCCGCCTGCTCCACCACCACCCCTTCATCCATCAGCACCACCCGGTGGGCCACCTGGCGGGCAAAACGCACCTCGTGGGTCACCACCACCATGGTGATCGCCTCGGCGGCCAGGGCCTGGATCACATCGAGCACCTCCCGCACCATCTCCGGATCCAGGGAGCTGGTGGGTTCATCAAACAACAGGATGCGCGGCTCCATGCACAGCGCCCGGGCGATCGCCACCCGCTGCTGCTGGCCGCCGGAGAGCTGGCCGGGAAATTTCTCGGCCTGCTCGGCGATGCCGACCCGCTCCAGCAGCGCCATGGCCTGCAGCTCCACCTCGGCCCGCGGGCGCTTGCGCACCAGCACCGGTGCCAGGGTGAGGTTCTCGAGCACGCTCAGGTGCGGAAACAGATTGAACTGCTGGAACACCATGCCCACCTCGCGGCGGATCGCATCGATCTGGCGCACATCATTGGAGAGGGCAAGGCCATCGACGGTGATGCTGCCTTTCTGGAAATCTTCGAGGGCATTGAAGGTGCGGATGAAGGTGCTCTTGCCCGAACCCGAGGGCCCCATGATCACCACCACCTCGCCGCGGTTCACCGTGAGGCTGGCGCCGCGCAGGGCATGGAAGCCATTGGGATACCACTTCTCCACGCCTTCGGCGCGGATCATCGGGTCACTGCTGGGGGGGGGAGAAGGGTTCATCGGCGCGGCAGGGGCTGGCTGGCAGCTGGTGTGAGGGGAAGAGCGAAGCGGCTGGACCTGGTTTGAAGCTGGCGGTGCAGGAGATTCAGCCCGGATCAGCCCCGGCAGGATCGGAGCGGGCCGGATCGGAGCGTTTCAAGGGCGACCGGCCAGGCTGCGCGGATCAAGGCGCCGTTCCAGAGCCCGACTGCCAAGCCCCAGGGCGGCGCAGCAGCTCCAATAGAGAACGGCCAGCACCAGATAGAGCTCACTGCTGTGGCCGAGGAATTCGGGGTTGGCCATAATCCCGCGCGCCATGCCCAGCAGATCGAGCAGGCCGATCAGCGACAGCAGGGTGGTGTCCTGCACCAGGGCGATGAACTGGCCCACCATCGTGGGCAGCGCCACCCGCAGTGCCTGGGGAATGACGACCGTGACCAGGGCCTGGGCCTGGTTGAGCCCCAGGGAGCGGGCCGCCTCCAGCTGGCCGCGCGGCACCGCCGCTAGCCCGGAACGCACCGCCTCGGCCAGATAGGCGGCAGCGAACAGGGTGAGCACCCAGGCCGCCCGCCAGACACGATCGGGTGAAATGCTCGCCGGCAGCAGAAAACCAAGGATGTTCTGGCCGATGAACAACAGGGTGATCAGCGGCGCGCCGCGGATGAACTCGATGTAGGCCACCGAGCCCCAGCGCAGCAAGGGCAGGTTGCTGCGGCGGCCAAGCGCCAGCAGCACCCCGAGCGGAAAGCTCAGGGCCATGGCGAAGCTGGCCATCACCAACGTGAGCAGCAGGCCCCCCCATTCGCCGGGTGCCACCGCGGCCAGGCCCAGGCCCCCACCGATCAGCCAGAACCCGAGCAGGTACAGGAGCGGCCAGAGCAAGCCCAGCAGCTTCAGCGTGCGGCGATGGAGGCCGGGGCCCCAGCGACCCGCTGCCCAGCGCAGCGCCAGCAGCACGGCAGCCAGCAGCCACCAGCGCCCCTGCAGCGCCCCCGCCAGTCCGAGAGCGGCAGGAAGCAGCAGGGCCAACAGCGTGATCAGCACGGCCGCAATCCGGTCATGGCGGGGCCAGAGCTGCCCCTGCTCGCGGCGATCAGCCCGGGGCCAGGCCCGCAGCAGACCCCAGCTCAGGCCGGCCTGGGCCGCCAGCAAAGCGCCCAGCAACCAGAGCCGCCACTGCTCGGCCAGGGGATAGCGCCCCACCAGCAGCAACATGCTGTTGAGCTGCAGCACCGCCCAGTCGGCCCGGCCGATCGCCCAGCCGCCCAGCTGCACGGCGGCCCAGGCGATCAAAGCGAGCAGGCCCAGGCTCAGCAGCCCATCGGCGACGGTGGGCGCCAGCTGGGCCCGCAGCCGCTTCAGCGGCAGCAGGGCCGCTACGGGGAGACGCTTGGCCGGGAAAGAAGGTGTGCCCATCTCAGCGTTCCCGCACCTGCACCAACCGGTTGAGGCCATTCATGGCGGCGGAGATCAGCAGATCAATGGCCAGATAGGCCGCCAGCAGTACCAGCACCACTTCCACGGCACGGCCCGTCTGGTTGAGGGTGGTTTCAGCCACGGAATAGAGATCGGTGAAGCCGCAGGCAAGCGCCAGGGACGAGGCCTTGGCCAGGCTGATGTACTGGTTGGTGAGGCCCGGCACGATCACCCGCAGGGCCTGGGGCAACACGATGTGACGCAGCGTGGCGACCCCATGCAGACCGAGGGAGCCCGCCGCCTCCCACTGGCCGCGGGGCACCGAGGCGATACCGCCGCGCACCACCTCGGCAATGAAGGCGCCGATGTAGGTGATCAAGCCGGTGAGCAGCGCCCCAAATTCCACCGAGAGCTGTAGGGGCGCCTGCCAGCTGCCATTCAGCAACTGGGGACCCTGCCAGCTGCCACCGGCAAATCCCGCCAGGTAGAGGCCCGATTTGGCCAGCACCAGCCCCGGCAGCTGCAGGGCGGCGCGGCCATCGGGCAGGGCCAGAAACACCAGGAAATACCAGAACAGCAGCTGCAGCAGCAGCGGCACATTGCGCACCACCTCGACGTAGACCCGGGCCAGACCACGCAGCAGGCCATTGCGGCTGAAGGCGGCCATGCCCACCAGGGCGCCGAGCAGGCTGGAGCCCAGCAGGGCGATCACAATCACCCGCAGGGTGTTGAGCAGGCCCGCCAGCAGCGCCCGGCCGTAGGGCATCGAGGCATTGAACGGCAGCAGCGTTTCGGAGAGATCAAACCCCGCCGGCTGACCCAGCCAGCGCCAGCTGAGCAGCAAGCCGGCAGCGCTGAGATTGCGCACCAGATTAGTCATCAGCAGCGCCACCAGCACCAGCACCGCCAGACCCACCACCGCCTGCAGCAGCCAGGGCAGCACGCGGCGATCACGCCACCAGGGCGTGCCGTTCATCGGAACGGCGGTGCAAACAGCAGGCCGCCCTCCTTCCAGAGGCGATTGGGGCCGCGGGCAATCTTCAGGGGCGAGGCCTCGCCAACGTTACGGCGATAGATCTCGCCGTAATTGCCGACGGCACTGATCACTTTGGCGCCGCTCCGCCAGCTTCGGATTGGCCTTGGCTTCGGCCAGTTTGGCCGCCACATTCGCCTGGGTGATCCCCTGCTCCTCCGCTTCAAACAGGGCATAGACGATCCAGCGCACCGCATCGGCCCAGGCCGGATCCGACTCGATCGTGGCCGGTGCCAGCGGCTCCTTGCTCAGCACCTCCGGCAGGATCAGATGGGCGGCGGGAACGGCGAAGGTGGTGCGCTGGGCCGCCAGAGCGGAGCGGTCGATGCTGACGGCAGCGCAGCGCCCCTGCTGGTAGGCCCCGAACATCTCATCAATGGTGCTGAACTTGAGCGGCACGTAGCGGCGATTGAGCCGGCGCAGGCCATCGGTGAGGGCCTGCTCGGTGGTGGCACCGCTGAGCAGGCAGATCGGCTTGCCCCCCAGACCAGCCAGGCTGGTGATGCCGGAGGCCAGCGGCACCATCACCCCCGCCCCATCGTGGAACACCACCGGAGCGAAACTCATCGCATTGCCGCCGGGGGCATCGCGGCCGAGGGTGACGGTGGAGTTGCGCGAGAGCAGATCAATCTCGCCACTGGCTACCGCCGGGAAGCGCTGGGTGGCGGTGACATTGCGGAAGTCCACCTTGTTACCCGAGCCCAGCAGGGCGGCAGCCACGGCCCGGCAGACATCGACATCAAAGCCCTGATAGCGGCCGTCGGCGGCCACGCTGCTGAAGCCGCTCACCTGGCCGTCGACGCCACAGATCAGCTGGCCGTGGGAGCGGATCGCCGCCATGCGGACACTGCTGACCCCGCCGCCACTGTCGTTGGCGCAGCCGCAGGCGGCAAGCAGCATTGCCAGGGGGGCGGCCGGTTTCAATCGGCGTAGAAGAGACACACGGACCCAGCCTTGCCGCCGCAGTTTGCCAGCAAACCGCACCAAGCCACGCCGGGGTCAGCGGATCGGTCCAGAAGCGACTCAACGGAAGGGCGGCGCGATCATCAGACCGCCATCGCGGGCGAGGCGGTTGGCCCCCCGGGGCAGATCCAGGGAGGAGCCCGCACCCAGATGGCGCCCGTAGATCTCGCCGTAGTTGCCCACGGCACTGATCACTTTCACCACGAAGTCGTCGCTCAGGCC
>JAPLIB010000086.1:0-31672 GCA_026389335.1 Cyanobacteriota bacterium | reverse complement strand
TTCGGATTGGCCTTGGCTTCGGCCAGTTTGGCCGCCACATTCGCCTGGGTGATCCCCTGCTCCTCCGCTTCAAACAGGGCATAGACGATCCAGCGCACCGCATCGGCCCAGGCCGGATCCGACTGCACCGTGGCCGGCGCCTGGGGCTCCTTGCTCAGGGCCCGGCCCAGCAACCGATGGGCGGCCGGTTCGGCGAAGCCTGTGCGCTGGGCGACGAGGATCGAGCTGTCGATGCTCACGGCTTGGCAGCGGCCGGCCTGATAAGCGGCAAAGGCCTCCTGGATCTGGCCGAAGCGCAGCGGCTTGTAGCTGACCCCGACGCGGCGCAGGGCATCGCCCAGGACCTGCTCGGTGGTGGCGCCGCTCAGCAAGCAGACGGTGCGCTGGCCCAGGCCTGCCAGGCTCGTGATGCCGCTGGCCACAGGCACCATCACGTCAACACCGTCGTGGAAGTGCACCGGCGCAAAGCTGAGGGCGTTGCCGCCGGGTGCATCGCGCGAGAGCGTGTTGGTGGTGGTGCGAGCCAGCAGATCGATCGCACCACTGGCCACGGCGGCGAAACGGGAATCCAGGGTGACCGGTTGATAGCTGAGCTGGCGGGCATCGCCGAGCACCGCCGCCGCCACCGCCTTGCAGAGATCCACCTCAAAGCCGCGGTAGTGCCCCTGGGAATCGGGGCTACTGAAGCCGGTGGTCTGGCCGTCGATGCCACAGATCAGGCGCTGGCGGCTACGGATCGCCGCCAGTTTCTCGCTGGCGATCTGGTCGCCGCCGCCCGGGCCAGCAGCGCAAGACCCAAGCAACAGCAAGGCAGCCAGGGCGCTGGCACGGGTCGCCCACCGCCGAAGCGCGCCCCTCAACGGAAGGGAGGCGCGAACATCAGACCGCCATCGCGGGCGAGGCGGTTGGCCCCCCGGGGCAGATCCAGGGAGGAGCCCGCACCCAGATGGCGCCCGTTTCGGATTGGCCTTGGCTTCGGCCAGTTTGGCCGCCACATTCGCCTGGGTGATCCCCTGCTCCTCCGCTTCAAACAGGGCATAGACGATCCAGCGCACCGCATCGGCCCAGGCCGGATCCGACTGCACCGTGGCCGGCGCCAGCGGCTCCTTGCTCAGCACCGCCGGCAGGATGCGATGGGCCGCCGGATCGGCCAACCTGGTGCGGCGCGCCGCCAATCCGGAGCGATCGCTGGTGATCGCCTGGCAGCGGCCGCTGCCGTAGGCGCTGAAGGCCTGATCGGCGGTCTGAAAGCGCAGCGGGGTATAGGGCACCTGCAGCGCCCGCAGGCTGTCGGCCAGCACGCTCTCGCTGCTGGTGCCGCTGAGCACGCAGATGGTGCGGCCCGCCAGGCCGTTCAAATCGCTGATGCCCGAAGCCAGCGGCACCAGCAGGCCACCGCCATCGAAAAACACCACCGGAGCGAAGCTGAGGGCATTACCGCCGGGGGCATCACGGCCCAGGGTCACGGTGGTGTTGCGCGAGAGCAGGTCCACCTCGCCACTGGCCAGGGCGGCGAAGCGGTCGGTGGTGGTGAGGGGACGCAACTGCAGCTTGCCCGCATCGCCGAGCACGGCAGCCGCCACCGCCCGGCAGATGTCCACATCAAGGCCGCCATAGCCGCCATCAGGCCGGATCACGCTGAAGCCGGGCAGCTGGCCGTTGCTGCCACAGATCAGGGTGCCGCGGCTGCGGATCGTCGCCATGTGAACGCTGGACACGCCCGCACCGCCTTCACTGGCGCAAGCTCCCAGCACCAGGGCCAGCAGGGCTGGCAGCAGCGAACGGCAAGGCAGCTTCAAACCCATGCGGCCTGCAGCCACGACCGTGAATCCTGCCATGTCTGCGACGCCCAGCCGGTTCAGGGCAGGGCCACCAGCACCGCCCCCACCCCCATCAAGCCCACACCCCACCACTGCAGGGGACCGAGATGCTCGCCCAGCCACAACACCCCCAGCACCGCCACCAGCACCACACTCACCTTGTCGATCGGGGCCACACCGGATACCGGCCCCAGCTGCAGGGCGCGGAAGTAGCAGAGCCAGGAGATACCGGTGGCCAGGCCCGAGAGCACCAGGAAGTTGAGGCTGCGGCGCGAGATGTCGGGCAGGGAGCGCCATTCGCCGCTGACACTCACCACCGCCGCCAGCAAGCCAAGCACCACCACCGTGCGCACAAAGGTGGCGAGATTGCTGGGGATGCCCTCCACCCCCACCTTGGCCAGCAGGGCCGTGACGGCGGCGAACAGGGCGGCCAGGGCGGCCCAGAGCTGCCAGCCGCTGAAGAGTTGAGGCATGGGGGCCAACGGGCCGGCTTCCCCCATGCTGATGCCTGAGCCTCAGGCGGCCTCGTCTTCGTCGTGGGCGAAGCGGTTGTAGAGGAAATCGAGGGCCTGGTTGCGCAGTTCGTAGTAGCGCGGATCTTCCATGATTTCCTCGCGGCTGCGGGGCCGCGGGAAGGGAATGGTCAGCACCTCGCCGATGCCGGCGGCCGGACCGTTGGTCATCATCACCAGCCGATCGGCGAGAAACAGGGCCTCATCGATGTCGTGGGTGATCATCAACACGGTGCAATTCTGGGTGCCGGCCTGCTGGGTGTTGCAGTCGAAGTTCCTCCAGATTTTGAGCAGCTCCTCCTGCAGCTCCTCCTTGGTGATCGCATCCAGGGCGCCGAAGGGCTCATCGAGAATCAGCACCTCCGGGCGGATCGACAGAGCCCGGGCGATCGCCACCCGCTGCTTCATGCCGCCGGAAAGCTGGGTGATGCGCTTGTCGGCCGCCGCCGTCAGGCCCACCATCGCCAGATGCTCCATGGCGATCTCGCGCTTCTGATGTTCGCTGATGTTGGGCTGAACCGAATCAATGGCGAGGTGGACATTCTCATAGGCCGTCATCCAGGGCAGCAGGGCATAGCCCTGAAACACGACCATGCGATCGGGACCCGGGCGCTGGATGGGTGCTCCATTGAGCAGCACCTGGCCGGAGCTGGGGGTGGCGAAGCCGGAAACCATGTTGAGCAGCGTGGATTTGCCGCAGCCGGAATGGCCGATCACACAGACGAACTCACCGCGATTCACCTCGAGGTTGATGTCCGCCAGCACCGGATAGGGCCCGCGGGGGGTGGCATAAACCTTGGAGAGCTGCTCAAAGCGCAGCAGGGGCGTCTGAGCTGCGGCGCCGGCGGCCAGAGAGCGCGCCAGGGTGTCAGGGGTTGGCATCGAAGGGATGGGGGTGGGGTGACGTTGGAGCGGGGTGAAAGTGGCGATGAACGTGGTGGTGGGGTGAAGCTGGCCCGGCCCGGAGATCTCCACGGCTGCAGGCCTCAGCCGGCCAATGCCCGGGGCACGCCGATGGGGATCTCAGCGACGCTGAAATCGCGATGCACGGGTACGGCGTTGAGGTAGTCGATCGGGTTGTCAACGTCGAAGGGGCGACCGTCGAACAGTTCGATCGCACCGCGCTGGTAGCTGACCGCATCGAGCCCCAGTTCGCGGGCGGCGGTGCTGAACACGCCCACGGCGCAGATGCGCTCGAGGATCTCGACATAGTTGCGGGGGAAGGGAATCTCACCCCAGCGGGCCAGCTGGGTGAGGATCCAGAGATGCTCACTGCGGCTGGGGCGGTTCACGCCCTTGCCGAAGAACAGATGGTGGGGAACGGTGGAGCTGCCATCGGCGGAGGCCTCGCTGAACCAGATCACCTCCTTCTTCATGCCCAGATAGCGGCGATCGCTGAGCAGTTCGCTCATCTCGCCCCAATGGCTCGATTTGGCGCAGTACTGGCAGGCCTCCAGCAGGGCCTTGGTCAGGGCGATGTGAGTGTTGGGATAGGCCAGGGCCCAGTCCTCGCGCACCCCCAGCACCTTGCCGGGATGGCCGGGCCAGATCGCCAGATCGCCGGCCACCGTGAAGCCGTGGCCGTCGGCCAGGGCCCGATCGAGCCAGGGGGCGCCGATGCAGAAACCGTCGATGCTGCCGTCCTTGAGATCGGCAAGCATCTGGGCCGGCGGGATCGTCTGCAGGTGCACATCGTGATCGGGATCGATCGCGTGGGAGGCGAGCCAGTAGCGCAGCAGCAGGTTGTGCATCGAGGCCGGATGGACGATGCCGAGCCGGTGGGGCTGGCGCTGATGGCTCTGCAGATAACGGCGGTAGTCGTCGACATTGTGGACGCCTTCATCCGCCAGCCGTTTGGCCAGGGTGATGCCATTGCCGTTGCGGCTCAGGGTCAGAGAGCTGACAACCGGCAGCGGGGCGCCGCCATGGCCGCCGGCCGTCATCCAGGCCGGCATGCCGGAGGGCATCAGGGCCGCATCAAGGGTGCCGTCCACCAGGCCATCGGTGACACCGCGCCAGCTGGTTTCGCGCACCAGTTGCACCTCGTCGAGGCCGTGCTTGCTGAAGAACCCCTTGGCCTCGGCCACCGCCAGGGGTGCACAGGCGGCCAGGGGCACAAATCCGAGGTCAAGATTCACCTTTTCGAGGCCGTGGCGGGCCAGCACCTTGTGGGGCTTGGCCTGCCATTGCTTGACGCGCTTCTGGCGGTTGAGGAAATAGATGATCTCCGAGCGCAGGCTGTAGTAGCTGGGGTGATGCACCACCGTCAGTCGCTGACGCGGACGCGGAATGTCGACCTCGAGAATGCCGCCGATCATCGAGCCGGGCCCGTTGGTGAGCATCACGATCCGGTCGGAGAGCAGCACCGCCTCATCGACGTCGTGGGTGACCATCACGGCGGTGAGATCGTGCTCATTGCAGATCTGCATCAGCTTCTCCTGCAGATTGCCCCGCGTCAGCGCATCGAGGGCGCCGAAGGGTTCATCAAGCAGCAGCAGCTTGGGCTTGATCGCCAGAGCGCGGGCGATCGACACCCGCTGGCGCATGCCGCCGGAGAGTTCGCCAGGACGCTTATGGCCAGCCGCTCCCAGACCCACCATGGCGATGTGCTCGTCGACCACGGCATCGCGCTCGGCCCTGGCCAGGGAGGGCATCACCTCGTCGACGGCCAGGGCGATGTTCTCGCGCACGCTCAGCCAGGGCAGCAGCGAATAGTTCTGGAACACCACCATCTTGTCCGGCCCGGGGCGCCGTACCGCCTCGCCATCGACCAGCACCGTGCCGCCCGTGGGCAGATCGAGACCAGCGATCATGTTGAGGAGGGTGCTCTTGCCGCAGCCGGAGTGGCCGATCAGGGAGATGAACTCCCCCTTGCGAATGTCCAGATTAATTCCCTTGAGAGCGAGATATGTATTGCCGCCACTGAGGGGGAAACTCTTGTCGATCTCCTGGACTTGAACGAGGCTTGTCATGGCATGGGTAAGCGTTGGATCAGCAGGCACTAGATAAGTGAAAGGTGGACCTTCAACTCAGACTGAGGGAGGAGAAGAGAATCCTTCGAGACTGTTAAAAGCCAAGTAAAAGCAGAGCAGCATCGCCACGATCAGGGTGAGACGTACCAGCAGGAAGGGGAGCACGATCTCCTTACGGAACAGGGACTGCTCGAAGGATTGCAGGCGTTGGCCGAAGCGATGAAGCTGAAGTAACAAGGAGTTGAACATGGACTTCACTGCCCCGCCGCGATGCGGTTCTGCAGCCACACCATCAGGCGATCGAGGATCAGACCAATGGCACCGATCCAGATCACACCCAGAATGATGTCGGACACGTAGCTATTCTGATAGGCATCCCAGATGAAGAAGCCGATACCAGGCGTACCGGGCATTACGATTTCAGCGGCGATGATCGCCAGCCAGGCCAGGCCAATCGAGATCCTCAGACCCGTAAAGATATAGGGAAGAGCCGAGGGAATAAGAACCTTAGTGAAGAAGTTGCGGTTTGACATCTGCAGCACCAGCGCCACATTGCGGTAGTCCTGGGGGATCTGACGAACTCCTTCGGCGGTGTTGATCAGAATCGGCCAGATCGAGGTGACGAAGATTACAAAGATGGCAGCGGGCTGGTTGTTCTGGAACAGCACCAGTGCGATCGGCACCCAAGCCAGGGGGGCCACCATGCGCAGGAACTGGAACAGCGGATCCAGGGCCCGATCCAGCCCCTTGTTCAGACCGACGGCGATACCTGCGGCGATGCCAACCACAGCCGCCAAGGTGTATCCAAGGGCAACGCGACTGAGGCTGCTCATCGCGTGCAGAAACAGGCCTTTATCGAGGCCGCCGCGATCGAAGAAGGGATAGAACAACAGCTCCCGGGTGCGCTCTTCGGTGAACAGGCTGAGCGGACCGGCCAGTTTGGTGAGGCCGAGCGTGGCACTGAGCTGCCAGAAAAGCAGGAAGCCACCGATCCCGAACAAGGGCGGCAGGATGGCTTTGCGCGTCTGCTTCCACCACAGGGCTACTCCTGGGGGGGTGCGTTCGCCGCGACTGGAGGTGGGGTTGGTGCTGATCGTCATGGGGACAATTTCTGGAGTTGGAAAGGAAAAAAATGGCTGATCGTAGAAAGGCTGATCCAGGCGAAAAGCCGTATGAAGAAAAGGGCCCGCCACCGGCCTGGTGGGCAGCGAGCCCGGGGCGATCACTTCTTGATCTTCAAGGAATCCAGATAGGCCTGGGGATTCTCCGGGTCATAGACAATGCCGTCAAAGAAGGTCTCTTTGCCGCGGCTGGATCCCGTGGGGATGTCCTTGGCAGGCACCCCAACCGCCTTGGCGGCCTGCTTCCAGAGATCCTCACGCGTCACCTTGTCGTTAATGGCTCTGGCTTGCTCGATGGTGTCGACGGTGCCAGGGAAGAACTTCCAGCGCATTGACTCCAGCAGGAACCAGAGGGTGAGGCTCTTATAGGGATAGGAGATCACCCCGCGATCGCTGCTCCAGTACAGAGGCCCCATCCTGGGGTCGGTTTCAGGTATGCCACGGGCACCAAGCTTGTACTGGCCCTTGAGGGCTTCCTGCAGCACAGGCAGAGGTATGTTGTACCACTTGCGCGAACTGAGAATCTTGGCGGCCTCATCCTTATTTTCCGGCTTGTCCAGCCACATCTGGGCTTCGATCAGACCCTTGAGCAGGGCCACCGCCGCCTTGGGATGCTGATCCACCCAATCGGAACGAACGGCCAGATACTCTTCCGGGTGAACCTTCCAGATCTGGGCGGTGGTGGCGGCCAGATAGCCGATCTGGTCCCTGGTGATGCGGGATGGCCAGGAATCACCTGTGGAGAAGGCCTCCATCGTGCCGTTCTTCATCCCCTGAAGCGTTTCCGGGGCGGGCACCTTCAACAGTTCCACCGCCTTGTCGGGGTTGACCCCACCAGCGGCCAGCCAATAACGGATCCAGATTTCCTGGTTGGCCTTGGGGAAGGTGTAAGCCGCACGAAACTTTCGTCCCTGTTTCTGGTTGAACTTGTCAAAGAAACCAGGCGAGGAGGTCTTGAGATCCAGGCTGAGATTGCCAGCGCGGACGGTGTTGGCGGCGGCGATGCCATTGCCCTGGCTCATCAGCATCGCCAGCACGACCATCGGCACCTTCTTGCCATTGGTGATCGCGCCCTCGCTGATCATCTGTGGCATCGGCAACTGCCACTGGCCGCCGTCAATACCACCGCCAACCGAACCCAACACCACATTGTCGCGGGCGGCGCCCCAGCTGGCCTGCTTGGAGAGATTCACTTCCAGGCCGTGCTTGGCAAAAAAGCCCTTTTCAACCCCGATCACCAGCGGAGCGGCTTCAAGAATGGGAACGAAACCGAGGCTGATGGTATTGATTTCGAGATTGGCATTGCGTGCCACCGGGATGGGGGTTGAGTCGCCGGTGCTGCTGGGTGGATTGCCCAGACATCCGGCCAGCAGGGCGGTGGAGCAGGCCGTGGCACTGAGCAGGGCAAGAAAACGACGACGCTTGGCCATGGTGATCACGAAAAGAAGAGGACAACAGGGAGAAATGGAATGCAGGCTCGCTGCTGGGCAGCCCAGATCATTCAGCCGCCAAGCAGCCAAAGCAACGGCAATGAATCCGATAAACGATTCAAAACCATCACCCTCGAGCTACAACACACAGCCCAAGAATCAATTCAAACTTATAATCAATCAAGAAGATTGACTGAAGCCGAATCATTGGCCGATCAATTAAAAACCCAGAACTGGAACAGATCAATCAAATCCGAGGACGGGCGGAATCCCGAACTATTTCCACAAGAAGCGGCATGACAACTACCGCCGATTGGGGATACATTTAAAAACATTTTTATATTCCAGCAGCAGTCGAAGCCGTTGCAGCGCCGCAATCTCTCAGCAGTTCATTGAGAACTCAGGCTTCTGAACCACAAAGCCTGCCTGAAACCAGTGAGCTGAAGATTGATCCTTCGCCCTATGCTGCAGCAGAGTTAAATCCAACGGTTGCAAGCATCCAGGACAGGCTGCCTTCAATCCATGGGCGTTCAACGACAGATACGGCCTTGGATCATGACTGGAATGATGGGCAGGGAAGTCCCACGGTTGTCCTACCCAACCGGGGCTTCCGCGTCAACTCTGAGGCAACTCATCGCCGCAACCACGGCTATGGATACGGCGCTGACCGCGGCGGCAACGGCGAGATCCACAGCGTTGACGTTGGGCGGCCTGGATGGAAGCAGACATGAGCAGAAAGACGTACGGCGAATCAGGAACACTTAGGTGGCGCAGCCAACCGGAGTGCGGGAACCAGAGCTGGCCCCCTGCGGATGATGCGAACCCTAGGGTTGGGATGCAGCTGTTGGGTGTGCTGGGTTGCCAGGATTGCCAATAGGGGGCATAAGTTGGCGTGATCAATGAGCAGCAACAGGCACCACCCGCGTAGCTGCTGACCGTTTCAGCCTGGACCCCACTCCGCAGGATCGTCAGATCCTCGCTGCAGCCCATCGCTTGGCAGCCCACAGCCGGACTGCCCTGGCGACGGCAGCTTCAACTCCTCAACCGGCAGCCAGGAGCCGCGAGGCGGCGGATTTTCAGGCTCGCTGTGGTCAGCTTTGAGTAACGATTCGCCGTCTTTGCCGATCCTGCCCGACAAGATCGATCAATTTGGTTGGCATAGTCGAAGGTCTGAGATCAGTCCCCCCCTCGCCCAGCCGGGCTCGCGAGAACCAGGAGGTCGCCAGCAAGGCTTGCGGAACCGGAAACGCAGGGCCAACGGTTCAAGACGATCCCAGCGTTTGGTCTGGCCTGTTTGGGTGCGGCAGCAACTCATCGTCGGCGAACGGCAGCTGCCCCTACTGGTGCTCCTGGTGGGTCTGGCGATCACCGCCGGCTTCAGCGAGCAGAGCCGACGCCTTAACCAGCAGGCCCATGAGCGCATTGAGGCGGCCCTGATGGGGGACGTGTCCGAAGCCATCGAGATGAAGCTGCGCAAAGCCGTCGACACGATCAGCGGTGTGGCTGGCCTGTTTAACGCCGCCCAGCAGGTGGATCGGGAGGATTTCCGCGATTACTACAACACTCTCAACCACGAGAACGGCAGCCTCGAAGGCATCCAGGGAATCGGCTTCAGTGCCTACGTGCCCGTGACCCAACGGCAGGCGATCACGGCTCGCATCCGGGCACAAGGCTATCCAAACTTCACGATTCACCCCACAGGCAAGCGTCCACATACCAGCGCCATCATCTACCTGGAGCCCTTTGATCTGCGCAATCAGCGGGCCTTCGGCTACGACATGTACAGCGAGGGCACGCGGCGAGCGGCCATGGATCTGGCCGCCATCAACGGCGTGCCCGCCATGTCCGGCAAGGTGCGTTTGGTGCAGGAACGCAACACCGAAGTCCAGGCCGGAGTGTTGATCTATGCCCCCGTCTACCGCGACCAGGGGATCAGCCTGCCGCAACAGCCCCAGGCCTACGACGCCACCTTGCTGGGCTGGGCCTATGCACCCATTCGGGTGAGCGATCTGGTGGAGGCCTCTCTGCACAGCGTGCACAATCCGGATCTGAACGGATCAGCGGTGCTTGTCTACGACGGAAGCCAGGCAAAATCTGGCAGCTTGCTGTTCGATAACCAAAGCCTGCATGGCACGGATCGTCTCAGTGATCCCCAGTACCAGACCATCGACATGGGCGGCCGCCGCTGGCTGATCGGCATCCAGCTGAGCCGGGAGCTGATGGCCAACAATGGCTTCAGTTCAAATCTGCTGCTGCTGGCTCTGGCGGGTTGCCTTGGCTCGGCCATTGCGGCCATGAGCACGCACATGCTGGTCGAAAACCATCTGGCGACCCTTGCTGCGCTGACCATGGCCGAAAAGGCCAACAACGAACTGACCCTGGCCACGGTTGTGTTCGAGTCTTCCCCCCTGGGAATCGTCGTCACCAACGAAGCGGGGGTGGTGCTCTCCACCAACCATAGCTTTGGCCGCATCACCGGCTATTCCGCCGCTGAAGTCTTAGGCCGCACCCTGAACCTGCTCAAGTCCGGTCGCCATGAAGCTGATTTTTACACCGACCTCTGGCGCGATGTGAGGGAACGTGGCTCCTGGCAGGGTGAAATCTGGAATCGATTGCGCAATGGTGAAATCCGCCGCCATGAGCTCAGCATCACCGCCGTGCGCAACCAGGAGCTGCAGACCACCAACTATGTGGGCATGCTACAGGATATCAGCGATCGTCACCATGTTCAGGAGAGAATGCGCCATAATTCCCTACATGATCAGCTGACGGGACTGTCCAATCGGGGGCTGCTGATGGAGCGAGCCGACCAGGCTTTGGCCGAGGCCGAACTTGATCCAGATCGTCATGTAGCGATTTTATTTCTCGATCTCAACGGCTTCAAGCAAATTAATGATAGTTACGGCCATGCCGTGGGTGACCAGATACTGAAATTGGTGGCCCATCGTCTGCGCGGCGCCATTCGCACCGATGAACTGCTCAGCCGGCTCGGCGGTGACGAGTTCGTGGTGCTGGTGCCGAATGCCTCCACCCTAGAGGATCTGTATACCTTTGCCGGAAAACTGCAAGAGGTGGTTCTTGCCTGCCGCAAGGGAGTTGTGCAGCCAATTGAGTTGAGTGTGAGCATCGGCATCGCCCGCTCGCCAGACCATGGCATCACCGCCGGCCAGTTGCTCACCGCCGCCGACTATGCGATGTACCGGGCTAAGCGCTCACCCAAGAACCGGGTCAGGATCGCCAACAGCAACGAAGGAAAACGGGAGAGCTTCGGCCGTGGCGATCCGGCCACCAACGACCTCGGCGCCAGCCCCCCCTGACAGGGTCTGAGGGGCTCACCACAATCACTACGGCAAATCACCCCGGCAGAATTACCCGATCGATCACCTGCACGATGCCGTTGTCGCAGATCACATCGGCACTCACCACTGTGGCGTTCTTGACCTCGAACGGCTCATCGCGGCGAATCGGAATCGGTGCGCCCTCCAGGCTCAGCCAGTCAGCCTGGGCAACCAACTCGGCGCGGCTGTGGGCCCCACTCAACACGTGATACTTAAGGATGCGTGCCAACTGCGGCGGATTGTCAACCAGGGTCTGCACCGTGCCGGCGGGCAAGGCGGCAAAAGCCTCATCCACCGGCGCGAAGACGGTGAAGGGACCCGGGCCTTCGAGCGCAGCGGTGAGGCCGGCCACCTCAACGGCCGTGAGCAGGGTGGCGAAACAGCCGGCGGCCCTGGCAGTTTCAAGAATCGTGGCCATGGCAAAGCTAGGGTGAAGGGACAAGCAACAGCACAGGTTGAACGGGACAGCGGCCAGCACAGCAGCCGAGCCAGGCCCGATCAGCGATAGTCCTGACTCTGGATCGCGCCGAGACGGGCCTCGGGCCGCAGGAAGCGATCCATCTGGGCCTCGAAGAAACGGCGATTGGCCAGCAGGTGTGCGGGGTCGGTGTCGTCGAGGGGATAGAGCAGGGCCGCGCGCAGCGCCTGGATCACCGCCGAGGTGACGTTGTACATCGAGCGCTGGAAGGTGATACCGAGCTGAATAAGTTGATCGTCCTGGCCGCGCTTGTGCTGGGTATAGAGCTCCTGCAGATAGGACGGCAGAAAATGCAGCATGTCCTGCATCAGCAGGGTTGGCGGAATGCCAGCAGAACCAACTGGAAAAACATCCGCATAGAGAATGCCGTAGTGGAAATCGGCCTGATTTTCCGGCACCTGACCGGCCTGAGCATTATAACTCTTGGTGCCACGAAATGGGGAAGTACGGTAGAATACTGCCTCCACATAGGGCAAGGCAGCCTCATAGAGCCAGGTGAAGCCTTCGGACTTGGGAATCACCTCAATACACTCCTCTCCCACATAGACGTGGTGGTAGATCGGCCGCCCAGCCACAGCGAAGATGCCGTTCACCAGGAAGTCCATAGCCTCGGGTACCCCCTGGAAGCCGCCTTCGTCATAGATGTCACTCATCTCAAAGAACACCGGAGCCATCACCTCCCAGAACAGGCCGAGATTGGCGTAATAGCTCATCTGCTTCACCTGCTCCAGGAACATCTCCGGGAACAGCTTGTGCAGGCCCAGCATCAGCGGATTGCCCTTGAAGTAAGCCCGGATCGCCCGGTCCGCATTGGCGCGGTAGGCGTCGCTGGCCAGGTAGTCGTTGAAGCGCCCCCCCAGACCCTGATGCCAGAGCATGGCCTGCATGCAGGCCTCGGCAAACTCCATGTTGATGCGGTCATGCCAGAGGTGATGCAGCAGCTTCGGCATCGACCCCAACTCCCCCTTGGCCATGAACTCCAAGAGCTCCGGATGGGCCTTCTCACTACCGCGCCAGATGCGCAGCTGGGATTGATCACCGGCATAGTCATTGGGCCGGTCGAGATACTCCTGGCTGGGGAAATACTTAAAAGCCGGCAGCGGATTGAGAAACACCCGCTCGGCGATGTAGAGCAGATCGCGCCAGTAAAAATCCATCGGCACGGCATAGGCCTTGTAGATGCCGATGATCTGCATCAGGTTCTCCGGCGTGTCCGGCAGCATCGAGCCGCCGGCCTCGAGCCGGTGGATCACCTCCGCCCAGCGATGCTCGGAGGGGGGAATCAGGGGCGCCTGGATGGGAGCTGCAGGGGAGGCGATGGCAGGGCTCATGGGGGCGAGGGCGGCGGTGGAAGGGAGCAGCGATCGGGCGGCAATGTCAACAGTCAGGGCCGGGGCGGCGGTCCAGGGGCCGCTGGGGCGAGCGGCCAGGCCTGCCGCCGCTGGCTCAGACCAGCGGGGCCGGGATCAGGGCGATCGTTCTGGGCAGCCCCTGAACCGGGCGAGGTGCGGCCGTCGCCACCGTCATCGCCTGGGGGGCCGCCAGAAACGCCTGGGAGCGCAGGGCCAGGGCGCCGGTGTCGGCCTCGCTCCAGCCCACCAGGGCCCTGGGCCAGAGGCCAAAGCCGATCACCAGCAGGGTGAGGGCCAACGCCGGCAGGCGTTCGGACCAGCGGGTGGGCTGCCAGTCGGCTTTGTCGTTATCAAGCCGGCCGAAGCCCACCCGGTTGAACAGCCGCACCGCATAGACGGCCGTCAGACCCGAAGCCACCAGGCAGACCAAGGTGGCTCGGGGGAAGACGGTCCAGCTGCCCTCAAACACCAGCAGCTCGGCCGGGAAGCCCGCCAAGCCGGGAATGCCGGCGGCGGCCATCAGGGCCAGCAACAGCATGGCCGCACTCACCGGCAGGCCCCGCAGCGGGTTGAGCAGGCCGGAGAGTTCGGCAATCTCCGTGGTGCCCGTGCGCCGCTCAATCAGGCCGACACAGGCGAACAGCAGAGCCACGATCAGGCCGTGGGCGAGGATCTGGGCCACAGCTCCCTGCAGCGCCATCGGTGTGGCGGCCGCCAGGGCCAGCACCAGCAGCCCCATGTGGCCGAGGGAGCTGTAGGCCATCAGCCGGCGCATGTCGCTCTGGGCAATGGCGTTGAGGGCGCCATACACGGCACTGACGGCGCCGGCGGCGGCAATCCAGGGGGACCAGGCGGCCCAGGTGTCGGGCAGGAAGCCGACACCGAAGCGCAGCAGGCCATAGGCGCCGAGTTTCGACACCGCACCGCCCAGCAGCATCACCACTGGCGTGGGGGCCTGGCCATAGGTGAGTGGCTGCCAGCCATGCAGCGGCACGATCGGCAATTTGAGGCCGAAGGCCAGCAGCAGCAGGCCGAGGATCCAGGCCTCGGCCCCGGGGCTGAGATCGGCGCCGGCCAGGTCCTCAAAGTTGAAGCTGAGACCATTGGCGTTGAACCAGCCAAGGGCCAGCACCCCAGCCAGCAGACTCAGACCCGACACCGCTCCATAGAGCAGAAAGCGAATCGCCGCACCGGCACGGCGCGGCCCGCCCCAGATCGCCACCAGCAGGGTGGTGGGAATCAGCACCAGCTCGAAGGCCAGCACGAACAACAGCGCATTGCGGGCCAGAAAGGCCCCCACCACGCCGAGGTTGGTGGCCAGCAGCAGGGGGAAGAACAGCCGCGGCCGGCTCTGATCAGCAGGGGCCGAAAGAATCGCCAGCATGCTCAGCAGGGCGGTGAGCAGCACCAGGGGCAAGGACAGGCCATCGAGGCCCAGATCTAGCTCCAGGCCGAGCTTGGGCAACCAGGCCAGATGCAGATCCGGCGGCGGCAGACGCCAGCAGAGCAGAGCCACAGCCAGCTGGCTGGCGGCCGCCAGGGCCGCCAGGCTGCGCACCCGCAGCGGGGCGCCTTCGGGCAGGAACGGCAGCGCCAGGCCCGCCAGTAAGGGCAGGGCCAGCAGCAACAGCAAGGGGATTGGCGTCATCAGCGCAGGGAGCGAAGGATCTCGGTGGGCACAGGACCAGGGCCGGCCAGCAGCCAGGCGGCCATCAACAGCACCCCGAGCACCAGGGTGAGGGCATAGGCCTGGGAGCGGCCGGAGGTGGTGAAGCTGAGCCGACGGGCTCCCACCAGGGCGGCACCACCGGCGGCCCCACTGAAGCCATCCACCAGCCGTTGATCCGACCAGGCGCTGATCCGGGCCAGGAACACCACCAGGGCCACGACAGTGCGGTGGTAGAAGCGCTCGGTCTGCATGTCGTGGGCCAGCCAGTCCTGCAGACCACCCAGGGCCGAAGGCAGATGGGCGAGGGGATGGGGGCGCAGATAGAAGACGGCGGAGAGGCCGCCACCCACCAGGGTGGAGAGCAGCAGCGGCGCCGCCAGCGGCCCCCAGCCCGGCAACGGCAACTGGGACAGAACGGCGGCGAACACCCCATTGCGCACCAGCAACTGGGGCAGGTGCAGCACCAGGCCGGTGAGCAGCATGATCGGCAGCACCATCAGCCACAGCACCTCCGGCGAGCGGGTGGTGAACGGGGTGGGGCGACCGGCCCAGATCAGGCCGAAAATGCGGATCAGGCCGGCGCTGATCAGGGCATTGGTGAGCAGCACCAGGCCGCCCAGCAGCCAGGGGTGCTGGCTGGCGCTGGTGAGCAGCAGCAGCTCGCGCAGGGCGGCGAAGCCTCCGAAGGGGGGCAGGCCGATCAGGCCCACGGCACCGGTCAGGAAGGCGATGCCCATCAACGGCCGCTTGCTCCAGAGCCCCCCCAGCTGGGTCAGGTCCTGGGTGACATTGGTGAGCACGATGGCGCCGATCGCCATCAGCATCAGCGCCATCGGCAGCGGGTAAACGAGCATCAGGTGATCGGCGACGGCGGTGCCTCCGAGGCCGACAGCCACGAACAACAGACCCAGCCAGCTGCTGACCAGAAACGAGAGCGCCCGCTTCACATCGACCTGGGCCAGGGCGATCAGGGCTCCCACCAGGGCGCTGGTGCCACCCACCACCACCAGCACACTGGCCACCAGGGGACTGAGCTCAATCAGGGGCTCAAGCCGCAGCAGCACCCAGGCACCACCCACCACCACGACCGAATTGCGCAGCACAGTGGAGGGCAGCGGGCTCTCCATCGCCTCATCGAGCCAGAGGTGCAGGGGGATCTGGGCGCATTTGCCCATCGGGCCGGCGATCAGGGCCAGCAGGATCAGGCTGAAGCCGGCGGGCAGGGGCAGCTGGTTGTTGGTTTGATCGGCGGCCCAGGCCTGCAGGCCATGGAAGTTCCAGGTGCCGGTGAGCGGCAGCAGGGCAATCACCCCCACCAGCAACACCAGGTCGCCGATGCGCTTGGTGAGGAAGGCGTCGCGGGCGCCCTTCACCACCAGGGGCTGGTTGTACCAGGTGCCCACCACCAGATAGGTGCCGAGGGTGAGCAGCTCCAGGATCACGTAGCTGAAGAAGATCGAATCGGTGAGCACCAGGGCGCAGAGGCCGGCTTCAAAGAAGCTGAGCGAGCCGAAGAACCGCGGCCAACCCCAGTCCATCTCCAGGTAGGCGATCGCATAGATCTGCACCAGCACATGCAGGCCAGTGATCAGCGTCATCGCGATCAGGGCGGGCTCGGTGATCAGACCATCGAACCCGATGCGCAGGCCCGCGGTGTTCAGCCAGGTCCAACCGAAGGTGAGCGGCCGGTAGAGGGCGGCGGAACCGGCCTGGGAGTTGGAATGGAGCGCCAGCAGGGCCAGGGTGCTGTGCAGGAAGGCCAGCGTCACCATCGACAGGTTGAGGTAGCCGCAGGGGCGCGGCCCGGTGCGGGAGATCAGCCCCGGCGACCACAGGAACGACAGCAGGGACGCCAGCAGTGGATAGAGCGGCACCAGCCAGGCCGACTGGGCAAAAAGCAGGGTCATGGGCGGCAGGGATGGCGCGAAAGCGCCTTGGCCGCGAAAACTAAGGAAGGAATCGCCCCATTGGGTGTGCCGCAGGGCAGAGATCTCCTATGGGATCGCCAAGATCCGCTTATGGATGCAGGCTTCGGCGGCCCTGAGCCGCACGCTGTTGCGCCCCGATGCTGTAAAGGGTGCTCGTTGCTGCCATGAGCGGGCCTCAGGTGACTGCAAAACTGGTGCCACCTGTGGGGATCCTGATGGGCTGTGCCAAGTGCGGCTGTCGGATGCTCACCAAGGTGGGGCGCAAGAAACCGATGCTGATCTGCACCGATTGCGGTCACCCCATCGGCGAGGCCAGAGATGCTGAAAGCCGCCAGCGGCAGCGGCACGGATCGCTATTCATGCTGGCTCTGGCGGCCGTAGCTTTGATGGCTTTCTTCCTCACCCAGCTCAGAGCGAAGACCAGCGACAGCAATCGCCCGGCCGAACGGATGCACCGGGAGCTGGAGATCTTCACCCGGTGATCGGTACCCGGTTCAGGCGTCGGCGTGGCGGCGACGACGCCAGATCCGCACCAGCTTCTCCAGCTCCAAGTAGAAGAAGAACAGCAAGCTCACCCCCACGCAGATCAGCAGGTCGTGGCCGGCCAGCGGCTCGGTGCCGAAGAAGCTGGCCAGGGACGGCACATAGAGCAGGGCCAACTGCAGGGCGGAAGTGAGCAGCACGGCCCAGAGCAGCCAGGGATTGGAGAAGGGCTTCACCTGCACCAGCGGCAGATCACTGCGGGCCGAGAGGGCGTGGCCCATCTGGGCCAGGCAGAGGGTGGTGAATACCATCGTTTTCCAGGGGCCCGCATTGCCATAGGTGCGATACGCCCACACCATCAGGCCAATCGTGATCAGGCCGAAGACGACACCGACCCGCAGGATGTAGGTGCCGATGCCGCGGGCAAAGATCGACTCCCCCGGAGCCGCCGGCGGCCGGTCCATCAAGCCCGCTTCGCCGGGCTCCAGCGCCAGGGCCAGGGCCGGCACCCCATCGGTGACCAGGTTCATCCAGAGGATCTGCAGCGGCGTCAGCGGCACCCCCACCAGCCCCACCAACGGTGCGGCGGCGATCGTCACCAGTTCGCCCACATTGCTGCCGAGGATGTATTTCACGAAGCGGCGGATGTTGGCATACACCAGCCGCCCCTGCTCGACGGCATTGACGATCGTGGCGAAGTTGTCGTCGAGCAGCACCATCTCGGCGGCCTCCTTGCTCACCTCGGTGCCGGTGATGCCCATCGCCACGCCGATATGGGCCTGCTTGAGAGCGGGGGCATCGTTGACACCGTCGCCGGTCATGGCCACGATTTCGCGGCGCGCCTGCAGGGCCTTGACGATGCGCAGCTTCTGCTCGGGTGGCACCCGCGCATAGATGCTGCAGTGACCCACCAGCTCCTGCAGGGCGGCGTCATCGAGCTGCTCGAGCTCACGGCCCAGCACCACCTCGCTACCAGCTTCCACCAGGCCGATGCCGGCGCCGATGGCGCGGGCCGTGAGCGGATGGTCGCCGGTGATCATCACCGGCCGGATGCCGGCGCGGCGGCAGCGGGCCACCGCCTCGGGCACCTCAGGCCGGGCCGGATCGAGCTGGGCCATCAACCCCAGCAGCACCAGCCCCTCAAGGCCATGGTCGGGGCTGGGGTGATGGGGCGCACAGGCGAAGGCCAGCACCCGCAGGCCGGCAGCGGCCAGCTCCCGTGCCTGCTCCAGCCACCAGGAACGCTCGCTCTCCTCCAGGGGGGCCATGCCGCCGCCATCGAGCCAGCGATTGCAGAGCGACAGGATCACCTCCGGGGCCCCTTTGCTGATCATCAGCGTGTGGGAGCCCTCGGCGGCGGCACCCAGCGGCGCCTGGAGGCTGCCGCTGGGATCGCCCACCCAGACCGCCATCAGCTGGCGTTCCGAACTGAAGGGAATTTCGGCCAGACGGTCGTTGTGGCTGCGCAGGGCAAAGGCATCGATCTCGGCCTTGGCGGCGACCACCACCAGGGCGCCCTCGGTGGGATCCCCGAGCACATCCCAACGGCCATCGCTCTCGCGCTTGAGTTCGGCATCACTGCAGAGGACCCCGGCCTGCAGCAGCAGCTGCTGGGCGCCGGCGGCCACGCCGGCACGGGCGCCGGCCGGCGCGGCCAGGCTGCGTTCGCTGAACTTGCCCCTGGGGTCGTAGCCATGGCCGCTGACGGCGATGGCGCTGGTGCCACTGCGCAGCTCCTGCACCACCTGGCGGTTCTGGGTGAGGGTGCCGGTCTTGTCCGAGCAGATCACGGTGACCGAACCCAGGGCTTCCACCGCCGGCAGGCGGCGGATCAGGGCGGCGCGCTGCACCATGCGCTGGGTGCCGATCGCCAGGGTGACGGTGATCACCGCCGGCAAGCCCTCGGGCACGATCGCCACCGCCATCGACAGCGCCACCTCCAGCAGGTTGAGCAGCTCCTGACCCATCAAGGCGCCGATCACCACCACCACCGCCACCAGCGCCAGCGAGGAGCCGACCAGCACCTTGGCCAGGCCATCCAGACGCTGCTGCAGGGGGGTTTCCTCGCCGCCAGCAGTATTTATAAGTTCGGCGATCTGGCCGAGTTCGGTGGCCATACCAGTGGCGGTGACCACGGCCGTGCCCCGGCCTCGCACCACCTCGGTGCCCTGAAACACACTGTTCTGACGCTCCAGCACCGGGGTGCTGGCCTCGAGCACCAGATGGGCCTGCTTGTAAACGGCCTCGGCCTCGCCGGTGAGCGCAGCTTCGCGCACGCCCAGTTCCGCCACTTCCAACAGGCGGGCATCGGCCGGCACACGATCGCCAGCCTCGAGGCGAATCACATCACCGGGCACCAACTGCTCACTGGAGAGCCGCTGCCACTCGCCATCGCGGCGCAGGGTCACCAGCGGCTGGGACATCTGGCGCAGGGCCAGCAGGGCCTGCTGGGCCTTGCTTTCCTGCAGATAGCCGAGCAGGCCGTTGAGCCCGACGATCAAGACAATGGCGATCGCATCCTTGGGGAACTTCTGCTCCACCCAGGCCACCCCAGCTGAGACGGCCGCCACCGCCAGCAACATGACCAGCATGATGTTGCTGAACTGATCCCAGAGGATCTGAAGCTTGCTGCGACCGGCCTTGAGCTCGAGGCGATTGAGCCCTACCTCGGCCAGGCGCTGCGCCGAACTGGCGGTGCTCAGGCCCTCCAGGCTGCTCTCCAGTCCGCCCAGGCACTCCTGGGGGGTTGAGGCATGCCAGGCAGAAGCCGGGTGGGAGGCGTTCACCGCTCTCTGCAACGAAGTGGGCGTAACCCTATGGTCTGAACCCTCAAAGTGGGTGATCGATGGCTAAAAACCAAGCCTCGCCGCCCTCCGGCGCCAGCAGCCCCCTGGAGCGCCTGCGGCAGTGGCGCAAAAAGCAGTGGCACAAAAAGCAGTGGCACAAGCAGCTCACCGTGCCCCAGTTCACCGTGGTGACGGGCCTGCTGGTGATCGCCAGCGGCACCCTGGTGCTGGCCAGTCCGGCCTGCTCCCAGGACTCGGTGGGGCTGTGGGAAGCCCTGTTCACTGTCACCTCGGCGATCACGGTCACAGGCCTCTCAATCGTCGATATCGGGACCGAACTGACTCCCCTCGGCCAGGGGGTGCTGGCGGGCCTGATCCTCACCGGCGGCCTCGGTCTGATGGCGATCACCACCTTTCTGCAGGGTTTCGTGCAGGGCCGCTCCGGGCTGCGCCAACGGCTCGACAAGGGCCGCTCGCTCGATGAGTTCGGCGTCGGGGGCATCGGCCCCACCTTTCACTCGATCCTGCGCACGGCCAGCTGGGTGATGGCCACGGGCACCGTGATCCTGTTCTGCTTCGGCTTCAACGACATCCGCGATCCGGGCCAGCGGCTCTGGGCTTCCCTGTTTCACTGCATCAGCGCCTACAACAACGCCGGGTTCGGCCTCTTCCGCGACAACCTCATCCAGTACAAGGGCAATGCCGTTGTCAACGGGGTGATCGGCAGCCTGATCGTGATCGGTGGCATCGGCTGGCGGGTCACCAACGAGCTCTGGAGGGGGCGGGGCAAGCTGGAGCGGCTCCGCCATCTGAGCCTGCACACCCGGCTGGTGCTGCGCAGCACCGCGATCTTGATCGCCCTCGGCGCCCTGGGGCTGCTGTTCACCGAACAGTTCGCCCCCGATGGCGTCGTGGCCTCGCTGAATCTCTGGGAAAAACTGCAGGTGACCCTCTTTCAGTCGATCACCACCCGCACCGCCGGCTTCAACACCGTGCCGCTCTCGATCAGCACCCTCTCGGATGCGGGGTTGCTGCTGATGATTGGGCTGATGTTCATCGGCGCCAGCCCCGGCGGCACCGGCGGCGGCATCAAGACCACCACCTTCGCGATCCTGATGGGTGCCACTGCCTCCACCCTGGAGGGGCGCTCCGACGTGGTGATCCGACGCCGCCAGATTCCCGGTGAGCTGGTGCTCAAGGCGGTGGGGGTGACCCTGGCCTCGGGCCTGTTCGTGCTGCTGCTGACCCTGCTGCTGGGCCTGGGGCCCACCGCCGGCGGCGCCGCCCAGGCCCCGGCCTTCACCTTTATTGAGAAGCTGTTCACCTGCATGTCGGCCTTCGCCACCGTCGGACTCGATGTGGGCGTGACCGCCAACCTCAACCGCTGGGGCCAGCTGGTGCTGATCGTGGGCATGTTCACGGGCCGGCTCGGCGTGATCCTGTTGCTCTCGGCGCTCTACGGCCGCCGGCCCCGCTCGCGGGTGGGCTATCCGCGCGAGGAGGTGCTGATCTGAGCCAGCCCGAGCCGGCGCAGCCGGCGCTCCAGCAGCAGCAGACCCAGCACGGTGGTGACCATGACCATCAACACCAGGGAAGAGAACTGCAGCGCCGTGATCAGCCCCGCCGACAGGGCGGTGGTGGCAAATACCAGCCCCGGCAGGCCGCGGGGCAGCAGGCCACCCACCACCAGCCAGCGATCGATGCCGTTGCGGCGATCGCTGGCTGAAATGCCGAGGCCACAGACGAGCTTGCTGAGCAGGGCCAGGGCGATCAACACCAGGGCCAACCACCAGGAGGCCGGCCGCAGCAGGGTGCTGAGCTCAATGCGCATGCCCACGCTGATGAAATAGAGGGGCAGAAACACCTCGGCCAGGGCGGTCAACACCGAGCGGCCGTCATGCGCCAGGGGCGACGACTGCGCCAGCGGCGACAGCCGCGCCAACAGCACCCCGCCCCAGAGCGCGCCGAGCAGACTGGTGAGCCCCAGCAGCTCCCCCAGCCAGGCCGAGGCGATCAGCAGGAGCAGGATGCCGAGCGGACCGCGGGGCGGCTGCCGTCCCGATCGCCCCCAGCGATCCGCCAGAGCCAGGCTCAGGCCTGCCAGCGCCAGCCCCAGCAGCGGGCCGGCCAGGCCCAGGCCGGAACCGCCGATGGCGCGGCCCCCCAGGGCGGCGGCGCTCGCCAGCAGGCCAACGGCCGGCAGATCATCCAGCACCGACACCGCCACCAGCAGCCGCCCTGAAGGGGTCTGCAGGGCCTGCCGCTGGGCCAGCAGCCGCAGGGTGACACCGGTACCGGTGGCGCAGAGCACCGCCAGGAACAGCAGCGTGGTGGACGTCGACAGGCCGAACCAACTCTGCAGCGGCCAGAAAGCCAGCAGGGGAGCCAGAACACTGAGGGCCACCAGCCGCGTCAACGGCGCCCGCTGCGCCAGTAGCAGGTCGCCGCGCACCTCCAGGCCCACCTGGAAGAACAGGGTGAGCACCCCCAGTTCGGTCAGGCCACTGAGGGGGGCAACGGCCGCAAACGGCAACACCGTGTTGCCGAGCATAACTCCCATCGCCAGCTCCAGCACGATCGCCGGCACCGCCCAGCGCGCCAGACCACCGGCGCTGAGCCTGGCGACCACCAAGCCAAGCAGCAGGATCAGCAGGGTGCTGAGCAGGGAGGGAGCGGCCATCAAGCACCTCGAACCAGGGCCTCGCTTAGTCGGGAGCTCCCAACCGGCCCCTGGCTGGCGCGAAGCTAGCGAAAGGCGCCGGGCGGCCTAGCGTTAACCCTCCCGACCGTCCCCCTCCCGCATGCCGCCCCTCAACGGCCTCGAGAGTTTTCGCCGCACGGTCATCGGGCAGCCGCTGCCCAGCAGCGCCCACCACGAGGAGCGCTACAGCAACGCCGAGGCCCTGGCGATCCTGAGCTCGGATGCCCTCTCCTCGGTGGCCTACGCCACCCAGGAAATCGTGCTGATGCTGGGCATGGCCGGTGCCGCCGCCCTCAACCAGACCCTGCCGATCACGGCCCTGATTGTGGGGCTGATGCTGATCGTCGCCACCAGCTACCGGCAGACGATCAAGGCCTATCCCCAGGGCGGCGGCTCCTACCGGGTGTCGAAGGAGAACCTTGGCGCCATGGCGGGCCTGGTGGCGGGGGCCTCGCTCTCGATCGACTACGTACTGACGGTGGCGGTGAGCGTGGCGGCGGGAATCGCCGCCCTCACCTCCTATTTCCCGGCCCTCGAAGCGGAGCGAGTGCTGCTCTGCCTGCTGGGGGTGGTGCTGGTGATGGTGGCCAACCTGCGGGGCGTGAGTTCCAGCGCCCGCCTGCTGAGCCTGCCCACCTATCTTTTCATGGTGCTGATCGTCACCTTGCTGGTGGCCGGGGCGATCAAGGCGGGCCTGGGCCAGCTGCCCACCACGCCCCTGGATGTGCAGGAGCGCCTGTTGGAGCAGGCCCATGAAGGGGGTCTCACCACGTTCGGGCCGCTGCTGCTGATGCGGGCCTTCAGCTCCGGCTGCGCCGCCCTCACCGGCATCGAGGCGATCAGCGACAGCGTCACCGCCTTCCGGCCGGTGGAGTGGCGCAATGCCCGGCGGGTGCTGACCGTGATGGTGGTGATGCTGGCGGTGATGTTCAGCGGCATCAGCGCCCTCGCCCACCAGAGCGGCATCGTCTCGATTGAGAACGGCCCCACCCTGCTGTATCAGCTGGGCGAACGGATCTTCGGCAACGGACCGCTGCTGGCGGTGCTGCAGCTGGCCACCCTGCTGATCCTGCTGCTGGCGGCCAATACCGCCTACGCCGATTTCCCCCGGCTGGCGGCCTTCCTGGCCCAGGACGGTTACCTGCCCCGCCAGCTGGCCTCCCTGGGCGATCGGCTGGTGTTCAGCAACGGCATCTTCGCCCTCAGCGGCTTCGCCGGCCTGCTGCTGATCCTGTTCCAGGGCAGTGTCAGCCGGTTGATCCCGCTCTATGCCGTGGGGGTGTTCATCAGCTTCACCATGTCCCAGTCCGGGATGGTGATGCACTGGTGGAAGGAGAAAGGGCGCGGCTGGCTGGGCAAGGCCCTGCTCAATGGCCTGGGTGCCCTGATCACGGCCCTGGTGGGCTTGGTGCTGCTGTTGAGCAAGTTCACCCATGGGGCCTGGCTGGTGATGCTCGCCATCCCGTTGCTGGTGAGCCTGTTTCTGCGCATCCGCACCCACTACGACGCTGTGGCAAGGCGTCTGCGCATGGCCTCGGACAAGCTGCTGAAACTGCCGGAACCGCCGCCGGCGGGTTCCGGCAGCCCCACGGTGGTGCTGGTGGGCCAGTTGCACCGCGGCACCTTCGAGGCGATCCGCTTCGCCCGCAGCATCGCCAGTGATCTGGTGGCGGTGCATGTCGACCTCGGTGGCGGCCGCACCGCACGGTTCATGGAGCAGTGGCAACGCCAGGTGCCTGGAGTGAAGCTGGTGGTGCTCGATTCGCCCTACCGCTCCCTGGTGGATCCGGTGGTGCAGTACGTCAAGCAGTTCGAGGGCGACCATCGCAAGGATCGCAACCACTTCTGCGTGATCGTGCTGCCGGTGTTCGTGACCAGGCGCCGCTGGGAAAACCTGCTGCACAACCAGTCGACGATCGTGCTGCGCAATGCCCTGCGTGCCCAGGGCACCCGCGTGGTGACCACGGTCGGTTTCTATCTCTGATGCCGCCGCCTCGTGCTGGCGGCGACGCGCAGGCTTGAAAGCCGGTGCGCGGGCTTGAAAGCCGGTGCTCAGGCCTGGCTGCCTAAACGGCGCCGATGGCGCATGGAGTCCCAGAAGGACAACAGCAGCAACACGATGCCGATCGTGCCCGTCATCCATTCGGGCACATCGCCATGGTGTTCGTGGAGATAAATGCTGCCCAGCATCACCAATCCCAGCGCGCCGATGGCGTAATGGGCGCCATGTTCCAGGTAGACGAGCTGATCCAGGGCCCGCTCGCGGCTGAGCATCAGCGTCAGCGAGCGGATGAACAGGGCGCCCAGGCCCAGGCCCGTGAGGATCAGACCCAGGTTCGAGGTGATCGCGAAGGCGCCGATGGTGCCGTCGAGACTGAAGGAGGCATCGAGCAGCTCCAGGTACATCAGGCTGGCAATTCCGCCTCCGGCGGCCAGGCGGGCACCGGCCTGCTCCTCATCGCCGAAGGCCTCCGCCAGGGAGGTGCTCAGCAGCTGCAGCACCAGGCCGAGCACACCGGCAATCATCACGTCGCCACGCAGCTCGCCGGGCAGCACCACATCAAGCAGTAGCAACAGAATCAGGGCAAGGGCAATCTCCAGCGCCTCGATGCGGCCGGCCTGGCTGAGCCGCCGTTCCAGGGGCTTGAACCAGTGCAGGGTCTTGGCCTCATCGAAGAAGTAGCGCAGAAACACCAGCAGCAGAAACATGCCGCCGAAGGCGAGGATGCGTGGTTCCGCTTTCTCCAGCAGTTCGCGGTAGAGATCGGGGTGATGCAAGGCGGCCTCGAGGGCCTCGCCGATTCCCACCCCGCCGGCCAGGGCCACCATCAGCAGCGGGCCGAGAAAGCGCACGCCGAACACCGGAATCACCAGCCCCCAGGTGAGAAAAAAGCGTTGCTGGCCGGGGCTGAGCTTGTCGAGCACGCGGGCATTGACCACAGCGTTATCGAACGACAGCGACACCTCCAGGGCCAGCAGCACCAGGGCAATCCAGGCCGCCACCGGACCCTGCAGCCCCAGCACGATCAGCAGACCGGCGGCACAGGCCGCCAGCGGGAAAGTGAGATAGCGGAGATAGCGCATCAGGGCAATTGCTCGGGCGGCCTCAGTTGGCCCCATGATCCCCCCTGGCGGCCCCCGGGCCGGCATCGAGGCGCACGAACAGCCAGACGCCGCCAGAACGTTGGCGCAGCCTCAATCTTCAGCGTTCGTCGTCCTGGTGCTCCAGTTGGCGCCGTTCCAGCCGCGACAGCAGGCGGGGGATCAGCAGGGTGACCGCAACCAGCAGCAAGGCCCCGATCCCGAACTGCACCACCCCGCGCATCATCTGCTCGAAGGGGATCCAGCGCCCCCCCAGCCAGGCGAGGCCCACCATCGTGCTGGCCCAGAGCACGGCGCCGGTGGCATTGCAGAGCAGGAAGCGGGGATAGGGCATGCCCACCGCCCCCGCCATCGGACCGGCCACCACCCGCAGCACCGCCACAAAGCGGCCGAGCAGCACCGACTTACCGGAATGGCGCAGAAACTGCTCCCGCAGCCGATCAAGCTGCTCCGGCGACTGTCGCAGCAGGCCGCCCACCCGCAGAATCAGGCCCCAGCCGGCGCGCCGGCCCACCCAGTAGCCGATGTTGTCGCCCAGGATGGCGCCCGCGGCGGCGGCCGCCATCACCCCCAGCACATTGAGCTGGCCGCTGCCGGCGGCATAGCCCCCCAACAGGGTGACGGTTTCGCCGGGCAACGGTAAGCCGGCATTTTCGAGCAGCATCGCCGCAAAGATCACGCCGTAGCCCCAGGTCTGCAGCAACTCGCCCAGCGCCTCGGTACTCAGCAGCTCGAGATTGAAAACGTCACCGCCCAGGGAGGCGAGAGGGATCAGGCGGAGCATCAGCTCCATCGGGAAAAGCCACAGTTCTGCAACGGTATCGGCTCACCCCCCGGCAACGGCGCTGCCGCCAGCCTCGACGCCGGTGGCGGAGACTGGCGGCAGCGCCGCTGATCCTGCACACCTCCAGCTCCATGGCCATCCGCCCCGTGCTCCAGATCGGTGATCCGCGGCTGCGGCAGCCCAGTCAGGCGGTACCCAGGAGCCTGATCGGCAGCCAGGAGCTGGCGGAGCTGATCGGCGATCTGCGCGACACCATGGCCGCCACCGATGGTGCCGGCCTGGCCGCCCCCCAGATCGGCGTGCCGCTGCGGTTAGTGATCTTCGGCATCAGCCGCAATCCCCGCTATCCGGAAGCAGCGCCGATCCCGGAAACGATTCTGATCAACCCCGAGCTCATGCCCCTGGGCGATGAGCTCGAGTGCGCCTGGGAGGGCTGCCTGAGCGTGCCGGGACTGCGGGCGGAGGTGCCCCGACCCCGGCGCCTCCACTACCGCGCCCTCACGCCGACCGGTGCCTGGATCGAGCGCGAGGTGGAGGGCTTCCACGCCCGGGTGGTGCAACACGAGTGCGACCATCTCGATGGCGTTCTGTTCCCGGACCGGCTGGCGCCGGCGACCGCGGCCATCCTGATCGCCGCTGCAGGCGGCGCTGCACCTGCGCCAGGCGCCAGACCGACCGCTGAGATTTCCTAGTCGGAACCAGTCCCAGCCCTGCAGCCGGAACGCACGAAGCCGGTATCTGCCGGCTTCAGGACGCCAGCGACGGCCGGGCCCGGGCCACCAGGGCCAGCCCCAGCAGCAGCAGCAGCCCAAAGATCAGCAACATCGTGTTCTGGTGGCCCACCACACTCCAGAGAAAGCCCAGGCCCACGGCCGCCACCGCCGCCAGGCTGGCGCCGCCCACCAACTGGCGCCGCATTTGCGAAATGCCCGGCAGCGAGCTGGTGAGGGCCGCCACAGCCACCAGGCCGTACACCAGCAGGAAGGCCAGCACCGCGAAGCCCCCCAGCTGATCGAACAGCTGGCTCACGGTGAACCCCCGGAGCTCCAGCCCAGCGCCGATCACGAGCAGCGGCAGGGTGGCGGCCACCAGGGCGTTGGCCGGGGTGCGGAACCGGGGATGCACCTGGGCGAGGGGACGGGGCAGCACGCCGCCTTCCGCCAGGTCGAAGGCGACGCGGCCGAGGGCATTGAGGCTGCCGAGGGTGCTGCCGAACAGACAGAGAAAAGCACCGGCGCGGATCCACTCCCCCGCCCCGGGCTGGCCGAGGCGATCGGCGAGCAGGGCAATCGGATCGAGGCTGCTGCGCTCGGCGGCCGGCAACCAGGCCAGGCCTTCGGTGAGCACCACCGCCCAGAACAGAAACAGCACGCCGGCAATCAACACACTGAGCCGGATCGCCCGCGGCACCGCCCGCTCCGGCCGCAGCGATTCCTCACCGAGGGTGGCGGCACTCTCGAAGCCGATGAAGCTGAGCACGGCCACCATCAGGCCGGAGCGGACCTGCAGGGCGGTGTCACCGACCGGATTGAGGGCGGCCAGATCGGCAGGGGCGCCACCATGCTGCAACACCAGCCCACACAGCACCAGCACGATCACCACGGAGATCGACTCGGTGGTGAGCATGGTGTGGGTGGAGAAGCGCACATCGCGCCGGGCCAGCAGCAGACAGCCCAGCCCACCGACCAGATAGCCGATCAGGGGTAGCGGCTGGCCGCCCAGCAGGCTGATCAGATGGTTGATGTAGGAGCCGAAAAAGACCAGGCAGGCCAGCATCGTGCCGCCATAGCCCAGCAACAGGGCCCAGGCGGCCACGGCACCGACCGCCGCTCCCAGGCCCACCTCCACGTAGCCGGCGATACCGCTGGCACTGCCGGGCTCACGCCGGAACAGCACCAGGGTTTCGGCCACCAGAATGATCGCCACCAGGGCAATGGCATAGCAGATCCAGGTGGCATGGCCGGCACTGCGGGCCGCCGCGGGGATGTTGATCACCGCAGTGAGGGTGAGGCCGACCGTGGCGACGGCCTGGGCGGTGACGGCCACCGGACCCAGGCAGCGGTTGAGCGTGGGAGGGCTGGCGGGCGTTGCAGCCTTGGTCGCAGCGGTCATGTAGGGGGCTCTAGCGATCCCAGCCTGACAGCCGGGACCACGGGCGATCGCGGGCCGCTGACGCAGCCGTAGCCTGCGCCGGAGCCCAGGCCTGCCATGCCCAGCACCGTGCCCCCCGGACCGTTCCCCAACCTCTCCCCCCAGGCGGGCAGCGGCGGTCCCCGCTGGTGGGTGCGGGGCGATCTCGACGGCTTCCTCGGCCTCGGGCTCGACAACCTGATCCAGATCCTGCTGATCGTCTCGCTCTGTCGCGGCGTGCTCGGCTACCCCGACCAGCTGATCTTCGGCGTGATCCTGCCGGCCACAGGCCTGAGCCTGGTGGTGGGCAACATCGCCTATGCCATCCAGGCGCACCGGCTGGGGAAAGCCGAAGGCCGCGACGACCGCACGGCCCTGCCCTACGGGATCAACACCGTGAGCCTGTTCGCCTATGTGTTTCTGGTGATGCTGCCGGTGAAGCTCTCGGCCCTCGGCCAGGGCCTCAGCGCCGAGGCGGCGGTGACCCTCTCCTGGCAGGCGGGGCTACTGGCTTGTCTGGGTTCGGGGCTGATCGAAGCAGCCGGCGGCTTCTGTGTGGATGTGCTGCGGCGCTGGCTGCCGCGGGCCGCCCTGCTCTCCACCCTGGCCGGCATCGCCCTGGGCTACATCGGCCTGGGTTTCCTGCTGCGCACCTATGCGGTGCCGGTGGTGGGGCTGGCGGTGCTGGCGGTGATCCTGCTGGCCTATTTCGGTTCGGTGAAACTGCCCCTGCCGGGCGGCCTGCTGGCGGTGCTGGTAGGAGTGCTGCTGGCCTGGGCCACCGGGCTGCTGCAGGTGGATGGCGCCACCTGGCAAGCCAACGCCAACCAGGTGGGTCTGCGGCTGCCCAGCCTGCAGATCGGCGCCCTCTGGGCCGGCCGTGAGCAGCTGCTGCCCTGGCTGGGGGTGACGATTCCGATGGGGCTGTTCAACGTGCTCGGCTCGCTGCAGAACATCGAAAGTGCCACCGCCGCCGGTGACGACTACCCGGTGCGCAGCTCCTTGGTGATCAATGGCCTCGGCACCTTGGTGGCCGCCGTGCTGGGCTCCTGTTTCCCCACCACCATCTACATCGGCCATCCCGGCTGGAAGGGCATGGGTGCCCGCATCGGCTACTCCTGGCTGAATGGGCTGGTGATGGGCCTGGGCTGCCTGCTGGGGCTGTTCGGCTTGATCGGCCAGCTGGTGCCGATCGAAGCCGGCATGGCGATCGTGCTCTACATCGCCCTGATCATGGCGGCCCAGGCCTTCCAGGCCACCCCGCCCCGCCATGCGGCGGCAGTCGCCCTAGGGCTGCTGCCGGGCCTGGCCGGCTGGGGCTCGCTGCTGCTCAAGGCGGGCCTGCGCGCCGGTGGCGCCGGCACCGATAGCCAGCCGTTCAGCGCTGCCCTGCTGCTGCCGTTGCAGCAGGCCGATGTCTGGGCAGCAGGGGCCTTTGCCCTCGAGCAGGGCCAGATCGTGGCGGCAATGCTGCTGGCCGGCATGCTCGTCTACGTGATCGAGCAACGCTTCCGCGCCGCCGCCCTCTGCGCCCTGGTGGCGGCGGTGCTCTCCTGGGTGGGCTTGCTGCACGCCTGGCGCTTCACCGCCGCCGACACCGTGCTGGATCCGGGCTGGGGCAGCGGCAGCCCCTGGGCCCTCGGCTACCTGGCGATGGCGGTGGTGTTCCTGCTGGGCAGCCGGCTGAAGAAGCTCTGAAGCGCCGCCGCCGGCAGCGCCGGAGGGTCAGCCGCAGGCCCCTGGCTATAACCAGCTGAGGCCTGATCTCTGCCCCCCATGCCCCAGCGCTCTCTGCTGACCAGCGCCCTGCTGCTCGGGATGATCACCGCCGCCGCCCTGGTCGGCCCGATCGCCGCCCGGGCCGACGGCCCGAAGCCAACCGCAGACCTCGACTGCGCCGACCCCCAGCCAGGCCGCTATGTGGTTATCGGCCAGGGCTTCGCCAAGGGCGAACCGGTGGCCCGCATCCTGCAGGAAACCTGGAACCCGGACGGCAGCCTGCGGGGCGTGCGCCTGGAGCGGCGCGGCAGTCGCTACGCCGAAAGCGCCTACAGCGGCAGCTATCGCGCCATCTCCGAATGCCGGGTGGCGATCAGCCGCAGCTACGGCAATGCCACCAGCCCCAGCCAGGCGGTGCTCGATCGGGCCGGCCATCCCCGCTTCTCGCTCGGCACCCTGCCCGATGTGCTGCTGGTGTCCCGCTGGTTCAACCAGCCCAACCGCCGCTGCGATGCCGCCCTGCTCGATGGCGCCGTGGTGAGCATGCAGACCGGCAACAGCCGCAAGGGCAGCAGCTGGCAGCCCAATGCGGTGGTGCAGCATGAGCAATGGCAGCAGGGCCAGGTGAACGGCATCGCCGTCTCCAGCGACGGTCCCTCGATCATCGAAGCCCTGTACAAGGGCAGCATCAGCGTCAGCCCCGACTGCCTGGCCACCGTGAACCAAGTGGATGCCCTCGGCACCGCCTACCACTACCGGGCGGTGGTGCTGGCCGATGGCGGCGGCTACGTCTATCTGCAGACCGATCCCGACAACCTGACCGTGGGCGCGCTCGAGCGACTCCAGGGCCAGTGAGCCCTCAGCCGGCCAGCAGCAGTTGCCGCACCACGGCGGCCTCCAGGCCTGCCACCGTCACCCACTTGCGCCGGCCGCTCAGCCCCCGCACCAGCTGCACATCCCGTGGCGCCACCTGCAGACGGCTGGCGATGAACCGCACCAAGGCGGCATTGGCAGCGCCATCCACCGGTGGCGCCTGGAGGCGGATGGCGATCGCCCCATCCCGCTCGCCCACCACCGCATCCCGGCTGGCCCGCGGCTGGATCCACAGGGCCACGGCTGTCGGCAGAGAGGGCGCGATCATCGGCAAGCGTTTCGGATTAAGCGGATTCAGATCAACGGAACTTAGGATGGGTCAATTGTGCTGAATAACATGCAAATCGACAAGCCTTCCTGGCAGCGGCGTCTCAAGCGCTACGAACATCGCTTTGAAAAGGTGCTATGGCGCATGCGCCTGATCGCCATCCTGCCGGTGATCATGAGCCTGGCCAGCACGGGCATCACCTTTGT
>JAPLIB010000012.1 GCA_026389335.1 Cyanobacteriota bacterium | reverse complement strand
TGTGGGTCCTATGGATCGTGTGGCCATGATCAGCGAAGCCAGTGCCGTCAGCTTTCGCCAGAACCTGGGCGACATGCTCAACCAGGTGCAGTACCGCCACGACAGCATTGTGATCAAGCGGGATGGCAAACCCGTGGCGGCTCTGGTGGATGCCCGGCTGTTTGAGCGGATCCGACGCCTGCAGGCCCGTTTCGACGGGCTATGCCAGCGCCTTGAGGCGGGCTATGCCCAGGTGCCGGAAGCCGATGGCCTGGCCGAGATCGATGCCGCTGTGGCGGCCAGCCGCGCCGCGGGCTGACGATGTCCAGCCTGGGGGTGGTGCTCGACACCAACGTGCTGCTTTCTGGCCTCGCCTACCCCGCCAGCGTGCCCGGCAGATTGATCGCCGCCTGGCGCTTCGGGGCGCTGGAGGTGGTGCTATCGGAGTTCATTCTCGCTGAGCTGCGTCGCACCCTGCCCAGGCTGGCCCACCGGCATGGGCTCACGCCGGAGGCGATCGATGATTTGATCGACACCCTGGCGATCCTGGCCGAACTGGTGCAGCCGGAGGCTGTCGTGGAGAACGACCTGACGGATCACTCCGACCTGCCGGTGCTCGGCACCCTGCTGGCGGCGCTAGGGCTTGGCCTGGCCCAGACCCTGGTGACCGGCGACAAGGCCCTGCTGGCCCTGCGGGATCGCTATCCCATCCGCACCCCCGCTGAGTTCTGGGCGGAGCATGGGGGGCTCTGAGCGACCCGCTGCCTGCCGGAGCCGCCTCAGGGCTAACGATCCCAGGACTGACGATCAAGGTATGGGCGAATCGAGCGTCTCACCCCTCAAACCCTGCCTTCGGCCAAAACGTGATCTGCAATACCCAATCAGCCCACGCCCCGGAGCTTGCCAGCAAATCGACACCACAAAAAGCCCAATTGGACTTTTTGGGGCCAAACAAGGCTGCGAGGGGGGATTCCCATCAAAGTTGCAGCATTGGCGCCTCCCCCTTCTGCGTTGTGACCCCTTTTCTTTCTCTTTGGCCCCCTTGCCGAAGCTGGCCCTCGGCGCCGCCTTCGGCTTCAGCCGTCAGCTGAGGAAGCGCATCCAGGCATCGCGGCTGCCCGCGGGATCCGGCCAGTCCCGGGCCTGAGGCCTGTCGGTGGAGTTTTCCCTTTCTCCCCTGGAGCGCCAGCGGCTGGCCTCGCTGCTGGCGGCGGTGGCCACGCTGCTGCTGTTGTTCTTTGCCCTGGCGGTGGCTCTGCCGTTGATTCCGCTGAAGCTGGCGGATCCGTTCTGGCAGCTGGCGTTCACCGCTGCGCTCTGCAGCAATGGCTTTCTGGCCCTGCTGGCGGTGCTGCCTGTTCGCTGACCTTCGGGATGATTCACCCAGACCTGATTGTGGTCGCAAATGGGGTGACGCCTCGGCCCTGGATGCTGGCTGCAGGTCTTGCGGGCACTGCGGGCGCCGAGGGCTCCAGGCAGCCGGCGGCCTGGGGCCTTATGGCGGCGGCATCACCCTGCGGCTCAGGGGGGAGCCTCGCCTGGGTCTATGGATCTCCGTTGTTCAGCCGAGATCAGCTGGGGCCGCTGCTGCAGGATCGCGCGGCAGAATCCCGCGGCAGTGGACAGACAGCTCGGCCTCAGGGCGCACCGGCAGGGTGAGCAGATCGACCAGGGGATCAAGGGGTTGCCGGCGGCCCAGCTCCTCGAGGTTCAGCCAGATCACCTGGTCGAGAAAGTGCTGGAGTGCCTGAGGCAGCCGTCTCTCAAATCTGCTCATGCCGTTGTCGGTCGCTCTGACGGTGCCGGGTGAGCATTTGCGGCGGCGTGATGTTGCCGCATCGGCGCGCGGCGTATTGGCTGCACAGCTTTGGTCTGCGTTGCGGTCTGATGCCCGTCTCCTGGTTCAGGCTGTGGACGGTTAACTGATTAACGGACTTGGGCTTGTTGGCGGCAGCCGGATTCAGCAGCGCCTGGAGAGCGCCGGTGTCCTTGCTGGTGGCATGTCTGGGGGCTGCGCCGGATCCCGCACCCTCCCCAATTGGGGGGTATCCCCTCCAGGGTTGGCTTGGCGATGCAATTTTTGAGCTGAAATGAATCCATTCCGTCCTGGTCAGGGGGCGGATGGTCCTCGTCGTTGGGGGCTTCAGCTCACAGAACGTCGTGCCAGGCCTGGTCCGGAGGCAATCCATCGATGACAGCCATCCAGCGGCCCATTGCCGCACCTCCCCTGCAGCGCCCGTCTTCGGATCATGGCCGCAGCCTTGATGACAGCCCCGAGGCGGTGTTGCTCAGGCTCGGCGCTGAAATCCGTCACCTGAGTGGCGAACGTTCGTTCCGTGAGGAGTTGCTGTTGATGGAGCAGGTTTTTGTGCTGCTGCTTGAGGGCTTTCGCCCGCAGCAGCTGCCCGGCGGCCTGGTGGGTCTGCTGCCGCCCCAGCCCGGCTCCATCGCCATGAAAGCCCCCGCCTCTGCCCTGGATCAGGTGATCGCGGCGCTGGGTAAGGCGGGTATGGGCTACGTGGCGGTGCATGGCCAGCCACCGGTGCTCTGCTTTCCCGCCCGGTCGCTTTCGGCCTGAGCGCCCATGGCCGGAGCTATCGGCCCTGGAGCCGAAGAGGCCCAGCGCATCGAGGTCTGAACGATCCAGTGCGCTCCTCGCTTGCCAAGCGGCCACCCCAGCGCGGACGATGGCCCTCCAACCTCCTGCCCCGAATCCATGGCTGTCGAACGCTCTTTCATCGCCATCAAGCCCGACGGCGTGCAGCGGGGCCTGGTGGGTGAAATCCTCGGCCGCTTCGAGCGCAAGGGCTTCAAGTTGGTGGGCCTCAAGCAGCTCACCCCCAGCCGCGAGCTGGCTGAAAGCCACTACGGCGTGCACCGCGAGCGCCCCTTCTTCGCCGGCCTGGTGCAGTTCATCACCTCCGGCCCGGTGGTGGCGATGGTGTGGGAAGGCGACGGCGTGATTGCCAGTGCCCGCAAGTTGATCGGTGCCACCAAGCCGCTTGAAGCCGAGCCCGGCACGATCCGCGGCGATCTGGCCGTCAACATCGGTCGCAATGTGATCCACGGCTCCGATGCCCCTGAAACCGCCGAGTTCGAGATCGGCCTCTGGTTCACCGCCGCCGAACTGAGCGACTGGACCCCCGCCGATCAGAGCTGGCGCGTCGAGGGCTGAAGCCCTGCGTCCGCGGTACCCGGAGGCCAGCTGCGCTGCGCTTGCGGGTACTGCGGCCACGCCAGGCTGAGACCCATGGCTTGAGGCTGGCGTGCGTGCGTCCAACCCTGGCCGAGACCGGATTTTCAGCAGGTTCTTAGAAGCGATCCCAGCGGAAGGCTTCCAGGTGCTCCCCATCCCCTGGGCTCGCCTCACCGCTGATTCCCCGGGCCAGCAGCTCGGCGCTGAGCGCCGCCAGCAGTACGCCGTTGCGATGGTGGCCGGTGGCCAGCCAGAGCCCGCTGATCGGTCCGGGCCCCAGCAAGGGACCTTCATCGGGGGTGCAGGGGCGGAAGCCCCACCAGCGCTCCATCGGTGGCCAACCGCTCGCCGCTGGCAGCAGGGCGGCGATGCCCTGCTCCAGCTGGCGTTGGCCGCAGGGGGTGAGACCCTCGGCGAAACCGGCCTCCGCTTCGCTGGTGGCTCCCACCACCAGCAGGCCGTCTTCACGGGGCACGAGATAGGTGCCGGGGCCGAACACCACCCGCGGCAGGGCGCCGATCGGCCCCTGCAGCGACAGCATCTGGCCCTTCACCGGCACCACCGGCAGCTGGGGCATCAGCCGGGCGCTCCAGGCGCCCCCGGCCAGTACCGCCGTCTGGCAGGGCAGAACCAGCTCGCGGCCATCGGCGCGGCGCAGGCGCACCGCCTGCAGTCGGGGCGGGCGGGCTGGCGGGGCGGTGCCAGGCTCAGGGCCTTGATTGGCAGGCCCAGCCACGGCCCTTGGATCGGCTGCTCCAGTGGCGGCGGGTCGCCCGGTCGGGGGTGTGCCCGCTGCGCCAGGGGACTCTGGCGCAAGCCCGGTTGGGCTGTCTTTGCCCTGGGCGCAGGCGCTGCCCGCGAACGGCTGGTGGAGCCGGTCCCGATCAGGGGCTGGAGTGGGTGCGGGCCGTGCCAGTGCAGCCCCAGGCGCCGCTGCCCTGGGCGCGGGGGCCGTCGCCGGCTTAGCCACGCTGGCCCCGGGTGCTGCTGCAGTGGCGCCAGCGGGAGAGGTTGGTTCTGGTTCCGCCGCCGCGGTGGCGGCTGCCGCCGCGGCGGTTCCCCCCGAGGCCGTGATCAGCTCCAGCACCTCGCTGCCCTCCTCGAAGCGCACACCTCGCTGCACACAGGCCCGCTCCAGGGCCCGCATCAGCCGGCGGCGATTGTCGATCTGGCCGTCCTGTTTGAACAGCAGGCCCGCCCGCCACCGCGGCCCGATGCCCGGAATCTCCCGTTCCAGGGCGGTCCGCTCCAGGGCCATGCCCCAGGCTGCTGTGGGGTAGGCGTCTCGCTCGGTGGCCGTGCTGAAGGGCACGACGATGCCGCAGGGCCGCAAGCCGCAGCTCAGGTCACTGTCGGCTTCGATCTCGGCCACCCAGGCTGGGATGCGCTCCAGGGAGGCCTGCCCCAGAGCGAGCAGGGCACCCCCGATGCCCTCGGCGTGGGGGGCGAGCATGCCGGCGGCCACGAAGCCGGCGGCCTCGCTGCGGCGGCGGCTCAGCACCAACACCGCCACACCGCGGCGGGCCAGCTGGTGGGCCACGGCCAGGCCCATCAGGCCGCCGCCCAGGATCAGGACGGGTTCCGATAGCGGGGGGGCGGCAGCCGTCATGGCCGCATTGGGGACGGAAGTTCCCCTTCAGTGTTTCAGCCCAACGGCCCGCCGCTTGCGCTGGGATGGGCTGGTGGCTCCAGACCTTGCCCGTAAGTCTCCTGCCTAGGATCCAGCCCCAGCCCGTTGGCTTCGTCGTGCCAGCGTCGTCGCGACCGCGCCAACGCCCTCCCTATCCCCTTCGCCGTTGAATCGCCCCATGGCCAGCGCTCCAGCAGCAGTCACAGCAGCAGTCGCATCTCCAGCCAGCACCAGCGGTGAAGCCGCCTGGGAGCCGGTGATCGGCCTGGAAACCCATGTGCAGCTGGGCACCGACAGCAAAATCTTCAGCTGCGCCTCCACGGCTTTCGGCGACGATCCCAACTCCCACATTGATCCGGTGGTCTGCGGGTTACCGGGCACCCTGCCGGTGCTCAATCAGAAGGTGCTCGAGTATGCGGTGAAGGCCGCCATGGCGCTGAACCTGCAGGTGGCTGAACACAGTAAGTTCGATCGCAAACAGTACTTCTATCCTGATCTGCCCAAGAACTATCAGATCTCCCAGTACGACGAACCGATCGCCGAGAATGGCTGGATCGAAGTGGAGGTGGCCGAGAAGGGCAAGGACACCTACCTCAAGACGATCGGCATCGAGCGTCTGCACATGGAGGAAGACGCCGGCAAGCTGGTGCATGCCGGCAGCGATCGCCTGGCCGGCTCCAGCCATTCGCTGGTGGATTACAACCGCGCCGGGGTGGCCCTGGCCGAGATTGTCTCCAAGCCGGATCTGCGCACTGGCCGCGAAGCGGCGGAATACGCCTCGGAGATTCGCCGGATCATGCGCTATCTGGGTGTGAGCGATGGCAACATGCAGGAAGGATCTCTGCGCTGCGATGTGAACATCTCGGTGCGGCGTGGGCCCGACGCTCCCTTTGGCACCAAGGTGGAGATCAAGAACATGAATTCCTTCTCGGCGATTCAGAAGGCGATCGACTATGAAATCGCTCGCCAGATCAAGGCCTACGAGGCCGGTGAGCCGGTGGTGCAGGAAACCCGCCTCTGGGATGAGAGCAAGCAGCTCACCAAGAGCATGCGCAGTAAGGAGGGCGCCAGCGACTATCGCTACTTCCCCGATCCTGATCTCGGGCCAATTGAGGTGAGCGTTCCACAGCGGGAAGCCTGGCGGCTGGAATTGCCGGAGCTGCCAGCCGCCAAGCGTCATCGCTATGCGGAGGTGTTGGGCCTTTCCATCTACGACGCCCGCGTGCTCACCGATGAGCGGCCGATGGCGGAGTACTTCGAGGCGGCCGTGGCCGCCGGTGGTGACGCCAAGGCGATAGCCAACTGGATCACTGGCGATATCGCCGCCTATGTGAATGCCAACCGCCTGGATTACGGCGTGCTGCCGTTGCGGCCAGCCCAGCTGGCCGAGCTGGTGGGCCTGATCGAAAACGGCACCATCAGCGGCAAGATCGCCAAGGAGATTCTGCCCGAACTGCTGGAGCAGGGCGGCTCGGCCCAGGCGATCGTGGCGGCCAAGGGCCTGGGCATGATCAGTGATCCGGCGGCGATCACGGCGATCGTTGAAGAGCTGCTGGCGGCCCATCCCGATGAGGTGGCGGCTTTCCGTGGCGGCAAGACGAAACTGCAGGGCTTCTTTGTCGGGCAGCTGATGAAGCGCACCGGCGGCCGCGCCGATCCCAAGCTGGCCAACCAGATCCTGATTCAGCAGCTCAACGGTTGAGGTGCTGCCTCCACTCCGGAACGACTGAGCCTGGTGTTCCACCCGCTCCAAGGCCTTAGGCCGTCATCGTCTGATTCGGCGATTCGAACACCAGGGCCGACCTGCGTAGTGGGTGAACAGCTGCAGTGCAGGCCGGCCAGAGACGCCATCAGAGGCGGGCAGGTGCGCGCTTATTTTCAAGTGTGAAATAAAGCTACTATTTCCAGGTAGCGACGCAGGAGGGCTAAGATTTCAACGCACTAAATGGCAATTTCTGGTGACTGAGGCCCGATTTGAGTTTGGCAGCGCTGAAAACAAGCATTTCAGTTCGCTTGCTAAATACTGTGTTGTTTCGGCTTTAGCCCTCGTTGTTTATGGGATTGCCAACGCGTCGTTCCTTTTCAATGTGATCGCGAGTGGCAAGGTCGCCCTTATGGTGCGAACCCTTGATGATGCGTTTGTGACATTGGCTGCATTCTTCGCGGCTTATCAGCTTGGCCAGGCCGCCAAGGGCTTCCGTAAAATTGTCAGCACCCAAGGCGATGATCTTGCTCTTCTGAACCTTTCCAGTAAAAAGTTGAGGCTCGTGTTTGCCAGTCTGGCGATCATGTTGGTCTCGCTGGCAGTCCGATTCGTCCTCGACTATCCGGCGCTGATCAATTGGATCAAAGCCGCCTGATCTACCTGGGGTGCCAGCACTGTTGGCGGTCCGCCCCATGTCGAGGAGCTGGAATCCATCCGCCGCGGCAGGCAGAACTGGCCGCGCGGCTGCGTCGTGGGCCAGCCGCTGCAGGCAGCCGGCGGCAACTCTGATCTGAAGCTCCACGATCCGATTCACAATCTGAAGCCGCTGGGGCCGACTTGCTGAACCAGGCGTTGTTGTTGCTTCTTCGCTGATGAGTACAGGTGAAGATCGCCTCTGGTTACAGCAGAGAGGCCCGGATTGCCCCAGATCCCCGGGCCGGATGGATCTGGGGCTTGCAGAGTGCTTCGCCATCGCCGCCAGCTGGCCCGTCTGACCTGACCTGACCCGATCGGGCGAATCGCTCAGTCCTGCTGCTTGCCGGCTGTTGTCGTCACTCTCTTCTGGGGGCTTGGCAGTCGTTGCGCCTGCTGGCAGGGAGTCCGTGGAGGATCAGCAACCGGCTCCGGATCCAGGTCGGCCGCAATCCCTGAGTTGCTGCACCACCTGTGTCATTAATGCCTCGGCGGCGCCACGGTTGTCGATCAGCCGATCGGCCATGGGGCGCTTGCGCTCCAGGGGCCACTGGGCGGCGATTCGGGCTCTGGCTTCCACTTCGGAGAGGGAATTGCGGAGCAGCAGCCGCTGCAGCTGCTGCTCCGGGTCGCAGTCCACCAGCCACACCTCGCTGCAGAAATTTTGCAGTCCGGTCTCGAACAGCAACGGGATCATCAGCACCACCACCGGCGCCGTGTCCAGGCTTTCCAGCTCCAGGGCGAAACGTTGGCGCACCTCTGGGTGGATCAGCTGCTCCAGCCAGTGCCGTTCTGCGGGATCGGCAAAGACGATGCGGCCCAGGGCCACCCGGTCGATCAGCGGGGCCGCCGGCTCACCCAGCCCCGCGTTCGGCGAGTGGGATCGGGATGGGCTTGCGACTTCACCGTGAGCCGCCCCCAGGCACGGCCTGGGGGGTTGGTCCTTGTTTGCGACCTCCCCTGCAGCCGGCTTCTGGCTGTCTGGCTGGTGCCCATCCTTGGCTTTGCCTTTCGGGTCGTTCCCCGCTGCCCTCACCGCTTCGCCGTAGCGGGCCAGCACCGCTGCCGAGGCTGCCGTCCCCGGAGCCAGGGCTTCGCGGGCGTAGCGGTCCGCATCCAGCACGGGCAGGCCGAAGTGGACGGCGAGTAGATGCCCCACCGTGCTCTTGCCGCTGGCGATGCCGCCGGTGAGGCCGATGCGGCGTTGTTTCATTGCCACGTTCTCATCGCCGTGTCTTCATTGCCACGTCTTCATTTCCACGGCTTGTCTGCCACGTCTTGTCTGCCACGGTTTGTCTGCCACTGTTTCATCGCTACTCCCTGACTCGCCACAGCTGGCGCAGGGTGCGGCTGAGCAGCACGTGCCGGCCCGGCCCGAAGCTGTCGGTGATGCGGCCTTCGTTGACGAACACGGCCCATTGGCCTTCGCGACGGATCGCCTGCCACAGATGGTCCATCGGCATGCCGTCCGGCCCAGCGGGACGGTCGCAGGTCTGGATTCAGGTTAGGGGAGGCCAAGGGTTTGGCCGGGGCGTTACGGGCGGGCGGCAAAACTGGACAGGCGTCGAGATCAAGGGCGAAGATCGAGATCTATTGAGCGACAGCTCATGTCGCCTTCCGATCAACCTGCTGCTGCCGGGCCCAGGGGCCACGATGGCCTGCTGGGTTGCCAGATCTGGCTTCTAGACGACGACAAGGCTCTCTGCCGCCTGCTGGAGCCGATCCTGAACTCCAGGGGCTGGCGGCCCCGCAGCTTTCATCGTCCCGATGATCTGCTGGGGGCCCTCGATGGCGGCGCCCCCGATCTGCTGGTGCTTGATCAGATGCTGCCTGACAAGTCCGGCACCCATGTACTGGCCAATCTGCGCCAGGCGGGCTGGCGTTTTCCGGTGCTGATGCTCTCAGCCCTGGGGGCGCCTGCCGATCGCATCTGCGGCCTCGAGGTGGGTGCCGACGACTACCTCGCCAAGCCCTTCCTGCCGAGGGAACTGCAGCTGCGCATCGAGAAGTTGCTGCTGCAACATCCCAGGCGGCGCCAGGCCCAGCGGCTCGAGGGTGCCTTCGCGATGGGACGGTTGCAGTTCGAGCCGGCCCAGTGTCGGCTCACCGGCGCTGATGGCTTGCAGTATCCGGTCAGTCGCGGTGCCGTGGCCCTGTTGCTGGCCTTCTGCCAGGCCCCCGATCAGGTGCTCAGCCGGGATCATCTGCTGCTGGCCAGCGGCAGCCTGGTGGATGCCAACACCAGTCGCAGCCTGGATGTGCGCCTGTCGCGGCTGCGGCGCCTGCTGGAGTCAATCTCCGAGGGCACGGTGCGGATCGAAACGGTGCGTGGTCTGGGCTTTCGCCTCCACCTGGAAACCCCCCCTTGTCGTTGATCCTGCGCCGGCAGGAGCGCCCTCTGCACTTGAGCAGCGGTGATCGCTGGCGCTTGCTGCAGCACGCCCTGCTGGGCACGCTGGTGAGTGCCCTGCTGCTGTGGCCGCTGGAATGGTGGCTGTTGGAGCAACCTGTCGCCGGGGTGGCCTGGGTGATGTTGTGGGGCGGCCTGGTGGTGCTGCTGGGGCTGCTGCTGGGGCTGCTGGCCTACCTGCGCCGCTGGGTGGAACTGCCCCTGGCCCACCTGGTGCGCGGTTTGCCCCACCAGGCGGCGCCCCGCATTGACCTGGTGCCTGAGGAGGGGTTCGCGCCGTTGCGGCTGCTGAGCCTGCGCATCAACCGCCTGCTGGAGCAACTCAACAGCAATGCGGTGGCGCGCGAGTCCCTGCTGCGGGGGCTGGTGCATGATCTGCGCGGACCGTTGACGCGCCTGATCCTGCGGGTGGAGCAGCTGCGACTGGACAGCGACGTGGAAGCCAGCCTGATTCAGGGGCTGCACGGTGACATCGAGGCCCTGCGTAACCTCAGCGATCAGCTGGCTGCCCTGTCGGATGACGAACCGCTGGAGAACCGGGCGGTGGTGCTGGCGCTTGATGATCTCTGCCATCGCATCGCCGATACCTACGGCCATGGTCGCGTCGAGGTGCGAACCCCCCGGCTGATCGTGCGGCTCGATCGGGGCTCCCTGCAGCGCACGCTCAATAATCTGATCGACAACGCCCTCGAATACGGCCAGGCGCCGGTGCAGATCTCGGCCCAGCTGGAGCGCCAGGGCCTGTTGATCCTGGTGGAGGACCACGGCCATGGCATGCGCTCGGCTGAGCTGCTGTCGATGGTGCATCTGCCGCGGGCGGATGATCGCCAGGAAAGCCAGCATCGGGGCCTGGGGCTCTCGATCGCCCAGCACTTCTGCCGGCGCCATGGCGGGGTGCTGCATCTGGGGCAGTCGTCGCTGGGAGGGCTGGCGGTGGAACTGCGGCTGCCGCTGTCGGTGCTGGTGAGCAGCACTGATCGGCGTCAGCATCGTCGGGTGTCCAGTCCAGCCCAGGAGCCGGACCCCTTCTCGGCAGGATGAGGGCAGCTTCGTGCCGCTCTTGAGCGCTTTCCCCCCTGTGTCTGATTGGCATCCCATCGCCGGTGGCATCACGGCCCCGGCTGGCTTCCAGGCCGCCGGCATCACGGCTGGCCTGAAAGCCAGCGGCAATCCGGATCTCTCCTTGCTGCTGGCACCCGCAGGGGCGGTCTGCGCCGGCAGCTTCACCCTCAACCGGGTGCGGGCCGCCTGCGTCGATCTCTGCGCCGAGCGGCTGGCGGCCAGCGGCGGCCAGGCCCGGGCCGTGCTCACCAACTCTGGCCAGGCCAATGCCTGCACCGGTGAGCGCGGCCTGATCGACAGCCTCAAGGCCACGGCGGAGCTGGCCCAACGGCTGGGACTGGATGTGGAGGAGGTGCTGATCTGCTCCACTGGCGTGATCGGTGTGCCGATTCCGATCGAGATCCTGATCGCGGGCCTGGATCCGCTGCTGGCGGCCCTGGCGAGTGAGGGCGGCGAGGCGGCGGCCCGGGCGATTCTCACCACCGATCTGGTGGTCAAGCAGATCGCCCTCGAGGCTGATCTGGGCGGCCGCAAGGTGCGGATCGGCGGCATGGCCAAGGGTTCGGGGATGATCCACCCGGACATGGCGACGATGCTGGGCTATCTGAGCTGCGATGCCGGTGTGCCGGCCGATGTCTGGCAGGCGATGGTGAAGCGCGCCGTGGACTGTTCCTTCAATGCGATCACGGTGGACGGCGACACCAGCACCAATGACACGTTCCTGGCGTTTGCAGCCGGCGAGCCCCTGAGCCCCGAGCACTGGCCCGCTCTGGAGATCGGCCTGGCGGCGGTGTCGCAGCATCTGGCCCGGGCGATCGCCCGTGATGGTGAAGGGGCCACCTGCCTGATCGAAGTGCGGGTGGAGGGGGCGGTTGATGACGCCGCCGCCCGCGCCATTGCCCGCACGGTCTGCGGCTCCTCGCTGGTGAAGTGCGCCATCCATGGCCGCGATCCCAACTGGGGCCGCATCGTGGCCTCCGCCGGTCGGGCCGGGGTGCCCTTCGCGCTTGAAGCGGTGGCCCTCTGGCTGGGGGCGCACCAGCTGATGGCGGCCGGCCAGCCCCTGCCTTTCGATCGCTCGGCGGCCTCGCAGTACATGAAGGATCGCGCCGCCGGCACCTATCTCAGTGCCGATCCCGTCAGCGGCGACACCGTGGCCATCCGCTTGCGGGTGGGGGCGGGCAGCGGCAGCGGCCTGGCCTGGGGTTGCGATCTGTCGGATCAATACGTGCGCATTAACGCCGATTACACCACCTGAAGTAAGGTCTCAGCGGAACAATAACGTTCAAAGATTGACATTGAGCTTCTCGCTTAGCTCTTTCAATCCTTCCTTCTGGATTGAGTTGAGAGCTTTGCGGGCGGCGAAAAGACGCATGGCCGCGCCAGCTACAAGAGTTTGGATCTCGAGATCCATGCCTGACAGCTATGTGACAAGTTGTTTGTATTTTGCCTTGGAGGAAGGCGTTATTTCATTGGCGCCATCATTGATCATCCTGTCGCTCAATCCGGGGCCTGGGTAAAGGGTCCTATGGGTGTCAATGATCACATTTCTCTCGTCGATCATCGGCCTTTTGTTGCCCTTGTCAAGGTAGGGCAAGATTGCTATGATAGGAAAAGATCTTCGGTCATTTTGTGCAGTAATCCATGGGCAGGCTTCTTTCTCCCTATCTGGAAGTCCTGGATAATGTCTTCAATGATCTTACCGGTGGAGAAGTTTGTCCATCGAGAGGTGCTGGAGATGTAGAAGCTTCTTCTGGCGTGGCTAAGATGGCAGTAAGCGTGTAGAATGCTTTCGTTGACTTCGGCGATCGTAATTCTACGATCCGTATTTAGTCCGTTATGATCGGTATAATGAATTTAATGGTCAGATAGATAGGGGTCGGTTGTAACGTTGTCCTTCCCGAGGATAGTGTTCTTTTGGGGCCATCGCCTTCTTCTCGCTTGGGTCATGCAAACGGCGGAAGTGGCGGTGGTAGTGGCGGTGGTCGCCGCTTGTGTTGTCCCGCTGGAATCCTGGGAGGTGTTGGCTTTGGTGGATGGGGCGAGAGGCCCTTCGTGCTGATTAGGCGAGCAAGCCACTTTAGGGGAGAATTAAGGAAACACCAGAGTAAAAGCAAGGGCCAGAATGGCCATGAATGGCTTCTTTAGGATTTCTGCCCATGGTAATCAAGGCGCAAAAGTTGTCAACCGGTGGTAATTGGATTTGGCGGGCTCAGGATTGGGCAATCGCAGATTGTTGCGATGAGTGATAGGCGCAAATGGCGATTCCAATTCATCGAGTCTCTGGCGTTGTCGTTCCCGTGAGGCTCGCTCGATCGCTGAATCGTTCCCGGCGCCTACCTGGAGCGTCGTCGGCTGTCCTCAAGCCAAACGGTTGAAGAAAAGCCCAGCTCGCCAGTGCGATCTCCCTCATGGCCGTCATCTCGGCTGAATGTCACCGACTTTCCTCTTGATCCCCCCTCGCCTTGCCAGGGAGCGGACGCGCAATGGGGGCCGCCAGCGCCTCCCAAGGGAGACAATGGCAGTACGAGATCGGCTGCCAAATCGCTTACCGCCCTAATGCCCCAGTCCCCGTCCGCCAGCACCATCCAGCCCCAGCAGCGCCGCCGGCTGCCAGGCCGGAGGCCCTGGAGTTGGCGCCGAGCGCTGGGCCTCGGCCTCTGTTTCGGCCTGGGCTATGGCCTCACCATGAGGCTGCTCGATCTGTCGGTGGTGGGTGTCTGGCGGGACATGCAGCGCTTCGGCGTCCAGTCCTTCCCCGGCACCGAGCTCGACAGCCTCAGGAAGCAGTACGGCGATCGTCAGGACCAGATCCGCGGCGATCTTGATCTGCTGGAACTGGAGCGCCAGCAGCAGCGCGATGCGGCCGAACTGGGCAAGCGCCAGGCGGAGATGGCGGACCGCGAGCAGGCACAGCAGCAGCAGAATGAGGCGGATTTTCAGCAGCTCGACGCCTCGCCAGCGGACAACCAGGACTCCGTCGCGTCGCCCGCGCCTGCGCCTGCCCAGGAGTCCGTGCCCGTTCCGTCGCCGCTGATCACGCCGCCGCTTCCGCCCGCCGCGCCCGCACCGGCGGCCCCCACGGCCGAGGCCCCAGCCGCCAGTCCGCCGACAACTCCCTAGATCTGGCACAGTTCTCTGAATCTTCCGGCCAGCCGATGAGCGCGCCCCAGTCCCTGCTCCAGGCCGCTCTCGGCCGACTGGCCGCTCGGGTGGGCAGTGGACTGGTGGACACCGCCGCCGGTCTGGCGGTACTGGCCCAGGACGCTCCGGCTCGGCTGCAGCAGGAGTGGCAGCTGTTCTGGGAAGAGGTGGAGCTGGAGGCTGAACGGCTGGAGCGCGGCGAGGCCAGCGCTGAGGAGGCTGCGGTGCCCGTGTCCTGGAGCCGTTCTGCGGCGCGCACCGTCAGCACCGACCCCCAGGAGCAGATCGATGCCCTGCGTGCCCAGGTGGCCGATCTGGCTCGCCGGCTGGAGCGTCCCGTCTCTTGATCGCCTCGTCCTCCTGGTTGGTGCGTCTGAGTCGGTCTCTGCGGATCTGGCGGCTGGCCCTGCGGCTGATGCTGGGGCTGTGGTGGGATGGCCGCCGCTGGAGTTATGCCGGTGGCTACAGCTCAGAAAAGCGCGCTGAGCGTCAGCGCCGCACCGCCCGTTGGCTGACGGCTGAATTCCTGGCGCTGGGTTCGGCCTTCATCAAGCTGGGCCAGTTGCTCTCGGCCCGGCCCGATGTGTTGCCGGCCGATGTGGTCGAGGAGCTGGCCCATCTGCAGGACCAGGTGCCAGCCTTCCCCTTCGCCGTGGTGCAGGCGATCCTGGAGGCTGAGCTCGGCGATCGTTGCGCTGAGATCATCGATCTCGAAGCCCTGCCCCTGGGTTCGGCCAGCCTGGCCCAGGTGCATCGCGCCAGCTTGCGCAGCGGCCGCCAGGTGGTGTTCAAGGTGCAGCGCCCTGGCCTAGAGCGCCTGTTCCGCCTGGATCTGGAGGTGCTGCAGCAGGTGGCGGCGGCGATTCAGCGCCATCCCCGCTGGGGCCAGGGCCGCGACTGGGTGGGCATCGCCAAGGAGTGCCGCAGGGTGTTGCTGCGGGAGCTGGATTTCCGCCTGGAAGCCGAACATGCCGCCCGCTTCCGCCAGCAGTTTCTCGACGACAACGGCATCCGCATTCCGGCCGTGATCTGGGAGCTCAGCTCCCGGCGGGTGCTGTGCCTCGACTACCTCCCGGGCATCAAGATCACCGATCGGGCGGCCCTGCTGGCGGCGGGAATCAATCCCTCGGCGGTGGCTGAAAAGGGCGCTGCCAGTTATCTGCAGCAGTTGGTGCGTTTCGGCTTCTTCCACGCCGATCCCCATCCCGGCAATCTCGCCGTGGCCGCCGATGGGGCCCTCATCTATTACGACTTCGGCATGATGGGGCAGATTTCCGAGCGCCTGCGCAGCCGCATCGGTCGCATGGTGCGGGCGGCGGCCAGCCGGGATGCCGCTGCGCTGGTGGAAGAGTTGCAGCAGGCCGGTGTGATCGCCACCGACATTGAAACCGGCCCGGTGCGCCGCCTGGTGCGGCTGATGCTCAATGAGGCCCTCACCCCCCCGTTCAGCGCCAATGTGTTGGGCAAGCTCTCGTCTGATCTTTACGACTTGGTGTACGGCCAGCCCTTTCGGCTGCCGCCCGAGCTGATTTTTGTGATGCGGGCGCTCTCCACTTTTGAAGGGGTGGGCCGCAGCCTTGATCCCGGCTTTAGCCTGATGGCGATCGCCCGCCCTTACCTGCTGCCCCTTATGACCGCCAGCGGTAACGGCCCCAACGATCTGTTCAATGAAATTTCGCGCCAGGCGGCCGAGGTGGGCAGCCGCGCCCTGGGGATTCCGCGCCGGTTGGATGAAAGCCTGGCGCGCATAGAGCAGGGGGATCTGCAGGTGCAGATCCGCGCGGGGGAAACCGATCGCCTGCTGCGGCGCCTGGCCCTGGCCCAGCAGGCGGCTGGCCAATCCTTTCTGCTGGGGGGCCTGGCGGTGGCCGCCTCCCTGCTGGCGGCCAGCAATCGTCCGGCCCTCACCGCCGTGCCCCTGCTGCTGGCTCTGCCGGTGGGACTGGGCTGGATGAAGTCCCAGGGCCGCCTCAAGCGCGATGGTCGCCTGGATCAGATGCCGGGGATCAAGGGGGAGTGATCGAGGGCCGGTTCGTCGCGGCCTGGTTTGCGGGTCTCCCCCAGGGCTGAGTTGCGCGTCTGAGCACCGCGGCACGACGTCAGCTCTCTTGATTCAGCAACTGGCCAGGGCTGAGGCGATTCCGCCGGATCTGCAGCGTTGCTCAGGCGTTCAGGCCGGAATCGAAAGGCGAAGGCAGTGAACCGGTCAATGGCCTGTTGGTTCGACCCACTCTTACGTGCTGCAAACACCCGCGCGCTCCAGGCGTGTCTGAAGTGAGGCTGGGGGGCAGGTACGCCTGAGACGGTGTTGGCGATTGGCACGGAGCGAGTTGGGTCTTGCGCTCGGAACGGTTGATAGGCAACCGGCTCCTGAGCCGTCTGGACAGACCAGCTCCCTGAAGCCTGGATCCCCCAGGCGCTCCCACGTTGTTGTCGCGGCTCCAGGCCTGGTCTCCCCTGGATCGCTGCTGAGCGGTTCTTGGCCGCCAGTGCCAGCGCCGTCGTCTTGGCGGTGTCCAGGCCGATCTCGATGGCCCGGGCCTGCCGCCGATGACCGCGCTGCCGGCCACCCCATGCCCTCTCGGCGATCATCTGCCCCTGATGGGCCTTGGTTGTGCCCTGCAGCGCCAAGGCTTTGATGTGCGGCTTGCCTGTAATCCCGCCATGCAGGCGCTGGCCAGTCGGGCTGCGCTCAAGGTGATCCCCTTTGGGGAGAAGGTGGGACCGGGGGAGGCCGCCACCAGACCATCCCATTGGGATCATTGGCTGCAGCCGCCTGAGCTGGTGGTCTGGAATGAGCGCTATATCGCCAGCGCATCACGGCCCAGATCCTCTCTCTGCTGGCGCTTCTCAGGTCGGAGGACGTGCTGATCGGTACCCGCAACCTGCCGCTGCTGTCTCTGGTCGCCCGGGTGAGCGGCTGCCGCTGGGTGGAGGTGGGGCTCAACAGCGGTTCCATGATTGATTACGAGCGCCTGAAGGCTTCCCGCAGGGAGCCCCATCCCTGGGCGGTGGGGCTGGATCAGCTGGATGCAGCGTTGCGGCAGCAGCTGCTGGGCAGCCGCGACGACCGCGACGATCTACCGCCGTTGCTGCGCCTCCACGCGGTGCCTGAGAAATTCGTGCCTGCCGACTATCCCCAGCTCGACTGGATCCGAACCGGTTTCTGGTGCTTCGAAGATCCTCTTTGGCAATACTGACTACCACCGGACGCCGCTTGGGCTGGCTTTCAGCAGTCAACCGCTGGTGGATCCAGTTCTGGTGCTGGAGAATCATCTGCGGGTGGCTGAACTGCTGGGCCAATCCTTGATCCTGGTGAAGGGTTGGGCCTTCCGCGAGTTGGATCCCTCCAGCGCTGTGTATGGCCTTCATCCATGGCGGGATGGGAACTTTGGCCGCCGCCAATGATGGTGGATGTCAGCTGGTGATCGAACCTTTCGGCAATGACCAGTTCCTCAATGCTCGGCTGGCGCTGGAGCAGGGCCTGGGCTGGGCCGTCCCTCCCCATCGTTTCGATCCCGAGCAGGTTGCCGCCCTGCTGTGCCAGCCGCCTGCCGCCGGGGCGATTCTGCCGGCCACCACCTACGCGGCCGCTCTCCAAGGCATTGACCTGGCCGTTAAACATCTGCAAAAAGTCTGTTGACAAATCTTGGTTTTCGGTTTCAAATAGATTTGTTTTGTGCTGGTTTTAGAAATGCAAGCTGTACTCTCTCCGGTAGTAAAGCAAGCCGGCGGCCCTGATTTTGCCAGCTTCGTCCCGATTCCTGCTCTGCACGCCGTTGAGGAGGTCTCTGGTTCCTGCCTGCTTAGCCTTGAAGAGCTTGGCGCAAAAATCGAGGACCAGGTGAGCATCGCCTGGAATGGCCCGAGCCTGTTGTAGGGTCAGTGAATCTGGGCGGAATATTCTTGGCTCTGAATTCTTGATTGTCAGGATTTAAGGCACATTGCACTCTCGCAATGTGCATTTTCTTGGTTGAGAGTATTCGTCTGCATTCTGAGTGGATTGCGTGATCTTGCGCTGAGGCTCAGGACATGTGCCAGCGTTGCTAACTCCGCCCTCAAGGTCGGGGTGACCCGGTCAGTAGGCTAGGAGCTTGGCTGGAGAGATTGGAGGTTTATGAAGTGCCGAAGTGGCGTTTGCGTTGGTGAACGAGACTGCTTTCGGCATGAACGACTTGTTCCTGTGCTTTTGATCTGGTGGTATTGCCTTTATGCACCTGGGCTTATCGCCAGGTGCGCGAGCTTCATGGGCCTTCGCTTTCAGGTATGGGGCCTGGCTGGTTAGTTGATCTTGTGGTGCAGGGTCCCGCTGGCATCGCCTTGCCTTTGCTGCCTTGTTCAGGGCTCGTCAAGCGACTGGACGAGCTCTTCCCAGAGCTGGATCTTGCGAAGTTTGAGCCTGCTATCGCCAATGGTGAGGGTGGATATGAGGTGAGCCTTTCCCTGTTATGTGCACAGCTAACCGAGCGGTTGATCGCTCCCGTCCAGCTGGACTCTTGTGTTGTTCCTTCTGCTTTTCGGCCCGATATTGAAAGCCACCTGTTGCGAGGGCCTCACCATGATCTGGTGGGCACCTCTCTGCAGTTGGCGGTGCGGATATTGGTTTGGACGCTGGAGATTCGTGACGACGCCTCTGCGTTGATCCGGGCTCATTTGGCTGCCGAAGTGCAGAAGCTTGCTCGCCTGGCCGGCTATCTGAGCCGTCACGCCCTGACCAATGCCGTGGTCAGTTATGCCCATCAGCGAGACTTGGCGGTATGGCAGTTGGCTGCGGGAGTGACTGAGTGGCCGATTCTGCAGCTTGGTACGGGACATTTCTCTCGTTTGGTTTGTTCAACTGCCTGCGATTCTGATTCTTTTTTTGCTGCTCATATCTGTCGGCAGAAAGCTTATACTAATCAAGTCCTTTCTAGGCTGGGTTTCCCGGTTCCACGCCAGTGTCGGCTTCCATTGTCATCAAGTCAGGTTCTTATTCAGTCCACTGTCAAGAGCATTGGCTATCCCTGCGTCGTCAAGCCTTGTGATGCTGAGCAGGGGCGAGGAGTCACCATTGGCATCACGAATTTGGAGGGGCTCCAGCAGGCTTTGCTGCGGGCAAAGGCGCACACGGATTCCGAGCTTTTGGTGGAGCAGCACGTTGAGGGTGCCTACCATCGGATGGTTGTGATCGCCAGCCAGCTGGTGCGAGTCTTGCGGCTTGAGCCGCCATTCTTGATTGGGGATGGGAGTGGAACGGTGGCTCAATTGTTGGATCAGGCTAATAGCCTGCGACTGCTTGATGGAGCTGAAGAATATATTTCAAGGCCTGTTGAATTGAATGATGCTGTCTTGGGGCTAATTGCGAGTCAGGGCTTTGTCCCTGAGGGCGTCTTGCCGGTTGGCACGAGGGTGGTGCTTAGTGCTGATCTGGAGAATCGTTCGAATTGGGTTTACAGTGAGTGGCTGGATCGCGTCCATCCCAGTCTGGTCCAGATGGCTGTGGCGATTGCGGAAACACTGGGAATCTCGAATGTTGGCGTGGATATCATCAGTACCGATATCACCAGGCCTCTGCAGCTGGGAGGCACCATGTTGATTGAACTCAATGCGATCCAGACCCTGAACCCCCGCTGGGGCGCCACATTGGTGGATCGCTTGTTGCCGCCGGAGCAGATCTGCCATATCCCCTTGCGGGTGGTGATCTGTGTCGCTGAGGCTGATTGGCCCAGCCGGTCTTGGATTGAGCAGGCATTGGAGGCGTCGCCCGGCTACGCCCTGGCCTTCCCCCGTCGGCTGGCCAGCCTTGTGGATGTGGAGACTCTCAGCTGTCAATGGACGGTGATTCCCTATAGCCACCCGCGGCAACCGCTGATGAATCGCAGCCTGCTGGGCCTGCTTTTTTTGCTGGATTGGCGGGAATTCCTACTCTCCGGTCTGCCGGTGGCCCAGGGGCTGCAGCAGATCGAGCTCTGGGGAAGCTTGCCGATCCGGCAGGCTTCCCAATGGCAGAGTTTTTGTGCAGGTCTTGGGAGCGCCCACCTCCGATCAGGGGTTGAAGGCCTGGCGTGATCAGGAGTCGGCTCAGCTGCCGGCCTGGCTGGGATCGACGTCCATGGTTTGGGCGAACTCCTGCATCTGGTCAGGGCCCTTACCAGGCGCTGCTCAGCCTTTGCCGCGCGGACCCCGATCTTCCACGCCGGCATAGATGGCCTGGCTGCCCAGTTCATCTTCGATGCGCAGCAGCTGGTTGTACTTGGCCACCCGATCGCTGCGGCTGAGGGAGCCGGTCTTGATCTGGCCGGCCCTGGTGGCCACGGCCAGGTCGGCGATGGTGGTGTCCTCGGTTTCGCCGGAGCGATGGCTGATCACGCTGGTATAACCGGCGCGGCCGGCCAGATCGATCGCCTGCAGGGTTTCGGTGAGCGAGCCGATCTGATTCACCTTGATCAGGATCGAGTTGGCCACACCCCGCTCGATGCCCTGCTGCAGGCGCGTGGTGTTGGTGACGAACAGATCGTCGCCCACCAGCTGCACGCTGGCACCCAGCTTCTGGGTCAGCAGGTCCCAGCCCTCCCAGTCGTCCTCGGCCAGGCCGTCCTCGATCGAGACGATCGGGTAGCGGCTCACCAGGGCCGCCAGCTGATCCACCATCTCGGCGCTGCTGTAACTGCCGCCGCCGAAGGCATAGCGGCCATCCTTGTAGAACTCGGTGCTGGCTACATCCAGGGCCAGGGAGATCTGGTCGCCGGGGCGGTAGCCGGCCTTCTCGATCGCCTGCACCAGGATGTCGCCGGCCTGGTCATTGCCCAGGTCGGGCGCGAAGCCGCCCTCATCACCCACCGCGGTGGACATACCCCGCTCTTGCAGCAGCGCCTTGAGGGTGTGGAACACCTCCGCACCCATGCGCAGCGCTTCGCGGAAACTGCCGGCGCCGTGCGGCACGATCATGAATTCCTGGAAGTCCAGGCTGTTCGAGGCATGGGCGCCACCGTTGATCACATTCATCAGCGGTACCGGCAGCAGGCTGGCCATCGGGCCACCCAGATAGCGGTAGAGGGGCAGGCCCAGGGCCTTGGCGGCGGCATGGGCGTTGGCCAGGCTCACGGCCAGGATGGCGTTGGCCCCCAGGGCTGATTTGTTATCGCTGCCGTCCAGTTCGTTCATGGCCGCATCCACGGTGGCCTGGTCCAGGGAGCTGAGGCCGCAGAGAGCCGGCGCGATGCGCTCTTCGATGTTCTCCACCGCCTTGCTCACCCCTTTGCCGAAATAGCGCTTGCCGCCATCGCGCAGTTCGTGGGCCTCATGGGCGCCGGTGCTGGCGCCGCTGGGCACGATCGCCCGGCCGCTGGCGCCGCCTTCGAGCCACACTTCCGCTTCCACGGTGGGGGTTCCGCGGGAATCGAGCACCTCTCGGGCAACGATCGAATCGATCACGAGGTCGAGGGAATCGAGCACGGAAACAACAGGTGTCAGTTCGCGCGATCCTATGGGTCGCCCCGGTCCAGCTTATTGTGCCCGTTGGCACCACTCTGGTGTCTTGGCGCCTGTTGCGCTGCCGACCAAGACGCGATCCTGGGTCTATGGCGTTGCACTCCAGCGCGGACCGCCAGGCTGCGGGGATCACCAGGGGTCGCTGCCGGCATGCTTTTCCCGTGCGATCCGTCGCCTGGCCCTGGATCGGCCGAGGCCCAGCCCCGGCCTGGGACCCGTGGTTGAGACAATTGAGACCCGTGGGCTTCTGGCCCGGAGCGGGGCTGGGAGCGTGTTGTGCGTCATCCGTTCTGATCGAAACGTCTGCACAGGCTCCAGGCCCATGCCCAAGTTGGTCTCAGGCTGATCTCGCCTGGACAGCGGAAATATCCCCGATTGCCGTTCGGGGATCGATGGGCCCCGCGCTCCTGGTTGGCGCCGCTGGCGGCTCGGCTGCATTCGCCCGCCGCTGCGGCTGGCCAGAATGGCGAACGATCCCTTGGTGGGGCCGGCCCTTTGCCATTCCGGCTCCCCTCCCCCAACCTGCGCCTGAGCCCGAGATGACCATGAGATTCCTGCACACCATGCTGCGCGTCGGCGATCTGGAGCGTTCGATTGCCTTCTACACCGAGCTGCTGGGGATGCGGCTGTTGCGCCGTGGCGACAACACCCAGTACCGCTACACCCTGGCCTTTGTGGGTTACGGCGATGAGAGCGACACGGCGGTGCTGGAGCTCACCCACAACTGGGACACTGATCACTACGAGCTGGGCACGGCCTTCGGCCATCTGGCCGTGAGCTGTGAGGACATCGTCGCTACCTGCGAGACGATCCGCTCCAAGGGCGGCAAGGTGGTGCGCGAACCCGGTCCGGTCAAGGGCGGCTCCTCGATGATTGCCTTTGTGGAGGATCCCGACGGCTATCGCATCGAGCTGATCGAACGATCCTCCCGAGGCGATGCCGCTGCCCCCACGGGTTCGGCCGCGGCTGCGGCCTGAGTCCGGCCTGACTCCATGCCCCACTGCCTGTTTCCGCGTGACCTCCAGCTCCACGGTCAGCCTCACCACGGATCCGGATCGCTTCAGCGATCAGGCCTGGGAGCTGCTGCTCGCCAGCCAGGACCTGGCCCGGCGCTGGCGCCATGGGGCCATGGATGTGGAGCATCTGCTGCTCACCCTGCTGCGGGACGCTCGCTATGCCAGCTGGATCGAGCCACTGCCGCTCGATGGCGATCGCTTGCTGGATCGGCTCGAGGGCTTCTGCGCGGAGCAGCCCGAGGGGTTGGGCAGCACCCTTTACATCGGCGATGCGCTGGAGGATCTGCTGGAGGCCGCCGATCGCCGCCGCGCCGCCTGGGGCTCACGGTTGCTGGATGTGCCGCACCTGTTGCTGGCGTTGCTCGCCGATCGCCGTATTGCGGCCCGGTTGCTGGCGGAGGAGGGCCTCAGCGAGGATCTGCTGCTGCGCCAGTGGCGTTCCGCACCGGTGGCGGCGGCTCCTGGGGGCTTGCCGGTGGCCCCGGCCCGGTCGGTATCTGCCGGTGCCGGGGGGGGCAGGCCCGTGCTTCCCGGTGCCCCAGGGTCTGGGGCGGGTCAGCGTCCCATCGAGCTGGCTGGGGGGGCAGGGCCAGCGCTGGGCGCGGATCGGCAGCGTGCCGCTGGGCCGGCCGCCGAGCCCGGGCTGCGCCTGGAACGGGAGGACGGGGCTGAGGCGGGGGGTGAGCGCTCGGCGCTGGAGCGCTTCGGCCGTGATCTCACCGCCGCTGCCCGCGACGGCAGCCTCGATCCGGTGGTTGGCCGCGATACAGAAATCCGACGCCTGATCCAGGTGCTGTCGCGCCGCAGCAAGAACAATCCGGTGCTGATCGGCGAGCCCGGCGTCGGCAAGACGGCCGTGGCCGAATCGCTGGCCCAGCGCATCGTTGCTGGCGAGGTGCCCGATGCCCTGCGGGGCCTGCGGCTGGTGGCCCTCGACCTCGGTGCCCTGATCGCCGGCGCCAAGTTTCGCGGCCAGTTCGAGGAACGGCTGCGGGGTGTGCTCGAGGAGGTGCGCCAGGCCGATGGCAGTGGTGGCGATGCGCCTGGTCAGCGCGGTGGGGTGGTGCTGTTCATCGATGAACTGCACAACGTGGTGGCGGGCGAGCGCTCCGGACCCGATGCCGCCAGCATTCTCAAGCCGGCCCTGGCCCGGGGCGATCTGCGCTGCATCGGCGCCACCACTCCCGAGGATTACCGCCGCAGCATTGAAAAGGATCCGGCCCTGGAGCGCCGCTTCCAGCAGGTGCTGATCCGCGAGCCCGACCAGGACACCTGCGTGCAGATCCTGCGGGGCCTGAAGGAGCGCTACGAGTTGCACCACGGCGTCACGATCACCGATGGCGCCCTGACGGCGGCAGCCCGGCTGGCGGCCCGCTACATCGTCGATCGCTGCCTGCCGGATTCGGCGATCGACCTGGTCGATGAGGCGGCGGCCCAGCTGAAGATGGAGGTCACCTCCAAGCCCCAGCTGGTGGAGGCCGCCGAGGCGACCTTGCGGCGCGTCGAGCTGGCCTTGCTGGCGGCCGAGACGGCCCCGGTGGCGGAGCGGCTGCAGCTGCAGGAGCAGCGCCGTCTGGCCCACGAGGAGCTGGAGGGGCTGCAGGCGCGCTGGGCCGGGGAGCGGGAGCGGCTGGCCGAGCTGCGGGAGCTGTTGCAGCAGGACGAAGACCTGCGCCATGCCATCGCCGAGGCCGAGCGCGATGCTGATCTCGAGGAGGCGGCCCGGCTCGAATACGACCAGCTGCATGGGTTGCAGCAGCGGCGTCTGGAGCTGGAGGCCCTGATGGAGGCGGAGCCGATGCTGCGCGAGCAGGTGGAGGAGGGTGACATTGCCGATGTGGTGGCCCGCTGGACCGGCATCCCGGTGCAGCGGCTGCTGGCCGGCGAGCGGCAGAAGCTGCTCGATCTGGAGCTGCGCCTGGGGGAGCGGGTGATCGGCCAGCCTGAGGCGGTGGCGGCGGTTGCGGCGGCGATCCGCCGGGCCCGGGCCGGCATGCAGGCTCCCACCCGGCCCGTGGGCTCGTTCCTGTTCCTGGGGCCCACTGGCGTCGGCAAGACCGAGCTGGCCAAGGCGCTGGCGGCGGCCCTGTTCGATGAGGAGGAGGCCCTGGTGCGCCTGGACATGAGCGAGTTCATGGAGCGCAATGCCGTGGCGCGGCTGGTGGGGGCGCCGCCGGGCTACGTGGGCTACGAGGAAGGCGGCCAGCTCACCGAGGCGGTGCGGCGCCGGCCCTATGCGGTGCTGCTGCTCGATGAGGTGGAGAAGGCCCATCCCGAGGTGTTCAACCTGCTGCTGCAGGTGCTCGATGACGGCCGCCTCACCGATTCCCAGGGCCGCACCGTCGATTTCCGCCACACGGTGGTGATCATGACCAGCAATCTGGCCAGCCGCGCCATCCTCGATCGGGCCCGCGGCAGCCTTGAGGAGGCCGAGTTGGAGCAGGCGGTGGAGCAGGCCCTCTCACGCCAGTTCCGGCCCGAGTTCCTCAATCGCATCGATGAGGTGATTCGCTTCCGGCCCCTGGGGCCCGCCGAACTGCAGCGCATTGTGCGGCTGCAGCTGGCCGAACTGGCCACCCTGCTGCGTGAACAGCAGCTGGAGTTCGTGGTGGAGGAAGCGGTGGTTTCGGCCCTGGCGGAGCAGGGCTACGAGCCCGAGTACGGGGCGCGGCCACTGCGGCGGGTGCTGCGCCGGCGCATCGAGAACCCCCTGGCCACCGAACTGCTGGCGGACCACTTCAGCGGCGCCCGCGGCGTGCGGGTGACGGCGGCTGAGGCGGCAGGGGGCGAGCTCAGCTTCCTGCCCTTCTAGGAGAAGGCTGAAAACCCTGTCTCGGTCCTGGTTGCGCGTCCCTTCGCCGCCCGGCAAGCCTGTGTTCAGCGGCGCTCTCTACGGCCGGCAGAGCCCTGGTCAGGTCTGCTGCGGGGTTGTTCCGTCGTCTCCAGGACAGCGCCAGCCCCGTACCTGGCGCTGTCCTGGAGGGTGAGCCGCAGGCACGTCCGGTAGGGTGATCGTTTGTCGAAGCCTGAGGGCCTCGACGGAACTCCCCTCCGTGGCTTTGCCACTTCGCAGTGGCACCTCAACCGTGGCCCAGATCACCCCTTCCGGATCCACCCAGAGCGACGCCGAACGTGCCGGCATCACCGGTGTCACCGGTCCTGTCAGCGAGAGTGCCGTCGCCGAGCCGGAGTCCGCGCCTGAGGCGCCGGTGGTTGGTGGCTTCATTGCGGCCATCCTCGCCGAGTTGCGCAAGGTGGTCTGGCCCAGCCGTCAGCAGCTCTTCAGTGAGTCGATTGCTGTGATTTTGATGGTGGGGCTGTCGGCGGCGGCGATCGCCGCTCTCGATCGCTTCTACCGCTGGGTCTCCCTGCAGGTGTTCAGTTGATGTTTCCTTCCGTGAGTGCCGTGCCTGAAAGCGATCTGGATGTTCAGGAGGGCCTGGAGCTGCCCCCTGCCGAGGCCTTGGACCCAGCCCCTGTGCTCGATGCAGGCGCGGCCGAGCCCCCTGCGGCGCAGGAGAAGCCCCAGGTGGCCCGCTGGTATGCGGTGCAGGTGGCCTCCAGCTGTGAGAAGAAGGTGAAGGCCACCCTGGAGCAGCGGGCCGTCACCCTTGGCGTTGACAGCCGCATCCTCGAGATTGAAATCCCCCAGACCCCGGGGATGAAGCTCAAAAAGGATGGCAGCCGCCAGTCGATCGAGGAGAAGGTGTTCCCGGGATACGTGTTGGTGCGGATGGTCCTCGATGAGGACACGATGATGGCCGTGCGCAGTACTCCCAACGTCATCAACTTCGTCGGGGCGGAGGATCGTCGGGCCACCGGCAAGGCCCGCGGCCACATCAAGCCCCGGCCCCTGAGTCGCGATGAGGTGGGTCGCATCTTCAAGCGGGCCGCTGAGAAAAAGCCTGTGGTCAAGGTCGACCTGGCCGAAGGCGATCAGATCCTGGTCACGGCTGGTCCGTTCAAGGACTTCCAGGGCGAGGTGATCGAAGTGTCCGGCGAGCGCAGCAAGCTCAAGGCCCTGCTGTCGATCTTCGGCCGGGAAACCCCGGTGGAGCTCGAGTTCTCCCAGATCAGCAAACAGAACTGATCGGCGTTGCTGCGGCCGTCTCCCTGCGGAGGACGGCCCTTGTGGTGCAGACCCCCGGGATCTTCACCAGCCCACACCTCCCCTCGGGCGGGGTGATCCGCAGGCTCCCCTCAGGACGCAGCGTCCACCGTCCATCCCGCCGGGGTGTACGGTCGCCTGTTCCCCCCTCAGGGAAATCCGTCCACGCTCCTTAGCCGGAGCTTTCCCGTCCCGCACCTCCGCAAGGGTGTGCGTCTTCTCAGCCCAGCCGATGGCCAAGAAAGTCGTAGCCGTGATCAAGCTGGCCCTCAATGCCGGCAAAGCCAACCCCGCGCCGCCGGTGGGTCCTGCCCTCGGCCAGCACGGGGTCAACATCATGGCGTTCTGTAAGGAATACAACGCCCGCACCCAGGACAAGGCCGGCTATGTGATTCCGGTGGAGATCTCGGTCTTTGAAGACCGCAGCTTCACCTTCATCACCAAGACACCGCCCGCCTCGGTGCTGATCTCCAAGGCGGCCGGCATCGATAAGGGTGCCGCCACCTCCGCCAAGGGATCGGTCGGTGCGATCAGTCGGGCCCAGCTCGAGGAGATCGCCAAGACCAAGCTGCCTGATCTCAACTGCAGCAGCGTCGAGTCGGCCATGCGCATCATTGAAGGCACCGCCCGCAACATGGGCGTCGCCGTCAACGACTGAGCTGCGCCACCAGGTCGCTCTGCTCCATCCCCACCACGGCGCCCACGGGTTCCGTGATGGTTCCGCTTCCACCTGATTCACCCCATCGGGGGAGACCATCCGGTCGCCTGTACCCCATTCCCGCCATGCCCAGAATTTCCAAGCGCTACACGGCGATTGCCGCCAAGGTCGAAGACCGCAGCTACGAGCCCACCGAGGCGATCGAGCTGATCAAGGCCAACGCCAATGCCCGTTTCGATGAAACGATGGAGGCCCACGTGCGCCTCGGCATCGATCCCAAGTACACCGACCAGCAGCTGCGCACCACCGTGGCCCTGCCCCACGGCACCGGCCAGACCATCCGCATCGCCGTGATCGCCCGGGGCGAGAAGGTGGCCGAGGCCAAGGCCGCCGGCGCCGACCTGGCCGGTGATGAGGAGCTGGTGGATCAGATCGCTGGTGGGGCGATGGATTTCGACCTGCTGATCGCCACCCCGGACATGATGCCGAAGGTGGCCAAGCTCGGCCGGGTGCTCGGTCCCCGCGGCCTGATGCCCAACCCCAAGGCCGGCACCGTCACCACCGACCTGGCTGGTGCCATCAACGAGTTCAAGGCGGGCAAGCTCGAGTTCCGGGCCGACCGCGCCGGCATTGTGCACGTGCGCTTCGGTAAGGCCAGCTTCGATGCGGCCAAGCTGCTCGACAACCTCAAGGCCCTGCAGGAAACCATCGATCGCCAGAAGCCCAGCGGCGCCAAAGGCCGCTATTGGAGGAGCCTGTATGTCACCTCCACCATGGGGCCCTCCGTTCAGGTGGACTTCACCGCCCTGCAGGACATCAAGCAGGACGGTTGATCCTGTGGTCTGAGCCGCCCTGAGCCGACTTGCGGCCCGGGGTCCAGTTTGGGTCAGCCAGCCCCCGCAGCAGCGGGGGCTTTGTTGTGTCGGTCAGGCGGGCGATGGGGCATTCCGCGCCCCCAGCGCCGTGATGTGGTCAGCGAGCCAGGTGAGGCTGATCGGAGCAGGCCGCCAGCTCCAGCGAGCTGACAGGGGAGCCGGTGGGCTGGCCGCACCCCACCGGCTCACAGGCGGCTTCCTGCTCCGCCTCGGCTTGCTCAGTCACGGCTTGCTTCAGCAGGGCGTGATGTAGGATATCTGATCTGGCTTCGGCCAGATGGGCTCGCGCCCTACCCAAGACAGCAGGTCATCTCTGAATCGGCGCCGGATCCATTCCGTCGCTCCAGCGGTGTAAGTCCTGCCGAGGTGCACGCGACAGGTTTTGGCCCGGGAGGGGGTGACCCCCCTCCCATGGGCCGCACGCTGGAGAACAAGCAACAGATCGTCGAAGAGCTCAAAGGGCTCCTCGGTGAAGCCGAAATGGCGCTGGTCCTTGATTACAAGGGTCTGTCCATCAAGGAGATGACCGATCTTCGGATCCGTCTCCGGGCCGCCAACGGCGTCTGCAAGGTGACCAAGAACACCTTGATGCGCCGGGCCATTGATGGCGACAGCACCTGGTCGGAACTCGATTCCCTGCTCACCGGCACCAACGCGTTCATCCTTGTCAAAGGGGATGTGGGCGGTGCGGTGAAGGCCGTGCAGTCCTTCCAGAAGGACACCAAGAAGTCGGAAATGAAGGGGGGCCTTTTCGAAGGCAAACTCCTCTCCCAGACCGACATCCAGGCCATCGGGGACCTGCCCTCCAAGGAGGTGCTCATGGCCCAGATCGCCGGTGCGATCAATGCCGTGGCCACCCAGCTGGCTGTGGGCATCAACGAAGTTCCTTCCGGCCTTGCCAGGGCGCTCAAGCAGCACGCCGAATCCGGCGAAGGCTGAGCCGCTCCTCCGACTGTCATCCCGACCGTCCAACCACCCGATCTGTTGCTGATTCACAACCATGTCCGCTACCACTGACACCATTCTCGAGCAGCTGAAGACTCTTTCCCTGCTGGAAGCTTCCGAGCTCGTCAAGCAGATTGAAGAGGCTTTCGGCGTTTCCGCTGCGGCTTCCGCCGGCGTGGTGATGGCCGCCGCTCCTGCCGCCGTTGAGGCGGTGGAAGAGCAGACCGAATTCGACGTCATTCTCGAGAGCTTCGACCCCGCCGCCAAGATCAAGGTGCTCAAGGCCGTCCGCGAGGCCACCGGCCTCGGTCTGGGCGAAGCCAAGGCCCTGGTCGAAGCCGCCCCCAAGGCGGTCAAGGAAGGCATTGCCAAGTCCGAGGCCGAAGCTCTGCAGAAAACACTCGAAGAAGTCGGCGGCAAAGTCACGATCAAGTGATCACCAGGTTGGGCTCCGGCCCAACCTGTCGCCCGCTCGGAGCCTGCCCCCAGGCGGGCTCCCCTGGCCGGTCCCTGTTGGGACCGGCTTTTTGCTGGGGCGCTCCGGGGCCATGGACCACGGACGCCGGGATGGCCCAGCTGTCCCGTGAGCCTGCCCCACCGAGTCAGAGCTGGCGCCAATCCTGCGGCTGATCCCCAGGGTGCGTGGTGCCTCCAGCCGGTTCTGAGCGAAAAGCCCGCCCACGCTCCAGGCGAACGTCAGAGTGGTCTCCTGTTGATCTCAGCCGGACTGCATCTCAGGCCTCCCTGGAGTTCGAGATCAATGGCTGTGCCGAAGATCTGGTCGAGCCAGGAAGTCGAGATTCATGCGCGGCTGTCTCAGCCTGCTTCCGGATGGAATCTCCGCGTCAGCGGTAGGGCCCGCGCCTGCTGTCTGGCGATCGAGGGGCGTCCATGCAAGCCAGCCATAAAAAAAGCCCCGCCGAAGGCAGGGCTTAAAAGTGGAACGTTTCCAGGAGTCTGTCCTCGTTTCGACCCTGAAAGGGCGTTCCTCACTCCTCACGAGTGAATCTTACGGGATGCTTCGGGAGGTGGACAGGGGGAGGCGGCCGGCAATCCAACTGGCCCCTGGTCGCTGCTGTCGCCTCAGTCCTTGAAGGGAATCACCTGCAGGGCGATGGTGCGACCGGGCTCTGCCAGCAGTGGCGTGAGCGCGTCGCTGCTGGCAGAGCCGCCGTTGCTCCCCTGGCGCCAGTTGCGGCTGAGGAGGGAGCGACGGGCCAGCTGTGGCGCCACTGCTGTCGCCGGGGGCGCCGGCGGTGGCTTCAGCAATTCGCCGGCCGCCTGGGCGATCAGCTGGGGGAGGCTGGTGTCGTTGGCGAAATAGATGTGGCTGAGGGCCTGGTTGCCGAAGCTGCGGCGTTGCAGTTCCCAGCCGGGATCCAGCTGCAGGGCGACAAAGCCATCGCGATCGCGGCGAGCCACTTCCGCCCGGCCCACCACCAGTTCGGTGGGTGAGGCCACCGAGCTGGCCTGGAGGTACAGGGTGGGGCCCCGTTGCACCAGGCGCAGGCGCCAGCTGCCGGCCAGATCGTCGCGATTGATGCGCAGCGAATAGCCGTTGCTGTCCAGGTAGCGGCCGCAGATTCCCGTGAAGTCGAAGCGGTTGAGGCTGGGATCTACCAGGCCATCGGGGCGCTGTTGCCAGCAGGTGGGCCGCCGGCGCAGTTGCTCCAGCACCAGCAGGTTCCAGTCGTCATCGCCCACCGGTCGGGCCAGGATCGCGAAGTTGGCCGCCTCCACAGGGCGGCTGTCGAACAGGACATCGGCCCGGGCCAGAGGCAGGGAGCCGGGCGGCAGGGCCGCCGCAAGGGCGGTGCCGGCCAGGAGTAGCCCCGTCAGGGCCAGGTAGGTTCGCTTCATGTTCAGGCGTCCTCGGCCCCGGGTCTTCCCGGATAGGGGAGGCCCATTTAACCGAAGCCGACAAGGGGGGCCAATGGTCGATCAGCCGTTGCGCGTAGTGGCTGCCGCCTGTGATGGGGCCTGCAGCGGCAACCCGGGGCCCGGGGGCTGGGGGGCTTTGCTGCGCTTCGAGGATGGCTCCCAGCGGGAACTCGGGGGTGCCGATCCCGCCACCACCAACAACCGCATGGAGCTGACGGCCGCCCTCGCCCTGCTGGACAACCTGCGCGATCTGCCGCGGCATCCTGATCTGGTGATCCGCACCGACAGTCGCTACCTGATCGACGGCTTGCAGAAGTGGCTGGCGGGCTGGAAGCGCAAGGGCTGGCGCACCGCCTCCGGCGGCCAGGTGCTCAACCGCGACCTCTGGGAGCGGTTGGATCGGGCTCGCCTGCCGGATCTCTCGCTGGTGCATGTGCGCGGCCACAGCGGTGATCCCGACAACGACCGCTGTGATGTCATCGCGGTGGCCTTTTCCCGCGGTCAGCGGCCGCGTCTGGCGCTGGAGGGGCCTGCCGAGCCGGCCCTGCCACTGCCGGCCCAGGAGGCCCCGGTGCTGATGGCCTCAGGCTTGAAGACTCCGGTGTTGAAGGCCTCAGTCGCAACGAAATCAGGCGCCAAGACCACCGCCGCCAGTACCCCAGCCGCCAGGACCGCTGCTGCCATGACCGCTGCTGCCATGACCGCTGCAGCCAGGACCGCTGCTGCCAGGACCGTGGTTCTGGAGAGCGAAGCTGCGGTCGCTGCCCCCAGCGAGCTGGCGCCGGAGGCCCTGGGCAAGCTGCTCAGCCGGCTGGAGCTGGCCGAGCGCCTGGCGGCGGGGGGCTTCGCGCTCACCCTGGTGGAACTGGCCCAACTGGTGGAATTGCCCTTGCGCAGCCTCGAGTCCCGCGAGCAGGCCTGGCCCTGGCGGGACTGGACGGTGGTGCCCCTCGGCCAGGGCCGCTGGCGCCTGGTACGGGACGCGGGAGGATTGGAGTTGCGGCAGTGAGTCGGGTGGAGATGGATCAGGACGACCTCACAGCGGCAGCGGACCCCAGCGGTTCAGGCCCCCCCACAGTCCAGGTGGAGTCCAGCGGTCGCACGGGCGCGCTTTACCGGCGCTTTGTTGGGCCCCTGCTGCTGCAGGACGAGGGTACCGACGCTGAGCAGCTCAGTCGGGCCACGCTGTTGGTGCTGGCCCAGGCCTCCCTGCGGCGGCACTGGCCGCTGGTGAGCGGCACGCTTGAAGGGCTGGCCGGCGAACTGCAACGCCGTGATCCACGCCTGCAGCAGACCCTCTTCGGCTGTCGTTTCGCTAATCCCCTGGGCCTGGCAGCCGGCTTCGACAAGAACGGTGTGGCCGCCGGCCTCTGGGATCGCTTCGGCTTCGGTTTTGCCGAGCTGGGCACGATCACCTGGCAGGCCCAGCCCGGGAATCCCCGACCGCGCCTGTTTCGCCTGGCGGCGGAGCGGGCGGCCCTCAACCGCATGGGCTTCAACAACGAAGGCGCCCGGGGCGTGAAGCGGATCCTCGAGCAACAGCGGCTGCCGCCACCGGGCCAGCGGCCGGCGGTGCTGGGGCTCAACTTCGGCAAGTCGCGGCTCACCTCCCTGGACCTGGCCCCCGACGACTACGCCTCCTCGCTGGAGCTGCTGGCCCCCCTGGCCGACTACGCCGTGGTCAACGTCAGCTCCCCCAATACCCCCGGTCTGCGGGATCTGCAGGAGGAGAGCCTGTTGCGGCGCCTGGTGGAGCGCCTGCGGCGCCTGCCGGCCTGCCCGCCGCTGCTGGTCAAGATCGCCCCCGACCTCGAGGACGACGCCATCGATGCGATCGCCCGCCTGGCCTATGAGGAAGGGTTGGCCGGCATCATCGCCGTCAACACCAGCCAGGATCGGCTTGGTCTCGCTGACCGCCGCCTCGCCGCCACCGGGCGCACCCTGGCGGAGGAGGCGGGAGGGCTGAGTGGCCGGCCGTTACGAGGCCGGGCCCTGGAAGTGCTGCGCCGCCTGCGGGCCACCGCCGGGCCGGCGCTGCCGTTGATCGGTGTGGGCGGCATCGATTCGGCCCCGATTGCCTGGGAGCGGATCACGGCCGGAGCCTCCCTGGTGCAGGTGTACACCGGCTGGATCTATGGGGGTCCCGAGCTGGTTCCCCGCATCCTGGAGGGACTGATCCAGCAACTGGATCGCCACGGCTTGCGCACGCTTGCGGAAGCGGTTGGCTCGGGGCTGCCCTGGCGCTGAAAACTCGGTAGCGTTGTAAAAAAGGATCGGGTGTTAGGTGTTTTCCGGGTTATTGGAGGATCTGCAGGATCGTCTGCGGCCGCTCAAGGCCCAGATGTTCCCCCAGCAGGTTTTGATTGAGCTGCAGGACAACTTCCTGCGTGGGCAGGTGTTCAGGGATGACGCCCCCCTGCCCGTGAGCCTGGAGGCCCCCCTGCCCGCGCTCACCTGCCGGGAGGGCATGCCCCTGGAGCGGGAGCCCCTGGGTGATCTGATCGGTGATCTGCTGGTGAACGAAAACCAGCAGGACGCCTATGTGCAAGCCGTGTTGCCCTACGAGGCGGCCCACTGGCGCGTGATCGTCTGGGACGATGGCGAGATGCCAGCGGATCCGGAGGCTCAGTTGCGGCGCCTCGATCCCGAGCTCAATCTGCCCTTCAGCCTGGAGGAGGCCTACCTGGATCTCCAGGCCGTGCCGGGTTCTCCACCCCAGATGTTGCTGGTGGCCGCCCCGCGCAAGTTGGTGGATGGCTGGATCGAGGTGTTCTCCCTGGCCGGGGCCAAGCTCGACCGGCTGGCTCCCGCCCAGAGCTGCCTGCTGGCGGCCCTCGCTGCTGAGTTGGAGGCGGCTCCGCCCGATCGGTTGGTGGTGCTGTTAGTGCCGGAGGATTTCGAATGCAAGCTCTACCTCTTTCACCGAGGCCTGCCGGTGTTCGAGCGCTCCTTGCCGATGGCTGGGGAGGATCTCCTTGCTGAACTGAAGCGCTGTCTGGTTTTTTACCAGCGTCAACAGCCTGACCTGCGCAGCCTGCGGCTGTTGATCACCGCCGAGTTTTTCGGCCAGGAGCTGGTGGAGGGGGCCCTGGGGGAGACCGCACGGCCGCTGCAATGGGAGCCCTATGGCTCGTTGTTGCTGCAGGGGCTGGCGGCCCAGAGGGGATTGCTCTAGTGAGAACCCCTTTGCCCTGGCCCTCCTTCAAAGGACTGTCCTTTGCCGGCAAGGGGTCGTCTCCCCTCGGGGCCGGTGGTTCGGAGCTGCCGCCGGCGGCTTTCGCCCCTGGGCTGGATCTGTTGCGGGAGCGCCGCCGCCAGATTGGCCAGGAGCCGATCACCGTGGCGCTGGCGGATCGTCGGCGCCTGCTGGTGCAGGGCACCGTGCTCGGGTCCATCGTCTTCGGCCTGGTGTCGGGCCTCACCGGCCTGGTCTTTCTGCGCCATCAAATGGTGAAGGCCCAGATGGGACAGCTCCAGGCGGTGGAAGCGCAGGCGAGCCAGCTGCGCCAGCAGTTGGGTAGTCGCAAGGCCCGGCTCCAGCAGATCAGCAAGATCAACAAGCAGCTGGTGAGTTCCCTCACCGGTGTGCGCAGTAGCTCGGCCCTGATGAAGGAGCTGCAGATCCGCATGCCGGTGGGGATCCAGTTGCTGACGGTAGATGCGGCTGGCTCAGCCTTGGTGTTGCGGGGGCAGACCTTCGATCCGCAGGCGTTTGAACGCATCAATGCCCTGCAGCTTGAGTTGCAGAACTCGCCGTTGCTGGATTCCAGGGCCATCAGCTTGACCAAGGTGGAACGCAAAGCGCCGGAGGCGAGTCTGCCGGTGGGCGTCAGGCCACCGGTGACCTTCGAGCTCTCCGCCCCTTTCGCCCAGCTAGAGCCCAACCGACAGTTGCAGGTTCTGCGCCAGCTGGGCTCCGGTGGCCTGGCCCGGCGCCTGGAGCTGCTGCAGCGGCAGGGGTTGTTGCCATGACCAATCTCCAGGCCAACTCCACCCGGCTGTCACCCCAGAAACTGCGGCTGTTGTGGTTCGGACTGCCGGCCGCGGCCATCTCTCTGCTGACGCTGCTGCTGGGGGCCGCCGTTCTAGTGCCGCTGTGGTCGGCGCTTCAGGCCGATAGCAAACGCCTGGGGGACCTTCAGGATCTGCAGGGCCAGGTTGGCTTGATGCGGCTGCAGCTGGTCAGTCAGGACAAGCTGGAGGCGCGCTCCCTTGCCCAGAAGGACAGACTCATCAACCTGATCATCGGCAGCGGTGATGTCTCCACCTTCCTGGCCATGCTGGATCGGGAGGCGAAAGTGGCTGGCGTGCAGCTTGACCTCTACCAACCCCAGGCAGCTGCTGCTGTGGTGCCTCGTCCGCCTGCCCCAGGCAGCCCCACCGCCGCACCTGCTCCAGGCAGTCCCGCTGCTACGGAGGCCCAGCCCGATCCACTTGAAGCTGAGGGATTGCAGCGCAACGGCATGCAGATTCTGGCCAAGGGGCCCTATCCCCAGCTGTTGAAGCTGTTGGAACGCCTTGAGTCGTTGAGTGTGCTGGTGGAGCAGAGCGGCCTCAAGCTTGATCTCAAGGACCCTGTCAGTACGGACCTCAAGCGGCCTGCGCCAGTTCCGCCGGTGACGATGACCATCGGCTTCAGCCTGTACGGCCGCCCGCCTGGCAGCAGGTCCAGGCGGGCTCTGGCATCCCCTGGGGGGCTCCCGCCGGCACGGTCCAGCCGGCCAACCCCTGAACTGTGAGATAACGCTGGTTCTCACAGCCTGAACTGGATAGCATGCGGCCGACTTGATGGTGAAGGCAAGCGTGGTTAGAAGTTGCTGGCTCAATCGACTTCTGGCCGTTGCCACTTTCGCTGCCCTTGAGACTGTCCTGCTGCCGGCAGTGGCCCAGCCCACCTCTCCCTACGGCCCCGCCGGGCTGCCGGCCCGGACCGGCAGTCCGGCGCTCGCGCCGCTGACCATCCCGGTGGGGGGCTCAATTGAGCTCAAGCTACGCCGCCTGAGTGATGCGGTGGAGCTGGTGCTGGAAGGGGTGGGAACTGCGCCCCAGCTGCAGCAGACCACCCGTGGATCTAGCTGGGAGGCCCTGCTGCTCACTGCGGCACCGAATGGCCTGCGCCGCGGGCCCCAGCGCTTCAGCCTGCCGGAGGTGGGGTTCCAGGCCGTGAGCCTGGATGGTTCGGGCAGCACCTACCGCCTGCAGGTGACACCGGTGCCGGGCTACCCGGTGGGGCGGCCGGTGGTGAGCGCCGATGGCCGCGATCTGATCCTGAGTTTCGCAGCCCCGAACCAGGCGAGTCTGCAGACAGCGCGCCCCGACCTGAACCAGCCGGGCCGGGTTCCCCAGAGCTCGTTCGTGCCGCCCCTGCAGGCACGGGCGATGGCACCGCCGGTGGGGGACATGGCGGTGGGCACGATGTTGCTCACCAATCCCAGTTTTGTCAATGTCAGTGGTCCGCCGGTGACAATGACGTTGCGCAATGCACCGGTCAAGGATGTATTGATGCGACTCAGCGATTTGGGCGGCTATGGATTCGTGTATGTGGAGGATTGCAAAAATCCGGGTTCAACAAGGCCGGGTGGTATTGATTGCGACGTGAAGGAATTGGTGGGGTCGACGTCGAGCCGCAAGGTGACGATTGCATTCCGCAATGAAAGCTTTTCCAGGGCCTTTAACACTGCCTTGCTTTCGGCGGGTTTGCAGGGCCGTCGGGATGGGAATATGATCGTGGTTGGGCCGAATGTGCTCGATAAGGGTTTCGGCTCCACGATGTCGAAGGTTTATCGGCTCAATCAGGTTTCAGCAACTTCTGCTGCTGATTATCTTGCCAATCTCGGTGCCACTGTCACCAAGACCAACACCATCACCACGGCAGTCACGGAGGGGACTTCTGTGAACAATGCTGTCGCCGGTGCCCCCAATGCGGCCACAACTCAGGCCAGCACCTCCACCACGGTGGAGGCCTATGGCTCTGGGGTGGGCCCGCTGCGGGGCCTGATCGGCACCACCGACACCCGGTTGGCAACGATCACCTTGGTGGGTCCGCCCCAGGTGGTGGCCATCGCGGAGCAGTATCTCAAGCAGCTGGATCTGCGCCAACGGCAGGTGGCTCTCTCCGTGAAGATTCTAGATGTGAGCCTGCAGAATGATTCTTCGATTGCCAATAGTTTCGCCTTTCGATACGGTAACAATTTTATTGTGAACGACCAAGGTAATCTCGCCGGTGCCTGGGGGCAGTATCTGCCGCCTTCGACGCGGCTGGGTCTGGATACTCTCGTCGGCCCGATTGCCAATCCAGGGCTTCAGTATCCCAAGGATCAGTTCTTTGACGTGCTGAAGGCCACGATTCAGTCCCAATCCACCAAGCTGCTGGCCTCGCCCACGCTCATCCTTACCGATAATCCCGGCGAGATCAGTGGCGGCGGCGAGGTCACGACCACGTCGTCAACCTCGGCGGGTGGGGCGGCTGAATCGGTGTTCAGCAGTGCCACCATTGGCAGGAAGCGCTCGAACGAGTCGTTCGTCACCGTCGGCACCCAGGTGATCACCGATTACACCGTGACAACGGGAACCCAGGGCAATGGCAACGCCTGTGAGCCCCAGTTCAGTACTTCGGGCCTGACCTTCGGTGCCAGGGTTAACAAAATCGATGACAATGGTTTTGTAACCTTTAACCTCTCTCCTTCGGTGTCCGCTGTCACTGACCAGCAGGATGTCCAGGGTTGTGGCCCGATCAATATTCTGAGCATTCGACGGCTGGATACTGGTTCGGTCCGCGTAAGGGATGGCCAGACCTTGATCCTCACGGGTGTGATCTCTGATTTCAACTCCCAGGGGGTGAACAAATGGCCGATTCTGGGCGACATGCCGTTGATCGGTCAGTTCTTCCGTTCCACCAGTGGTACGCGCACTAAGAATGAACTGGTGATCCTGGTGACCCCCCACATCATCGACGACAACGAAGGCGGCACCTTTGGCTATGGCTATCAGCCTTCCAGTAGTGATGCTCGTCGCCTGCTGGGTGGCAGCAACCCCTGAGATTGCCTCCCTTGAATTTGGCTCAGTTCAGAAGGCCAGCGGCGCCAGAAATTTAACGGCCAGCGGCGCCAGGACCTGAATGGCGCTCATGGTGCCGCTGAGCATCTGGGAACCCATGCCGTTACCGCCCTTGTTCTTTTTCGGTGCATCAAGCAGCTCTTCAGAAGCCTGGCGCAGTTTTTCGGCGGTGAACGCATCGCCGCTCTGGGCATAAAGCGTGGCTGCGTAGCCGAAATCCTGGGCCGCCAGGCCGTCCTTGCCCTGCTCCTTGCGGCTCATGCCCCGAGCCAGCCAGCTGAGCGCAGCCTCGGGCCGCTGGCGCAGGGCTTCGCCGAACAGCTGTTCGGCGGCGGGGGCGTTGCCGGCCAGGGCCGCCTCCACGCCGGCATTGTGCAGATCGGCGTAGCCGAGGCTGCCGTTGGCGATGCCTCTGGCCTTCTCCCAGTGGCTGCGGGAGAGGGCGCCGGGATCGAGCCGGGCACCGCTGAGGTCGCTGGCGCGCAGGTCCGTGCCCTCCAGCCGGGCGCCGCGCAGGTCGGCGCCGCGCAACGAGGCCCCTTGCAGGCTGGTGAAACTCAGATCGGCGCCGCCGAGCCTGGCGCCATCGAGCTGGGCACCGCTGAGATTGGCCCGCTGCAGCTGGGCGCCGCTGAGGTTGGCGTCCCGCAGGCTGGCGTGAACCAGATCGGCATCCTGCAGTTTGCAGTTGGGGCAGGAGCCCTGGGCCAGCAATTGCATGAGCTGGTCGGTGTTGGCTGCCCTGGCCGGTAGGGAGCCGAGGGCGAGCACAGAGGCGAGGCCCCCAAGGGCGATGGCGAACCGCCTCAGGTTTCTGGGTCTGTCGCTTCGGCATGGCCGGGCTGCCAGCTGGTTCACCGCCGGGCTGCCAGTTGGCGCTGGGCACTTCAGGGCCGTCGGTGCGGTGCCCCTCGGGGCCATAGCCGTTGGGACCCTATCCCTGGGGCTCCTGTCCCCCTGAACCGTGTGTCTCGAGGCTGCGGTCCTGCCGGCGGCGCTTCTGCCGGTGGGGGCATTCTGGGTCGCTCGGATCGGGGCGGGCATCGCCATCGCGCACAGATCTCCACCGTTGTACTGGGCTTGGGGCCTCATGGCTCAGCGCGGCAGCCGCTGGATCCGGTGCTGGAGCTGGCGCCGACTGTGCCGCAGCTCCCGATCGGCGCGGTCGGGGCGGGATGGCGGGCCGTAGCGCCGCTGCTGGTAGAGATCCACGAAGCGCTCCAGCTCCGGGACCAGCTGCGGCCAGCGTTGCTCCACCCGAGCGGCAAAGGCGGGCAGGGTTTCACCCGGCTCCGGGCCCAGGCCTGCCCAGGCCAGCTGGTGCAGGATGGCCTCCAGGGCCCGCCGGGGAGCATCCCCCTCACTGCGGCGCTGCAGCCAGCTCAGCGCCGCCAGGCTTACCGCCAGACAGAGGCCTAGGACCAGCAGCACCAAGGCCCCCAGCCACTGCAGCTGGTCGCCCAGCAGCCGCTGCAGTAGCGCCTGCTGGCTCTGACGGTCGTAGCCCAGCCACAGGCGCGTCCAGCCGATGTCCAGGCCCCACCACTGTTGTTGCAGCCACTCCTGTTGCAGCCACCCCATCGCCCCCGAGCGGGCCTGGTCAGCGTCCAGGCCCGGGCCGCCGCTGGCGATCCAACGGCTCGGATCCACCAGCCGCCAGCCTTCGCCGGGCAGCCACACCTCGCTCCAGGCGTGGGCATCAGCCTGGCGCAGATCCAGGTAGCTGTTGCCGCCGATCGCCTGCACCCAGCGCCCCCCTCGGTAGCCGCTCACCACCCGGGCCGGAACCCCGGCCGCCCGCATCAGGGCCGTGAAGCTGCTGGCGTAGTGACCGCAGAAGCCCTGGCGGCGCTCAAACAGAAAGGCATCGAGCGGGGCTTGCCGGGGCAGGGTGCCGGGGTTGGTGCTGTAGCTGAAGTTTTGGCTGTCGAACCAGCGCTGGGCGGCCTCCAGGCGCTGGATCGGTACCGGCAGGGCGGCCCAGCGGGCTGCCAGGGCTTCAAGCCGGGGGTTCTGGCCCCGTGGCAGGCCGAGATCAGCCGGGCTGGGGGGCTGCTGTTGCCAGGGGTTGACGCTGTCGTCGTCGGCGATCGCATACACCCGGCGCTGATCGCTCGGGCCCCGGTGCAGCAGCTCGCCACCGGCATCGGCCAGCAGCTCCTGGCTCAGGGGCCGGCCGCGGCCACTCCAGGGCACGGCCACCAGGCTGCTGGGTTCAGTCAGCCACAGCTGGGTGGCGCCCGCTGCGGCTGGCGTGCTGTCGCTGCGCTGGCGCGGGTCGTTCGGCTCCGCTGCTGGTGCCGTCGAGCTGGTCCAGCGCTGGCCATCGAAGCGGTCGTGCACCAGCACGCGCCAGTAGCGCTGCTCGGTAGCTGGCGGCTGGCCGCCAGCAAAAGCAACCCGCGCTGCCGGGCTGGCATTGCCCACCAGTTCGGCGATGCTGCCCGGTTCGAGGCTGTCGCTCAGGCCCACCATGGCCGTCGAGCCCCGCTGGCTGGGTATGGCACTGAAGGGGCTGAGTCGCGGCACCAGCAGGAACAGCACCAACGCCAGGGGCAGGGCCGCCGCCAGCACCTGGGCACTGCGCCGCAGCAACACCTGCCAGCCCAGCCCTGCGTCCAGTTCCAGGGCCAGCAGGCCGGCTAGCGCCAGCAGGATCGCTGCAGCCTGCAGCAGGCTCGGGCCCAGTTCCGGTCGCATCGAGGCCAGCAGACCGGCGCAGACCAGCTGCAGCAGGCTGACGAGCCGGTGTTCGGCCAGGCTGCGCGCTTCCCACAGCTTCAGGGCGGTGAGGGCCCCCAGGCCGATGGCCATCGCCCCCAGCAGCAGGTTGGGCTGCAGTCCCGTCAGGCCGATGGCGAGCAGGGCCATCGCCAGCGCTTGCAGTGGGGCCGTGGCGCCACCGAGGCGGGGCGGGCGGGATCGGCGGCGGGCAGGGGCCATAGCGATCAGGCGAGGGCGACGGGCTGAAGCAGTGCGCTGAAACAGTGCGCTGGAACCGTGAGCAGACGGATGGGAAGCCAGCGTCGCAGGGGAATCGGGGTCGGAGGCGGTGGCTCAGCGGCCGCCTGGATCGGTGCGGCAGCGGGCCAGGGCCGCCAGGCAGCGCTGCCGCTGGGCCAGGCCGCGGCCCGCTGGGATTCGTTCGCTGCCCAGTACCAGGCCGTAGCTGTCGCCACGGCCGTGCAGCCGGCAGATCTGTTCACTGAGGTGCTCCAGGGCTCGCTCGAACGGCACCGTTGGATCGGGAGCCAGCCATGGGGTGGCCTGGCTCGGGTCGTTGAAGCGCTTGGCGTAACGGCCCCGTCCCTGGGCCACCAGCTTCCAGGCCACCCGGGAGGATCCATCCTCGGGGCGATGGGGTGACAGATCGCGCCATTCCTCGCTGCCTTCCTGGCGATCCACCGGGGCCGTTGAGCTCGGCTCGTCCGCGCTGGCCTGGGGCAGGGTCAGCACCGGTCCCGGCCGCCGCGCCGGATAGACCAGTTGGGGCACGGTCGGCTCCCAGCGCGACCAGCAGATGAACAAGCCCAGGGGGGCGGTGGTCTGCAGGCGCAGGATGCCGGGCCGTTGCAGCCCCCTTCGCCTCGGGGTCCAGGGCACGTTCAGCTGATGTTCGCCGGCGGCCAGGGTCAGCACCGGCCCCAGCGGTTCCTGGCCGAAGCGCCAGCGCAACCCCTCGCAGCGGCCCGGGCAGTGGAGGCGCAGCGGATAGGCCAGGCCGGTGTGGGCATGGCCCGGCTGGGGATCGGCGGCAGCCAGCTCCAGGCCCTGGAGGTTGAAGTGGGTGAGATGCAGGGCCAGCAGGACCAGCCCCAGCATCAGGAAGCTGAGCAACAAGGGGCCATTGCTCTGCAGTTGGATGGCCACCACCTGCAGCAGCACCAGCCCTGCCAGCCAGAACCAGCCGAAGCGGGTCGGCACGATGTAGAGGTTGCGCAGCCCCAGCCGCAAGCGCTCGCCCACCTGGGGTTTACCGAATTCCATCCACCCCCGCCTGCAGCAAGCGGCTGCGCTCCCCTGGAGAGGCGCCGCACTGGCCGCCGTCGAGCCGGTGTTCGCACACCGCCGCCAGCACCGCCAGCACGTCGTCGGGCACCACATGATCCCGGCCTGCCAGCAGGGCCCAGCCGCGGGCGGCGGCCAGCAGGCCGAGGCCGGCCCGGGGCGAGAGCGGCAGCCCCGGCTGGCTGGCTTCGCGGCTGAGGGCCAGCAGGTCGAGCACGTAGGCGATCAGGCTGTCGCTGGTGTGGAGACCGGCAGCCTGATCCTGCAGACGCAGCAGGTCGGTGGCTTGCAGCTGGGTATCGAGTGCCTCCGGCCGCAGGCCCTCGCCCCGCAGCAGGGCGGCCTCCGCCTGGCGCTGGGGGAAGCCCAGTTGCAGGCGCATCAGAAAACGATCGAGCTGGGATTCCGGCAGGGGTGAGGTGCCCCCCTGGTCGAGGCCGTTCTGGGTGGCGATCACCAGAAAGGGCGACGGCAGAGGATGGCTGACGCCGTCCACGCTCACCCTTCCGGCGGCCATCGCCTCCAGCAGGGCGCTCTGGGTGCGAGGGGAGGCTCGGTTGATTTCATCGGCCAGCAGCACCTGGCTGAACAAAGGGCCGCTCTGGAATTCGAAGCGACCACTGCTTGGATCGAAGACATTGATGCCGGTGAGGTCGGCGGGCAGCAGGTCGCTGGTGAAGCTGACGCGCTTGAAGGCCAGTCCGAAGCTGCGGGCCAGGGCTTCGGCCAGGGTGGTCTTGCCGACGCCGGGCAGATCTTCGATCAGCAGATGGCCGCGGGCCAGGAGGCAGGCCACGGCGAGCCGCACCTGGTTGTCCTTGCCCAGCAGCACCTGGCTGATCGCGGCGATCACCCGATCGAGGCTGGCGGTGGCGGCGGTATTGGCGGTGGGCCGGGACACGGTCTGGTGGGTCGGGCAGGGGGCGATCGGTGTAGAGGGGCCGCCAGGACGTGGAGAGGGCAAAGCCAGTCGGAGTCATTCAAGGTCAGGGACCGGGCTGGCCCAGGTGATCCAGACTTTCCATTGTCAAGAGTTGGGGCTGTTTGGGTGCCTGGCCCGCGCTGGCAGGCGCGCAAGAGGCGCTGGCCCCGCGCCTGGACGTTGATTGAAATGAACCATATGTGAGCTGCCTGAGCGGACTCGGCGTTCGGCGCGGATTCAGGTGATTGGCGAGGCTATGGGCCTGCGTTTGCGTCGCTGATGGAGGGCAGGCGTCAATATCTGCTGACCACTGACGCCCGAGTCGTTGGCTTGGTCGTGCTGGCAGGGCAAGGCCCATCCAGGCTTCGGGTTGCTTGCTCAGGTCGCCAGGTGGGTTGCGCTGCAGCTGATCCACAGCTTTTCAGCTGTACTGGTTCCGTCGGGTTCGCCCTGGGCGGCTTGGGGCAAGCTCGTGCCGAAAGCTGGCCGAGCCTGGCGGAAGACTTTTCAGAAGTAATAACGGCTCTTCGCGGGATCTCGCCCATGATTTGTACTGGAATTTAAGAGTGGCGGTTATCTTTCTGTTTTGTGATCAAAAAAAGAATCTGCAGATTGTGCTGTGGCCGTTATCGGCGGGCAGGGCGAGGGCGTCAGCTGTCATGGCGGCGGGTAGGGAGCGAAGGTGATTCCCTGGTTTGAGGTGGCCGCTGGGCAGGCGAACTGGGGCCAAGGTCGGCGCCATCGTCAATCCGCGGCCATGCGATACTTACGCAAAATTGATCTGTTCTCCGTGCTCACAGAGGGGCGGCAACAGCAACTCGCAATCGGTGTGATCGGCGCTGGTCCTGCTGGTCTTACAGCGGCCTACCTGCTCAGTGGGGCTGATTTGGATGTGAATGTCTGGGAGGCCGATCCGCACTATGTGGGGGGGATCTCGCGCACCGAGGTGTATGGGGGCTTTCGCTTTGACATCGGCGGCCACCGTTTCTTCTCCAAATCCAGGGAGGTGGAGGATCTCTGGAGCCAGATCCTGCCTCACGACATGCTGGAGTGCGAGCGGCTTTCCCGCATTTATTATGATGGCAAATTTTATTCCTATCCACTTGATCTTGCTGAAGTGGTCGGAAATCTGGGTAAGCGTCAATCGCTGCTCACCGTGGCCTCCTACTTCAAGGCCAAGCTGAGCACCAGCTCCAATCCCGATAACCTTGAAGACTGGGTGACGCGCAAGTTCGGCGGACGCCTTTATCGGATGTTCTTCAAGAGCTATACCGAGAAGGTGTGGGGTATGCCGTGCCGTGAAATCTCCGCCGACTGGGCTGCCCAGCGGATCAAGGGGCTCTCGCTTCTCAAGGCGGCCCGGGCGGCTCTGCGGCCTCGACGCCAGACCCCCAGGGCTGGCGAAGTGGGGCGCAGCGATGTGATCAAGTCCCTGATCACGTCCTTCCGCTACCCGCGCCATGGGCCCGGCATGCTCTGGGAGGCGGCCGCGGCGAAGATCCGGGAGCAGGGAGGTCACCTCCACATGGGAACGCGCGTGCAGGGGCTGTCCCTTACCAGTTCAGGGCGCTGGAGGGTGAAGCTGGCCCTGGCCGATGGCTCCGAGCGCTTCCAGGAAGTGGATCGGCTGATCAGTTCCGCGCCTTTGGGTTGGCTGGTGCGCAACCTGGAGCCCAGTCTTCCAACCGCAGCACTGGAGGCCGCCAGCGACCTGCGCTACCGGGATTTCCTCACGGTGGCGCTGATTCTCAAATCCAGCAATAGCTTCCCTGATAACTGGCTGTATATTCATGACCCCCAGCTGCGGGTAGGACGTATCCAGAACTTCAGCAACTGGTCACCCGAAATGGTGCCTGACCCCAGCATGGTCTGCTACGGAATGGAATACTTCTGCAGCCAGACCGACCAGCTCTGGACGAGTAGCGATGCTGAGTTGATCCGCCTGGCCACCCGGGAACTCCTCAGCCTGGGGTTGGCCCAGGAGGGCGAGGTGATCGATGGCGCTGTGGTGCGCCAGCCCAAGGCCTATCCGGTATACGACGATGACTACACAGAACGACGAATGATCATTCGCACAGCCCTCAGCGAGCATTGCCCGGGGCTGCATGTGGTGGGCCGCAATGGCATGCATCAATATAATAATCAAGACCATTCAATGATGACAGCCATGCTCACGGCCCGCAATATCCTGGCCGGGCAAGAGCTCTATGACGTCTGGCGGGTGAACCAAGATGCGGACTACATCGAGGAACGGGCCGTTACTGGCTCCGCAGAGGTCGCAGATCAGCAACTCGTCAAGAGTCGTGGGTTCTGAGCCCGCATGCACCGTCGTTTTCGCTTCGTCTTAAGTCGCCTGATCCATCGCCTGATTATGCGTTTCGGAGCAGGTCTGCCCCGTACGGCTCTGGCCAGACTGATCCGCCAAACGGCTCAGCAGGCCTGGCCGCTGTTGGCGGCGAATCTGCTCTTCAGCCTGGTGCTTGCTTTGAGCGAAGGGCTCACCTTCGCGGTGATCTATCAGGCGGCCCGCCTGCTGAGTGGTGGAGGCGCCGCTGTGGTACTCACCTTGCCGGGGCTTCTGGCGCCCCTGGGCCAGGTGCTGAGCGCCCGGCCGGCAGGGTCGCAGTTCGGGCTGTTGCTGGCTAGCGCGGTGGGACTGCAGACGTTGATGAGCCTGGCTCGCTATGGCAACGGCGTTTCGGCCGGCTGGTTTGCCGCCCGCTGTCAGCGACGGGTGTCTCCTGCGATTCATCGCCATCTGCTCAGTCTCAGCTATGGCTGTGCCAGCCGCTACAGCGTGGGAGATCTGGCCAACCGGGCCACGTTGGCCCCAATGACCGTGCAGACCCAGTTGCAGGAAGGGGCACAAGTGTTCACCAACCTGCTGCTGGTGGGTGTCTACCTGGTGGTGATGCTGCTGCTGCTCTCCCCCTGGTTGTCGCTGGTTGTGATCGCCATGGCCCTGGCCCTGGCCCTGGTGCAGCGCCAACTGCGACCCAGCATCCGCATAATTTCACGACAGCTGGCCGAGGTGCGCCGGCGGCTGGTCTCGGGCATCACCGAAGACATTCAGATCCTGCGGCTGCTGCACAGCACGGCAGGAATCACTGCGGCCCTTGAGCGACTGGAGCAGCGAGCCGTGCTGCAGGAGGTGCGCATGCGACAGATGACCCGCCTGGTGATGATGCCGGAACCGATCAGCGACCTGCTGCCGGTCCTCGCGGCGGCCGGGATCGGCCTGCTGAGCTGGCACCTCTTTGGTGGCAATGGTGCCCTGTTGGTGCCTAACCTGGTGACCTTCGTCCTGGTGCTGCAGCGTCTCAACCTGCGCCTGGCCCGGATCAGCGGCTCTTTGAATCGCCTCACCGAAATCAGCGGCTCGATGCAGCAGGTGGAAGAGTTGCTTGATCCTGCCGACAAGCAGTTCCGCCGCCAGGGAGGCGTGCCCTTCACAGGCCTTGAGCAGGGCATTCGCCTGGAAGGGGTGGAGCTCACCTACCCGGAAAGGCAGCTGAAGGCCTTGCTCGGCATCGATCTAGAGATCCCCGTGGGCAGCACGGTGGCGTTGGTGGGGGAATCAGGTGCCGGTAAATCCAGCCTGGTGGACTTGCTGGTGGGGCTGATCAGTCCCAGCCGCGGCCGGATTGTGGTGGATGGGCTGGATCTGCAGCGGATCAATCTGGACAGCTGGCAGCAGAAGCTGGGTGTGGTGAGCCAGGACGTCCTGCTGCTCAGTGGCAGTATCCGCGAGAACATCGCCTTTGCGCTGCCGGATGCGGGGGAAGCGGCCATCAGCGTTGCTGCCGTCGCTGCCGATGCGGCGGGCTTCATCGAGGCTTTGCCCGAAGGTTATGACACGGTGATCGGCGAGCGGGGCTTCCGGTTGAGCGGTGGCCAGCGCCAGCGGCTCTCCCTGGCCAGGGCCCTGCTAAAGAATCCGGAGCTGTTGATCCTTGATGAGGCCACCAGCGCTCTCGACAGCCCCAGCGAGGCACGCATTCTGCAGGCCGTGGATCGCTTTGCCAAGGGGCGCACCGTGCTCACGGTGGCCCATCGGCTCAGCTCGGTGGTGCACGCCGATCAGATCTTGGTGCTGCAGCAGGGTCGCATTGTGGAGCGGGGCCGCCATGGGGAGCTGCTGGAGCTGGGGGGGTGCTACGCGGCGCTATGGGATGGGCAGCGGAAGCCTTTGCCGTGCAGGTAGGGCGCCCCGCGGAAGAGGCTCGGAGCTGGCTGGGTGAAGACAGGGTGAGGGCGTTTTGGTCGCGATGGTTGGGAACAGCTTGAATTGTTGGGAACACCCATTCAGGTCTGCGAGGTTATCTGAGGGTGGAAGACTTGAGATTAATGACTATCACTTAAGCGGCGCAGCGGCGGCAACCTTGCGACACGCCCCCGTGGAGTCGGCAGAGGGGGAGGAAGGTGACGGATGCCCTGGACACGATCGTGAGGGAACTCTTGCGGCCCGGCGACACAGGGTGAAGCGGATCGGGCTGCGGTCAGCGCGACATTCTCGTGCTGAGGCGGCGCGCCGTGCGGGTGGCTGACTGCCACGCCCATTTCGTGAATGGTTGACGGAGCCTGCGCAATCGCTTCCGGCGAGCGGCAGGGTTGGGCGTTGACGCCAGGGCCGCCGTTGCCTTGGCGAGGTCGGCCAGTATGTGCCCTTCAAGCACCTGAGCCCGCCGAGCGTCCATCGCGACGCTTGCCGCGGCACCGATTCGGCGCCTGAGCGACTCGTCATCGGCAAGTCGGCGCATCCAGGTGGCGGCCTCCGTGATGCTCGGCTCGGCCCAGACCTGGCCCGCGCCGATGGCCTCCGGTCGGTAGTCGTAATGGCTTGCCCGCACCGGCACGAGATCATGGCCAACGAGGCAAGCGTCTGCGGGGGTCATGAAGTCCATGTTGCCGGACCACGCCGTGGCGATCACCGGCCTGCCCAGTGACATGGCCTCCAGCAGGTTGAGCCCCAGTCCCTCCGCACGATGGAGTGACACATAGACGTCGCAGGCAGCATTCAGGGAGAGGGTCTCCGTGTAGCTCAGGTGCCGGTCAATGACCACCGTATTGGGCATGCTCGCAAGTTCAGCCTGCAGCCCAGAGGCGTCAGCCCAGGCGTAGTCGCTGCGAGTCTGGCCGAGCTTGACGACGAGAAACACCCGTTCTTCGGGGGCGAATGCCGCCCGAAATGCAGCCATCACGGCTGCGGGGTTCTTGCGTGTGAGGTCACTTGTCACGTCGAGGCTCATGTAGAACAGCACGGCGTCCTGTGGCAGCCCGAAAGCATCGCGATTTGTGGTGATGTCTGGCGGCAGAAAGACAGCTTGGGGATAGTGCACGGCACGGACTGCCGGGGCAGATCGCTCAATTGAAGCGAGAATAAATCGGCTGGGCGCGAGGACGACATCCATGGCCCCGAGTACCCCGGCCCAATCGGGAATGACCGGCAGTCGTGGCAATTCCCAGAACGGCACGATCGCGTTGACACGCCGCATCACGTCGAGCCACGATGGCCGCGCGTGAAGGAGCTTGAGCAGCTCCTTCACGTTGAGATGGAAGAGGTTGATCGGTTGGGGCGCCGTCGGCGGAGTTGTCAGGAGGTGCGCGTATGTGTCATCGGTACCCGACTGTTTGCCGTGCACATTGATGTCGATTGCCGTGAGGGCCTGGTGGTTGGCCGCAAGCATGGTGATCGTGTTTCTGACGGACACACCAAGCCCCATGGCCCCGGTGATGTGTCCGATCACATTCATGCCGGCGAGAGGGGGGGGCGTCGTCGTGCAGGAATCGGCATGGCTCATGGCGTGGCGTGTCCAAGCCTCGGGACACCATGGTAATGTAAGCCAATATCGTTGCTCATCCGTCTACGGAGAGCAACCCCAGGTATCCATTGTTCCAAACGTGTTGATTCGGATGTACCTCGGTAAAGAGTGCCATCTCCTGTGATCCCCAAGATCATCCATCAGACCTGGAAGTCGAGTGCCATTCCGCAGCGTCTGCGCCGATATCAGGAGTCCTGGCTGCAATATCACCCTGAATGGGAGTACCGATTCTGGGATGATGAAGCGAATGAGTCACTGATCGCTGAGCATTATCCTGAATTTGTCGACCACTATCGACGATTGACTCCCGCAATTCTGAAGGTGGATCTGGTGCGGTTGGCCTATCTGCACCGCCATGGGGGGGTCTACGCGGACCTTGATTATGAAGTCATCCGTCCGTTGGATGATCTGTTCGATATATCGCGAGTGATCGTCGGCCGTGAGCGGGGAGGTATCGGCTGGCCGATCAGGGGACGCGATTACGTCATCAATGCCCTGATGGCGTCGCCTCCGGGTCACCCGTTGTGGCTCGAAATCATGCACGGTATGGTAGAAGCTTATCGCCCTCGCAGAGCCTTCGAGCGCCATACCCGTTACGTCATTCGGATGGCGATTGCTATCTTGGATGACCATGTTGAGGGCTGTCTCAGGGATGACGGTGATGTGATCGTGTTGCCGTACGAGATCCTTTATCCCTCAATGCCCACACAGCGAATTACCGAGCATCGACGCAGGATTGCTAAAGCTCTGGGAGCCTACGGTATCCATCATTATGACAACTCCTGGCGGACGCCGTTGGCAAGGCTGGCGAACCGTGGTCGCGTGATTGTCCAACACTGCCTCTCATGAACGCTAGGCTTTCACCTTCAATTCGAGTGTTGTGGATTACCCCGGAATTGCAGGGCGGGATTGCCTCCTACTCACGCCTGCTTTGGCCGGTCGTGGCCGAGGCGGCCCGTGCCGATGGGCTGTTCGAGCCGCTGATGCTCCTGCAGACAGCCCTTGGTGAAAGCGCGGACGCGATTTCGGTAGTCAGGGATCTGCAGCCTCAACTGGTGCATGTGCAGCACGAATATGGGCTCTTTGGTGGTACGAATCTGTTCCTGGACGTTTTGCCTCGGTGGCTTCGGCGCCTTCGCCAGGCCGTGCCACGTGGTACTTCTATCGTTGCCACGGCCCACAAGGTGCTGCCGGATGGGTATCGGTTGGAAACCCGCGGACAGGGCTGGTGTGGCCTGCAGAATCGGATGGCCAACGCCACGGTGCTTCCGTGGTTACGACGCTCCTGGCGTGAAGGGACATGGGGACGATTCGACGGTGTGATTGCACATTCGGCGTTGCAAGTGGCGTGCCTCCAGGGATGCGGTTTGTCGGCAGTGGCGGCGATCCCTCATGTCGTCCCGGAAATCTCCTTGCCGGCCGGTGAGCGGCGGCGGCTCCATACCGTGTCGAGAATCACCGTGTTTGGTTACTTTTGCCCCGAGAAAGGGCAGGATGTGGTTATCGAGGCCATGCGGCATGTGCGGCCTCCGGTTCTTCTGCGGTTGGCGGGCGGCGTAGGCCACCCGATGAACAGTGGCTATCATGAGCGTTGTCAGCGAAGGATCGCGGAGCTCGGACTTCAGGATCGCGTTGAGGTGACCGGATTCGTTCCTGAAGCAGACATCTCCCGGCTCTTTCAGGAATCGGATCTTGTGGTGGCACCGTTTCGCACCACGAACGGTTCGGGATCGCTGGTGCAGGCCTTGGCTCGTGGCGCTGCCGTCCTGGCTTCTGATCTGCCCCTGAATCGGGAAATCAATGACCGGGTGCCCGACACGCTCGCCTTCTTCGCCAGCGAAGATCCGCTCGACTGCGCCCGCCAGATTGAAACGCTGCTGGCCGATGCGAACCGCCGTCAATCCATGGGCCAGCAGGCCAGCCGCTATGCCGTAAACCATTCGCCTGCGCTGATCGCACGCCAGCATCTCGACTTCTACCGCCGGGTTCTGTCCAGCTGACGATCAGCTGGTCGACATGGACCGGCGTCGCAGCGTCCCCTGTCTCGCCAGGCGTTCGTAGACGGCCAGCGTGCCCTCGGCCGTTTGATCCCAGGTGAAGTTGCGGGCCCGTTCGATACCCCGGCGGCTAACGGCCCGGGCGTGGTCGGAATTCGAGAGGATGCCCCAGAGGTTCGCGGCAAAGGTCTCGTGATCGTCTGGATCGCACAAGATCGCTCCGTCCGCCAGAATTTCGGGTAGGCACGAACGGTTCGAACTCACGACCGGCACGCCCGCTGCGCAGGCTTCCAATGGCGGAAGTCCAAACCCCTCGTAGAGGCTGGGGAAGGCGAAGACGGCTGTGGTTCCCAGGAGCGAGCGGAGATCCTCGTCGGATAGATAACCGACTTCATGGATCGCGGTCCGCATCGACGAAGCAACCATCAGGTTCTGAAACTTCCGGTAACTTGAATCTGCTTTGAGGTCGCCGACGATGACCAGCTCGGGACGCTTCTGGTTTCCGACTGTGGTTGTCTGCCCAGTGCCTTCGAGGGCACGCCGGCTGGTTTTCTCGAAAATGGAGATCAGCCCACTGACGTTCTTGCGAGGGTCAATTCCGCCGACATACAGGATCAGATCCCTGTCAGCCGGAAGTTGCAGCTCTGCCCGAATCTGGTGCGCTGGCTTCCGCGGTGGGGCGAAGAATTCGGGTCCCACGCCGTTGTAGACCACCGAGATGTTCTCGGCCGCCACGGTCGTGAGTCGCGCGATATCGCGGGCACTGGAGTAGCTGACGGTCACCACGTGCGCGGCCCCTGCGATTCCCTTGAGCTCAAGTTTGAGGCTCAGTTGTCGCCGCCACCGCGCCCAGAGGGGACCCGTCGAGCGTTGGCGATCGGCCACCACCAGCGGAATGACGTCGTGGACCGTCACGCAATAGGGAACCGCACACCATGCGGGGGTGTCGAGCTGGGACATGAAATGCAGCATGTCGAACTGCTCAGCCAGCGTGTTGGTGAACACCCCCGAAAACAGCAGGTGTTGACGGGCCACATGGCGGTGCACACCCAGAAGTCTCACACCTGATTCCAGCCAGCCGGGCAGCTGCAGTGCTGTCTGGCGGAAGGGGGCGATCGTCACATCCGGGTGGTGTCGCGGGCAGGAATCAGCGAGCAGGCGGTTTCCCAGTTCCGCTGCGTAACGGCCAATGCCACGGCAGGCGTGGAGTTTGAATCCCGCTTCCGTGGCGGTGAGGTCGAGGCCCACTCGCATCAGTTCACTTGTGCGTCTGCGGCCCCAAGAATCGTTTGCCAGCCGACTGGTCATGGGGCGTCTTCTCGCTGCTCAGCGGGAGAAAGGAGGCGGTCGAACAACGCCTCGAAAAGCGACTGCAGCCGAAGACTCCCGGCGACTGAAAGGTGATGAGCATCTATGTACATTGATGCACCGCCATACTCCGCCCTCCAGAGGCCCGTCTTGTCTACAAACGCTGTGGCTGGATCGAAGACAGAGACGTTGCCGCCGGTAAGTCGGTCGAAGATTGCATTGCAGCGTTTGCCGGCTCTCACATGGTCGGCGAACGGCACACCAACCCTTGTCACATCTCTGCCGAGGTTGGCTGCCATGGCGAGTTGTAGTGTCGGATTGCCATACCGGAATTCTGCGATGTCACGAATGATGACGACACGGATATGTGCGTCGGAAAGCTTCGTGATGGTTCTATGAAGGTCAGACTCGAAGTTTGACTCATGGCAGTAGATATTCCATCGCCCGACGAGAAAGACAATGTCGACGCGCTTGGCTAAGGCAAAGTTAATCACTGCTTGATTGAAGGCCGGTGCCCGCTCGTTCAGGCCGAACTTCGTCGTTGAAAAAAAAATTGATGATTGGTGCCGTAGCCGAATGAGTTGCCTGAAGACACCGAATCTCGCGAGTCTTACAGGCAGCATCTATCCCAGGAAGAAGCGCCACGGCGTGGCTGTCACCCCAAATGAGAAGCGTCGAGTGGGCAGCCTTCGCGCCCAAAACCGGTAGCCTGCCTTCCGTAGCCTGTTTGATCGTGATCTCGCGGAGCCGCAACTGCCGGCTTTTGAGTCTGCTCGTAGCCTTGGAATTCGCGTAGGAATTTGCCTGTTCGCTGATCCTCTGAGGCAGGCCTCGAAGCCTGACAATCGCCAGGGACGATATCATGAGTATAGCTACTGCTGCGAACGCGGTGATCAACAGGCCTCTCGTTCCGGGAAGAACGTCCTTCCTGCGAAACGGTAGTTCTACATACCTCCACGACACCACGGCCAGGACAAAACTCGCGACCAAGGCGATGCCCCTGGACGTCTCATCTGATGGCCCGCCACAACGAAGGTACGCCAGAAAGCTCAGCAGGGGCCAGTGCCAGAGATAGAGGGAATAGGAGATCAGGCCAACGAAGACCACTGGCGGTGTCTCCAGAACGCGTCCCACCCATGTTTTTGTCCACGAGTTGGCGTAGATCAGCAGGGCCGTGCCGACACAGGGCAGTAGTGCTGCGCAGCCCGGAAATGGCATTTCCTTCCTGAATGCCAAGGCTGCCACCAGAATCCCGAGAAGGCCTATCCCAGCCAGCACGTTGGCGAACAGCACAGGACAGCGGCGGGGGATGGGTGTAACGCTGAGCAGGCCACCAACCAGAATCTCCCAGGCCCGCATTGGCAGGAGGAAGAAGGCTGCCGATGGGTAGGCGCGAACCGCCCATTCACTGATTCCGAAAGAGAATCCAGTCATCATCAGCAACGCACCGACCATCCTCTGACGTGGTAGCCGGCCCAAGAGCATGAGCAGGAGTGGGTACGCGACGTAGAACTGCTCCTCGACCGCGAGTGACCATGTGTGCAACAAGGGTTTGAAGTCGGCGCTGCTGTCGAAATATCCCGACTGCCGCCAGAAGTAGACGTTGGAAACAAACAACTGCTGAGCTGCAGCCGACTTTGCTAATGCCTCATAGTCGTTGGCGAACATTATGATGAAGCCTGCGGTGAGCGTGGCGAGCATCATCAGCGTTGCCGCGGGGAGCAGTCGACGAAGGCGACGGAGCCAAAAATTGACAAGGTGGATACCCCCGTGCGGCTGCTCGTCAAGCAAAAGTCTGGTGATCAGGAATCCCGAAATCACGAAAAATATGTCAACACCGATAAATCCGCCGGGGCAAATCGTCGTGCCGTGAAATAGCAATACCAATGCGACAGCGAGGGCTCTTAGCCCGTCGATGTCAGCGCGATATGTGTGCGTGGCTCTGCTGATCATGCCCGATCTGGTCCCTGCTTGTTCTTGTTAGTGAATTCCCTGAGCTCGTGTGCAGGCGCCGTCGCGTGTCGCTGTACGTGCCCTGTCTTCCGCCCTACTGCCAACATGGCAGAACGAATTCTTCCCAAGAAGCCATAGCGACTGAGTGCTAGTCGTCTCATCAGGGGTTTGATCTCAGCGTTCAGCTCTGCCGGTATAGGGGTTGTTCTGGCCGGCTCCAGGCCATCATAGGCAACCGTGGTTAGCTTTCTGGCCCGGTAGCTGCTGAAGGCGGATTGCACTACATAAGCAAAGGAGCCCACATCCGTGTGGGGATGCCAAGGATGATAAAGGCGAATGTGTGGATTCCACTTTACTGCCAACCCGAGATTCTTGAACCGGATGTACATATCTGTGCCATGGGCATTGACATGGGACCCGAAAGCTGGGTGTTGTTCCCACCCGTTGATTGCGATGATCCACTTCTTGCGAACGCTCATGCAGGCGCCGTAGTTTGTGGTGTTTCCGACCTTCGAATGTGTTCTCAGATGGGCGAGGTCCCAGTCGTCGCGATGGACCGATTGTGGCTCGTCGTGGCGATAGAGAAACATGACCAGATCGTCTGTTTTCTGATGTTCATCCCACAGGGATTGCAGTAACGTTGGCTCCGCAACCACATCACCATCGGCATAGACGATCAGCTCGCCGCGACTGGCCCGCACCCCCGCATTGCGACAGTAGGCGGAATGGTATGAGCCCTTCCGGTTCAGCGTGATGATCCGGAGGTTGGGATGGTGGGCTATTTTTTCTGCGAGCGCAGGGTTTACCTCGTCTGAGTGCTCCACCCAGATGATTTCAAACTGCTCTGGAGCGAGAGTTTGATTGGTAAATGAGTCGATGGCATGAAAGCGTTCGCGGAACGAGCCATCGATGAAGATGACGGTGATCAATGGCTGCGGTGCTGTCATGGTGGTGTCACGCTTCAAGGATCCAGCGGGAGAGATAGCTGTGCAACGGTTGCGGCTGGGTTGCTTCCCAGGCCTGGTAATCCCACTCACTCTGACGCCCCCCCCGCCTGAGATCATTCAGTAGGGCGTGCCAATCAGACCACGACTCTCCGAGCACATGAACTCCCGGTGGAACGTCGATCGCCCGCGTGGGATGGGCGGGGACCAGCGCCGGAACGCCGGCACAGGAAAGCTCGACGAGCCGGGTGACGGCGCCGAAGCCGCTGAACTGCGGAACGACGACCGCTCGTGCCGCGACCAGCAAACGGTCGAGGGTTGACTGGCTGACCCACCCCAGGGTCTCGATCCCGGTCGTCCCGCGGAGGTCGAGCTTGTCGGTATCCATACCTGCCAGCTTCAGTCGTATCCCCTGCGGCAGGCCATGCCTGCGTGCCTGGTTCAGGAACCATTCGAACGCACGACGCGTGGTTCCGTGCATGGCACTGCCGAGTAGCAGAAACAGGCTGCTATCCGGCTCGGATTGCAGTCGGGCCTGGCGAATCGCCTCCAAGCGGGTGCGGATGGCACCGACCGGCTGATAGGGATAGTGCTCGGCCTCCATGGCCAGGCCACTCACCAGAGCGGTTTCCACCTTTGAAATGAACATCCGGCCATCGCAGCGTTGCAGCAGTTCCAATTCGTTGGCGAGATCGACCAGATGGGTGCGCAGGCCCCACGATCCGTGGGTGTCAGCTGCAGCGAGATCGAGGGACTCGAGATTGTGCGTACAGGCGATGACCGGTACGTTCAATTGCTTGGCGATCGTCACGATCCCGCTGAACCTGGCGTCATCGATCACGGTGATAATCGGCCGAGGCAATCGCTCGAGCAACGTCCGGTAGTCCCGGATCAAACCCCGCGGCGTAAATGTCGGTGCACCGTAGCCGGTGCCGTGCAGGACGCCGAGCGGATTGTCCAGGCAATCGCTGATGCGCCGCACAATCCTGCGGGTGAGCTGCGCGGCTTTTGTCGACGCTTCCTTCTTGCCGGGATGCCTACTTTGCCATTCCATCAGGCTCAACGTGTGCACGCAGTCGGCACCAAAGCCCACCTTGAGATCGTGCTCGATCTGGTAGGTGCGATGCTTGCCGCCCGGTCCGATATCGGAAGGGAAGGGGCGGGCGACGAAAACAATGGATGGCATGGGTGAATCGCTGCGGGTAAGCTCTCGATTGTTGCTGTGCGCTTTGAGCGACATACGACGCGCGTGATTTACCCCCAGTGTGGATCTGCCTCGTATCCCAGTGAAAGCAGCATGCGATTGTAGTTGCGCTTGAAATAGTCGATGTGGATAGGCTCGAAATGGTTTCGCCAATCGCCGGCGAGTCCCTTGCGGTAGTGATTGTGGGCGTCTTCGACGCCGCGGTCGCGACCACCGGCTTTGTTCGCAAAGCTGTGTCGCTCTACGATTATGGGCACGTCTTCAAGGGCCAGGCTTCGGGGCCGAAGGCCATGTCTCCAGGACATGTCCAGTGGGTAATAGCGATAGGGATCGGGCCCAGCTGCTCGCTTTGCGGCGCGAATGTTGGTTGCTTGTGGCCCTGTGGAGGGTGGGGCTACAAGGCGTGGAAGGCGTCGTCGCATCAGGCGTTGTATACGGGAGAAGAGGATGCCGATGAGTCCGCCGAGACGCTCCCCGTAGGTGCTCGGGGGCAGGTGTGTGAGTCCCAGATGCTCCACAATCTTCGAGACATACACCGAGGGTGACGCAATCAGATCTTCCATGCGGAGTTCGAGCACGTCGGGCTGGGCATAATCCCAGTCGCCGATGTCGGCGAGGACCCGCCGGCTGAAGTCCATTTCCAGCAGAAGCCCCGCAGATTTGTCGGTTGCCTGTAGGCGTTTGCGATGCTCAGCCAGCCCCGGCCATGTCTCGAGGCTGTGGGAGTGAAAGTGCGAATAATAGGCAGACACAATCAAGTCTCTCGGATCTCGCACCACATGAAAGCCACGTAGCCGGCCGAGGGTCTTCACTTGGCCGATTTCGGCATTGGAGTAAACCAGCATGTCGGGTCTGAAACAGCGGACGAGCGCATGGAGGTCGGCGAAGTCCCAATCCTCTGTCCTGGATACCTCGAACATCCGCAGGTGTGTCAGCTCGCAGATATCGGCCAGCATGGCCGTGATCCACTGCGTGGCGCATTTGTGGTGGCCGAAGCAGGCGAACAGAGGGGCTGCCGTATTCACTACGTATCTCTCTGCGGAACGGGCGGAGTCATGCTTCCTGGCCCGAATCGCCGTCGCAGATAATCCTTGATTCCCAGTATTGTCGCCCGAAAGAGTTCGGTTTGCTCCTGCGGTGTCCGCCCCAGTCGATAGACCCTAGCCCATGACTCCCATAGGAACAGAATTGCTCGTGGCACTAGCAGCAGAAGTGAGGAGTGCTGTTCAAGTAATAATAGACCATTGCGGGCGAAGTAATACTGATAAGCCTTTCCCCGCTTGCCACCGAAAGTCTTGGAACCGGCGTGCCAGAGCCGTGCCGTTGGCACGTAGCGCAGGGGCATGCCTGCTTCGCGTGCGCGCAGGCTCCAGTCCACATCCTCGAACAACAGGAAATATCGGTTGTCGAATAGGCCGATGCGCTCGAAGGCTTGTCGGGTTACCAACAGCGCACAGCCGGTGATCCAGTCGGTGCATCCGGCGCGGTCATAGTCCGGGCCATCGGGCTGGCCGAGGCCCACATGCACGGCGGAACCAGTTTTCAGCAGTTGGCCGCCGGCGAAATAAATCGTGTCGGGCTGTGATTGATAGAGGGACTTCGGCGCGATGGCGGCGGCGTTTGGATGGGCCACGCTGTCGGCCACCAGCGCGGCGACGCAGTCGGGCGCCAGCATGATGTCGTTGTTGATCACGAAGAGATGGGTGGCTCCCGTTGCCAACGCATGGCGAATACCGGCATTGTTGCCGCCCGTATATCCTAGATTGAGGCCTGTCTGCAGCACCGTGATCTCTGGATAAGCCTGGTGAATCGCGGCTTCGGAGCCATCTTCCGAGCCGTTGTCGACGACGACGAGATCAAGGGGTACCGTCTGTTCCTTCAGGCTTGACAGGCAGCTCAGCGTGTCCTCCTTGCCATTCCAGTTGAGGATGATGACGGTCACACGGGCGTTCATGGGCTGGGTGTCTGGGCGGCCATGAGCGGATAGGCGCGTTCCAGGATGGTGAGCCCGTTATTGTTCTCGCGTCGTTCTTTGAGTACGAACGTTCCTTCGGCGAGCAACTCTTCCACGGCTGGCCAGAGGCCATGTGGGTCAGACTCTTGTCCCTTGGTTGCGAACGTGGTTGTGTCGTGGAGAACGATCCAGCGACGTGCCTTCATGGCATGACGAGCCAATTCTGCCTTGAGTTGGTCGTAGGTGTGGAGGGTGTCGATGAAGAGTAGATCGGTCTCCTCAATGTCGAGAGTCTTTGTGTCGCCAACCGTGAAATGGAAGTCGGTGCGGCCGGCCAGGGGGGCGAGGCTGGCGGCGATGGCACGAGGATGAATGTCGTAGCTCTGAAACATGGTGGGCTGGGCAGCGAGCAGTGCCGTGGTGGAGATTCCGTGACGGACGCCGAACTCGGTCACGTGTTCGACCTGGGAGGCCAGATCGCGTAACACGGGGACATGCTCGTGGATGTCGCTGACGGTCTGCATAGCGAGCGTGTAGCGTTCCTCCAGATTGAGATGGCGTCGTTTCTTGAAGGCGATGAATGGTTTTTGTGACGTTCTCTGCCGGGTATGGCACCCCATTTTGAGACGTAATAAAGACGGTTGAGGGTGTAGCGAAGGTTGAACTGGATACGTTCGAGCGGGCTAAAGGTGTTCAGCGACGCGCTCGATGAATGTCGCGACGCGGCAGCCACCTTGGGTGGCAACGGTACCGATGCCAGCGAGAGTCGATATTTGTAATCTTTGTCCTCCAAGTAGGCGGGCCAGAATCGTTCGTCGAACATGCCGACCCGGCGCCATGTCTGTTGCGAGAGGCAGAACAGCGAAAACCCATGACCACGAACGACCGACTTGCCATTGTCGGAACGCAACTGCCGAATCATAATTTCGATGCCGTCGCACCGAAGGACGATGTCGTCGTTGGCGAGGATGATCTCGTCTTTGGAATCTGTCGCGGCCTTCAGGATTCGGTTCCACCCGGCCGCACAGCCCTCGTTGGTGCCGTGTCGGATCACCTCCACCCGCTCCATCGGGCCGCGGTACTGCGCGTTGAAGCTGCAGCCATTGTCGACCACCACGATCCGATCCGGCACCATGGTGCCGGCCAGTGCCGACTTAATCAGCTTGGCCAGCAGGTCGTATCTGCGATAGACGGGAACGCCGAGCAGGAGTGTCACGATGTGGTGTGGGGCTCGGATGGCGGTCTCGCTGCGAGCGCTGAGCCTGAGGCGCCGCTCCGAGGTGGCTAGAGGGTACGGCAGAGCAAAGATAGGCGGCTGAACGGGCAAGGGGCAAGCGGCCTTGCCGTGGCTGGTCTCTGGTTAACAGAAAATGGCGCGTCTCCTTGATGTTCTATGTGCAGCTTTATGTGTAACGCTGATAACCAAGATGTCGCATGATTTTGGCCAGATGGTCTTCGATGCCGCGACCCACGGAGTGGTCGATGTAATCCGACCAGAGTTTGTCATTCTTCTTGATTGGCCCGGCCAACAGTGGATCCTGTCGCCAGAAGTCCAGTCCTGGCGTGCGTTGCTCCACACAGTGTGGCTCGAACGACTCGCCGATGAAGCAGCAGATTTTCTGGAACGTGTTCTGCGGTGCGGCGGTGAAATCCTCGTAGCGAATCAGCAACAGGTGGGTGGCGAGGCGTCGTGCATGGAAGATCGTCGCCTGATAGGCCCGGCAGAACGCCGGTGGCCCAACGCTCTGCAGCCAGCGGACGCTCGGCGCGTCGGCCGGTTCCGTCTGCAGGGCGACGCTGAGCCGGCGGCGATAGGAGCTGTAGACGTCGAGGGGATGGCGGATCATGCAGAGGATCCGTGCGTCGGGGAATGCGGAGAGGATTTCCGGGAGGCGATGGATGTGGTCGGGTGTCTTCTCGACGATCCGCTCCGCACCGCGGGCGCGGAGGGCATGCGTGAAATAGGTCCGCATGGCGGCGTCGTTGCGGCCGAGCCGCCACGCCAGGGCACGCGCCCGGCGGCTGCGGTCGGTTATGGGGCCCAACACGGCCTGGGCTGTCAATCCGCCCGCCCAAGCTGCGGGCAGTGAGTGGACGAGTGAGGCCTGTGCTTCGGCGTCATGCAGCAGGTAATCCCAGGCTTTGCCGTGCCGCTCACGAATGCTCGCCGGGGCGAGGAACACCCGCGATTCGGTGAGGTCGAAGCCGTCGGGGCTGCGGTTGGGTTTGAAGCGCTCGTGGGCCTGAAGGGCGAGGTAGAGCCGGCTGGTGCCGCTGCGGGGGACGCCGACGATGAAAACAGGGCTGGTAGGGGGCAACGGTTCGCTGGTGCGGAAGGGGATATCGCCGGGCTTCGCCGTGAAGGCAGTATTGGAAGGTGCCCTCATGGCACTTGCTCGCTTCCCGTCCGGAAACAGACCTGACGGTAGAGCTCCAAATCGCCCGCGATGCGTTCACGAAGCTGTTCGGCGTAGGGGGTCAACTGGCTCACCAGGTTTGGCCTGCCTGCATTGTCCCGCCGGTCAAGGTTGGTCTGTGCTGGCAGGTTGACTTCTCTGGCAACCCGAGCGATGAACTGCGGAAAGCGTTCCTGAATCCCGACGATCTTTATACGATCGAGGTTATGCAGAGCTTGCTGGACCATGTCTTCGGAATACTCGCCGGTCCAGTCGGGGGGCTGTCCAGCCAGAAAACGGGTCTGCTGGTCGACAATCTGGTTGCTGATAAGCCTGTCATCCTTCAAGAACGCCTCTGGAAGGATTCTGTGGACACGCCAATAGTGCCCGATGACTGAGACTGTTCGCGCAAAGGGCTCCCGAAGGATGGTGATGATTTGTCGATCGGGGAATAATCGTAGTAATTGGGGAAGCATGTAATGGCCCATGACGAACTGGTGTCTGCCGACCAGCTCCCGTTGATTCTGCAATTCGGCGAACCTCGGGTACTCCCCGTTGTTCGCGGACACGGACCCAGTCGAGGGAAAGACATCACCGGGGAATGCTTCGACCAAGATCTTTCGCAGCGTAGTGCCGGCCGTCTTGGGGATGTGCATGACCACATACCGCTGTGGCGTCATGTGGGTTTCATAAAGCGCGGCCGGAATGGCTAGCGGGTCTTCGGCCGGGGATCGATCCTGCACGATTACGGCGTAGCCAGGCAAAAATATTCATGTTTCGCGGCAGCTCGGACGAGGTCGAAAGGCATCGTTCCTGTTTGGGACGTCTCGCAAACGACTGCATCGGAGTAGTATTAGAGGGGTTGAAAACTGGACAACGCTCATGGCTGGCTTTTCCACTGACGGCTGGCGTGGCGCGACGCCTTGCTGGTTCGCGATGGGGCCTGGCAACGCTCGGGTGTGACAACGCCAACCAGACGATGCTCGCACTGAGCAGGCCCCCCGGCAGTCGTTCGTTTTGAAGCACCACCGGCATCGCCAGCAGAAAACCGGACAGGGCCAGAAAGGCCGGCACTGCCAGATGGCCATGCATGATTGGAGCCATGAGCAGTGCAATCACCGGGCGGGAACGGTCGATCCCGAGGCTTGGTACAAGATGAAAGAGGACCACTGTCAACGCCAACAAGCCGCGGACACCATGCAGAAAGTCGAGCCGGGGCCGCTGAAGCTGTTCGTGAGCCATGATTTTGTGCCGTCTTCGTTTGCACGGGGCTCGTCCAATGCGGCACCTGCGAAGGAGTCAGATGGACCCTTCTTTTCATGAAAATACTACTCTCGCTCGATGAGATGTCTCCAGGTGGTGGGCCGAAGTTCATGATGAACCTCGGTCGTCATTTGGTGGCCGCCGGTCACGACGTCACCGTCTGGGCCGAACGGAAGGGCGAATGGTGGTCCGAGTTGCCCCACCTGGGCATCTCCGCCGACTGCCCAACGTTGAATCGCAATGACAGTTTCATCCACCGCGTCAGGCTGGTGGCCGACTCCTGGAACAGCCGGCGGTATGACGTGGTGTTCGTGAATGTGAGCGGGTTCAATCGGCTCGCGCAGTATGCGTGCCATTTGCTGAACGACGCCATCGCCGTCGTCTATGTGCTCCATGGCGACTGGAGGGAATTGTATGACCTGGCGGAGATGGATGTGCGGGCCTGGAACTGTGCGGTGGGCGTCAGTCCCAAGGTTCGCGAAGGCGCTGCGGCTCGATTCCCGGCCAAGTCCGTGATCGGCATCGACAACGGCATCGAACTTGCCACCGCGACAGAACGGCAATCACGCCGGGAATGGGAACTGCCCCTGCGGCTGCTCTTCGTCGGGCGATTGATCGACTCGCATAAGGGTGTTTTCCGTCTCCCGCAGATCCTGGCGGCCTGCCGGGCCCGCGGCCTGCCGGTGACGCTGTCGGTCATCGGCGACGGCCCTGATCGACGGCGACTGGCCCGTCTCTTCGTCAGAGAGGGCTTGGGGCAGATGGCGACGATGATGGGCATGCAGCCGCCCTCGGCGATCGCCGCAGCCATGCGGGATCATCACGTCTTCGTCTTTCCGACCAACACCGAAGGCATGCCCCTGGTCGTTCTGGAGGCCCAGGCCAATGGCTGCGTGCCGGTGGTGACGATGCTGCCGGGTATCACCGATGTCGCGGTCGAGGACCGGGTGACGGGGCGGCTGATGGCATTGGGCAATATCGAGGAGTGTGTCGATCAGATCGCGGACATGCTCGATCGCGACGTCTGGCAACGGCACAGCGATGCTGCGGTGACTCACACCGAACGGCTCTTCTCGCTCTCTGCCATGGGGGAGCAGTATGAATCCCTGTTGGCGTCGCTGGCCCAAGGAGCGCATCCGATCTCCCGCCCCTATGCACAGTCGCGGTCGCTGGCCGACGTGCCGTTCATCTGGTTGGATCATCTCCCCGGGGCGGTCTTGCGTTGTCTTCCGGTCAAGACGGTCCGCGAACTCCGCCGGCGCAAGAACAAGGCGATCCGCACGATCCGGCGAATGAAACTCTTCAGCCGTGATCAGCCGAAGCTGGGCTGACGACGAAACAACCTCGTGTCAATGCAAGTCCTATGCCTCAGCCCAACTTCCTGATCATCGGTGCCCAGAAGTGTGGTACAGACGCGTTGTATCACGCGCTAGGGCAGCATCCGGACATCTTCTTGAGCGCGAACAAAGAGCCGTTTTTTTTCATCACGGGCGGCAGGCTGCCTGGATATCGATTGCCCGGGCCTCGCTATACCAATCGGCTGGTCTACGACTGGGACACCTACCTGCAGCTTTTTGCCGAGGCCAACGGCAAGCGGGCGATCGGCGAAGCCTCTGCGATCTATCTGAGCAGTTACTTTCCGGAGCAGACCGCAGCCCGCATCCGCGACCGTATTCCGGATGCCAAGCTCATCGCGTTGCTGCGCCAGCCGGCGGAGCGGGCCTATTCTGCTTACAACTTCTACCGTGCCCGCGACTTCGAGCCGCTGGCCAGCTTTGAGGAAGCGCTCGCTGCCGAGCCGGCGCGGATTGAATCCAACGACACACCCGATTTCCGGCATCGGTTGAACGGTTTTTATGGTACCAACCTCAAGCCCTATTACGACACCTTTCCCCATGAGCAGATCCGCGTCTATCTCTTCGAGGAGTGGAATGCTGATCCAGCCGGCACCCTGCGGAGCATTTTCCGCTTCCTGAATGTGGATGAGAACGTGCCGGTCGATGTCGAGCGGCGGAATGTGACTCACCGTTATCGGAGCCAGCGGCTGCACCGTCTCCTTGCCCGTCCGGGGCGCTTCGGCCAACGGCTGCATCGTGTGCTGCCAGCGTCCTTTCGGTTGCAGTTGGACCGCTGGAACCAGATGCCGCTGCCGCCGATACCACCGGCACTATGGAGAGAACTGACCGAAGGCTATCGGGAGGACATCCTCAAGCTCCAGTCATTGATCGGCCGCGACCTCTCGCACTGGTTGAAGAATGACCGGTCGGGAGCCGCGCGAAGATCGTGAGCCTGCCACGTCAGCGAAGATCATCGAATGAAGATCGCCATCTGTCTCAACAAGGTTCAGCCCCGCGACGGCACGAGCCACTTCGCGACCCAGCTGGGTCAGATGCTGATGGCGGCCGGGCATGAAATCACGTTGGTGGCAGGCATGCGCTCGCAGCCCCACGAACTGGCCCACCTTCCCCGGGGGATGGCCTACATGCACACGCGGCCCGGACGCTGGGACAGCAAGGCCCGGGACTTGGCCAACATCGGCCGGTTGTTTCAGCGGGCCGGGTTCGACGTCGTCTTCGTCTGCCTGGGCGTGCCACCCCGGCATCTGGCGGATTTTCTCCACCGACTGCCCGATGCGACCGCAATCGTGCCGATCGTCGGAACCGATCGCCTGTTTGCGTATGACCCGCTCGTCAACAGTGCGGCAGCCTGGAATGTCGCCGTGGCAGAAAGCCCACGTCTGATGGACGAAATCCACGCGCGCGTGCCGGGCAAAGCCGTACGACTGTTGACCACCGGCGTGCCGCATCCGACCGACAAAGAACTGGCGACCCGATTGCCCCACGGCAAGCCACTGCGGCTGCTCTTTGTGGGCCGTCTGGCCGGTCGCAAGAATGTTCTCATGTTGCCGGCGATTCTGGTGTGCTGTCGACGTCGCGGCGTCGAGGTCACGCTCACGGTCTGCGGCCATGGCCCCGATCATGAGCCGTTGGTGGAGGCGTGCCGTGCGGCGGGCGTGGCACACCTGGTCGACTTTCCCGACGTGCCGGAGCAGACGGGGCTCTACGAGACCTACCGGCAGCACCATGTCCTGCTGCTGACGTCGAGCTATGGCGAGGGTCTGGGGCTCGTGTTGCTGGAGGCTCAGGCCAACGGCTGCGTTCCAGTGGCTTCACGACTCCAGGGCGTCTTCGACTTCGCGATCGACGCAGGCGAGACTGGCCTGTTGGCAGAGATCAAGAACGCCGACAACTTCGCCGAACAGATCGCCACGCTGACCACCCCGGATCGCTGGCAGAAGTTGAGCCGCGCCGGCGTCGCCCGGACCCGCAACCTGTTCACCTACGTCGCCATGTCGCGAGACTATGTCTCGCTGTTGGCCGATCTGGAGCGTGGCGACCATGCCTTGCCGCGGCCCCGGTCGACGTTGGCACGGCCTCCGCTCCGCTGGACGGCCCAGCTGCCGCCGCCGGTTCTGGAGCGCTATGTCCGTCTCCTGCCCAGGTTGCAGCCTGCCGTCCCACCGGATCCGGACCCCGAATGATGCGGCGAGATCCGCCGATGCAATGCGGCGGCCTTCCAATGCTTCGCCGGCTGTCGGCGATCATGCACCGCGTCCACCGCCGCCTGCAGCAGCTGTCCTACGACTATGTCGTCGGGTCCGAATGGGCCTGCACGCGGCTCGAAAGCTTCATGCAGCGCGAACAACAGCACTTGGTCCGCCAGCCGCTGATCTCAATCCGCATGAGCGTGTCGACGGCGTCGGCGCGGCAGCTGCGGCGCGCAGTGGAGTCGGTCCTAGCTCAGCGGTATCCGCACTGGCAGTTGTGCATCGACGTTGATGTTTCGGCAACGCCTGCGGTGCTCAAGGAACTCATGCGATATCAGGAGCGGAATCCTCGGGTGGTCGTGGAGCTTGGCGCCGGTGATGTCGTGATGGCGGCACCGTCTCCTGTCTCGGCCACGGAAACGTTCATCGTCTGGCTGCAGCCGCAAGACGCCCTCGCCCGCGGCGCTTTGTACCGGGTGGTTCAGGCCATCAGCGTGAATCCAGGCCTGAAACTGTTGTACGGCGATGAAGACGGGTTGGGCCGCTTTGGTCGCCGCATGCAACCGCGGTTCAAGCCTGCCTGGAGCCCGCACCTACTGCGTAGCCACAACTACATCGGCCGGCCGTGGTTTATCCGATTCGATCTCTGGAGCCGGTTGAACAATCAGCGGTCTTGCTACGACACGAGCCTTGAGTACGATCTCCTGCTGCAGGTCACCGAGCAGGTGCAGCCCGGAGAGGTTCATCACATCCGGCGGGTTCTCTATCACCGAGGGCTCGATCAGCGGGCTGTAGCGGTCGATCCTGCGAAAAGCGCCCTTCTGATTCAGCAGTCCCAGCGAGCTGTTGAAGCCCATCTGTGTCGCCGTGGCATCGTCGCCACGGGCGAGCCGATTCCCGGTTGGACTGGCTTCCATCGCATGACCTACACGCTCCCGCAGAATCCACTGGTGAGCGTGATCGTTCCCACCCGCGACAAGCTGAAGTTGCTGGAGCGGTGCGTGACCGGGCTGCATGAGCAGACCGACTACCCGGCCATCGAACTGATCATTCTGGACAACGGCAGCGTCGAGCCCGACACCATGGCCTACCTATCGGACCTGGGTGGGCGACCGAACGTCCAGGTGTTGCGGGTGGACTCACCGTTCAACTTCTCGGCGTTGTGCAATCAGGGGGCATGGGCGGCCCATGGCGACATTCTTTGTTTTCTGAATAACGACATCGAGATCACACATCGTGACTGGCTCAAGGAACTGGTCGGACTGGCTGTGCAGCCGGAGGTCGGGGCCGTTGCGCCGTTGCTTCGCTATCCGGACGGTCGGATTCAGCACCTCGGGATCCGGGTCGATCCGCCCTGGCCGCGCCTGATCGGCGACGGCTGGCGGGAGCCTCTCTCCAGGCAGGATGCCGTGCGATTGCAAGCGGTGCATGAGGTGTCAGCGGTCAACGGCGGCTGTCTGGTGACGCGACGCGACGTGTTGGTGGCGGTGGGTGGATTCGACGAAGCCCTGCCGGTGGCCTATAACGACGTCGATTTCTGTTTCGCTGTACGCAAGGCCGGTTTCTGGGTCGTCGTGACCCCCTTCGCCGAACTCAATCACGAACTCTTCGCATCGCGCCGCAATGTGCAACAGTCGGAACGGCTGCGGGACTGGCAGGAGAGCAGCCGCTATCTGCAGGACAAGTGGCCCGAGTGGTGGGGGAACGACCCGTTTCAAGTCTAGGGAAGCGACTCATGATGCCGGTACTTCTTCGTTTCGAAGAATGGCTGCGTGTTTCGCTGTGTTCTGGTTGGCACAAACTGCTATGGTGGATCGTGTTTGGCTTGCATTGGGTTTGAGTTTGCTGCCTTATTGAATGCAGTTGACATTTTGCTGGACATGAAATCTCATGCCTACTGAGAAATGGCACCCCTAAAAGGCCAAAAGGAGAGTTCCTTATTCTATCCTTCCTGCATCTTGTCATGGCATCTTCGCGTCAGCAGGTAATTCTTCACATCGGCCATGGAAAGACTGGCTCAAGTTATCTTCAGTCTAGTCTGGCGCTCAGTGTTGGATCACTACGCCAGGCGGGAATTGAGTATCCGGAGCTGAGGTCTCTTGCTGGGGCGCGACTGGGCTGCATCACCAGCGGTAATCTCGGCTCTGCCGTCGCTTTTGTGGACACGATCGTTCAACTTGCCGAGCAGATGCCTAAAGCCACTCGGCTCTTGTTTTCGAGTGAGTGGCTTTTTGAGCGAATCGTTCAGGATCTTGGGACCTTGACGACTCTGCAGGCTCAATTTGATTTGACGCTGGTACTTTTCACTCGCGACTTTCTGGCTCATGCCTTATCTGTTTATGGTCAGAAGGTCAAGCGTTCGGGCTGTACTACAAATTTGTCGGAGCATCTCTCAGGGTATTGGATGCCGAGGCAAGTACTGCGTTTGTTATTGCGGCTGAGCATGCAGGATGTCGTGTCAGGATAGTTAATTATAGTCGTTATTCGGATCACTTGCTTGAAGCATTCGCAATGGCTATAGACATTTCCCCTGCTTTGCTTGAAGCCCCGCCCATAATATGTGTGAACCGATCACTTAGTGAGGCAGAGCGTTATTTGGCGCTTTGCTTCAATGCGGTTCTTGGAGACTCTTCTCGTCAACTGATTGCAGATCCCCTCTGCACACAACTTCCCTTGCTGTTCGGCGACGATTAGATAGGCGGGACTGCGCAACTACATAGGCGGGTCTCAGGACGCGACAACAGGGCTCCGATTTCGGTCAGGAGTCCCGCGATGCCCGCCCCTCTGTCGTTGCGGATCAAGGAGCGGTACATGGC
>JAPLIB010000161.1 GCA_026389335.1 Cyanobacteriota bacterium | reverse complement strand
GGTCATTGCCCGCCTGCAGGGCCGTCACTGGTCCGCCGTGATCACCTACCGCCAGCAGGCCATCCGCCTGATCTCCGTCCGCCGCTCCCGCCCCGAGGAGGTGCAGCTTTATGAACAGCTCTGATTTCGATCGACGCTTCGACGAGGGGGAGTCCGTGATCGATGCGCTGGACCTGTCCGCAGCCCGCCGTCCCCGGCTGGAGCAGAGGCGCGTCAATGTCGACTTCCCGCTCTGGATGGTCGAGCAGCTCGACCTGGAGGCGTCCCGGCTGGGGGTGACGCGCCAGTCGATCATCAAGGTCTGGCTGGCGGAACGCCTCGAGCGCCGCAGGGATCCTGCAGGCATTGCGGTTGCTGATCCGACATCGCCCTGAGGTGCCCGATGCAGCTGTCACCATCGCCGATCGGATCAGTCAGAAGTGTCACCACGACTGGATAGAAGCGTTTCTGGTGCAGCAGCAGGCCGCCACCTGAGGTTGGCTCGATTGGGTCAGGAGCTGGCTGTTGTCTTTACGTTGAACCAGGGTCCGACCTGCTGACAATGACCAGGGTTCTGAGCGTGAGTGCCTTTATCGGCCTTGCCTTGCTGGCCGCCTGCGGCCGCCCCGATACCCAGGCTCTGCAGAAGCTGGCCTGTGAGCATGTCGCCAGCACGATCGATCTGCACTCGGTTGGTCAGCTCGACACGCTGCGCAAAGCCCTGGGCCTGGCCCCAGGGGTCGACCCGATCGGGACTTGCCGCAGCCTCGGCGTCACGATGGAGCCCAAGCCTCAGACCAAAAATTCCGGCGACAGCGGTTCCGGCGAGAACGCTGAGAACCGCAAGACCGAGAGCAACGGCGGCGAGAACTGAGCCATGACCAGGGTTTCGGGCCTGAGCTGGAGCCTGACCTCGATGCCCTGGTCGCTGGAATCGTCCGGGGCTTGATCGTTCATCTCAACGCTCGCTGCATTGCAGGTTTTGGCGCAGTGACACAGGAGCCTGCGGGCTGCTTAACAGCCCTGCCGCCAATCCAGCCTGCTGTGGCTTGAGCTGCTCCACAAAGCCATTCCAGACCTTGGGGTCATTGCCGAGAGCCTTGGCTTGCCGTTCATTGGCTTCCAGCACTTGAGCATCTGCGGCACGGAGCACGTAGGTCGCAAAGTCACCGCCAGACGCCCCGCGAGGCCTCAGCTTCAAGGTGAGTTGCTCGCCGGGCTGCAGCGGCTTGATGGGCCACGGGATTGAACCTTCGATGGGCTGGGTGCTGCTGGCTCGTTCTTGCCAGAGAATCCGACCACCCTTTTCAAGACGAATTTCATTGAGCTGACCTGCTGCAAGCAGTACGGGTCTGCTGACGACAACAGTCACTGGGACGGCATCCCCTGTTCGCTCAGGACTTGGCCAGGGGCTGAGCAGGCAGATGCTCTGGCCGCCGCCGCTGCGGCTGCCGCCCACCGCCACAGGTGGATTTACACCCAGAAATGCCCGCAGCTTCTGGATCACGCTGCGCGGTGGTGCTGGCTGTTGGGCATTGGAAGTCATCTGTCCCGGCACCTGAGCCAGCAAGGTTGCGGTGGGCAGCAAGGCCAGCGTTGTGGCTGCTGTGGCCATGATCAAAAGGCGGTGTGTCATGGCAGTTCGGTCAGTCATCACGGCACACGGTGGTGGCACTCAGGGCCAGCAGGGGCAGCAGCAGCGGCACCAGCCACAACGGCCAGATCGCAAGGCTCCAGGCCAATGGACAGGCCACCACCGCAATCAAGCCCACAGCGATGAGGCGATGCTGGCGCTTCTCCAGCAGGGCTGCGAGCACCACCCCAAGGGCAGCGGCAGCTGCCGTGCACAGGGTTTGCGACAGCGGCGTAAGCCAGTGGCGCAGGTTGAGCGACTGGATCAGTACGGCCTGTACCAACACACCTGGTACTTCGCGAGCGTTTCCGCTCCACAGCGGTTGGTCGCCGCGCAACAGAGCGTCCTGCACCGTGGCGGGCGCTTCAAAGAGATCTTCTGACTGGTTGCTCAGCCGGCCACTGGTGCCCACCAACAGCACAGGCGCCTTGAGCGTTGGCAGCTCGGCTGGATGCAACAGGTGAATCTGCTTGGCCCAGTTGAGCGACCAGTCGATCAGCCGATCAGCCGGCAACACAGGGTTGTTCTGACTGCTGAGTGCACCGGCGAAGTTTTCGGTGGTGATTGCATACAGAAGATGCAGCGGCACGGGTTTAAGCGTCCCGCAACTACCGGCTGTTCCGACCGCCAGGCTCTTGCCGATCAAACCTGCTGCAGCGAGCGGTGAGGTCTGCAGCCAGTCGCTGCCGCTTTGACCCTGGCAGGGCGTACCTAGGGGCGGCACATAACCGCCAACCACCTTGCGGCCAGGCTGGCTGCGCAGCACAGCAGCCAAGGCATCAGTGCCAGGGCGGGGTCGGTCGAACACCACATCCAGCCCCACCACCGGCACGTGCGCCGGTGGTGTCTTCTGGAGCACCTCCGCAAGAACAAGCCTTGAGGTGTGATCGCTTGCTTGTCCCCCTCCCAGTTCTGGGATGGTTGTGGCCGGTTCGAGCAGCAGCACTTGGATCGCTGGATTGCTCCCCCCAGGCCTTGGCCCCGGCTGCCGGGTGAACTGGCGCCACTGCCGCTGCACCTCCAGTCGCCTGTCAAGCAGGTAGCTGTTGATCGGATTGGCGGGAGTGAGCTCCATCACCAGGGCAGCTGCCACAAATACCGCTGCGGCTAAGGCCTGCTTCTGCTTGGGGCTGGCCAAACGCAGCACCAGCTGCCGCCGCCGCCGCAATGGCAACCGGTAGGGCTGTGCTGTGGGTGTGGCCACTGATGCCAGCAGCAGCTCGCAGCCTTCAGAGCCATTGCGTTCAGCCAGCACCTGCCGGGTCTGAAGGATGGCCCCCTGTAGATCACTCCCGGTTTCAAGTGCTTCCAGCAGCTGGGCAAAGGTCAGCGCTGCTGCTGCTGAGGGCACTGGCTCAAGGAAACAGACCGACCAGTCGATACCGGCGCGCACGGCTCGTTCGGCCAGTTGCAGGCCGCTGCAGCTGTTGAACAGCAGCAACCTCAGCCCATGGCTCGCTGCTGTAATCAGATCGCTCTCCAGGGCCTGGCCATCCAGCTGGCTGCCATCACCCAGGTGCAACAGGCCGCCGTTGGACCCCGTACTGGTGTGGCCCAGATACAGCACCGCATCCCACCCGGCGCTTTGCGTCAATGCCGTCCGCAAGGCTGCAGGAGTAAAGCCCTGCCCCCGCAGCACAGTGAGGTGAATGCGGCCGTTGCGCTGTTGCACCTGCAGCCGCTCCACTTCGCCATCAAGGCTGAGACCCGCCTCGGATCCCACGAGCAACAAAATGCGCGGCTTGCGGGTCCGCACCGGAGCCGAAACACCAGCAGCAGGGCCAGCGCCATCGAGGCGCCAGATAGGCCGCTGCAGGGCCAAGCCCTCCCAGGGCAGGGAGCTGAGCGGCGCATCAACGCGGTCGAGCCGTACGGTCAGCGGCACAGCCGGCAGATCCGCAAGCAGCCCTCGCAACGGCTGCCATACGGGGCTTTCGATCCATTGCTGCAGCCCCTGGCGCAGCTGCTCGCTGTAGCTGCGCACCACCGCCGCGCCCTCTGCCCAGGCAAAGGCCGGATCGTGGTGCTTCAAGAAGCGCTGGCGCCACACCTGCTGCAAGGTCAGCAGCTGGCCCGGAGTTGGAACTACAAAGGCGTCCTGCCGGCCTGGAGCTGCCAGAAACACCTGCAAGTTGTCGCTGCCATCCGCCGCCTGGCGAATCAAAAGATCAATCCGAGCGCCCATCAACCTGGTAGCTGTAGGGGTGGCAGCACCAGATCGCTACTGCCGGGGTAGCTCAGGCAGACATCAATCAGCTCACCGCCGCCGCCAAACACCAGTTCGATCTGGGTGCTGCTGCTGCTGCTCTGGCGTTGCTGATGACTGCCCTGGCGGGCCGTGATCACCAGGCCATCGGGCAGCAGGTCACCGGTCATGGCGGCTGTCAACCGCAGCACCAGCCCAACGGGCCGGGCAGGGTCGGCGCCGGTGGCCACCATCTGCAGGACAAAGCGCTCGATACAACCCTCTGCAGCCTGCCCGCAGACCAGCTGGCTGCCCTCAAGACCCAGAGGAATCGCCACCAGGGCCAGAGCGTCACGCTCGGCCGCTGCTGCACCCCCGCTGAAGAAAGCACCTTGAGTGACGGGCTGCCACTGGGCCCCAAACATCTGCTGTAGGGCGCCATCGAGATGACCGCCCAGCCAGTCGGCAATGGCCACCACCTGACGCTGCAAATTGGCAGCCGCACCAGTGAGGGCAATACGCGGGAGGGCTGCAGGTTCCAGCAGCTGCACCAAGGTCAGTAGTCGTTCCACGCCGCCTTTGAAGGCACTGGCATCAAGCAGCAGCTGATCGCCGTTGCGTTCGGCAGTACGGGCCAGGGCCATAAATTCAGAGCCGGTGAGAACCCCGCCAAACGCCACCACAGCGTTCTCTTCATCGACCTGGGCAGCAAGCAGCAGCTGCGGCGCGGTGGCTTCTTCTGCCCAGGGCTTGGCATCCACCGCGACCTGATCCGCCGTAATGCCGCAGGTGGCCAGCTGCAGCGCAAAACGGTTCAGGCTGAGCAGGCGGCCGTCGTCCTCTGCAGCGGTCTCGGGCCCCAAAGGCAGGGCCGAGGGTTGATCTGCCAGCACCTGCCGCAGTGCGGTCACTGCCAGGGCCCGCTCGCTAGTTGAGGGCTGATTCGCAGGTAGCTCGATCGCCCCTGCCGGCATGAGCAGCACTTCCATCAGGGGTATCGGTTCAGTCATGACTGGCTCAGATGGTTCTGCACCCACTGGCGCAGGGGGGCGACATCTCCTTCTCGTTCTGGCTCCAGCAGGTGATTCCCAAGGGCCTTCACCAAACGCTCGGCAGCTTCCACGCTGTCACCGCAGCTGACGAACTCGGGGTGGCGCTTGAGTTCCACAGCAGCGGTCGTGGCAATGACCGCTGCATGCTCAGTGGGGCGAAGCTTCTTGCTCACGGTGCCGCAACTGGAACCGCAGCGATCGGCAAGGGGCCGATTGGTCAGCCCCTGAGCCCAGCCGGCCCACAGGCAGCGCAGCAGTTCAGCGTTCTTGCCCGTGGATCCCAGCACCTGGGGCATGTGCTGATCCATGGCCCGCTGCAGGGCCGCATGAATCAAGGCCTTCAGCTCCTGCGGTGAGGGGGAGTCATCCTGAGCAGGGGAGGACAGGGAAGAGGGTTCCACCGCCTCATGCCCAGCCTCCGCAGCCTGATCGAGGCTTTGGCTGGCCTTCTCCGTCATGAACCGGCGAATGGCCTGGGCAATCGCCTTGAGGCGGTCACTGGTGGTGAAGGGATCCTCATCCGGTTCCAGCTCCCGAAGGAAGGACAGATCGGGTTGCCAGCCCGATGCTTTGCCCGTGTTTTGCTTGTGGACGAGCTTGGCGGCGTCGTACAGCGGGCAATAGCGCCCGTGCAGCCCGCACAGACTCTCAATGGTGTCGGTGCTTCTCAGGTGCTGCTCGCAGGCCTGCCGGACGCGAGTGGCGCTGCTGTTGCGCAGCAGAGCCCAGTCTGAGATCAGCAGCAGGCCGTGCTGCCTGAAGTAGGCCTTGAGCTCGTTGTGCGCCTGGATTTTCAGCTTGGACCAATGGGGCAGGCCGCAGAGAGCAGGTTTGTAGCTGCGCAGCACCTCGGCCGTAAACGGGCTGATCAAGCCCGAAGGCATCGATGCAATTTGCGCATAGGTAAACGGCGCCGTTTCTGATGACCCGGTGGGAATGGTCAGCACGCCATCGTCGTCAAGGGCATAGCTGGCCATGGCCTCCAGTTCGATGCCAGTGCTCCGGTGATGCGCCTTGAACGTGACCAGCAACCATGTCTCGAGCGCGTGGCTGATGCGGCAGCGCAAGCAGAGCAGCGGCAATGGATCCGATGAGTCCTGGGCTGAACCCAGGAGGTCGAGGTCGACAGACCGAGATGGCTCTGGTTCTGCGCCAAAGCATCCGAGGAGATAAAGCGCGGCCTCGGTCTGCGAGGCAGCACTCACGCCACCCCTCAGGTTGAGGGTTCGCAGCTCCTGGTAGTGCCCCATCAGTGCCGCCTCACCTGTAAACACTAGTCAGTGCATGGTTTCTTCGCAGCAGACGGGGCTGGGGTCAGGGCGTTTGGAATCAGGGAGAAGCGGCCGGAACGAGCAGGAGCCGTACCGCACAGGTGGCATAAGCCACTCCTGCCATGACCCTCCACAAACTGACCGCCACCTTGCTTGCCGCTTTCACCACAGCAGCAACGGCCGTTGGATCCGCTCCAGCGCAAGCCCAGAGCTATGGGTACAGCAACGGCTGGCGTCAACCGATCCAGAGCGGCCCTGTCATGAGACCGTCCCAATCCGGTGGGCTCTATCGCCAGTCCTACCCAGTCATGCAGCAACCAAACTTTGGCCAGCCTCGGCGCGTAAACAATCCTGGCAGCTTCGGCCACAGCAGCGGCAGCTACTTTGGCTGGTGATTGAAAATGACAAACAACGATCAGTCGTCGGCATTCAATGCTGACCAAAAGAAGCGCAATGCCGCCAAATATGGGACCGGGAAAGGCTTTGTCGCAGCCTGGGCTCCTTGCATTCTTGGATTTGCAGTCGCTGGCCCCCTGGGCGCCATTGGAGGCGCCTTGATTGGAAACAAGCTAGCCAGGGCAATCGATTTGGATGATCCAAATGGCAAATACACAGGCGAGAAGTAAGACCTCCAAGATTCCCTTCAATCCAACATGGACTTCTTTGACACCAACAGCCATCTTGCCAAAGACTTGATGGGAACCAACAGCGGCTGTACCACAGATCTGACAGACATGCTCACTGTGGCGGACATCAGCCAAGGGATGGACCCACTCCAGGCTGCACTGGATGCACAGCTACAGGCGCCACTAATTCAGCCCTTTCTGTTCTGATTCACAACTCAAGATCGCCGACTGTAATGACCACCGCATTGGCTTATTCAAGCCATCCACAACACAAGGGTTCGAATCCCAGGGTTCCATGTTCACAAGAGATGCTTCATATTGCACGTAACGGCTACAGCTTTCAGACCCGTGAGGTCCTGCAGCGCATCGTGATGGGCGAACAGCAGCGCATCAAAGAAGAACAAATGCTCTGGCGGGTCGGCGGCACCATCCTGGGGCTGTGCCTCGGGATTGGAGACGGCCTGCAGCTGACGGACCTATTTATCGGGATGTCTGGTGGTGCGATCGCCTCGTTGGCCCACGAGACCATGAGCCATCAAGACCGGCAGTTCCTGGAGCGATGCCAATCCCTATGGCTGGTGGGCCAAAACTCGCCGATTGAATTGGCGCAGCGCCTTGGGCCGGCGCGCTCCAGGATCCTCTTGCACGATCCAGCCTGGGAAACGCCTGTGGTCTTCAATCACCACCAGGGGCATCGCGGCGATCACTTGGTGCCCCTTGGCAATGCCGGCAACCTGGCAACTGGCTTTGCTGACACCCAGAGCCGTGAGGTCCTGCAACGGCATTTCGGCGGAGAAGACCTGCAGATGCTGCAAACACAGCTCTACCCGATCGTTTCCCACGCCGTGGCTGTCGATCGCGTCACGCCGATCAGCCAGATGGATGCGCTGGAGCTGGATCCCCATGCGCCTTCGTTCCTGGCTCAGAGCAGGCCCGTGCGAATCGACGGTGCCGGTGGCGGGGCAACCGTTGGCTACCAAGTGCCTATACCAGCCCAGAGCGATTTCTGACTCCGCACTTCACCCAACACCATGACCCACACCACTGAACTCAAAGCCTTGTCATTGCAGCAACCGTTGAGGCATGCGGCCTTGCGGCGTAACCTTGGAACAGCAGCTATCGTTGCGGTTGCGTTCAGTGGCGCCCCTTTTGGATTGACATGGCTCGCCACCTCATCTGCCATCACTTTCCTTGTGCTGATGCTTTGGCGATTCAAGCAGCCACAAATGCTCCCATAATTACTACCAGGATAGATTTGGCGTCCTCATCGCTGTGTAAAAAGGAGAGGCCGTCTGTAAGTGCGTTAGGTACCAGCCTCTACGGTGCAGCACTGTGAACGAGGACATCATGCGCCATGCGCAAAGAGTGCCTACGCAAGCCATGACAAGCAAATCCTTGGGCTTAATCTGCAGGAGACTGGGCATCAGCGTGATGGCAGCAGCTGCCTTGGTTTCAGCGCAGTCGGGTTCTGCCGCTCCTCCCAGGGTTGAACAGGTGAATGTCAACAAAAGCAGCAGGAACCAGCCTGCTGTGAAGGCTCTGATTGAGCAGACTGCCAAGTTCCGTTCAGAAGGACAGTACGGAAAAGCAGCAGCTGTCTGGCAACAAGTCCTAGCCATTGATGAAAAAGAACTTGGACCAGATCACCCCTCTGTCGCCACCAGCCTTCATACCTTGGGGGGGCTTCTAGAAGACCAGGGTCAGTACGCCACTGCCGAGTCGCTCTACCGCCGTTCCCAGGCAATTTTTGAAAAAGCGCTCGGGCCAGATCATCCCAACATTGCTGCCATCCTGGTGGCTCTGGCGAGGCTTTTAGATAACCAGGGGCAGTACGCAGAGGCCGAGTTATTCGTGCGTCGCGCTCTGTCGATTTATGAAAAAGCCTTCGGACATGTCCATCTCTTTATTGCCATCAGCCTCAACAACCTGGCGACGATCCGAACGAATCAGGGGCAGTACGCCGCCGCCGAGTCCCTCTACCGCCGCTCCCTTCCCATTTATGAAAAAGCACTCGGGCCAGACCATCCTGATGTCGCCAAAAGCCTAGGTAACTTGGCGGATGTCATTAGAAGACAAGGGCAGTACGCCACCGCAGAGCCCCTCTACCGCCGCTCCCAGGCAATTTTTGAAAAAGCCCTCGGACCAAATCATCCCACTGTCGCCATTAGCCTCAACAACCTGGCGACGCTTCTCAGTGATCAGGGACGGTACGCCGCAGCCGAGCGCAACGTCCGCCGCTCCCTGGCCATCACTGAAAAAGCACTTGGGCCTGATCATCCCGCTGTCGCCCTCAGCCTCAACAACCTGGCATTTCTTTTGGATTCTCACGGGTATTACGCCGCCGCTGAGCCCCTCTACCGACGTTCATTGGCCATCAGTGAAAAAGCCCTCGGGCCTGATCACCCCGCTGTCGCCCTTAGCCTCAACAACCTGGCATATCTTCTGGTTTCTCAAGGGTATTACGCCACTGCTGAGTCCCTCTACCGCCGCTCGCTGGTCATCCGTGAAAAGGCACTCGGATCGGATCATCTTGATGTTGCCAAAAGCTTAAACAACTTGGCTGGGCTTTATGGCATTCGTGGGCAGTACGGCAACTCAATGTCGGCACTGAAACGTTCGGCCTCAATAGAATCAATCTGGTTGCTACGGGAGATGCCCTTGCTCCCGAATCAATCGCGTTCTGACCAAATAGCTCGAGTTGGTCAAGCGTGGCAATTGTTTTTTGGATTGATAAAGTCACACCCCCAGGCGGCCCAGCTTGCACTGGAGACACGACTGAACCGTCAGGGCCTGCTGCCGGAGATTGAACAACGGCAGGCCCTGCTGCTCAATACACCTAGTGTTGATCGCGTAAAAGTAGAGCAGTTACAGGCCCTGACCCAGCAACTGGCATCTGTCACGCTGCCGGCTGATCGCCGTGCTGCGGTGCGGCAACAGCGAGACAGGCTTCAGGCCCAGATCTACCGCCAGATCCCAGAGCTGCAACTCCAGTTTGTAACGACCGCTGCAGTAGCCAAGGCATTGCCGGCTGATGGGGCGTTGGTGGAGTTCCAGCGCTACCAACCCTTTGACGGGCGTAAGCAAAAAGACCAGCGATGGGGCGCGGCCCAGTACATCGCCCTTGTGCTTAAACCCAACGGCAGCATTAACGCAGTGCCGCTCGGACCAGCAGCGGCGATTGACGCCCAAGTGCATATGGGGCTGAGGGCCTCGGCGGATGGACTCTCTGATGCCGAGTCGATCTGGGCTCAGCTGAGCAACGTTGTTATAAAACCGCTGCTGCCGCAGCTTAAAGGCAGCCGCCAATGGTTCCTTTCCCCGGATGGCGAGCTCAACCGGGTGCCGTTTGCCGCGCTACCGGCTCCACAGCAACCTGGCATCGCTCTAGCGCAGGCCGTGCAGTTGCGGCTGCTCACCACTGGCCGTGAACTGCTGCGGCTCCAGCAGGCCACACCGACAAGCACGGCAGCTGTTGTGTTCGCCAATCCCAGTTACGACCGCTCAGGGGGCAAGGCAACCCCAGCTGCCAGTCCCGATGCGCTAGCCACTGGGTCTCAGCGCCGTTCTGCGGAGCTGGGCAGCAACCAATGGAAGCCCCTTCCGGGATCAGAGCGGGAGGGTCAGCAGGTGGCCAGCCTGCTGGGCGCCGGGCTGATCAACGGGTCCGCAGCCACCACGACGGCGATGCAGCGCCAGCGAGGGCCCAGGGTGCTGCATGTGGCCACTCACGGCTTCTTTGTCGCTGATCAGGAGACCAAACCATCAGAAGCAATGCGAGCCATCCAGGAGAGCTCGCCGCTACTGCGCTCTCTGCGCCAGGAAGACCCCCAACTGCGCAGCGGCTTGGTTTTCGCCGGTGCCAACCAACCTGATCTTGACCCCAACGACGACGGATATCTGACCGCGGCCGAGGCAGTGACTCTGAACCTCAAGGGAACTGAACTGGTAGTGCTTTCGGCATGCTCCACAGGCCAGGGGGAAATGCGCACCGGTGAGGGGGTCTACGGCCTGCAGCGCTCGCTCACCGTCGCAGGTGCCCGCTCCACCTTGCTCTCGCTCTGGAAGGTGGATGATGCCGCCACCGCCGAATTCATGGGCCGTTACTACCAGCGCCTCAAATCTGGCGAGGGGCGCAGTGACGCCCTCGCAGCTGTACAGGCGGAATTTCGTTCCGGCAAGGTGCAAAGCCCGAGCGGCGCCGACTGGAAAGAACCTTATTACTGGGCCGCTTGGCAACTGGTCGGTGATTGGCGGCCAATTAAAGGGCTGTAATCACGCCTCATCCTCCTGGAGCAGCACATGAATCAGCCGGCGCAGATCATGGCTTGTCTCAAGTTGCTCTAGCAGCCAGCGCAATGCCGACTGCTGCCTACCAGGCCCCAATTCACCGCAAAGATCGCTGAGTAGTGTCCGAAAGGAGTCGGATTCAATCGGCAGTTGAGCCACTGGTACGGACCTGTGCTTCAGGAATGCAGGAAGCTGTGGCTCGTGACAGTGACTTACATGTTTCAAATTCACACTCATCATCAACTCCTCATCGTGGAAGGTTTATCCCTTTCAGCGTCTTCCCATCATCCGCCCGGCTTCAAAGGCACATCGCCCCAAGATGACTGGCGAAGCTGCGGGTACCAGTGATGCAAACACGAGGCCTACGCCCACAACAGCACATGCTCCAAGAACACGACCAAGGCCATCGTCCTGGATTGGTGGCTGTGCAAGGTTTTGATTGTTCATGGCACTGGTAGCTGAGGCTGCAGGAGGGACGTCTACTCCTTGTTCCAAGCCTCTGAAGCTGATTCCACCTGGCGGTATGGCGCCTGGAATCCGCCGGAATGGCCTGTGGCGCACGCAGGCGAGAAGTAAGGGATCATCTACTCCTCGCGCCAGCCGGATTGGTCGATTTGGTCAGGCTGCGCCAGGGGCCCGGCGCGGCGATGCTCGATGGCGGCCCCTTCAATGCCGAGAAGGCTTACAAGGACAGCAAGCTCTGCAATCTGCTCATGGCGCGGGAGCTGGCGCGGCAGCTGCGGCAGCAGGGTCAGTTCCTGCCGGTGCTCGCCTGGAGCCCAGGGCTGGTGATTCCGCGCAGCAGTGTCGGCTTCTTCCACTACAGCCCCAGCCAGAACCCTTTCGGGCAGGCCTTGTTCGCGCTGGTCGCCGGCGACCTGCTGCAGCTGACCGGAACGCCACAGCGGGCCGGTGCTTTACTGGCCGGCTTGGCCACGACGTCACCACCGGACCCAGTGGGCTTTCAGTACTCGAGCAACCGGGTGCTGGGTCCAGGCCGGCTGCGGTTTGAGGCCCGTGAACCCAGCGTGGAAGCCCGCTCCGATGAGCTGGCCCATGAGCTCTGGACCCTCACCGCCCAGGCTGCCGCGAATCCAGTCGCCGATACAGGCGATAGGCCCAGCACTGATGCCGTCATGTTCGGCAAGGTGCAGGGTTGAGGTGTCCAATTGGCGGTCAGACTCTTGCTGGCTGGAGTTCAGCAATAACTGACTGGGGTGAAAGGACCTATTTCAATCAACCACAACAAAGCCCGGAACATGGGCCCCGGGCATTTGCCTGCTCAGCTGTGGTGCGTTCCCAAGGGGGTCGGGCGCAGCTGTGCGGTCGGTTAATCGTTTTCAGATCAGGGTAGGTTTTGTCTTTGGCGGAGCTGCGGTTGGCATCTGGAGCGATGAAATGACAAGCGAGAGGACTGAGCTACGCGGAACGAGATATGAGGGCGAAACAGCAGGTTCAGGATCTGCATAAGCTGACCATATCTGGCACAAGCTACTACTAACGCAATGCGAAAATTCCACGACAAAGATGTCTATTTAGTCGCTGACCATACCAATATCGAACCATCAGAACCAGTGGACGCAACTAGCCCTGAATCGGTCAAAGAAGAAAGTATCCGCACACCGTTAGCGTGAGCAACTGGCGTAATACTTTCATCCATAACCTCGAGATCTATGAGGCGGATTGACCCATCAGAGCAGCCTACGACAACCGCTCGACAAATTTCGCTCGATCTCATATTTGTGAAAACGTCGCACCCTGTATCAAAGACGACTTTGCAGCTCGGCGCATTCATATTGATAGCAGTTATTGCATCCGTGCCGGCAAACTTATTATTATCCAGGATCACAAGAAACTCATCTATTGAGTCTATTTCAAAATTGACTGCTGGTGGATAGCAATTCATGATATTATTGGAAGCGCCAATGGCGTCCATTCGTGTAACATTATAGCTTTGTGTTTGCAAATAGAAGTGAGTGCCAAGGATCGAACTATAAACGGGGGCGATCCGATAATCCGAGGGCAATGCCGTTGGCAAGTCCGACCTAAGGGCTTCAGACATAGTTATCAAATCCCATGTAATAATGGAAGTGCCCAAGTATGCTCTTGAGCAGAGCTGGCTTAAGTCTTCCATGGGCACTTCAAGCGAGCCCACAGCATCAATATGATTCATAATGCTGTCCAAAAGTTCCAAGTCTTCGCGAGGCATTCCGAGCAGGTCGTTAGCATTGAATTTAGATTCAAGCGTAGCCAGTCCTTTAGTCGCTAACAGAAGACCAATATCGTGCTCGGTCAAAAAGAATTCATTCTCGTAAAAGCTTCCGAACGGCATCAGAGAAATATTGACATGAGAAACACGAGCAGTAAGGTATCTGTTTGATGGGTCTAGTCTAATCGAGCCTGGAAGCAATTGTAGCCCAGGCTCCTGCATAAGCATATCATTCCTAATGATCCTGCACTCCAACAAGTCCAGGGTAAACAGTCCATCTTTGCGAAGCATGTGAGCCTTGCAACTGGCTCTATCAATGGCAAAGTCAGTGTAGGAGAATTTGCATTCACCAATTAGTGCTTTGCTAGAAACAGAGAATGCAAGAACAGAAAAGCCACTGAAGACAAAGATATAGCACTCGTCCAGACTAATGGCTACCCGCAGGGCTTGAGCGCAGACGAGGCTCGCTAGCACATTGAAAACGGAATCAGTAAACTCAGAAGAATTTGCTAATTCGTTGACAAGCCTCTCGATATTCTCCTCTTCGTGATAATTATATATTCGCTTAAGCGTGTAGTAAAAACGGGTTTGGATGTGACTGACTGCAGGCCTTGTATTTACAAAGTCGGTCAGGGAAGTGCAATCGACTTGAAAAGAAAAGATTGGTCGTGCGCTTGGCAATTGCCAAACCCTTAACAAGCCTCTATCGTCAATTGCCGCTAAAATCTTCCCCGTCTCACCGATTTCTAGGTCGACTATTCTTGATTGCTGCTCATCAGGATCCAAATTATATGCACTGATCGAATCAATTCGCGCAATAAGCTCAAGGTGTCTGCATGATCGGGGATTACGGCTTAAACCTATTGATGGGCTAGTCAAGCTGACTATAGACTTGCCATCAGAAAGGTCAGAGGGTCCAAGTTCCTGATTCATGTCAAGTGGCAGAGATTGACTGGGTTCAAGTAAGGTAGAAGTCAATCCGAGTGGCCATCAGATTGATCTTCCCTTGATGTTATTGCATTTAAGCGTGAGCGCGCGTCCTCAATTTCTGCTTCAAGTTGTATGGCTATTTCAGAAAGGTAATCTTTGCCAACCTGAAGGCATCTGTGTTGGCGACTCATTAATTGATAGAGTTCGGACTGAGTTGTTCTTGCAATCTCGATAGATACCTGGGCGAGCCTCTTGCGGGTGTCAGAGATCTGTAACCTAATGAACTCAATGCGAGAAGCGAGAAGGCCATTACAATTGCTATCGGCTTGGCACTCAATGCCTATAAGCATGCTTTTAAGTGTTTCTATGTCTCCGTCTTCAAAGGCCCGGTTAGCTTGTGACATTAGATCTCTTCGCGCTTCCATCTCATCCGGATTGCTGCCAAGATCGGGATGGATTAGCTTGGCCAGCCTGCGGTATACAGCTCTAATTTCTGTGGTCACTGATTGACTTGACTTGGTAAGCATAAAGTCTTCGATCATCTGATGTATGGCATCGAGTTCTTTCTGTCTTAAAGTAATTCGCAGATCATAGTCCCTTCGAAATTCTTCGAGATCTGCCAAGATCTGCTGTAAAATAAGCTCTTTGTCAAGAGCCTCCGATTTCAATTGCTTGAGTTCTAAAAGCTTTTGTTGAAGTCTCTTTTCTTCATCGGTTTCAATGCGTATAATTGAGCTATTTTCCATGATTCTTAGGGGAGGAGGTGCAGAAGAGCTTTTTTTGCGTGAGGCGAGGAATCAATAAAAGCGACTGGTTTAACTTGCCAACCTCGCCTATGCCTTGCTGATGAATGGGCTACATGTTGAACTCATGCCGAAGTTATTGTCTTTATTGAAATAATTCTGCATAAGAGAACGCGCGAGATCATCCAGATTTGCATCACGGGGGCAGGACCTAAGGCTAGCGGCAGACTAGGAGGACATCGGGGGCAATCAGTTGTTGCGAGAGAGCCGACTAGCTCGCCCGTTCATCGCACTCGTAATTGCTGCCAGCTCCTATGGCGAGTCAGTTCCCGTTTTAGTGGGCTCCACAGGAGGCTTCATCGCCATTGTGGTCTCGATCGGGGATGGCGACACCCTGCGCGTGAACCCGGTTGGCAGTGCCGCATCCCGTCCGCTAACCATCCGCCTGGCCTGCATCGACGCGCCGTAGCTATCCCCAGAGCCCTTACGGGCAACAATCGCGCAACTATCTGCAGAGCCGTCTGGCCAAGCGGCGGAAGGTCACGATCCTTCCCCACACCACTGATCGCTACGGCCGCACGGTGGCCGAGGTGATCTCCGACCTCAACATCAACCTAGTGCTGGTGGAAGACGGTCAGGCCTTTGCCTACCGGCAGTACCTGGGCGGCTGCGATGCCCAGAAGTATCAGGGCTGCCGCGTTCCGCGCCAACTGGCGCCGCTACGGGGTCTGGCAGGTTCCGGGAGGGATCCACTCGGCCTTGGGTCTTCCGCCGGCGGCGACGCAACGCTGTGATTCCAGATGGCACCACTCCCGGTAGGCGGCGTTATTGCTGCAGTGAGATCGGCTCCTACGACCGTGCCCAGGAGCTGCCAGCTACCCTCAAATCATGCAGGATTCGCATCGATTGGCTGTGTTGATCTCGGTTTCAGTGTTTGTGAAGCATCAGTTGAGGGCTGCCCTGGAATGCAGAATGCAGCTATCCAGCCCATAACCATGAGCAGACCGCTCGAGATAGCAGCAGACCGCCTGCTCCCGTACCGATCAGGCCGGCGTGTGCCAGCCAGTGCCGCCCGACTCCCCCTGAGGGCCCAGATCGTTGTGCTCAAGCCTCGAACCGACTGTCAGGGGATTGGACCCTTCCCACAAGCCTTCAGAGTGCCAGAGAATTAAAATGAGTTTCCCACGCAATCTAAATCAATACCTGACTCCGACCCTGGAGGGTTTTCGCAACAAGCTGCTGGACCTGACGACACGCAACAACCTTCTCAATCTTTCCCTCAACAGCAAACGCTCCGCCAGGCTTCTGCGTTTTATCAGCTGTGATCCGCAAGCGGTGCTCAGGGCACTTTGTGATGGGATGACCCTGCAGATCGTCCCACTCCCCGACCCCCCGAATAATGGAGAAAGGGATGAAGCTGGCGAGGAGTTCGACTCAGCGCTGAGGATCGCAAGAAGCCAGGATCCTCTTTATCAGCAGGTCCTTGCCGATAGCGCCGGTGATCAGGGGTTGAGCCCTGCACTGGCAAAGGCTGAAAGCCGACTGCGTTCAGCGCTTCAAGAAGGAATTGGGCAAACGTCGCCGTCAACGAAAAAATCCATAAATCTGGCGGCATGGGCCGAGACCCAGGGAATCCCATCGACTTACGAGCTCGCTTTTGGCACAGTCAGCGTCAAAGTTGCCAAGGAGGAGATGCGTGTTCTGCAGCTGAACACAAGCCTCGAAAGGTTGGCAGAAGGAATCCGCAAGCAAGCACGCAGCTCAATCGAAGAAACGGGCAACAATATCCTCTACTTGGCGTTTGGCTGTCTGGAATGGATTGAGAAGGAGCGCAAGTTTTTTGCACCATTGATCCTGCTGCCCGTCGAGTTGTCCAAGGCTGCAACCCGTGGTGGCGCCAAGACCTTTTATCTCCGCGCTGCAGATGAGTCCCCTGTTGGGAACGTCACCCTCAAGGAGCGGTTGCGTCGTGACTTCCTGATTGACCTGCCCTTGCCAGAGATTGATACCGAAGGGGTTGACTTAAAGTCGTATTTCTCACAAGTTGCAGATGCTATTGCAGACAGAGAGGGGTGGGGAGTCAGCAACTTTCTCAATCTAGCCCTGTTCAACTTCAGTGGTCTCGGACTCTATCAAGACCTAGACCCCGATGTCATCAAGCAGTCGGTCTTGGTAAGACAGCTTTTAGCAGCTGAAATGAATGAGGACGAGCTTCCCACTGATGTGGATGTGGTTGCACAGGACCAGCACGTTGACCACCCAGCCATTGCTGAGCGCGTGCCGGTACTGATCACCCAGGCAGATGCCAGCCAATTTGCTGGAATTGCCGATGTGATGGGTGGCAGATCCATGGTCATTGAAGGACCGCCTGGAACGGGTAAGAGTCAGACCATCACCAACATCATTGCCAATGCGCTCTGCTCAGGCCAACGCGTGCTCTTTGTTGCCGAAAAGAAAGTTGCACTCGACGTGGTTTATGCCCGGTTGGCAGATGCTGGATTGAAGCCCTATTGTCTTCGTATAGCCTCTGATAAATCCAACAAGCGTGAGGTCTATGACGAACTCGCTCAGCGCCTCCAGCTCCTCAAGCCCCAGGCACCTCGCCGTGATGCCGTGCTCGAGGATTTCCAGCAGCTACGTACCCAGCTCAACACCTTCAGTGAGCTGCTGAACACGGGGCACGGTCCAGAGGAGCAAACACCCCAACAACTGCTCTGGAGAGAATTGTTGCTCCGACAGCAGTTGCATGCTGCCCAGGTACCACTGGCGGATCTGCACTACTCGCTCAGCGAAGCGACCCGTTACACCAATCAACAAGTCGACCAGATCACCCAGGTCATGAAACAGTTGGCCAGGCTTTGCAACCGAGCCGATTTTCAGATCTTTCATGCCACGTTTTCACCCCTGGGTGCAAGGCCAGCGGATGCCCTGAGTCGCGAACAGCTGATGGATCAGGCTCAGCACTGGCAGGCTGGCCTGGTCGCCCTCAGCGATCATTGGAGCGTGGAAGGTGCAAGCGCTGCAACGACGCTGGCGGAGCTGAGGCAGCGAGCCCTCGACCTCTCCATCACAGCAGCCCGACTCCCCGACCCCCTTTCGAGCGATCAAGAAGCTCTGCTGCCTGTGCTGACCTCGCAGGAGGGGGCTGGTGTAGCCCAGGGACTTCTCGCAGCGCTCAAGACTGAGCAGGGGAGTTCGGCCAAACTCGCTGAGATCTTCGCCCGCATCCCCGACCCCCTTCCGGAAGGAGTGGGGTTTGCGACCTTCGTGGGACATTGGGTCCAATGGAATATGGGTGAGCTGGTGATACCAGCGACAGCATCTGAACGAGAACAGACCAGAACCAGGCTCAGCGAACTCTCCGATCTTCTGGAGCGCTTGCAAGTGATTGCGTCATCGGGGTGCAGCGACCTGAACCTGTCGGCCCTGGGCCGATCCGAGCTGATCGAACTCGCTGGACTTCTTGAGCACCTCAGCGCTCTGCCGTCATGGGTTCTCGACCAGCGTCAGCTTCCCCTGTGGCAGGGCGATCGCCTACGCCATCGGTGGTTGATTCAGAATAACCTGGAACTAAAGGCCCAGAGCGAGCACCTGGGGCTGGATCGCAGCCAGGCCCCCCAGCCCCAGGCTGAAGCTGAGCTTCAGGCCGCTCCAGCGCAGGTACGCCTGTGCTGCAAGCGCGGTATGGAATCGCTTCTGGGCATCCCCGATGCCGCCCAGGAATGGGAAACCCATGTTCACACCGCTGAGAGCCTGCTCGGGCGAGTGGAGACCGCACTGGACTCCCCTTCTTTGCCGATGGAATTCCGCGGGCTGAGGCTTGAGCAGCTGCAAGCTCTCCCCAGCTTGCTGACGCAGCTGCAGGCCTTGAGTCCAGATGCCTTCAGATTGCTTAGCTCAGAGCTGTGGGGGACTCCCCTTGATCTGATCAATGGGGCCGTCGAACAGGAGGCCGTGCTGGCTCAGAAAAAGCAGGCACTTGAGCGGGAAGGATTGAAGGTGCTGATCGGTTTCTGTGCCGATGATCTACGGGCCGCTGCAACAACGTTGGAAACAATGTCTGCTCTGCGTAAGTTGGTCAGCCGCTCCTACGCCAGAGCTAGCAAGCTGGCCAAGGATCTGGGATCAGCCGACCCATCCCGCCAGCCGGATTCGCTTCGCCGGGTCGCTGAGGTGCTGGAGCTTGAGGAACGATTCCCCAAGTCCCTGGTGCAGAGTTGGTGCGACTGTGGCCTGAGTCTGGGGCAGGCCGCGAGCGTCGTGCTCGAGCTGAATGGGTTGCAGAATTTCATTGACGGCAACCCCACCACCGCAGGCTTTCTGGAGCAGGCCAAGGTGCTGAACGCAGACCAGCTCACCGAACAGATCGAGCTCTTTCAGGGGGGGCTGGCCTCCGATCTCAGGGTCCTGGTCTCGCAACCCTTGTGGTCCGGGTTGTCGGTGGCGAGCTGGACGATTGAAGACTTGTTCCGAGAACTGAAGGACAGCCGGGACAACGTGCAACGACTGATCAAGGCCAATCCCTATGCCCAGTGGGCGAGGGATGCCGGGGTCGCGCAGGGGGATCCCATGGCCGAGTGGCTTGAGGAGGTCCTGGAGCATCGCCAGCGCGAGAGTCAGTTTCCCATGGAAGAATTTGAATCCAGCCTGGGAGCGCTCTGCGGCGAGCCGGCAAGAGCTCAGGTGGTTCTCCATGCAGCAGACAAATGCGAAGAACTGATCCAGGCCGGGCGCTTACAAGCCCAGATCAAGGGCCTGGACAGCTTGAGCAAATCACAGCTGGATCAGCAGCACGCCTTGCTCAGCGGCCAGCTCCTGCCTTCGTTGGAGCAGCTGCTGGTCCAGCAAGATCTGCTGCCCGCAGACCATGATCAAATTCCACTCCAATCCCTTCTGACTGAATTGAGCCAAGGCATTGAGAACTTCCAAAGCTTGCTGGCTCAGTTCTCGGCCTTTGGTCTTCTGCGTGATCTGAGCACAGTCCAGCTACAGACTGCCCCGGTTGAGATGGAGCTCTATCGGCGACGGCAGGAGGAGGTCATCAGGACCTTGGCCGAGTTTCGGCAACAAGCCGGATCAGCATTGAACGAAGTCACCCCCGTGACCCTTTGCAGCACCTTGGACTGGATCACCCATCTCAGGGAGCAGCTGCTGCCACTAACGATCGAGAAGCCATGCCTGTCCCCCGGCTCAGCAGCCTTCATCGCTCAGCAACGCAGAGATGGCGAGGAGATGGCCAGCTTGCTTGCCACAGAAATAGCTGCGGCGGAGAGCTTCTTGGCTTCAGCTGGGTTCAACCCCGAGTGCCATCCCGCCACCCCAGCCACCACGGTCGAAGCCATTCCCCATCTGCAGCTGAGCGGCTGGCTACAACAGGTGTGCTCCATGCGCGACTCATTCCCTGATTGGGTGCGCATCCACCAACTCAGGGAGAGTCTGCCATCAGTATCTGAACAGCAGCTTGCAGACCAGCTGATGGTCAGTGGTCTGGCTGCTGAGTTGTGGGAGCCGCTCTATCGCTGGAATCTGGTGCGCAGCCAGCTCAGCCTGATCTCAGAGGAGGTTCCAGCGATCCAGGGGCTCCGCGGCGCAGACCAGGTAGCCCGCCGAGAGCGGTTCCACCGCGTTGAAGATCAAATTCGAGAGTTGGACCGAGCCGAGGTGATTGCCCGCATTCACCGCATGCCGGAGGAATTGCCTATTGGCGTGAATCGAGGCCTGAAGGGTGGATTCACAGAGATGTCACTCATTGCCAACGAAGCGGTCAAACAGAAACGCCACCGGCCCCTGCGTCACCTGTTTCAGGACGCAGGCCAGGCCTTGCGGGGTCTCAAGCCTTGCTGGATGATGTCGCCCTCAACGGTGGCGTCGTTGATTCCGAGGGAGGCGATCGAACAGTTCGATCTGGTGATCATCGATGAGGCCTCGCAAATGGCACCGGAGCGAGCTTTTGGGGTAATCAGCCGGGCCAGGCAGTGCGTTGTGGTGGGTGACCCGAAACAGCTACCACCCACATCCTTCTTTCAGAGAACCACCTCCTCCGAGGACTCCGAACAGAACGAAGAGGTCGACACGGAGGCGCTCGATGAGGAGTCGATCCTGGATCTGTGCACCAAGAGCTTCCATCCAGTCAGGCGTCTCAAGTGGCACTACCGCTCGCGCCATGGCAGCTTGATCGCCTTTTCCAACCGTAACTTCTACAACAACGAGCTGGTGGTGTTTCCATCCTGCGACCGAGACTTTGCTATCAGTCGCCACTTGGTGGAAGCACCCCGATACACCAAGGGGGTGAATCTACCCGAGGTGAAGCAGGTCTGCGATGTCGTGTTGCAGCAGCTGGAGGAGTACCCAGACCGCAGCCTTGGTGTGGTGGCGATGAATGAGGCGCAATCGGAAGAAATTGCTGAGCAGCTGGAGATGCTTTCGATCCACCATGACGAGCTACGGCGCCGCCTGGAGCTCGCCGACAGCAGCGAAGGACTTTTTGTGAAGTCATTGGAGAAAGTCCAGGGCGACGAGCGCGACACCATTGTCATCTCCACGACCTACGGCCCCTCCGAGCCTGGGGGTGGCGTCGCCATGCGCTTTGGGCCCATCAACCAACAGGGTGGCCACCGGCGCTTGAACGTGCTGTTTACTCGTGCCAAATACGGCATTGAGTTGGTCACATCGTTGCAGTCCCATCAGATTCAGCCCACGGCCACCTCCAGCCGAGGGGTTCACGCTCTTAAGGGATATCTCAAGTTTGTGGAGTCCCAAAGCCTGGAGACGGGGCGCCCAAGCGGGCGGGAGCCCGACAGCGAATTCGAGATTGTTGTAGCCGAAGCCCTGACCCGCCACGGTTTCCAGGTCGACTGCCAGGTCGGGGTCGCCAACTATTTCATTGATCTGGCAATCCACCATCCGGAGAAGCCGGAGACCTACCTGCTGGGAATCGAGTGCGATGGCGCCACCTACCACTCAGCCCGTTCGGCCCGGGATCGCGACAAATACCGCCAGGCGGTGCTGGAAAACCTGGGCTGGCAGATCTACCGGATCTGGTCGACGGATTGGTTTGAGAATGCTGAGGCCGAGACCAGGAAACTGGTAACACACCTGCGCACCATGCTGGAGAGGAGATCATGAACCGAATCCTGGACCGCAGCCCTGATGGCTTGCAAGGAATCGATATCGATGTGCTGGTGGATTCATCGTTTCCGCAAGAAATGGAAGCCCGCATCCAGGTGGAGGTGGAGAAGGCAGCAAGATGCTGAAGGGGCTCCAGCTGAAAGAGTCGTTGCGATGTATTGCGCCGGTGCCCTGAAAACTCTGGCGGAATCGAACCATCGGCCAGAAGCAACTGCTGGGGGAGGTCACGGCGATCAGCCAGAAAGGTCTGGCGATCAACAACCCCGACCAGAAGCATCACCTCCGCCAGTACCGCGGCGGCACCACCGTCTCGGTCCTGCAAGCCGCCTGCATCTTCTACGTGGGTGTGCGGTTGCTCCTGCCTGGCCAGGACGCAGGCATCGACTTCGCTCGGGAGTATGAGCTGGCCAAGGGGATGGAAGGCGCGGATCCGTAGTGCGGAACCACGAGAGCTAGTCCCTTGCCCCAGAGCAGCGAAGCCCGTCACCTGATCCGCACCCTGCGGCAGCGGGTGCTGAAGGCAGGGGAGTGCCAGGCAGGGGCTCCGCAGCCTTTTGAGGCCGCTCATCAAGGGCTCTGTTCTCAGCGCGGCAGCCGCCGGATCGGTTTGTTCCAGGGTGGGAAAGGGTTCGGCGATGAAAGCATGCAAAAACTGCATGGAGATCGAAGCGAAGAGAATGGGGCTGCTGAAACCAAAGCCCCAGGGATGCTGTAGAACAATGCGAAATGCTGCTGAGCTACCCCACGCCATGGGCAGATTGATGCTGATCCATCGGCCTGGCATAGCGGGTTTGGCTCCGGCTTGGTTGCTGCCAGCACTTTTCTGTCAGAGGCAGCAGACCGGCGGGGTTCGCCAGGCCGCCGTCGATCAGCACGGCTGCGGCGGACCTTTCTGATGGATGTCTTTTCATTCCGCGACAAGGTCGTCTCGGACTACGGCCAGTTCAGCCGCAGTTTCACCAGCATCCAGGCCGAGGACATCCGCGACTTTGTTGATGGTCGCTACGACAACGGCGAGTACTGGCCGTCGCCGCTGATCCAGCTCAATCCCAGCTTCGTGGGTGGAGGCAGCATCGGGGCCTTGGTGGAGGAGGGCCTGCTGCACCCGGAATGCAGCCGCATCTTCCGCTGGGGCAAAGACGCGTCCAATAAAGGCAGTGGCGACGGGGTGGAGCTGCTGCTGCATCGCCATCAACGGGAAGCGATCGTGATCGCCCGCGCCGGCGGCAGCCTGGTGGTGATCTCCGGCACCGGCTCCGGTAAGTCCCTGGGTTACATGATCCCGATCATCAATCGGGTTCTGGAAGAGCGCGAGCGCGGCGACCAGAGCAAGCGGATCCGGGCGATCGTCATCTACCCGATGAATGCCCTCTGCAACAGCCAGATGGAGGAGTTGCAGAAATACCTGGGCCTGGGATACCCGGATGGCCCGCGTGTCACGTTTGCCCGCTACACGGGACAAGAAAGTCCAGAAGAACGGGAGAAGATCAAGAACGAACCTCCCGATATCCTGCTCACGAACTACGTGATGCTGGAGTACATCCTCACTCGCCAGGATCCGCTGGATCAGAAGGTGATCAGCGATGCCCAGGGTCTGGAGTTCCTGGTGCTGGATGAACTGCACACCTATCGGGGGCGCCAGGGCGCCGATGTGGCCCTGTTGGTGCGCCGGGTGCGGCAACGCCTGAATGCCGATCTGATCTGCATCGGCACCTCCGCCACCATGGCCTCAGAGGGCACCGCAGCCGAGCGCAATGGCACGGTGGCCCAGGTGGCGAGCAAGTTGTTCGGCACCAGCATCCCGGTGGAGAACATCGTCACCGAGACGCTGGAACGCCTCACCTTGGGCGAGCTGCCGGGCCCCAGCGAACTCGACACCGCCCTGAGGGCGGACTACGGCGAGGACGCGACGGGCGACTGGACTGCGGACGATCTACGCACCCATCCCCTGGCCCGCTGGGTGGAACTGCGGCTCGGCCTCGAACGGGAGGACGGGCGTGTCGATGGCAAGTGGGTGCGTTGCCGGCCCCGCACCTTGCAGAAAGCGGCCCTGGAGCTCGCCTGTGCCAGCGGCCGCCTGGCCACGGAAGAGGAGGCGAATGAGGAATCAGGGCGCGAAGTTGTGGCCTTGGTGTTGGCCAGCCTTCGCCAGTTCCTGCTGGCGGCCTACCAGGTGCAGGTGGGGCCGAATCGCCGCTTCTTCGCGTTCCGCCTGCACCAGTTCGTCTCGGCCGGCGGTGATGTGCACTCCAGCCTGGAGGCCCCTGGCCAGCGCTACCTGACCCTGAAGGGCCAGAAATACCAGCCCAAGGCCGGCCGCCAGGCACTGCTTTACCCGGTGGTTTTCTGCCGCAGTTGCGGCCAGGAGTTCCACCCGGTCTGGGCCCATCTGCACAACCGCAGGCCGGAGCGGTTCGAGCCGCGCGAGTTCTCCGATGATTCGAGTCTGCGGGAACGGGATGTCGTCAACGGCTACCTGATGCCCGATGCAGAGGCTGCGTACGAGGTGGAGGATCTGGAGAAGGCCAGGCTCCCCGATGGCTGGCTGGAGGCTGATCGGGACGGGGAACTGGTGCTCAAGAAGACCTACCGGGAGTTCGCCCCGGTGCCCTGCCGGGTCAAAGCCGATGGAGGCACGAGCAGCGATGGAACCCCAGCCTGGTTCCTCAAGGGGAAGTTCCGCTTCTGCCCCAGCTGTGGGGTGGAACACAACGTGCGTGGCAGTGAGTTCCGCAAGCTCTGCGGCCTGAATTCCGAGGGCCGTAGCTCCGCCACCACCACCTTGAGCCTGGCGGTGCTGCGCCAGCTGCTCAGCTTCCCGGAGGACGAGATCCCGGATAACGCCCGCAAACTGCTGGCCTTCAGCGACAACCGCCAGGACGCCTCCCTGCAGGCGGGTCACTTCAACGATTTCGTGCGGGTGCTGCAGTTGCGGGCGGGCCTGGTGGCGGCCCTGCGGGCACGGCCGGATCAGGAGCTGAGCCTGGAGATCCTGGCGCTCGACACCGAGAAGGCGCTGCGCCTGAGAGCTGATGACTTCATCGCCACCAAAGGCGTCAAACCCAACGTGGAGCAGGAGCGCCGCCGCGCCCTTCGCGGGGTGTTGGAGTACCGGCTGCTGGTGGATCTGCGCAAGGGCTGGCGGCTCACCAACCCCAACCTCGAGCAGCTGCGGCTACTGGAGATCGACTACGCCGAGCTGGTGAACTGCGCCGAGGACCAGGCCGACTGGCAGCAGCGCCATCCCCTGCTGGCGCAGGCGAGCAGTGAGGAGCGCTTCCTGATCCTGCACCGCTTGCTGGAGGAGCTGCGCGAGCGGTTGGCGATCGACTGCGATGCCCTGGGACTGGAGGAGTTCGAGCGCCGCCGCAAGGCCTGCTTCGACCTGGAGGAGGTCTGGGGCATCCGGGCGGAAGAACAGCCCGAGCTGGCCCGCACCGTGCTGATGAGCCCAGTCACGGCCGAGCAGCGCCTGCAACGGCTGGAGGGTCTATCGCTGCGGGGAGCGTTTGGACGCTGGCTCAAGGCACGCGAGCGCTGGCTGTCGGTGGAGGAGCTGCACCGCGGTCTGAAGTGGAAGGACGACCTGTATCAGGAGATCACCGGCCACCTGCTGGCGATGCTCACGGCCTGGGGCCTGGTCAAGCCCAAGGAGGTGAAGGTCGGCAAGCGCAAGAGCGAGGTGCTGCAGGGCTGGCGGTTGAACAGCTCAGCCCTGCGCTGGACGCTGGTGGATCCTGATGCTCCTGCGCAGGACGGCTATGCCGAGCGGCTGCGCCAGCAACTGGAATCCAGTGGCCGACGCGGGCCTGTGAATGCCTACTTCCGCAACCTCTACGAAGACCTTGCTGCGCTGATTGCCGACCCGGGCCAGGCCGAGGGCAGGCCCTTTGTGCAGACCCTGGAGGCGCGGGAGCACACCGCCCAGGTGGATGCCGGCGTGCGCGAGCAACGCGAGAAGCAGTTCCGCGATGCCCGGCTGCGGCTCCTGTACTGCTCGCCAACAATGGAGCTGGGCGTGGACATCTCCGCGCTGAACACCGTCTACATGCGCAATGTGCCGCCGACGCCGGCGAACTACGCCCAGCGCAGTGGCCGGGCGGGGCGCAGCGGTCAACCGGCGCTGGTGCTCAGCTACTGCGGCGCCACCTCACCGCACGACCAGTACTTCTTCTCCGATCCCACCCGCATGGTGGCCGGTGCGGTGATCGCACCGACGCTGGAGCTGGCCAACGAGGAACTGCTCAAGGCCCATTTCCGAGCGCTCTGGCTGGCTGCCACCCGCCAGCGACTGCCGGGCAAGGTGAAGGAACTCGTGGATCTTGCTGCCGAAGGCAGGCCGCTGGTAGCAGACCTGCGCGAGACGCTCGCCAGCGATGACGCCTGCCGCAGCGCCCAGGCCGATGGCCAGGCGATCGTTGACGACCTGGTGGAGAACCACTGGTTGGGCAGCACGCCGCCGCCTTGGCTCACCGGCAGCTGGTTGGATGCCCTGATCCGTGGCGCGGTGCTCGATTTCGATGCGGCGCTGCGCCGCTGGCGGGATCTGCTGGAGGCGGTGGACAGCCAGTTCGCCCAGGCCCAGAAGGATCTGGCCAACCACGCCCTCTCAGAGCGGGAACGGCAGGCGGCGGATCAGCGGCAACGGGCGGCGCGGCTGCAGCAACAGCTGCTGCTGGCCGACAAACCAGGCAGCGGCAACAACAACAACGACTTCAGCACCTACCGCTATCTGGCCAGCCAGGGCTTCATGCCGGGCTACAACTTCCCGCGCCTGCCGCTGATGGCCTACATCCCCGGCAGCCGTGAGCAGGTGGGAGGCGGCACGTTCATTACCCGGCCGCGCTTCGTGGGCATCAGCGAGTTCGGGCCCCATTCGCTGATCTATCACGAGGGCAACACCTACAAGGTGCGTGGCGCCATCCTCGGCCTGCAAGACAACGCCGTGGCGGCGGGCAGCGTGACCCTGGCCAGCCAGGATGCCCTGCTGTGTGGCGCCTGCGGCCACGCCCACCTGGGCTCTGCGATTGAGCTGGAGCTTTGCCGGCACTGCGGTGCGCCGTTGAAGGAGCAACCGGAAGGCAAGGCCGTGCGGGTGCCACGGCTGTATCAAATCGAGCAAGTGAATACGCAGCGGGCTCAGCGCATCACCTCCGACGACGAGGAGCGCCAACGGCTGGGCTACGAACTGCTCACCACCTATGAGTTCCCGCAGGAGAACGGTGTGGTGAAGGTGGCGCGGGCGCAGGTGAGCAGCGGAGGCCAGCCGCTGCTGGAGCTGAGCTATGCACCAGCCACCCAGATCAGCCGCATCAACCTCGGCTGGCGGCGGCGGGAGAACCGCAGCGACATGGGCTTCCCCATCCACCCGATCAGCGGCCGCTGGGGGGGGGAGAAACAGCTGGCCGCAAGCGCAGGGGCCGATGGCACTGGCGCCACTGGCACTGGCGAGGACGACAGCGCCGAAGTGGGCTACGTCAAGATCACGCCCTTTGTGCAGGACCGCAAGAACGCCCTGCTGTTGCAGTTCGCTGGTCCGTCAGCCGCCAGCACTTGGACGCCGCTGCAGCTGTTGAGCTTGAAGAACGCCCTGAAGCGGGGCATCGAGGTGGCCTTCCAGCTCGATGGCAGCGAGATCGCCGCTGAGCTGATGCCGAACGAGGAAGAGGCCAGCGCTCTGTTGCTCTACGAGAGTGCTGAGGGTGGGGCTGGGGTGCTGAGCCGATTGGTGGAGAGCCCCGCAGCGCTGCGGCAGCTGGGCCGCACAGCGCTGGAGGTATGCCATTGGCGCCTGAGCGACCCACTGCCGGTGATCGAAGCCGCCCTGGAGGATGCCGATCCGGAGTGTGAAGCAGGCTGCTACCGCTGCCTGCTCGGCTATCACAACCAGCGAGAGCACGACCGGATCGACCGCCGCATCCCAGAGCTCAAGCAGTTCCTGCTGGATTTGGCCCATGGTGAGCTGGTGGGCCAGGGAGGCACCGACAGCCGCAGTGAACGGCTGGAGCGGCTGCGTGGCTTCTGCCAGAGCGGCCTGGAGCGCCTCTGGCTCGAGACAGCTTTCCGGCTTGGTCATCACCTGCCCGATGACGCCCAGAAGGAGGTGAGCGGCCATTTCGTTACGCCTGATTTCACTTACCGGGAGGCCGGGGCGTTGGTGTTCATCGATGGCCCCCACCATGAGAAGCCCTTGCAGCAGCGGCTGGACCAGCAGAAGCGCCAGGCCCTAAAGGATGCCGGCATCCGCGTGGTGGTCTTTGACCAACACAGCGAGGAATGGCCGGCGGTGCTACGCGAGCACGCCTGGCTGTTCGGGGAAGGGAAGGGGGATGCGCCTGCCGCTCCACCCCCGAGTTCTCCTCCCGTGGGGCAGGACTCTCCGACGGGTGCTGGCAGCAATGCCCAGACCATCGGCGACGCCTTCGATGCAGTGTTCGCGCAACACCAGCAGCTGTTCGGGAAGGAGGCCCAGCCATGACCAGCACCCTCAGCCAGCCCCCAGCGCTGCCCGACATCCCCAGCCCCGGTTCGATCGTGAAGGTGCGGGGGCGGGAGTGGGTGACGTTGCCCCAGAGCCGTTTGGAGAAGCAGGACCAGGTGCTGCGGCTGCGGCCCCTGGGCGGCGGTGATCAAACGATCGCCACCCTGTTTTGGCCGCTGGAATGTGAGCAGGTGATGCCTGCCAGCTTTGCCCTGCCCGATCCGGCCCTGAGCGGCTCCCAGAGCTCGGCGCTGCTGCTGCGCGATGCCCTGCTGCTCAAGCTGCGGGCCGGTGCGGGACCGTTCCGCTGCCTCGGCAACGTGGCGCTGGAGCCCCGGCCCTACCAGCTGGTGCCGTTGCTGATGGCGCTCAAGCAAGAGGTGAGCCGAGTGCTGATCGCCGATGAGGTTGGCCTCGGTAAGACCGTGGAGGCGCTGCTGATCGCCCGGGAACTGCTCGATCGCGGCGAGATTCGCAAGGTCACGGTGATCTGCCCGCCGCACCTTTGTGAGAAGTGGAAGAGCGACATGATCCGCCAGTTCAACCTGGCGGCCGAGGTGGTGCGTCCCGGTACGGCCCAGAAGCTGGAGCGGGGCCTACCGGCCGGGAAGTCGATCTTTGACGTGGTTCCGTTCACGGTGGTGAGCCTCGATTGGATCAAGAGCGACCGCAACCGCGAGGGCTTCCTGCGCAGCTGCGGCGAGTTCGTGATCGTCGATGAAGCTCACACCTGTGCGGCCCGCAAGGGGGGCGGGCGCCAGCAGCGCTACGAGCTGCTGCGGGGCCTGGCGGCCGATCCGCAGCGCCACCTGGTGCTGCTCACCGCCACACCCCACAGCGGAGACCAGGAGGCGTTCGACAATCTGCTCGGGCTGCTCGATCCCAAGTTCGAGGGCCTCAGCGAGATGCCCGAGGGCCAGCGCCGCAAGGACCTGCGCGATGAGCTGGGCAACTACTTCGTGCAGCGCCGCCGCCTTGATCTCAAGGAGGAGTGGGGCACCGAGGGGGCCGACTTCCCCGATCGTGAAACCCGCGAGGCCACTTACACCCTCAGCGGCGACTGGGGGCGTCTGTTCGATGACGTGCTGGCCTATGCCCGTGAACTCGTGGAGCGGAGCGTTGGCGAAAGCAAGTTGCGCCAGCGGATGAGTTGGTGGGCCGCTTTGGCCTTGCTGCGCTGCGTGAGCAGCAGCCCCGCCGCAGCCTCGGCATCGCTGCGCACCAAGCTGTTCAACCTCCAGAGCGGCACGGATTGCGCCTCCTCAGATCCAGCCTCAGCCCCCAGCGAAGACAAGCTGGCCGATGACCTGGAAGCAATGGCCACGCTGGCCGTTCTCGACGGCGCGGAAGAGGAGTTCAGCGCAGAAGAAGCCGCCCCCGGGGCCGATCTGGCGGATTCGGCTGATGCCGGGCTGCTGAGGGATCTGATCGAGCGCTCGGATCGCCTGCGCGGCAAGGCCCACGATCCCAAACTCAAGCAGCTCCTCAAAGAGCTCAAAGGGCTGCTGGCGGAGGGCTTCCGGCCGGTGATCTTCTGCCGCTTCCGGCCCACCGCCCACTACCTGGCGGAGCAACTGCAGGAGGAATTGCCCAAGCGCGCTCACGTGGTGATGGCCGTCACCGGTGATCTGCCACCGGAGGAGCGGGTGGAACGCATCCGCGAACTGCAGAACGAACTGGCGAACGGCAAGGTGCCGGTCCTGGTGGCCACCGACTGCCTGTCAGAAGGCATCGACCTGCAGCACATCTTCGATGCGGTGATCCACTACGACCTCTGCTGGAACCCCACCCGCCACGAGCAGCGCGAGGGTCGGGTGGATCGCTTTGGCCAAGCCCGCAGTGCCGTCCGGGCGCTGATGCTGCACGGCGGCGACTCCAACCCGGTGGATGAGCGGGTGCGGACGGTGATCCTTGAAAAGGAGAAGACGATTCGCAAGGAGCTGGGGGTGAGCGTGCCGATCCCAGGCAACGCCAACACCATCACCCAGGCGGTTCTGGGCGGGATTTTCGGCAAGGCCGCCAGGGCGATTCAGGGGTTCCTCAACCTCGGCCTGCCTGGATTCAGTGGTTCGGGATCGGACCTGGATGCCGTGCTTGACGCCGAATGGCAGAGCGCCAAGGAGAACGCCAAGGCCACGCGCACGATCTTTGCCCAGCGCAGCCTCAAGCCAGAGGAAGCCCTGCGCGAATGGGATCGCACCCGCGAATCCCTCGGCAGCGCCGATGCGGTGGAGCGGCTCGTGCTCAACGCCTGCCGCCGTCTCAATCTGCCCATCGGGCCGCTGGGGGGCGCCACAGGCTGCTGGGAGCTCGATCTCACCCGCCTGGAAGACAACCGCCAGGCCCTGAACGAGCGCCTCCGCAGCCACGACCTCGGCGGCAAGCTGCGCCTCAGTTTCCGCCCACCGGCCCGTGACGGCAGCCAGCAGCAGAGCAGCCAGCAGCAGGGCTGCCAGCTGCTCAGCCGCTCCCATCCCCTGGTGGTGGAGCTGGCGGATTTCGTGGCCGAGCGGGCACTCAGCGGCCTGGAGCCTGAGCTGGCGGCTCGCGCCTCCGTGATCCGCACCAAGGCCGTGGCCAAACGCACTCAGGTGTTGGTGCTGCGGCTACGGCACCAGCTGCACCAGTCGCGCTGGACGGGCAATCAGTACGAGGCCCTGCCCGATCTGCTGGTGGAGGAATGCCTCACCGCCCGGGTCAGCGGCGATGGTGTGGAACCACTGGAGGGTGCCGCTGCCCTGGTGCTGCTGGAAGCCCCAGCAAGCGGCAACATCGATCCGGGGCAACGCCAGCAATGGCTGCAGGAGGCCGTGGCCGAGATCGATGCCCTGCAGCCCGCGCTGGCAGCCTTGGCCGAGAGGCGTGCCGATCTGGCGGAGGAAGACCACCGCCGGGTGCGGGAGGCCTCGCTGCGCTCCGGCGAATCGCTGCGGATGCGCTTCCGCTGTGAGCCGAGCCTGCCGGTGGATGTCGTTGGGCTGATTGTTCTCTTGCCTGCGCCCCAACTATGAGGAGCCTCAAGATGATCTATCGCATAAAAATCATCCTTTTCATGGCGGTGCTTTCCCTGCCCAGTGCCGCAGTCATCTCGACACAACCTGCCTCTGCCGGCTACTACAGATTCCCCCTAAAGGGCTTTCACCTGGCCTGCTCGGATGGAAAGACGACAGATGCCGCCGTTTTCTCCGGTGTTGGGATGATGCTATTGCGAAATAACGGCAGCCTCATGAATGGGTTCCCAGCGGTTGGGATGGAATGGAGCCCCGTATTCGGAGGTTCCTCGCTTTGCTGGAGCAGACCAATGTCAGCACAGACTCAGAGAGATCTGACGGAGAACTTCTATCGCTACTGTGTCCAGATCAGAAGTGCTTACTGCCGCTACGAATAAGGTTTCTGGCTTCTATCGGATTACTGCCCCCACCCTCTGAACCATGCCCCGCACCACCGCCACCGTCAGCTTTCAGGCGATCGAGCTCAAGGGCAGCCTGCTGCCGGGGTCGCTGCTGGAGCAGGTGGCACGCCTGCAGGCCCCCCTGCAGAAGGAGGCCGACTACGGCCTGGGCAAGGGCGAACGGCTGCGGGAACGCATCGACGCGGCCTGGGTGCGGCTCAAGGAGATCTGGGAGGAATACAAGGATCTGCGGGAGCGGGCGGCGCAGGGTGTTGCCGGCCTGCATACCTCCGTGCGCATCCTGCGCGAGGTGCTGGGCTGGCCGGATCTACAGCCCTGCAGCGGCTGGCAACACGGCGACGCCCACTTCCCGATCACCCACCGCGCGTTTGAGGGCGCCGTGCCCCTGATCGTGCGGGGCATCGCGGCCGAGCAGTTGGATAAGGGCAGCAGCCAGTTCGGTCAGGAAGGGCGCCGGCGCTCCCCCCACAGCTGCCTGCAGGAATGCCTCAATGCCGACGACAACGCCAACTGGGGTCTGCTGCTAACGGGCGATCGGCTGCGGCTACTGCACGACAACCCCTCGCTGGTGAAACCGGCCTACCTGGCGGTGGATCTTGAGCTGCTGGTGGAAGGCGAGCTGTTCGATGAGTTCGCCGTGCTCTGGCTGCTGCTGCACGCCAGCCGCTTCCGCTATCCGCAGACGGGTAGCTGCGTGCTCGATGCCTGGAAAGAGCAGGCCCAGGAATCGGGCGAACGTGTTCTGGGGCAGTTGCGCAATGGCGTGCAGCAGGCCCTCGAAGCCCTGGGCAATGGCCTGCTGCAGCATCCCGATAATGAGGCCTTGCGCCACCAGCTGGCCAGTGGTGCCCTCAGCGGCCAGGAGCTGCACCGCCAGCTGCTGCGGCTGGTGTATCGCTTCCTGTTTCTGTTCACCGCGGAAGACCGCGATCTGCTGTTTCCCCGAACGCTGGGCCAGGAGGATCCGCGCCGCCGCATCTACCGCGAGGGCTACAGCGTTGGGCGGTTGCGGGAGCTGGCGATCCGCCGCAGCGCCTCGGAGGGGCCCTACGGCGATCTGTGGCAGACCCAGAAGCTGGTGTTCCTGCAGCTGCGCCAGAGCAGCTCACCGCTGGGACTGCCCGGCCTGGGGGGCCTGTTCGCCGAGCCGCAATGCATGGCGCTGGAGCAATGCGAACTGGCCAACCGCTTTCTGCTGCGGGCGATCCGGGCGATCGGCTGGTTCCAGGCCGGCGACACGCTCACCCGCGTCAACTACCGCGACCTCAACACCGAAGAGCTGGGCAGTGTGTATGAGGGGCTGCTGGAACTCCATCCCCAGCTCGAGCGCGCCGGTGGCAGCTGGCAGCTGAGCTACGGGGGAGGAGCCGGCAGCGACCGAAAGACCACCGGCAGTTACTACACGCCGGATCAGCTGGTGCAGCTGCTGATCGTGTCGGCCCTGCTGCCGGTGATCGCCGATCGCCTCAGCAAGGCTTCAACGCAAGAGGAGAAGGAGCAGGCGCTGCTGGCGATTCGGGTGCTCGATCCGGCCTGCGGCAGCGGCCATTTCTTATTGGCGGCAGCCCGGCGCTTGGCCCTGGAGCTGGCTCGCATCCGTGCCGGCGATGAGGAGCCCAGCGAGGAGCTGCGCCAGGAATGCCTGCGCGAGGTGGTGGCCCATTGCATCTACGGGGTCGACAAGAACCCGATGGCGGTGGAGCTGTGCAAGGTGGCGCTGTGGATCGAGGCGGTGGATCCCGGCAAGCCGCTCAGCTTCCTCGATGCCCACATCCAGTGCGGCGATTCGCTGGTGGGGGTGTTTGATCCGAAGGTGCTGGATCAGGGCATCCCCGATGAGGCCTACAAACCGCTCACTGGCGACGACAAACCCACCTGCACCAGCCTGAAGAAGGAGAACGCCAGCTTCCGCAAGGCAGGCCAGAAGGGCACCCTGCAGGGCACGCTCAATCTCCAGAGCAGCCCGCCGATCAACTGCAGCCAGCAACGGCTCCAGGAGATCGAGGCAATGCCCGAAACCACCCTGGCGGAAGGATCAGCCAAGCAGGCTGCCTACGAGGCCTGGGAGCAGGAGCGCACCAGCGATCCCCAGACTCTCGCGGCTGATCTCTACACCGCGGCCTTTTTCCTACCCAAGACAAAAGACAGCCGCGCCAAGGTGCCCACTAGCCAGCACCTGCTGCTGTTGCAGAGCGGCCAGGAGATCCCGGGCGACCTGGAACTGGCGGTGGAACAGGCCGCCAAGGACTTCCGCTTCTTCCATTGGCACCTGCGCTTTGGCGAGGTGATGGAGCGAGGGGGCTTTGATTGTGTGCTCGGGAATCCCCCTTGGGAGCGGATCAAGCTGCAGGAGAAGGAGTTTTTTGCAGCACGCTCTGCAGCGATCGCCACAGCTCCGAACAAGGCTGCCCGCGAGCGGTTGATCAAGAATCTCAGTGCGCCTGATTCCTCTGACGCAGACAGTGCCCTGGTTCGTGAATTTGAGCTGGCCAAACGTGAGGCAGAGGGCAGCGGTGAGTTCATCCGTGGATCAGGCCGCTTTGCGCTGACGGCCGTGGGTGATTTGAACACTTATGCCCTGTTCGCTGAACACTTTTTGAATCTGATTGGACCTGGTGGTCGGTCAGGCGTGATCGTGCCGACGGGGATCGCAACGGACAACAGCACCAAGGATTACTTCGATGCGATCTCCAGTGGCAATAGGCTGGTCAGTCTTTATGATTTCCGAACGGGGCCTGGATTATTCTCCGAGATCGGCCACCAGCGCTTCAAGTTCTGCCTGATCACACTGGGTGAAGCAGAAAAGACGGATTTTGTCTTTTTTGCCTTACAAGTCCATGAGCTCACGGATCACCGCCGGCACTTCACCCTTGAGCGCGACGACTTCATCCTGCTGAATCCCAATACCCGCACCTGTCCTGTCTTCCGCAGCCAGATGGATGCAGAACTCACCAAGAAGATCTATGGTCGCGTGCCGGTGCTAATCGACGAGGCACTGGGGGAGCAGGGCAATCCATGGGGAATCAGATTCATGACGATGTTCCACATGTCAAACGACAGCCATCTGTTCTTCGATGAGCCAGCCCCCGATCGCCTCCCCCTCTACGAAGCCAAGCTGATCCATCACTACGATCATCGGTGGGCTACTTATGGCGCTGATGGCAATAGCCATGATGTGACGCTTAATGAGAAGCGTGATCCCAGATTTCAGATCACGCCACGCTACTGGGTGGAGAACTCCGAAGTGCAGTTGCGTCTCACGGCTCAAGGCTGGGACCAACAGTGGCTGATGGGGTGGCGGAACATCGCCAGGACCACAGATGAACGGACTTTCATTTCGAGCGCAATGCCAATTGGAGGAGTTGGGCATTCATCTACTGTCTTCTTTGCCAAAGGGGACGGTCCACTGCTGTCAGCCTTGCAGGTACTTCTTGGCTCGTTAGTCTTTGATTTCACTGTTCGCCAAAAAGTGGGCGGAACGAACATGACCCACAATTATGTGAAGCAATTCCCAGTCCTATCTCCAAGCGCTTTTACGGCGCCAGTTATCGCCTTTATCCAACCCCGCGTCCTCGAACTCACCTACACCGCCCACGACCTCAAGCCCTGGGCCGCAGACCTCGGCTTCGACGGCCCACCCTTCCGCTTCGATCCCGAACGCCGATCCCTGCTGCGGGCCGAACTCGACGCCTTCTACGCCCACCTCTACGGCCTCACCCGCGATGAGCTGCGCTACATCCTCGATCCTGCCGATGTGATGGGCCCCGATTACCCCAGCGAAACCTTCCGCGTGCTCAAGAATAACGAGATCCGCCAGTTCGGCGAGTACCGCACGCAGAGGTTGGTGCTGGAGTCGTGGGATCGGTTGTTTGGGGGTGGTGGGTGGGATGAGTCATAGTTCTTCGTGTCTCCTCATCGGTCTGAGACAATCATCGCCTTCCTGACATTTTCAGAAATGTGGATCAGTGCTAAAATGGTGGCAGAACGATCACCTAGTCCATCCAAGCTCTGACTAATGCCGTCATTCTCATGATCAGCACCTCATCTAAATCACATTTTTCTCCGATCTCGTCTCAAGATCTTGCAAGTTGGTTGCGAATGTTTGTTCCGAATAAGTTATGGAGCATCGATGGGGAAGAGAGGCTCTCGGCTCATCTCGACTTTCCTTGCACAACTGAAGACTTGGCGACAAGACTACATGACATCAATCAGACTCTACAAGTGCAAGTGCCGGATTTTGTCCAACAGTTAAACGAGTCCACTCTGGAGAAAGCCATGCTGCGTTTACCGGTTTCCCCAGGAGAATCTGATGAGTTTATATCTTTCTCACTTTATTGGGAAGGTCAAAGCCCTGAAGATGCCTGGGTCCTCTCCGAAGATCTGACTGAGGACAGCTGAAATGGCTATGCCTCCAATTGACTATAAACAAGAAATTCTGGACACAGTCCTCAACTCAGGAGACCTACCGCCAGAGTCTTCTTCGCCATGGGAGCACTATAGAAGGTCGGCGAACGACGCATGGAACTTGGTCGTCTACATGGAAAGAAATGTCGCTCGAGTAAACCATTATTCAAAGCCTTTTGATCGTCACATGAGTAGACTTCATGGAATGGTGTTGGCAAATCTTGTTGGCGCCTTTGAGAGATTCTTAAAGGAACTTGCTGTGATTTGCGTGAATGAGCTTTCGGAGTTTTCTCTCGACGGACGACTTGACGAGTTTTCGCTAACAGCAAGTATTGCAGCTGCTCATTTTAATATCGGTAGTGTTGGCAACGCACTTTGCGAAGCAGATACATGGCTGAACCGAGAATTAATCAATAAGAGATTCAGAAAGTTACTCGCTGATCCCTTTGCGGATGGGAGATTTTACGTGTTCCCCATGACGCGTCAGCATGGTGGATCGAATGATGATATATCGCGCTCTCAACTGATCTCTGCGATCTTTCAATTACGGCATACACTAGTACACAATCTTGGCGTGGTAACCGAGTCTGATGCCATCAAGCTTCGCAGGATTCTGCAGTCTTCGATTGGTGGCAGGAAAGTTCTCACGCCATCGTCCAGGAACGTGCGCCAAATCAAGCGATTTCTCGATGAGAGCTCCAAAGATATCAACCAAAGGTTGGCTCAGCGACTTGCAGAGCTTCTGAGCTTGTTGCAGCAGGAGAACTATTTGAGCATTGATCCCGCAGCAAAAGCTCAGTCGCTGGCGACACTCTTTGGAGTCTCGGTCACAATCAATGGTCATACGGCTTCTCCGTGACCCAGTGATTATCATTTCCAGTTTAAGCATCAATATGTCTGGCCTGATGTCTTCAAGCTCCTCAGTTGTGGCCAGATGGCTATGTCCTTAATCCAGCTGCTATGGCGTCTCTTGATTGCCCTATTCAGGCTTTCTGCATGCTTAAGGCCAATGAACTACGCAAGCTTGGCATGTACTGCATCCATCGCATAATGCCTAAGAAGCAGGCTCGGCGAAACCTTGAGCACATCTTGAGCAAACCAAAATAATGAGCGAATCTATCTATTGCCCGCATTGCCATAAGCACACTCAACTCAGTGTCGGGTTGTCGGTTATTGAGCACGGTGGCAGGAGCATCGAAGCCCCTGCCGTTTGCAAGGACATTCACCATCGAAGTTGGTGGATTGGTCTCTGTAATGCATGCGGCCAAGCCTGTCTTGTGCTTGAAAATGGGCAAAGAGTTTACCCGCAGCCGTTGCCGTCTCCCACTGATATAGCCATACCCGACGACATCGCTAAAAGCCTAAATGAGGCAAAACTTTGTCATTCTTTGGGATGTTACCGGGCATGCGCTAAAATGGCGAGGCGTGCTGTGCAAATAGCCTGTCACACAAAGGGCGCCCTGAAGGGAGATTTGGTAGGTCAGATTAGTTACCTTGCCGAAAGTGGAGTCATTACTAAAGATCTTGCCGAATGGGCCACCGTAGTCCGATGGATTGGTAACGATGGGAGCGCACCCAAACGCCCTCGACGTAGAACCAGACGACGCTGAGGATTGCCTGCATCTTGCAGAGCAGTTCCTACACGTCATCTTTGTAACACCTGCCCGAGCGAAAGCACGAAGAGAAGCGCGGGGACGATAAGTAGGTGCATGGGCTAGCGTCATCAATTTCTCAAATTGACTCCTCTGAAGGTGGGGTTCCCCTTTCACCATGGCGAATAAACGCCAAGACCACTACGCCGACAGCGACGCAGGTCAGTCCGCTCGCCGGATCGCTATGCAGATGCTCGAGGAGCGAGGACGAGGGGCAGTGTTGGTGGGCGTGGCCCGGGTCGATGCCGCGCTTGAGCACCTGCTTCAGGCCCTGATGGCCCCGGCATCCCTTCGCGGTGATGGCCTTTTCCTGCCGGATCGGCCCCTGGGTTCTCTCGGTGCCAAGGTCGCGCTCGCTCGCCGTCTGGGCTTGATCGACACTCCGGTGGAGCGGGCTCTCTCTGCCCTCCGCAAGCTGCGCAACGCCTTTGCACATTCCGCAGAATCGGCGTCGCTGGCTGATCCTGCCTACAGCGCCCGTCTGGCCGAGATATATGCAGATGCCCGCACCAACCCCCTCTGGGCTCCCCTGGAGACAGTGCTGGCTGCCCAGCCACCCTCAGCCCACGGCCCCCTGGAGCCCGCCCTGCGGGACTACATCCTGCTGATCACGATCCTGGTGGCCTTCCTGGAGGCCACGGCCCAGCAGCTCAGGCCCTACCAGCCGCCGGTGGTGATGGGCTTCTCTGGGGTCATCCGCCAGGAGCCGGCTGGTTGATGCCTGTCACAGCCAGGGTTTGGCGGAACTCGTCGACCCCATGGGCTCTGGCGATCAAGCCATCCGGCCTACCCCGGCTTGCGCACCGCGCAAGGGCTGACGCAAGTCGCTGCGCGACCCTTGCGCGGCGCTGGCGGCGCCGGGGTGTCAACGGCGGTGTCGTTCGCCAGCCCAGCCATGGCCGCCACTCCCCTCAGCCGCTCCTGCCCGATCCGCATCATCTCGGTGCATCTCTTCGATGCCGCCGACCAGCTGCTGCGGGTGCTCTTCCTCGATCGCGAGGGGCACATCAGCGCCGAGCCGCACTATGTGCCGCGGGAGCAGGCGCTGATCCTGGCCGCCAATCACCAGCGGGTGCTCGGTCCCCAGGCCGAGGTGCGGGTGCTCTGAGTTCCCGGGGCCGGAGGCCCTCCGCCTCCGGCTTTCGGGTGTCGCCGCATCGCCCGCGGGCTTGGGCTTCCTGGAGCAATGTCTGCCTCCCTCCCCAGCGAACGGGTGAACGCCGCAGGTTCATCAGCGAGGCGGCTCACCGCAACGGCCTGACGGTTCGGTTTGGCAGTCCCTGGGCTGGGCACCCTGCAGCATCGGCAGTGGGGGAGGGGGAGATTGGCCACCCGACCGGCACATACCCACCGCATCCCTCGGCCAGTCCTCACGCCGCGTCAAGGATCGGTCCAGGCGCCCTCCGGTGTCGGGCGACCTTGCCGCGGCGCTGCGGCCGGCCGGTGGGGGTGGGGTTCTCCGCCGTCCCCTAGATGGCTTCCCTCGGTTCCCCCTCCCGCCGCCAGAAGCCGGCAGGCCAAGCCTTCAGCCGTTCTGCTCTCAAGGCCCGCGATGCTCTGGTGCTGGAGCACCTCCCGCTCGCGGATGCCATCGCTTCCGCCGCCGCCCGGCGTCTGTTCCCGCTGGTGGAGCGTGAGGATCTGATCCAGGTGGCCCGTGAAGCCCTGGTCCGCTCCGCTCCCCGCTGCAGAGCCGGAGAGCCCGCTGGGCCCTATCTGCGCCGCTGCATCACCGGGGCCCTGCGGCACCACCTGCGCGATCGCGTCCGCCTGGTCCGCATCTCCCGCTGCGAGCACGAGAAGGGCACCTGGCCGCTCGGCACCAGCCTTGATGCCCCTGCTGCCGGTGAGTCCTCCCTGCTGGAGCAGCTGGCGGCTCCCGCCGCTGAGCCCACGCTGGAGGCCTCCCTCGCCGGGTCGGCGCTGGAGCAGCTGGTGGAGCAGCTACCCGCAGCCCAGGCCACAGCCCTGCGGCTCACCGTCCTTGAAGGGCTCTCCCTGCGGGCCGCCGCGGCGCAGCTGCAGATCAGCCCGATGGCTGTGCAGCGGGCCCAGAAGAAGGCCCTCGCTGCCCTGCGCCAGCAGCTGGTGGGGGCGGGCTGAGGCCCCCACTGGGTTCCTGCCAGGGCTGTGGCAAGAGCCAGAGGACCCGCCGCCCTCTGGCTCCATGAATCCCCTGCTGCGGCTGCTCGGAGCGGCAGCCTCCCATGGCCTGCTCACCGGTCAGATCGTCTTCTCGACTGCGTTTGTCGGCGCCTGTGAGCTGCCCAACTGGATCCAGGCGCCCCGCGAAGTGAATGCCTGCCTGGAGCGCTGGATGACCGTCAGCGCCCTGTTCTTCCCCTCCGGCATGCAGACCGCGGCTGCGAGAAACCAGCCGGCACTGGCGCCCGGCCGGCGGGGGGTGTTCCGATGAGCCGCCCCATCCCCGCTGGCGACTACGTCGAGCACTTCAACCCCGGTCTGGCACACCACCGGGCCTGGCTGGAGGCAGTGTTGGAGAGGCTGGTGGCCCATGAGCCCCAGGCCCTGCAGGAGGGCGGCACCCTGCGGAGCCTCTGGACCGCCCGATAGGAGGCAGCTGCTGCTGCTCCGCTGCCATCAACGCCGGCCAACGCTGGCAGCCGCGGCAATCCGTTGTCGGTGCCCTGCTTCGCTCAGCTGGATTCCGCCACCGATCAGGGCCGGCGGATGTGCTTCTCCTCCAGCTGCGCCATGCTCCTTGTTCGGCGACGATTAGATAGGCGCGCCCGCCTACGTAGTTGACACCGGGCAATGCTCCTGGCCTTCTTGAAACCCGGCGTCCTCAGCGGGGCCAATGGTGACGATCAGTACCTGGCCAGGGTCCGCCAGTTCGGCGACACAACGGTCCCCACGGCCCAGATCCAGGCCCTGGCCAGCTACGGCATCTCCGCGCGCTTCAGCAACCAGGCCAGCTTCTCCACTCTTGAGAAACACATCGCCGCCGGCATCCCCGTCCCCTGCGGCTATCTCCACCGCGGTCCGGTCAGCAGCCCCACCGGCGGTGGCCACTGGCTGATCGTCGTCGGCATCAATCCCACGCACGTGATCGTGCACGACCCCTTGGGCGAGGCGGACTTGGTGAATGGCACCAACTTGGGCGGCACCGCCCGCTTCTGCAGCTACAGCCGAGCGAACTTCGGTCGCCGCTGGATGGTGGAGGGCGACGGCAGCGGCTGGGCGGTGCTGGCGGAGGGGTGAACCCCAGGGCCTCGGTGGCTGGCTCAGATCTGGTTGTCGAGTGCCAGCAGGCGACACCGAAACCTGAGCCACCCGGAGGCCACCGATCCTGCTCGCGCGATGCGGCGCGGTCCGGGTCGCTCCAGAAGATCACCCGTCGGCCGGATTCGCTTTGAGCACCCGCTCACGCAGCTGGGCTGCCAGGGCGTCGATCGCTGGCCACCGCTCCTCGCCCTGCCGCACCAGCAGCCACAGCTGCTCCTCCAGCGGTTCCGGTGGCGGCACCGCCCTCAGGGCGGCCTCGCGCCACGGCGCTTGCTCCAGCAACGACAGATGGGCGGGCAGCAGATAGGGCTCGGCCTGCAGTTGCTGCAGCCAGCCCGCGTCGTCGATGGCGCTGCAATGCCCAAGCGGCAGCAACCCCAGCTGTTGCAGATCCCGCTGCAGCCGCGGCTGTTGCTCAGCTGGCGGCAGCAGCAGCTGCCAGGGCCTCGGGCCACCTTGATCTGCCGCTGCTCTCTGCTGCTGGCTGGCATGGAGGAGCAGCAGCGACTGAATCCCCAGCGGCATGGCGCTGATGCCGGCCATCCAGTGGGCTCCGGCGATCAGGTCGGCTGAGGCAAGGGTCTGGAGCTGCTCGGCATCGGCTTGCTTTGCTGAATCGGCCTCCAGCGATGGCTTGGCCTGGGCCGTGGCCGCCACGCTGACCAGCACGGCATCGAGGGCACCACCGGTGAGTAGCTCACTCCAGTGGGTGAGCGACTGCCAGGTCGTCAGCGGCGGATCCTCCCCCGGCAACAGATAACGATGGAGCGGATCGCAGCCGACGAGCAGCCGTTGCTGCGGCTTGCCGCTGCTTCCGCTTGCGGGGTGCTGGCTGCGGCTATAGGCAGCCGCGGTCGAGAGCGTGTCGATTGCTGGAGCCAGCCCTCTGGACTGGATGAACTGTTCACAGCTTGAGGTGGCAGGAATGTCCCCGTTTCACCCAAACAGACGCTGACGAAAACAGTAGCTTCAGCTACAGGATGACCAAAGCAATATCAGGGAGGAATCCGATGGCAAAAGCCGCCCAATCAACGACAACTCACCTAGCTTTACCGGGACTTCAACGACCCTATTCCTGCTCGCAGGGTTTCATCACCTCCACCCCTGGCATGCCAGTCAGACCAGCACGTTTTCATCTGATGATCGGTGCAGCCGCCAGTGGCAAGAGCACGGCCGCTCGCATCCTCACGCGCGTGATTCAGGCCCCGGATCAACCTCCGGTTCGCTACCTCTCCAGCAGTGTGATCCGCCGGGATCTCTACGGTGATTCCGGCTTCCTCGGCAGCTGGAAGGAGGTAGAGGCTGTCATTCAGCAGGAGCTCTGCGAGGCCCTCGTCGCCGATGAGACGGTGATCCTGGAGGCCTCCTATACGAAACGGGCCTTCCGATTGGCGATCACCCAGGCCATGGTCCTGCCGGAGCCGGTGCAATGGGTCGGCTGGTGGCTCGATACGCCCCAACACCTCTGTCTGCAGTGGAACCGCCAGCGCGATCGCCCGGTGCCGGACGACGTGATTCTCCGGCAATGCGCCCAGTTGCTGCAGTCCGCTCCCGTCCCCCACCGCCAGGAAGGCTTCTGCCAGGTGGTGCGACTGCAGAGCGGCCAGGAGCGTTCGCTCGACTCCCTGATTGTTGCCGCGCTGGCCGGAATGGAGAGCAGCATCCAGCGCGGTACGAACCGCGATGCCAGCCATGAGCTGCACGGCTACTCAAGGCTGCTGGACCAGGAGCGCCTCCTCTATCTGGTGCAGCTGCTTTGTCAGCAACCGAAACTGACAGTGACGGGATGCCCACCTGATCCGGAGCTGGATCTGTTGCTTTCGCCGCTGCCGCCCGGTGGTCTGCCGGAAAAAGCCGCCGCGATCCTGGGTCGTCTGCATGGAGCCTGTTACGCCGATGCCACCGCCGTCGCCTGTGATCTGGACTGGCTGGAGAGCCAGGGATTCACAACCCAGGCTGATCAGGAGAAGCGCAACAGCCAAGGCGCGTCGTTCACGGCCATCGAACCGCCAGCCTGGCCCGACGGCAAGTCCCGGCCGCTGGGTGGGCTACCGCGGCTGGCGGATCGAGAGGCCTTCTGTCAGACCTTCACCGTGCTGCGTTACCTGCTGCACCATCCCTACGACCAGGCGGAAGGCGAGCGGATCACCGAGCACCTCGCCGACTGCCTCAACCGGGAGAACGGCGGCCAGCGGTATTGGCGGGCACGCCAGGTGCACACCGCTATCACCGCCACCCTCACTCCGTATGGCTTCCGTCTGCCCGGCCGCAGTGGTCGGCGCGGCTTTGCGCTCGGTACCGCCTTGCTCAGCCTGCAGCAGTTGCAGGAAGCCTGCCGCCTGCTGCAGCTCCAGGCCGAGGAGCTGGGTGATCGCAGCGCAGCGTCCATCAGCGACAGCCTGCGGCAACGGTTGTGCGAGCTCGGTGCCGATCCTGATTGTCATCCCCCGGGACGCCGCTGGCTCCAACCCCACCGCCCGCGGCAGTTCGCCCTGTCATCAGGCGGCCGGAGCGATCGGGTCGGTGAGTGCGTGATCGCGACCGCCATCCGTCTGCGGCAGAAGCTGTTGATCGCCCAATCCGAGGGCCGTCGAACCCCGGCCGGCGCCCAGGCGGTGTGGCCGCTGCAGCTGTTGCTCCAAGGCAGCTGCTGGTGGCTGTTGCATGAGCACGCCTCCATTGGCCAGCGGGAAGGGTTGCTGGCCTGCACCCCCCTCGATGAGGTGCATGTCTTCCAGGTGGAGCAGCGCTCCAGCCGCGAGCAGACCATCCATCTCCAGGCCCTGGATCGGGCGATGGTGCTGCAGCAGCTCTGTGGTGGCTTGTGCTTTGGGCTTGATCTGGCCCAGCAGCAGGAGCTGGTGCGAGCCACGGCCGAGGGCCGGATACTGCTGCTCAGCACCCTGCGATTGCGCTGCGCGCCCGCCGTGATGAAGGCAATCCGGCGGGAACTGGATCGCTTCCTGCCCGCTGCCATCCGTCTATCCGCGCCGCTACCTGGCGACAGCTGGGGAGGCGCACCGCCGCGGCGCTACAGCCTGCAGGTCGATGGCGATCCACTCCATCCCTATCCGGTGGAGGTGGATCTGCCGGGCTGGGTGCTGGATGGGGATGGGGAGCTGCGGCGCTGGCTGTTGTCCTATAGCAGCGCGATTCGCCTCGAATCCCCCCAGTCCCTGGTCGCGGAGCACCGTGACGCTCTGGCGCAGGCCCTGGCGCTCTATGACGCCACCGTTGAGGCAGCGGCATCCGGCGAGAAGCCCCCAGAAGCAAGCCCAGCGGCAACGGTATTCAATGCAGCGGGAGGCGGTCGTCGCAGGAACTATCGCAGCGATAAGTCCCTCGCCCAGCCATACAGAACCCTGCCATGAATGGATCGAGCCCACTGGGCCTTGGCCCTATGGGGCCTTGCGCCGGGCCTCTCCAGTCTGAGGCCCTCCTGACGTCGGACCTCGGCTGGGGTCGGTCCCGTCGCGGCGCCCCCGGCGTCCTGCTCCATGGTCCACATCACCACGTCTGCCTATTGCTCGCCGGAGCAGGATCCGTTCCTGCTGCTGGAATCCAGCCTGCGGTGCATCGAGGGCATCCTGCGCTGTCATGTCAATCAGCCGCTGCGGCGCAGCTGGATTGAACATCCCTACGGCGAGGAGGAAATCGCCTTGCTGGAAGAGGAAATGCTGCCGGTGCTGCAGCGCTGCCTGCAGCGCATCGATGAAATCGATGCCGAGCTGGAAGAAGAGCTGGAGGCGCAGATTGCGATTCAAGAGTTGCGGCAGCTGGTGGCGGCTGAGGGCGAGGGCCGTGAGGCCCTCGCGGCACTGCTGCCTCTCTGAGGCCTGGCTCCTGCCGGGGGCCCTGCTCCCGGCTTTTTCTTGCCCTTTGGCTGGGGCAAAGAGTGGCGGCCGCCCTCCATGAGGGCCATTTTTTTTTGGCGTTGGCGGGCATGTCGGGCTCGATCAGGCGCTCCTGCGATGAGGCGATCTCAGCCTTCAGGATCGGCAATCAAGGCGGCAGCCCAGGTGGGTAGGGGATCCTGATGCAGCTGCAACGCTCCCTGGCTGAGCGTGAGCACGGGCTGGAACGGATCCAGGGCCGAGGAGTTGTCGTAGACGCGCAGCACATCCACCAGGGGGATGGAGGCATGCACATGCTGCAGCAGGCGTGGGATACGGCTGATCAGCTTCTCGGGAGGGACATGATGGCCACCGTCTTTCACCCGCATCGCCACGCGTGCCTGGTTGAGACCTGTCGATTCGAGGTGGATGAACACCATGATGATCTGATAGCCGAGTGCCTTGGCACGGGCGACGAAATCGATCTTGGAGGGATGGGAATAAACGGTTTCGAAACAGAAGCTCAGGCCATCACCCAGGAGCTGATGACGGAGCCCCTCTGCGAGCATGGCGGCTTCATAGCTGTGAGCCTCCGGATCATCCGGGAAGGCGAAACGGGCCAGCTGATCGGCATTGACAAAGGGCAGACCCAAGGGCTCAAGGGCGAGCCGGTAAAAGGTGCTCTTGCCGGCCCCATTGCCACCCACAAGCATCCAGAGCTGGGGTGCGTCATTCAACTGTCGCTGAACTCGCAGGCCAGAAACTCGCCATTGGCAAAGCGACCCACGCTGCGACTGCCGTCCTTATCGAGCCGTTCCAAATAGCCGGGTCGGCTGCTACAGGCCTGGTACCGCACCGGCGCAGAACTGACGGAATTGGCCAGCACGCCACTGCTGCGGTCAGCCTCGAGGGCGGCGAACACCTGCTCCGGGATCACGGAAGGCGCCGTGACAGGCTCGACGTGCAGTCGCGCCAGACCCGCCTGCACCGCGAGCAGACGGTCCGGATCCAGCAGCGTTGCCACTTCACGCCCCAGGGAGGCCCAGTATTCGATCTGCTGGGCGGCGCTGCGGTGGTGCCGGGCCCCGGCCAGGGCGGCACTGCGCATCAGTGCATCCTGCAGGCGCACGGGAGATGCGGATTTGGCCATGACGCACCGGACTGCCGAATCAACTGTAGCTGTCTGCTACGTCAGCAGGAAAATGGCGGGCAAAAGGCCAGCTGCTGCGATCGAGGTGACACCGAAAACTGAGCCACCCGCCGACCGGACTCGGTGTACAGGTCCAGGTGGCGGGGGAACGCGCCTGCCGCGAACAAGGTGCCGGCCGCGTGGAACCGGGTTCAGCCCCTGGAGCTCAGCCCTTTGCTCCAGCCGAGGGCTGATGTGCGTGCTGATGCTCCAGCCAGGCGTTCTGCGGCAGCGGCGCAGGATCTGCTGGAGATCACAGCTGGCTTCCACATCAGCCACCAAGCGCTCCAGTTCAGACCAGCTCATGCGCCGTTGCTGCATTTCTGCACACGATGGCGTGAGTGGCTGCCTGGCACCAGGTTCCGCCGGGCACACTCGATCCGTACGGCGTCACAGGCGCCGGGGCCAGAGCAGCCCTGAGCTGGGCCTGGCATTTGTGTTGGTCTCGGCTCCGGTATCGCCGCCACCGGAACTGGACAGCAGAGGCCCTTGCTGCGGGTGCTGGCGGGCGCCCATGGCGCTCATTGGCGGAAAATGACGGATGAAATCAGCCGTGGCGGTGATCAACTGCAGGCCCCAAGGGGGCAGACCCTGAGGCGGCAAGCCACTGATGAAGTGCAGCTCGTTGCACTCCCGCCAATGGCTCAGGGCCAGGGGTGCGCTCCAGGGGCTGCTCTGGGTGTGGCTGATGCCGCTGGGCACCCATAGCCAAACGTCCCGGTCGGTCGAGCGTTGGCCCAGCTGCAGCATCACCCCATCGGGGCGGGTCACCTTGCCGAAATGGGTGCTGGCACCGCGGGTGCTGGTGGAGCCGATGAACAGCGGCGCCGGCAGCTGGATCAGTGGTGGCGGGATATCGAAAAGCCCCTGGCTCTGCAACACGACGTCGACATGGCCCAGGGCGATGCCGTTGCGCAGCTGGTGGCCGTTGGCGTGGAGGCTGCTGCTGATGGAGGAGGCGGGGAGGCCGCCAAAGCGATTGCCGGAATAGCCCTGCAGGATCGTCTGGCCATAGACCTGCCTGCTGGTTCTGGGGAAGATGGCGATTGAGTTCCAGCCTGTGGTGCCGGGGCTCTTGTAGAGGGCATGGCAGCTGTCGCGGTGTAGCTCGTCGTTGCCGCCATGGGTTTTGAGGGTCCAGCAGAAGAATTCTTTGCCGGGGGTGGTGTCCTGGGCGATCAGCAGGATTGCGCCGATCGAAGTGGCGCCCGTGATCGTGCTGTCGAGGTAGGCCAGGCCGGTGCTGTAGGCGATGGCGTTGCTGTAGGAGCCGTAGCCGCCATTGGCGGTACTGCTGGTGAAGGTGCTTGCCAATGCACTGCCGAACTGGGCACTGCTGCTGCTCTGGGTATCCCCCTGGGCTGTGGTGCTCTCGGTGAGGAACCAAAGGTGGGCAGGCTCGACGGGATGGCCCAGCTGCCAGGTGTAACCCCAGCGGTTGGCGGTGGCATCGCCATGGCTGCGCACCACCGTCAGGGGCGTGCTGGCGTTGCCCGGCAGGGCATTGACGAGCGCCGCAAAGGCTCGGAAGGCGCCATCGAGGCGCATCCCAACCCCGGAGGGGTCCTTGCTGGTCCATTTCCAGCTGCCAGGCGAAAAGCTCTGGCAGAACACCTGATAGGTCATGGCGTTGCTGGTGTGGAGGGAGCTGCCTCTTTGGTGCGCAGCAGCAGGCCATGACCGCCGATTGCCAGCCATTCGCTGCCATCGGGTGGCTTGAAGTAGCTCATCGCCGCGCTGCTCAGGTTCAGGGCTGCGAAGTCCGGGGGCAGCAGCAGCGGCTGCCAGAACTGGGCCGGTTCATTGGCGCTCTCGTAGGCGCTCCAGTCGGTGGTGGCGAGCACCAGCTCGGCGGGCTGGCGGATCTGGATCGGGGCGGTGGAGTTTTCACGCAGCAGGGTGCGAGAG
>JAPLIB010000155.1 GCA_026389335.1 Cyanobacteriota bacterium | reverse complement strand
CACGAGACAAATTCACGAAAAAGTGCCGAAATCGAGCCTTCTGCTGGGAGGTACAGCCAACGATCGACCGAAAACAGGAAGAAATCAGTTGTAGCTGTGGAAAACTGATGCTGCGAGATGGTTTTTCTGCAAACTCCTAAGTCAGCGGCTTCCAGGGCTACCGGCACGGCGAGCCGCAAGAGGCTTGATCTTGCTGCCGTGCAGCAGCGCATCGGCGTGTTGCTCGCCGAAGGGGCACCTGATGCCGCTGCTCTGCTGGCCTTTGCCGAGTTCATCCACGGCAAGCCCTTCCCGGAGCCGCTTCTGACGGTGACGCAGCTCAAAGTAGAAGTCTGCCGGGTATTCGGTTGTAAGAATGCGACGGAACTACGCAAGTCGAATGAGTTCAACCTGGCCATAGCCGGCCGTAACTTTGATCTCAAAACCAAGGCCGACTGGCAGAAGCTCTACCGCGAGTGGGTGGGTGTGCCGCAGGCCGAGCGGAACCGCAGCGGCACGACCTGTATCAACGGCATCGATGTGCTGGAGAACTTCCGCCCTTGGCATGTGTTCGGCCTGGAGCCAGCGATGGCTACGGCCGATGACATCAAAGAGGCCTTCCGCCGCCTCGCCAAGGAGCACCATCCGGATATGGGCGGTGACCCCCGCGTGATGGAGCGTCTCCAGAAAATGCGCGATTCGTTGCTGGCCTTCCGCTGATGACTCGTATCCCTACCTCCACGACCCCGCCCACTCCTGGCCGCCAACGCGAACGGGATGCCTTTTCCGATAAGGAAGCAGCCAAGATGCTTGGCATCCCGGTCACCAAGCTCTACCGCATCTGTGATGTCTTTGATGCCGTTGCCGATGACCCCTGGGAACTGATCGAAGGGGAGTTCTTTGAATACGAACCGGGCCAGGCCCGCAAACGCCGCTTCTATGAAGAAGGCGTGATGGCGATCGCCAAATATCTGGAGGAAACGGAGGGCGGCAGCTTCCTGGCCAAACTCAGGGAGTTCTTCACTCACCACCGGGCACGGGTGACGCGGGCCCTGGTGCAGCGGCGCATCGTCCAGGTGACGCAGGACCGCTCAGCCCTGGTGATTCGCGGTGATCTGGTGTTTCTGCAGCAGCGCTCGGTGATGCGGGTGCTGGGCACCAACGGCAAGGGGATGGCGGGCACGCTGCGGCGGATCCAGGAAGAAAGCGCCGGCCTTGAAGGGGCCGAGGGACTGGAGATCGATGTGCACTTCGCCGACATCGATAGCAAAGACAACCGCCACTGGAGCCAGCGCGGCATCGCCCGCCTGGCCCGCACGATGCAGGACCGGGGCCGGATCACCAAGGCGCGCAAGGCCTGGGTGAAGGCGGTGGCCGATGTGGCGGAGGACTGCTTTGAGGTGCAGCGCAAGATGCTCGAAAGCCACGAGGCCCGGGTCAGGGCGGCGATGGATCGGGCGCGCAGCAAGGCCAAGAGCTGTGCGGTGAGCCAGCAGAAACCCATCGCCGCCGATCCCAACCCGATCGAACTGGAGGTGCACCATCTCTTTGATGTCGTCACGCGGCCCGATCTGGCGGCCCAGGAAGAAAATCTGCTGGTGATCAGCTCGGCCCTGCACCGTAACTTCCACAAGTGGATGGGTCAGTACCCCTGCGAGCCCAAGGATTTTGTCGACTATCTGCTGCGCAACGAACTGACCCATTTCGAAGGCAGCGCCAGCACTCGCGTCCGCCAGGAGCAACGCCAGCAGAAGCTGATCCACCGGCTGGAACTGCTGCAGGTGTGCTACGAAGGGAATCGGCTTTGCTATTGAGTGAGGCCCCTAATCCCAGTACCACCAGCGGCGGCTGGTACTCAGCGACTGGGCCGCCGCCGCCAGGAAGGCCGCCAGGATGGTGAGCAGCAGGATGTAATCGAGGAGAGCAGGATCCAGTCCGTGCTGTTGGCCTCCCTCTGCCTTGAGAGCTGCCTGTTCTTCGAGGATGCGCTTCAGCGGAGCCCAGAGGGCATTCGCTCTGGCTTGCTGGGAGCTCTGTCCGCCAGCTGCTGCTGATGACTGGGCTGATTCGGTGAGGCGACAGCCGTGGAGTGGGCAAAGGCATTGCGCACTTTGCGCAGGGCGTCGAGCGCCTGTTCCACGAAGGCCTCAAGCAGACCCAGCCGCTGCGCCAGGGCGATCAGTGCCCCGAAAGAGCCCAGAGGCCTGTCAACCGCCAAGAACGATTCATTTCTGGTGGAGGCAGGACCAGTGCCGTCTTCAGCAGCACCTCCAGGGCGGCACCCACCAGGACCGCCCCACGGCCCCGCTCGCTGAGCATCCGCAGGGCGATGGCGCGGGCTGATCCGGCGATCCGCAGAGCGTCAGGATTCGGCTATGGCCCACTCCTAGGCCGCCCTGATGCCCCGCAGTTGCCCCAGGCATTGCCCCGGGCCCTACAGGTTCTCTTCTGGCTCATCGCTGTCGCCGTCGTCTTCAGCATCCTCGTCGTCCTCGCCGAGGACCTCCTCCAGCAGCTCCCGGGCGGTCTTGAGGCGAGCACTGTCGGCAGCCCAGACGGCGATGCTGATGGCATCGGGCTGCTCATCGGCGAGAAACTCCTCAAGGTTGTCGAGATGGTGCTCCTCGACGAAGTTCAGCAGCACCACGCTGATCTGCAGGGCGTCCTCAGGGCTGATCTCGGCTGCCTCCATCGCATCGAGTACCTGCTGGACCGCTGGATTCACGTCGTCGTCGAGCTGGATGGATTGGTCGGCGCTGCTCATGGCCTGGGCAGAAAGGGCGACCCCACCATGGGCGACGGTGGGCCGGATCGCTGCACTGGGGAATGCAGGTTCTGGTGTTGGTTGCAGCACGTGCATGGGCGGTGTGGGCTTTGCTGTCAACCGCACACAGGCCAGTGGTGCCGATCACTGTTCGGCGGCGATTAGATAGGCGGGGCGCCTACGTAGTTGACACCGGGCACGATCGCAGAACCAATCAGAGCGCAGTGTCCGAGGGGACTTCTTGCCCCAGGGTGGCGCAGGCTGAGCCGCCTCTGCCGCCAGCAGCCTGATGCCATCGCGGCTGCCGGATCGCTGAGATTGTCGACAGCAACGGTGGCATCCCATCTCGCCAGCACTCCGCAATGAACGGAGTGCGCGCCCGGGGGATCAGACGGATGCCAGCCAGGATCGAGAACCAGCCCTGAACCCCGTGGAAGCCGATGGCCATGACCAGTGAACCCATCCACTTCAGCGATGGGGCCAGCTACGACCGCTTCATGGGGGTCTGGAGCCGCCTCGCCGGCCAGGAATTTCTCGATTGGATCGCCCCGGACCACGGCCAGCGTTGGCTGGATGTGGGCTGTGGCAATGGTGCCTTCACCCAACTGATCGCCGAGCAGAGCGATCCGGTCGCACTCGTCGGCATCGATCCATCGGATGCGCAACTTGCCTATGCCCAGAAGCATCCACTGCTGCAGAGCGTCGAGTTTGTGAACGCCGACGCCATGGCTCTGCCGTTCGCTGCTGCTGCTTTCGATCTTGCGGTCATGCCGTTGGTGATCTTCTTCGTACCGGAACCGGCGCAGGCTGTCGCCGAAATGGTGCGTGTTGTCGCTCCGGGTGGAACCGTGGCCGCCTATGCCTGGGACCTGGAGGGTGGGGGCTTCCCTTATCAAAGCGTGAATGACACCCTGGGGGCTGTCGGCAGGGCCATTCCCATGCCACCCAGTCCCGAGTCCTCCCGCCTTGAGGCGCTGCGGGAGCTCTGGGTCACCGCCGGCCTGGGCGACATCCACACCAGAGTGATCACGGTGGAGCGCACGTACGGCGACTTCGACGACTTCTGGACCACCGTCCGCGGGGGGCCGAGCGCCGGTCAGGCCCTGGCGGTCATGGGCGAGCAGGACGTATCCCGATTCCGTGAGCTGCTGCGAGCCCGGCTGCAGCCGGCCGGGAGCGGCTCGATCACCCTGGCAGGGCGGGCCCATGCCATCCGGGGCACAGTGCGAGGCCGTTGATGCACCTCTGATTGGCCTCCCGTGCGCGGCGTCGAACTCCTGCTCGATGCCGACGAGGAAATCGAAGCTAAGCCGGGTGCTCATAAAAAAGTCGATCCACTGAGCTGCAAATGAACTGGGTCACTTGCTGCAATTAAAATGGCAAGACACGAGACAAACCTGAAGTACCGTGATTCCAGCTATACGACTGAAACTGTGCGATCCAGATCTTTGAATAACATGATCACTGGCAGGGTAAATCTTAGGAGAAAACACCTTGAAAAGCAAGCTAAAGTATTGACGTGAGCAAATCATAGCCAGGTCGAATGCTGTTGCCGAAGAGTGCAATCGCCACGAGTTATGTGGTGATGAGCGCCAAGCCATTGCTGGAGCTCATGCGCCTCGTCTTGATACTCCTGCCTTGCAGAACTACTAGACTTGAAATGGCCTCCGCGATGATAACTTTGCTCCAGTGTGTCTGGCAGTGAATTTAGGAGGAACTTCTGGCTGACATATAGGATAATCCTCTCGGCTTTCGCATCCAAGGCCTTGGCGCCGCGACTTTCGGCCATTGCCTGGTCTCCAGACTAATAATCAAATTGATTATTTTGCCTTGCTAGTGACTGCCATGTCAAAAATTCTATCGCCAAAGTATTTGCGAATAAAAATAAGTGGTTTTGCAAGCTTGCCCATCACGTAGCGGGTTCTAGGACGACTCACAAGTGCAGCTTTAACAATGGCATCCGCAACCACTGAAGGCGGTGATGCAGATCCTTCAGTTTCGTACAAGCTGCGCATGGCCTTTGCCAAGGCTTGTGCGATTTTTTGGTAGGGACCATGTCCCGACCGCCTCATCATGGCGTCCAGCATGATATTGGCCCACTCTGTGGCAATAGCCCCCGGCTCAATGATTACAACATTGACCCCAAAGGGCTTTAGCTCTAACCGCAGGCAGTCACTCAAGCCCTCCACGGCGTGTTTTGTGGCGTGGTACCACGAACCCAGTGGTGAGTAGATTTTGCCACCCATGGAAGAAATATTGATGATCGTGCCAAAGCCCTTGTGTCGCATAGAGGGCAGCGCCAGTTGCGTGAGTCGTGCCATGCCAAATAAATTAACCTCAAACTGATAGCGAGCATCGTCAATACTCGACTCCTCCATTGAGCCATACATGCCAAACCCGGCATTGTTCACCAGAACATCAATGCCACCGTGGCAAGACTCAATCTGGCTAATGGCTGCGATGATATCTTCTTCGACCGTGATATCCATCTTCAATGGTATGGCGCCAAGTTCACGGAGGTCCTCCATTTTTTCTATACGACGCGCAGCTGTATAAACCACAAATCCCTCCCGCAACAGACGCTTTCCTGTTTCCTTCCCGATTCCGGAGGATGCTCCCGTGACCAACGCCACCTTGGCGAGGGACGAAGTCGATGTCATAGACGATTCCATTGGATGGCATAGTGAAAAAGGAGTTATCGAGACCAAGTATCTTGGCAGTTAGAACCTTGGGCACTCCCTTAGTCTTAAGCTTGCCACATTGACACAAGCTCTCGCAATGTACCCCATACATGACACGGAAAAACTCAACAGAATTCTCAGGAAGCTGTTAAGTTAGCTACGAGCCTTAGCCACTATAGCCAAAAGGCCAAAGCATGGGGCAGGGCCTGTCTGCCGTAGTGAGGGCTGTAACCGATGGGATCCCCAAGGGGCATCCCCCAAGTACGGGCAACCGGGACGCCAGGGAAGTCCGTTGTTGAAGCAGGACGCTCAAAGCTTGACCGCTTCTCCAGGTAGCGGTCTCTTGGGCCATGCAGCCGATGATCCAGTCGCCCGAGAATTCAAAATGTAACAGCAGGCTCAACCATCCACATCGCGTAGCAGCCGCCTGGCACCACATGAGACCTGTTTCCAATCAGTTGACCATCACACAAACTACTGGGAAACTCACAAGGATTATCCTATGGATTGAACACAGGAGACACTTCTCTGCACTCACAAAAACTATAATTCAGACTTTAATCGAGGATTGAGTTGGCTCCATGTCCCGTACCGGTACCTATCAGCTTTGTTGTCCGTGCTGCCACCTGCATCTGAGCGGAGAGGAGGCGAAACAGGGCCGCAGTGATCTGCCCATCGTTGCGCCGGAGGAACCGGGTCATGATCTCGGCGCGGATCTCCATCTCGGCGTCCTCGTCGTCATTGCGGACGGCTTCAAGGGCGAGGGTGAGCAGTTCCCGGTAGGTGAGCGGTGGTGGCTCGTCGTCTACTGCGCTGGGTTGCTGCTGGCGCTTGGTGGCTGGCTGAGGATCGCGATGCGGCGGCGGTTTGGCCTTGAGGTCCGGACGACTGATGTCGATGGCCCAGGTGTCCCGTAGGAAAGCCCAGGTGGAGCCGGGGCTGAGCTTGTTGGGAGTGCCCCGGAAGTAGGAGGGCAGATCGCGGATCTCCTGGCAGCAGGTCTCACGCAGCAACTGCTGGGCCTCGGCGGCGCCGAGGTCGATATGGAGCCGCATCGCCAGCTTCAGCAGCTGCTCGTACTGGCCGGCTCCATGGCGAAAGGGCGGGATCTTGAGCAGCGCCTCGCGTAGCGCCTGGGGCGGCCGTGGGGGGAGATCACCTGTGAGCCCGTCGTCCTGGGCCAGTCGCTGCAGTTCTGCGCAGGGGCCCGCCTCTGGCGGCGGATCGGCGAACTCGTCGGGCTCCACCCATTCCGCCACCTGCTCCAGGGTGTAGCGGCTGCCGGAAGCGCTGTAGATGGTGGTCATCCCCTGGGCAGAGCCCTCGGCGCCGATGTAGCTGCCGCCCGGAAGCCGCATGACCCGCGACGGGTTGCGATTGGTGGAATCGGCGCCGGTGACCTCGATCAGCGCGGCCTGGATCGGGATCCACTGCGCTGGCGGGATCGGTTCGCTGAGCACCCAGTAGAGGTGCGCGGACTTGCCGCCGGTGGTGATCGAGATGGTGGGTTCACCCAGCCCGTAGCGCTGCCAGGCCGACAGCTGCCAAGGGACGGGCCTGTCATCCCATTCGAGGAAGAAGGCCCGGCAGGCGGTGATCTGAGCGTCAGTGTCGCCGCCGTCATTGATGACGAGGTAGATGCCGCGTCCCTCGCTCTGCCAGTGGCTGGCGAGGGTGAGGTCGTAGGCGCCTTTGCGCGGACCGATGCTGGCCTTGCGTGGGTTGTCGCGGTGCGGAAAGGCACGCAGGCGAGCGGTTTCTGGGTCCTTGCCCAGCAGGGAGAGGAACCGATCGGCCTGGGCCGCATCGATGGACCGCACGGTCACCACGGCAGGCGGATCGACTGAGCGGCGGGGATGGCCTCACTGGCCATCGGAGGGCTTGGCGATGGCGGCCTGGGCCTGGGACTGCTCCTGCTGGATGAGGAGATCGAGAACGATGCGCAGGACAGCGGAGCGAGAGATGGAGCCTTGAGCGCGGCGGTGATCGAGCCAATCGAGCTGGCGCTGGGTGATCACGACGGAGACGGGCCTGACGGAAGGAAACACAGAGGGCAGCCGATTCGGCGACAACAAGTCGCAAGAGTAAGCCTGCCCTTAGGAGCCTGAGCCTTTTCTAATCCAGGAAGAGGCTGAGCTGGGCTCCCGACCGCGTCAGACCCAAGGCAGGGCAAGGGTCCCGCATGACTATGAAGACTTCTGTAGGCTCAGCATCCCAAGGCAACAGGCAGGGTGGAGCAAGACCTGCCGATCCGCTGCCGCGCCGAGGAGGTCGCCGACCAGCTACGGCTGGTGGTGGCGGGATTGCCGTTTCTGGCGGAGCGGCCCTGGCAGGAGATCGGCTGGGGATTGATGCGGATTGAGCTGCTCACGCTTTGGCGGATCGCGTTGCTGCTGAAACCCAGTGGTTCCGACGGTGGGTTGGACATGGGGTTGGCCTGGGTGGATCGGGCCGCTGCCCCCGATGGCCGCTGCTGGGAGTACGGCTGCCAACGGGATGACTGGACGCTGGGACCGGACAGCCGGTTGGTGGAGCCGCTTGAGTTCCTGAGTGGAGAGGAACGAAGCGAACTGGAGTCGCTGCTGCGCGATGCCCGCTGCTGGCCCGAGCCGATCACCGGCATTGAGCCAACGACAGCGTTGGTGCTGGAGGACCGGATCCGCAGCCGCCGGCCGCCGGGCCGGGCAGCCGAGCGGCCGGTATGCCGAAACAAGCACCAACCTCACGATCCGTATCCAATCATGTTTTCCTCTGGCTTGAGTGGCTGAGGCAGTCTTAGAATCTGGCCAATGAAGCCAGCGGGGACCATGACCAGCAGCTACGAGACCTACAAGGACAGCCAGGCCGGAGCCCGTGAGGACTTCGGTCGCATGTTGCGGCTCTGGCGCGAGCGCAACGGCTGGACCCAGTACACGGCCGAGCGCTGGAGCCGGGAGGCCGGTTTCCGCACGGTGTCCAGCGGCAACATCTCGATGGTGGAGCAGGGCAAAGCGGGAGATCTGCGGGCCCAGGCCCATTTCCAGCTGGCCGATGTCAACCGCCGTCTGGCCGAGAAGGACTGGGGGCCGGTGAAAAGCCAGGAGATCCGCCAGGCCCTGGTGGAGGCCACACCGATCCGCGGCG
>JAPLIB010000070.1 GCA_026389335.1 Cyanobacteriota bacterium | reverse complement strand
GGGCGCTCAGCCGGGCCATCCAGGATCTGGGCCGGAGCTACTGCCGATCGAGCGGGTGGATGAGGTGGTGGAGCACCACCCGGATGATTGCCGCCGTTGCGGCACCCTGCTGCAGGGCAATGATCCAGAGCCGCTGCGGCATCAGGTGATCGAGATCCCGCCGATCACACCAGTGGTGATCGAGCACCGGTTGCACCGGTTGGTGTGCTCTTGCTGCTCCACCAGCACCTGCGCCTCGTTACCGGCGGATGTGGAGCCCAGCCGTTATCGGGGGGCCGCAAATGGAGCGCTGAAGAGGTTTTCAGTCTGTCGGCGGTCAGAATGAAATATTCCGCTATGATTACCCGGGACTGCGAGGCTCGGATGAGTTAAGAGCTACCATTCTACCCCAGCAAACTTTATCCCATGGTCTTGAAACAGTCTTTGCTAACGCTATCCGGAGCTCTCGGCTATACAATTCTGAAAACAAGAAGCAATATGACCCTCCTGATGGATCTGGTGAATCACCTCTATCCAAGCCGTCCAATCCTCTTTATTGATGGAGGGGCCAATAGCGGCCAAACGATTCTCGACCTCAATCAGGTGTTGGCTAAATCCAAGTCAAAGGTCAATGTCGAGGCGCTTTCGTTTGAGCCCGTACGCAGCAATTATGAAGCACTGATCAACAATGCCAAGACTTGTCAACATATCGATGTCAAAACCTATCCCATTGGGCTCAGCGATGCTGAGGCAACCTTTGAACTCAACCTGGCGCCACACAGCTACAATCACTCGATTGCCAATAATGAGCTATATGCAGACAGCGGGCTGGGCAGGGAAGTAATTCAGCTGAAGACTATCGACCAGTTGCTGAGCTATCGAGACCTTACCAATGTACTGGTGATCGTTAAGCTCAACATTGAGGGGCACGAGTTGCAAGCGATCAAGGGAGCGGAGCAGCTCATTAATTCCGGTGAAGATATGATTTTCATGGCTGAAGTAACATTCGATCCCAGCAACAAGCAGCACGCCTTTTTCACCGACATCTTCTTGCACATGAGCGCACGCGGATTTGTTTGCTCACAGATGATCGAAGTGACTCCATCCTTTGACAGAGATCATCGATACAAACCGGCGATCACCTATCTGAATGTGGTTTTCTGTCGACAGCGCGCTTCTGGATAACAACGGCAATCAAGAAGGTTTTTGCACGAGTTGCCTTGGTTGCGGGCTGCGGGCGGTTCAGTACCGATGCTCAACCCCCCCCACTACCAGCAAAGTTGTCCGCCATGTCTGACCGATCCATCAGGGGGCCCAACGATGAACGATGAAATCGCCTTATGACCCGGAGTTGCTGGCCGAGATCCGCCAGCGCATGAGCCCGCCCAACCGGGAGAGCGTGGCTGAGATCGCTCGCTCCACAGGGGTTAACGTCCAGACCCTCTACAGCTGGCGCCATCGCTGGAAGCAGGAAGGCCAGCTGATCCCAGCCACCAGCAAGGCGCCCGAACAATGGAGTGCTAGCGACAAGCTGGCGGCAGTGATCCAGGCAGCAGGGCTCAGCGGCCCCGATCTGGGCGCCTATTGCCGCGAACGGGGCCTGTTCCCCAAGCAGCTTGCCCGCTGGCGCCAGGTGGCAGAGGATGCCAACAGCTACAGTGCGCCGAGCATGAGCGATCAGAAAGAGTTGCAGCGCCAAAACCAGCAATTGATTCGTCAAAATCGGCGGCTGGAGCGTGAATTACAGAAACAGAAAAAGGTAGCGCCTCTTCGAATGGTGTAACTCAGGAGGTACTGTGCCCTTTTCTGGAGGGTGAACAGGAGCAGTTAGAGGATGACTGCCTGGAAGCTGATTGCGCAGCTCCATTTATCCACTATACACCCTGATCGCTGAATGCGCAACTCAGCGATCAGGGATTCTTGCTGATCAACGACTGGCTTGGGCGCGATCAGCTGATAGCTGGCGCCATGGCTCTGGCTAGATCGCTCTCAGAGAACTCCAGCATCTCCTCCCGCTCGGGGATTTTGGCCATGGTGGCCTCAGAGAAGAAGCGACGGCGTTCCAGCTGCCATTCCTCTTGCTGCTCCAGCAGCTGGCTGCCCACCAGCCTCACAATGGCGGCGTCATTGGGGAAGATGCCGACGACGTTGGTGCAGCGCTTGATCACCTCGTTGACCCGCTCCAGCAGGTTGGTGCTCCAGACCTTTTTCCAGTGGGGCTGTGGAAAGTGGCGGAACGCCAGCACATCCTCCCGGGCCTCGTGCATCAGTTCAGCAGCTTTGGGGAAACGATCGATCAGCGAGGCGGCCAGGTCATCCCAGCGGCTGAGGATCTCAGCAGCCGTTTCCTGGGCGAACACACTGCGCAGGGCAGCGGTGACCATGCCCTGGTGGGCTTTGGGAACCCGCTGCAGCAGGTTCCTGGCGAAGTGGACACGACAGCGCTGCCAGACGCAGCCCTGCAGCTGCCGGCGGATCGCCTTGGTGAGCCCCACGTGGGTGTCGGAGATCACCAGCTTGACCCCAGTGAGGCCGCGCTCTTTGAGGGAGGCGATGAATTCGCTCCAGAAGCCCTCGGTCTCGCTGTCGCCCACCTTGATGCCCAGCAGCTCGCGGCGGCCGTCGGCATAGACGCCCATGGCGACGACGACGGCTCTTGAGCAGACCTGCAGGGCCTTGCCCAGCCGGCCCTTGAGGTAGGTGGCATCCAGGTAGACGTAGGCGTAGCCGGCCTCCTGCAGCGGGCGGTTCAGGAACGCCTGCACCTGCTGGTCAATCTCCTGACAGATGCGACTCACCTGCGACTTGGAGATGCCGCTCTGGGAGCCCAAGGCACCCACCAGGGCATCGACCTTACGGGTGGAGACACCGCCGATGTAAGCCTCCATGATCACGGCGTAGAGGGCCTGATCGACCCGGCGGCGGGGTTC
>JAPLIB010000048.1 GCA_026389335.1 Cyanobacteriota bacterium | reverse complement strand
TGGTGCCAGCATCTGGAGGTCACCGTCGGGGAACTGTTGCCGGATCAGCCGGTGCCGCTGTTAAAAAAGCGGCTGGAGATCAGCCGCGAGGAGGCTCTCAAGCTCTGGAGCGAGAAGCGCAAGGAGGGTTGGCAGACGACAGCTCCTCAGTGGCAGCCACCGCTGATTCCGAATGCTGAAAGGCGATCGGCGCTGGGCCGCAAGACGACTTGATCCCGCTCTTCCTCCGCTGCTGCTGGTGACCAACAGAATGGAATCCCTGCCACACCTGGCCTTTGGGAACAGACGAACGCCATGGCTGCTGACGGTGATCACCAGGCTGGGACAAGCAACACCGCCGGACCGCCGCGGCACGTGCTGCTCACCGGTGGCAGCTCCGGTATCGGTCTTGAGGCGGCGATGCAGCTGCTGGACGCCGGGCATCGCCTCACCGTGCTCTGCCGCGATGCGGCCACCGCCGATCGTCTGGGCCAGGTGCGGGCTCAACAGGCGGAACAACACCTGGACGGCCGGCTGGCAACACCGATCTGCGATCTGAGTGATCTCGCCAGCGTCGAGCACTGCGCAGAAGATCTGCTGACGGCCGCGGAGCCGATCGACAGCCTGGTGCTCAATGCAGGCCTGCAGTACAGCGGCGCCCGTGAACCGCGCTGGTCGGCCCAGGGCTTTGAGCTCACGATCGCGGTGAACCATTTGGCCCATCAGGCCCTGCTGCAGCGACTGCTGCCCCTGCTGCTGCGAGGCACGGCGCCGCGGCTGGTGGTCACGAGCTCGGAGGTGCACGACCCCACCACAGCCGGCGGCAAGGTGGGGCAACCAGCCGGATTGGGCGATCTGACCGGGCTGCGCCAAGGCCCCGGGGCGGCGATGCTCGATGGTGGCCCCTTCAATGCCGAGAAGGCCTACAAGGACAGCAAGCTCTGCAATCTGCTCATGGCGCGGGAGCTGGAGCGGCAGCTGCGGGAGCAGGGCCAGTCCCTGCCGGTGCTCGCCTGGAGCCCAGGGCTGGTGATTCCGCGCAGCAGCGGCGGCTTCTTCCGCTACAGCCGCAGCCAGAACCCTTTTGGGCAGGCCTTGTTTGCGCTGGTCGCCCGCGATCTGCTGCGGTTGACCGAAACGCCACAGCGAGCCGGCGCTCTGTTGGCAGGCCTGGCCACGACGTCACCACCGGACCCCATGGGCTTTCAGTACTGGAGCAACCGGGTGCAGGGTCCAGGCCGGCTGCGGTTTGAGGCCAGCCAGCCCAGCGTGGAGGCCCGCTGCGATGACCTGGCCCGTGAGCTCTGGACCCTCACCGCCCAGGCTGCTGTGAATCCAGGCGATAGACCCAGCGCAGATGCCGTAAAGCCCGGCAGTATGCGGGTTTGAGGAAATCGCAGTTGCAGTCGGAAACTCTGGCTAGTTGGAGTCCAGCAATAACTGACTGGACTGCAAAGCCCTATTTCAGTCAATCGCAACAAAGCCCGGAACATGGGCCCCGGGCGTTTGCCTGCTCGTATCCGTTCAGGGGTCGGGATGCTCGCCGCGAGCGCTGGCTCCATTGAGCCCTTGTCACCAGATTGAATCCCGGTTGCATTTCAGGTAGGGATTGCCTGCGATGACCACCCCAGCGGCCGGGATTTCAGAAGCAGATTGGCAGGCGACACCAGCCGGCATCAGGGCGCTGATTCTGTCCCAGCAGGCAGGAGATCCAGGTTCTCAGGCAGGAGAACGAGCAGCTCCGCACTCAGCTCACCGCCTTAGCGACCGAACTGGCCAGCCTGAGGGAGCGGATCGGCCGCAGCTCCCGTAACTCCTCCAAACCACCTTCCAGTGATGGCCCTGGGTTTAAGCCACCCGAGTGACGCAAAGGTAGTGGCCGCAAGCGTGGCGCTCAGCCGGGCCATCCAGGATCTGGGCCGGAGCTGCTGCCGGTCGAGCGGGTGGATGAGGTGGTGGAGCACCACCCGGAGGCCTGCCGCCGCTGCAGCACCCTGCTGCAGGGCAATGATCCAGAGCCGCTGCGGCATCAGGTGATCGAGATCCCGCCGATCACACCAGTGGTGATCGAGCACCGGTTGCACCGGTTGGTGTGCTCTTGCTG
>JAPLIB010000117.1 GCA_026389335.1 Cyanobacteriota bacterium | reverse complement strand
GTGATCTGAGCGCCATCGCTGAACGCCAGGGCGTCAGTGGCGAGATCGGCCGAGAGCTGTTGGCCTTGCAGCAGCAGCTGTTTGTTCAGTGGCACCAGTGGAAGGACGGCGCAATTGATTGGTCAACGTTGCAGTTGAGTTGCCGGCCACTCCGCCAGCACTTCGAGGGGACACTGCAGCGGGTGGTGGATCTGGGCTTGGCGCCAAAGGAGCGAACACCATGGGCCCAGACCGTACGCACCTGCCAGCAACTGCTGCAACGCAAGGAAGCCCTGTGGACCTTTCTGGAAATCCGCGGGATCGAACCCACCAACAACGCCGCGGAGAGAGCACTGCGCCAGTCGGTGATTCAGCGCAAAATCAGCCTTGGCGTCCAGTCCGCCAGCGGTGCTATCTGCCGTAGCCGCCTGCTCACGGTCACCACCACCTTGCGGCAACAGGGCCGGGATACCTGGCAGTTCCTCGAGCAGGCCTGGATCGCCCATCACCGGCTTGGGGTGATGCCCTCCTTGCTGCCGGTTCCCTGAGCTCGCCAGCACAAACCACTGATCAGATCTCCCTCACGACGAGGAGGGCTCCGCGGAGTACTGGCTTGGTTGATCGTCTCAACCCCTGAACGGGTACATCAAATTAATGATTGGACGTTTGTCGTTCATTCCTCAAAACTAGGTTCAGTGGCCCGCTAGAATTGACCGGTTCTCTTCGCTCGTGGTTTCCGTTTTCTTGTTAGATTGTTACGGGAGTACCGGCAGTGTCGCCGTGGCTCAATAACGTGAAGATCGGCTTCTTGAACAAAGAGCGTTCGCAATACGCCCTGGCCTGAGTGCACCAGTCTTTGTCAATGCTAATGGAACATGGCAACGACAGTTTACGATTTCTTGAATAATCCCATGATCTCAGTAATCATTCCAACCCTTGATTGCCGTGAGCTTCTTTTGGGGGCACTTGAATCGATCGGACAGCAGACTTTCCAAAATGTAGAAGTGATCATCTCCGATGGCGGCTCATCGGATGGTACTCAGGATGCAGCACGCAATCTACTGAAGAAGCTTGAGCTCTCCTATTGCATCCTCGAGCAACCGGGTTCCAGCATCTATGGAGCCATGAATCTTGGGATGCAGGTTGCCTGTGGTGAATGGCTTTATTTCCTGGGCTCGGATGACAGGTTTGCGAGTTCAACCGTGATCGAGCAGCTCAAGCCAGCGCTACAGAACCGGAAGCACCATGTCGTGTACGGAGATGCTTGGATCGTGAACCAAGGTCGTCTTTGGTGCGGAGGGGAGTTCACAGCTCGTTCGCTAGGCCGGTGGACAATGCCACATCAAGCGACGTTTTATCGAGCCTCTACTCTTCAGCGATTAAGGATGAAATACGATGAGCGTTATCCCATCGAGGCGGATTGGGACTTCAACCTCAGGCTTTGGAATCGTGTGCATTTTGCATATGTGGATATAATTGTCGTTAATTATGCGGGAGATGGTGTGTCGTCACAAATGTCAGCAACGCCCCTCTACGACTCTTTGGCCGAGCGGATTCTCCAGATCTATGGACTTCGGGCTTTCGCTTTTCTCCCTAGCTATCGCTTGGCTGAGGCCTGCCGCTCTCACCGCAATCCTCTTATCAGGCTGGTCTTTGAAGTAGTTCACTTCTGGGAGGGAGTCACGCGAGCCTTCCAGCGTTTAGAGACTAAAAAATCTACTGGAAGCTGATGAGTACTGCTCAGTGGAGTCGTTTCCGGTCGGTTCTTTCCGTTGCAAGTCAATGGGAGCTCAACTGCAACCAGAGGCTGGGTCAACTGCGTTCCAAGATTCGATCTTTTGTTGTCAGGCGCAGTGAATACCCTCTGCAGACTGTTGGCAATCAGCCTGCCATGGAGACTGGGCTGAACCAGGCAATTCCTCCATTAGTTGTTCAGACTTGGGTGGCAGATGCTTTTGGCCGCAGCCATGCCCGTGAGATCCGTCGCTTTCGTGCTTTAAACCCGAGTTTGCGCTACAGTCTCTTTAATGATGCTGATACCGATGCTTATGTGGCTTCAGTATGGGCAGGACATCCGATTTCCGAGATCTACAACCGCGCTAGATACCGCCCCCTTCAAACAGACATCTTTAGGTATTGTATTCTCTTCGAGCGCGGTGGTTACTACTTTGATATCAGTAAAGGCTGCTCGGTTCCACTTGCGAGCCTCCATGCTCCTGAGGATCGCCGGCTGCTTTCCTACGAACACAGCTTCTGCAGCGTGATGCCAGATCTTGCCACTGCGGGATCATTTCAATATCCAGATCGTTACCTGATTCAGTGGGGCTTTGGCTTTGCGCCGGCAGATCCAATCCTTAAGCGGGTGATCGACAACATCTGTGCCTACTACCCCCTGTTTAAGGGCAGGCAATTTGAGAATCCCAAATCTGCGATCCTCGCTTTCACCGGCCCAGGTATGTTCACCAAGGCCGTACGGGAGATTGTGCAGGAAGAAGGCAAGCTGGAAGGCGCCCAGGCCGGTGTGAACTTCAACGGCCACGGCATCCCCTGGATGCCAGGCTCTGAGGTGCGTTACCACCTCAGCCCCCCCTATGTGTTAGCCCGCAATGCTGTCATCGTGAGCTGATGACCCTTCGCGTCAGCCACGTCTCCCTGCAGCAGCACACTGGAGGCGCTGCCATTGCCACGCTTCGCATTCACCGTGCTCTTCGCGCCCATGGCGAAGGGCTGGGCGTCGATTCTCACTTGAGAGCCCGCTATGGGTCTGGCGGTGATCCAAGCATCGAGGTGGGTCCCCCACTTGGATCCAATCCATTCTGGTTACGGTTGCAGCCCAGGCTTACAGCTCTAGCCCGCCGCGGCTTCATGCCTGCCTATCCGATCACCCATTCCACCGCCTGGCCATCCACGGGCCTGGGCCGGGAACTGAGCCGCAGCGACAGCGATCTCATTCATCTGCACTGGCTTGGCGATCAGATTCTCTCCATCGAAGAGATCGGCTCCCTACCCCAGCCCTTGGTGTGGACCCTGCACGACCAGTGGGCCTTCTGCGGCGCCGAGCACTACACCAGCCCGCCCCTGCCCGGCGAAACCGCCAGCAGCGATGAGCGCTTCGCGGCGGGCTACAGCCGCGCCAGCCGCCGCGCCCATGAAGCAGGGCCCGCAGGGCTCATTAGAAGTTACCCAGAAGCCTGTGGCTGAGCAAGTTCTCGCCAGCCCAGGAGCTCCAGCATTCCCCTGATGTCGTGAGCCAGGGCGGCCAGCCCCTCGGTGATCGACCAGAACCCATCGAGCCGCAGCGCGT
>JAPLIB010000097.1 GCA_026389335.1 Cyanobacteriota bacterium | reverse complement strand
CATTCAGCGATCAGGGTTCATACTGGATCAATGGAGCTGAGCAATCAGCTTCCAGGCAGTCATCCCTTGACTGCTCCTGTTCACCCTCCAGAAAGGGTCACAGGACCTCTTGAGTTACACCACTCCAAGGGGCGCTACCGGAAGTCCTGCTGATCTTGGCAGTTTGCCGGCTGGATCGCCGTGATGGGGTCCCGCTGCACGCTCGCTTTGGCTCCTGGCGGCGAAGTCAGGCTGCGGTTATGCCCTCAGCCGGTTTGAGGCTTCAGCGCCGCCGTCTGAGGCGGGCCAGCCTTTTCGATCAGCGCCTTGGCCGTTGCCAGGGTGTCGGCTTCGCCGGCGGACTTGTCGTGGCGCCAGCGGCTGATGCGCGGAAAGCGCACGGCCAGGCCGCTTTTGTGCCGCTTGGATGGCCCAATCCCCTCGAAGGCCAGCTCGAACACTTGCAACGGCTGCACGGCACGCACCGGGCCGAATCGCTCGAGCGTGTGGCTGCGGATCCAGCGATCCAGCGCCACGATCTCCTCGTCATTGAGGCCCGAATAGGCCTTGGCAAAACTGACCAGCGCCGGCGGTTGGTTGGGTTCCCCGTCGTTAGCTTCTGCGATTGCATCGCTGGGGCGGTCCCAGAGGCCGAAGGTGTAGTCGGTGTAGAGGTTGGCGCGGCGGCCGCTGCCGGCCTGGGCGTAGAGCAGCACCGCATCCAGCCGCAGGGGCTCCAGCTTGTGTTTCCACCAGGGTCCGCGGCGGCGGCCCACCAGGTAGGGGGAGTCCAGATCCTTGAGCATCAGCCCCTCGGCACCGACGTCTCGGGCTGCCGAGCGCTGGGCTTCCAGCTCCTGCCAGGCGTGCAGAGGCAAGCTGCCCGAAAGGCGCATGAGCCCGGCGAGGGCGAGGGAGGGCGCCGCTATGAGCTGTTGGTGCAACGCCACCAGGGCGGCCCGGCGTTGGCGAAGGGGTTCGTGGCGCATGTCACAGCCCCCCTGTTCCAGCAGGTCGTAGGCGACGAAAGCCGCCGGCAACTCGGCCAGCAGCGAACGGCCGGGAGCCTTGCGGCCCAGACGTCGCTGCAGCTCGGCGAAGGGTCTGGGCTCGGAGGCCCCCGGCTCCCAGATGATCACCTCGCCATCGAGCGCCAGCCCATCCGGCAGCGCTTCGCCCAGCTGGATCAGCTCCGGAAAGGCCGGATTGATCAGCTCCTCGCCCCGGCTCCACAGCCAGCACTGGCCGCCGCGGCGGATCAGCTGGGCACGGATGCCATCCCATTTCCATTCGAGCTGCCAGCGGGCCGTCGCCGTCGCCTCCAGGCGCTCGGCATCGAACGGGCAGGCCAGCTGGAACGGATAGGGCCGGCTGCTGAGGCTGGCGTCGTCGTCTGTGGGATCAAGCAGGGCCGCCAAACCGCTCGCCGAGGGCGCAAAGCCCCCCATCAGCCGGTGGCGCAGCCGGGCCGGCTCCAGGCCCGAGAGCTGGGCCAGGGCCTGCACCACCAGCCCTTCGGCCACCCCCACCCGGAGGCCCCCGGTGAGCAATTTGTTGACCACCAGCAGCTCGATCGGCTCCAGGCCCTGCCAAAGCGCCCGCATCGCCCGGGCCTGCGGTTCGGGTTCCAGCTTCGCTAGCGGCGGCAGCAGCTCCTCCATCCACTGCTGCAACGAGGCATCAGCGCCTGGGGAGCTGGTGGCGTTGGCTTCGTTATCCCCACCAGCCTGCCGCCAGAGCAGGGCGATCGTCTCGGCGCTGTCGCCCACCTGGCGGTAGCAGTCATCGAACAACCAGGCGGGCAGGCCTGAGCCCTCCAGGCAGATCTGCCGTAGCCGCAGGCTGGTGAGCAGGCGGCGGCGTTGGCGGCCCAGCAGGGCGTGCAGCGCGCAGGCTCCATCGCCCGGCGGCACCTCGCGGAAATAGTCCACCAGGGCCCGCACCCGGGCGCTGCTGGCCTTGCTGCGATCGAGCAGGGCGAACAGGCGGCAGAAGCGCTTCAGGGGAGGGCCTCCCGGGGCTCGCCGCAATTGATCGGTCCGGCGTTGATCAGCTCGGCGTTGATCAGCCCGGCTTCGCCAGCAGGTTCAGTGGTTTTACAACCCGGTTCAGTGGTGTCAGCAAGAGTGGTGTCACCAAGAGTGGTTACACCAGCAGTGGCTCCACCAGGTGGGGCTGCGCCGGTCTCGCCGGTATCGCCAACAGTGGCTTCGCACCCAGCTTCGCCATCGGGATTGCCCCGTTCGGCCAGGCCGCCGCCCTGCAGGGGCTCGGCGGCGATCCCCTCCACCTCGCGCAGATAGCGGGCCAGCACCTCGCTCTGGCCGTGGGTGACGTACACCTGGCGGGCGCCGGATTGGCGGGCCGTGGCCACCAGGGCCGGCCAGTCGGCGTGGTCGCTGAGCACAAAACCGCGCTCGCAGCCTCGCCGGCGCCGGGCGCCGCGCACGGCCATCCAGCCGCTGGCAAAGGCGGTCTGGGCGCCGCGCAGGCGCTTCATCCAGGCAGAAGCCTGGGCAGCGGGCGGCGCCAGCACCAGCCGACCCGCCAGCGGCTCATCGCGAGGAAGGTCCGAGAGGGGCCTGGTGGGCACCAGGGCGATCCCCTGCTGCCGGTAGGGCTCGATCAGGGCCGCTACGGCCCCGTGCAGCAACACCTCCTGTTCGACGCCGAGGGCGTGCAGTTCGGCCAGGATCCGCTGGGCCTTGCCGAAGGCATAACAAAAGAGCACCGAGGGGCGCTGGGGGCAGCTTTGCCACCAGGTGTGGATCTCAGCGGCTACCTGGGCGCCGGGGGACCAGCGGTAGATCGGCAGGCCGAAGGTGGCCTCGCTGATCAAGACATCGGCGCGCACCGGCTCAAAGGCGGCACAACTGGGATCGGCATCGCGCTTGAAATCACCCGTGATCAGCCAGCTTTCGCCGCCGGCTTCCAGGCGAATTTGGGCCGAGCCGAGCACATGGCCGGCACTGTGGAATGACACCTGGGCGTCCTTGATTTGGAGCGTCTCGCCGTAGTCGAGGCTGTGCAGTTCAATGCCCTGCCCAAGACGCTTGCGCAGAATGCCGGCACCGGCGCCGATCGCCCAGTAGGTGCCGCAGCCAGGCCGGGCGTGATCGGCGTGGCCATGGGTGATCAGGGCGCGAGGCACCGGCCGCCAGGGATCGATCCAGACATCGGCGGCCCGGCAGTAGAGACCCTGGGGGGTGAGGGTGATCAGCCCGTCGGGCGGCAGCATCAGCGCCTCAGGCGCTCATCGCCAGCATCCGCTCAATCGGCGCCAGGGCGCGCTGGCGCAGGCTTTCCTCCAGCTCGATGCCGGGTTCCAGCTGTTCCAGGCAGCGCCACAACTTCTCCATCGTGTTGAGCCGCATGTAGGGGCAGGTGTTGCAGCTGCAGCCGTCAGCGCCGGGCACGTCGTGGAAGCTTTTCTGCGGAGCCCGCCGCCGCATCTGATGCAGGATGCCGGGTTCGGTGAGCACGATGAAGCTCTCAGCGGAGCTGCTGGTCACCCGCTCCAGCAGCTTGCTGGTGGAGCCGATGAAATCGGCCAGATCGAGCAGATGCTGCTGGCATTCCGGATGGGCGATCACCTCGGCCTCGGGATGCTGCAGGCGCAGCTGCAACAGCGCCTGCTCACTGAAGGTTTCATGCACGATGCAACTGCCGGGCCAGAAGGTGAGCTCGCGCCCCGTCTGGTGCGCCACCCAGCGGCCCAGATTCTGATCCGGAGCGAACAGGATCGGCCGCTCGACGGGCAGTTGCTCGATCAGGTGCACAGCGTTGCTACTGGTGCAGATCAGGTCGCTCTGGGCCTTCACCGCCGCTGAACAATTGATGTAGCTCACCACATAGTGGTCGGGATGCTGGGCGCGGAAGGCGGCGAAGGCCTCGGCAGGGCAGGCGTCAGCCAGGCTGCAACCGGCCTCCAGATCCGGCACCAGCACGGTCTTACCGGGATTGAGGATTTTGGCGGTTTCGGCCATGAAGTGCACGCCGCAGAACACGATCACTTCGGCCTCGGTGCTGGCGGCTTTGCGCGACAGCTCGAGCGAATCGCCGATGAAGTCGGCGACATCCTGGATGGCGTCGTCCTGGTAGTAGTGCGCCAGGATCACGGCCTTGCGTTCCTCGCAGAGAGCCCGGATCGCAGCCCGCAGCTGCGGGGCCGGTGGTGCGGAGGGCGGGGTAGACACCTGGGAGAACACCAACTGCTTCCTCGGCTCGGGCAGGATGGGCCAAAGACTAGGAAGACGACCGGCTTGGCAGACCTCAACATCGCCATCGCCGGCGACCTCCATGACCAGTGGGATGCCTCCGACCATCTGCTGCTGGACCTGATCCGGCCCGATGCCCTGCTGCTCGTCGGCGATTTCAGTGATGGCCACAGCCGCATTCCCACCCTGCTGAACGAGCTGGAACTACCGGTGGCCTGCATCGCCGGCAACCACGACACCGGCAAAGATGGCAGTGGCCAGCGTCTTCGCCAACAGCTGGAGCTGCTGGGGGAGCTCCATTGCGGCTGGGCGCTGCGGCAGCTCACCCCCCCCGGTTTAGCCGTGGTGGGCTGCCGGCCGTTCACCGCTGGCGGTGGTTTCACCCTGTCGCGGGCGGTGCGGACGGTCTACGGACCGGTGACCCAGCAGGAGTCGGCGGAGCGAATCTGCCGGGCGGCCCTGTCAGCCGATCCGGCGCTGCCCCTGGTGCTGCTGGCCCATTCCGGGCCCACGGGCCTGGGCACCCAGGCCGGCTCGCTCTGCGGTCGAGATTGGAAAAGCCCCTCCTGCGACTGGGGCGATCGCGATCTGGCTCTGGCGATTACCCAAATCCGCCGCCACCGCTCCGTACCCCTGGTGGTGTTCGGCCACATGCATCACACCTTGCGGCGCTTTCTGGGCGAACGCCAGAGCTTCCACCGCGATGAAGAAGGCACCGCCTATCTCAACTGCGCCTGCGTGCCCCGCCATGGCAGCGACGATCGCGGCCGCTCCCTGCGCCACTTCAGCTGGATTCGCTTTCAGGATGGAGAGCTGAGCCAGATCAGCCATCGCTGGTACGGCCTCACCGGTGATCTGCTCTATGAGCAGACCCTCTGGAGCGCCGCCGCCCTGAGCCGATGCTGATCTATGCCTGCATCAGCAGCCACGGCTTTGGCCATGGTTCCCGCAGCGTGGCAGTGCTGCAGCAGCTGGCCCGGCTGCGGCCCACCTGGCGCCTGGTGGTATCCACGGCCTTGCCCCATTCCTTTCTGAAACTGGCCTTCGGCCATGGGGAGTTTGAGCACCGGCCCTGCCGCTGGGATGTGGGCGTGGTGCAGGCCGATGCCCTCGGGGTGGATCCCCAGGCCACCTTGCGGCAGCTGGAGGTCATGGAGGCCAGCCTGCCCGACCAGCTCGAAGCGGAGCTGACCTGGCTGGAGCAGCAGAGGCTGCCGGTGCTGGTGCTGGGCGATGTGCCGCCTTCAGCGGCCCTGCTCGCCGCTCGTCTGGGAGCGCCGTTGGTCTGGCTGGCGAGTTTTGGCTGGGATGCCATCTATGCATCGATGGGTCCGGAGCTGGCCCGCCGCGGTGAAGCGGCCCGCCAGCTCTACGGCCAGGGCGATCTGCTGCTGAGCTGTCCCCTGAACCTGCCGATGGACTGGGGCCTGCCGGTGCAGCCGATCGGGCTCACGTACTCCGAACCCCGCCCGCTGGCCCCGGCTGTATTGGCGGAGCTTGCCCTGCCTGCCGAGCGCGATCGCTGTGTGCTGATCAGTTTCGGTGGCCTGGGGCTGAGCCTGGATCCGATGCTGCTGGCCCGCTGGCCCGAGCATGTGTTCATCGGCAGCGACCCGGCTCTGGCCCAGGCCGAAAACGGTCGCCTGATCCCGGCGGGGCTGCGGCCACTGGATCTGATGCCCCATGCGGGCCGGCTGCTCACCAAGGCGGGCTACAGCAGTTTCTGTGAGGCCTTCAGCCAGGGGGTGGGAATCCATCTGGTGGAACGCCAGGGCTTCGCTGAAGCCCCTGTGCTGGCGGAGGCGCTGCAGAACCACGGCCGCCATCGGCTGCTCAGCCGCAGCCAGCTGGACCAGGGTGAGTGGCAGCTGGATCAACCGCTGCTGGCGGCGCGCCAGGGGCCGCTGCCCGGTGCCGGCGCCGAGGCGGCAGCGGCGGCGCTGCTGACACTTCTGTCCAGCTGATCAGGAGTTCCGATCAGTGATCCAAGCCAGGTTGGATCTTCTGTACATCAAAATGCGCCCAACCTTCTTGGTCACAGTGATCTGAACTGAACAGGTGCTTTTGGCTACCTGTGGACAGTTGCATGATCGTCACAAAAAGGGTCGCCTCTCAGGTGGCTGATGGGCAAAGTAGCGCGAACTTCATTTTTTCTCCTGTTTCGATCTCGGTGCGAGTTTCAAGGTTCAGCTAGCAATGCTGTCTTGCCTTGAAACTCAAATGACCACCTGAGATTCGCCTTTGCGACTGGATTTTTGCCTGATTAGCCACGTCATCAAGCGGCGTAGTTTCATCGGGTTTCAAGTCCATTGCTTGCAGGCCTGTCCTCCGCTCGAACCGTCTTGTTGTTCCTTCAGCGCTCCCACCTGGCTCTCCTCCTCTTCGGAGCTGCCCTGGCCGTCGCTGCGCCTGTGGGCGCCTCCGAGCAAGCCGATCCCTGGTCCCTGTCCCCTGTGCCGCCGCCGTTGCCCCAGGTGGCGGTGCTGCCGCCCCTGCCGGATGCTCCGCGCTTTTTTGCAATCACGCCCGAGCGCAAGGCGCTGCTCAACACCATCCGTTACGCCGAAGGCACCTGGAAGCAAGGCCATGCCGTGGGCTATCGGGTGATGTTCGGCGGGAGCTACATGCCCTCCCTCGATCGCCATCCGAATCGGGTCAACTACACCCCCGGCTATGCCAGTGCCGCTGCCGGGGCCTACCAGTTCATGCCCTTCACCTGGAACCTGGTGGTTCAGAAACTGGGTCTGAGCGACTTCCAGCCCCCCTCCCAGGATCAGGGCGCTCTGTTCCTGATCCAGCGCCGTGGTGGCCTGTCCCTGGCCGATCGCGGTGAACTGTCGCCGGAGCTGGCGGCCAAACTGGCGCCGGAATGGGCTTCGTTTCCCACCCTGGCGGGCAACAGCTATTACGGCCAGCCGGTGAAGCGCTACGAGGAATTGCGTCGTTTCTACGAGGACAACCTCTCCCAGCTTCGCCAGAACGGCGTGGAGCCATGGGAAACCGTGGCGATCCGCCAGGTGCCCCGCTGCAACGACAACAGCCTCAGCTGTCGGCTGGAATCAATCGGCTATCGCGGCAAGCCCGTCAGCCAGCCTGAAGTGCGTGCTTACAGAAGTTCGGCGACGGATGTAAAGACGGCGTCAACGGTGGGGCCAGACTCTCGGAACCGAGGCGGAGCCGCGCTGACATCGCAATATCCCCCGGATAGCACCAACTAGCGCCATGATCGCTGAGCTGATGCTTTCATTTCCGTTCGGGTCTCGTATATCCAGAGTCAGTCAGGTTTCGCCGCTGCCCTTGAGGTAGCGCCCCAGGGTGCGCTGGGCGATCAGGTAGGCCGCAATGGCGCCACCGAGGAAACCCAGGGCGTTACGCAGCAGCGGCAGCAGGTCGTTGGTGCGGGTGATGATCGGGGCCACGCCGAACACGCCGAACAGAATCAGCCACAGCGGCGAAAGCAGCAGCACCCAGGCCCATTCAAAGCGGCGCCCCGCTTTGCGCGGAAAGGCGGCAAAGCCCACAATCAGGCCGCCCAGGATTGAGGTGGCCAGGGTGAGCAGCCATTGTTCCTGGGGCAGCCCCGGCACCACCTGGCAGCCGCCGATCGCCAGGCAACCTTTCACCGCATGCAGCGAATCAAGGACGGCCGCATCCTGGCCGTTGTCACGCACGTAGTACTGATTGCCATAGCGGGTCTGCAGTTCCACCCAGAAGGTGCGGGGCATCAGGGCGAAGAGGGCATCGCCAACGTTGAAATTGAGCAGATTGCCACCCCGTTCATCGGCCACCAGCAGCAGGCTGCGTTCATCGAGCCCCCAGAACTCCTTGATCGCCAGCCCCGGAGTGCGGTCGTACTGGGTGAGCACGCGCAACTTCCAGCCGCTGCTGGCCTCAAAGTCCTCCAGCTCCTGCTCCAGGGCCGTGCGCTGACCATCGGTGAGCAGTTTGGCCAGATCGATCACCGGTGTGGGTTGGGCCGGCAGCAGATCGGGGTTGTCGAAGGCCCAGGCCGGCTGGCTGATGCCGGGGACCAGCAGCAGCAGCAACAGCAAGGCCAGGCTGCAGAGCTGCACCATCCCCCGCCGCAGCCCGGCCATGGCCCTGCCCAGCCTCAATTGGCGGCGCCCGGCGCTTCCCAGAGCGGACATGGGGTTCGGCATGGCGGGGCCGCAGGCATTTGGGCCTGCATTCTCCCTCCCGCAGGCCAGGAGCCGTGAGCCGCTCCACCTAGCCTGCAAGGCTGCTCCGCCGCTGGCGTCCCCTGCATGAAGATCCTGTCCGTCTGCATCCATCCCCATCAGCCGGCCCGGCTGCGCGGCAGTGTGCGGTTGTCGTTGGCGGATCTCAGCGCTGAGGCCACCGATCCGGTGGATTTGCTGCAGGGACGGGTGATCGGCAGCGGGCCTTTCCGCGGCCTGCCCTGCGTCAGTGTGGCTCTGCGGCGCTTCACCATTTCGGTCGCCGATGTCAGCGGCGGCGCCTTCAACGATGTGGATCTCAATCTCGACCACGAGTTTGAGCCTGCCGGCTCGGATGCCCCCACCCATCTGCGGGTGTCCTGGGATATCAACCACCGCATCCACGAGGGATCGACGATCTACCTGCGCCAGGAGGGCATCCGCGAGATCTCGGTGCTGGTGATCGGTGAGCTCTGAGCTGCCGGCCTGGCTGCGGCAACGACTGCTCGCCGCTGGCGGCAGCGTGCCCTTTGTCACCTACATGGGGTGGGTGCTGCATGATCCGCAGCACGGCGCCTATGGCAGCGGTCGCCTGCAGATCGGTCCCCGCGGCGACTTCGTCACCGCCCCCAGCCTCGGCGCCGACTTCGCCGCCCTGGTGGCGCTGCAGCTGGTGGCCTGGCTCGAGGCGCTGCCGCCGTCCAGTCCTGAGCGTCTCAGCCTGGTGGAAACGGGTCCCGGCGAAGGGCAGTTGGCCCTCGATCTGGCGGAGTGGATCGCCGCCGAAAGGCCCGAGCTGGCCCAGCGGCTGGAGCTGGTGCTGGTGGAGCCCAATCCGGGCATGGCCGAGCGCCAGCGGTTGCAGTTGCAGACCTGCCCACTGCCAACGCGCTGGTCCTCCTTTGCCGACCTTGCCGCAGCACCCGTCACGGGTGTGGTGCTGGCCCACGAGGTGCTCGATGCCCTGGCGGTGGAACGGATCGTGGCAGACGGGGCGCTCTGGCGCCGCCAGCGGGTGACGCTCCACGGGGACAGCCTGCGGCTGGAACCGGGCGAACCCCTGGAGCCGTCACAGCTCGCCCAACTCGTACCCCTGGGACTGGCTGAGCCGGGGCCGCAGCGCCCGTCCGGCTGGTGCAGTGAATGGCATCCGGGCCTGGAGCCCTGGCTGCGGGATTGCGGTGGCGCGCTGCGTTGCGGCCAGCTGCTGGTGATTGATTACGCCCAGGAAGCCTGGCGCTACTACGCGCCCCAGCGCTCAAACGGCACGCTGCTGGCCTATCGGGCCCAACAGGCGAGCGCCGATCCCCTGCAGGAGCCCGGTGCCTGGGATCTCACCGCCCATCTTTGCCTGGAGAGTCTGCAGCTGGCGGCCGCAGACTCCGGATGGCGCCCCCTGGGCCAATGCCGGCAGGGGCAGGCGTTGCTGGCGCTGGGCCTGGCCGAACGGCTACATCGGCTGCAGCAGCAGCCAGAGTTGGGGCTGGAGCAGCTGTTGCAGCGGCGAGAGGCCCTGCTGCGCTTAGTGGATCCGGCGGCGCTCGGTGATTTTCGCTGGCTGGCTTTTGCCAGAGGTCTGGAGGCCGACAACGCCCTTCCGCCCCTGTTCGCCCGCGAACCTCAAAACACCTGACCGTCAAAGCCGCTGATCGTCAAAACCCATTGACCGTCAAAGCTATTGAGCCTCAAGGCCACTGAGCCTCACAGCCACTGAGCCTCACAGCAGCTGAGCCTCACAGCAGCTGAACCCCAATAGCGCTGGGCTGCCAATCTCTGGATCCGGTCCCAGCGGACTGCGGCAGCACGCCGAACGCACACCCCAGGAGCAGGGGGCCACGACCCGGCCAGCGAGGGGTAGGGGCCGAATCAACCGCGCTGATCCAGACGCCTGTCATCCAGTTGGCTGAAGGACTGGTTGACATCATTGCGGCTGCCGCTTTTGCGCTCAGGGTTGAAGCCGCCGTGCCCGGATCTCACCGGAGCCGTTGTTGGGCAAGCAAGGGCTGTCAGCCTGGGCTTCCGACCCCTGACAGTTGGGGTTCTCTCAGCGGTGGTGTCTTCGGCAGCTGATGCAACTTTCCTGCTTCGAGCCGGAGTGCCGGCGATTGCTTTTGTATGCGGGCTGCTGCGCAAGCAAAATAGCCGGAGACAGCAACAATACTGGATCGACCCCGTGTCGGAGAACACCTTGATTGGGCTTGGCGACTTGATAGCCTTTACTCTTAACACTTAAAGCCATGACCCTTCTGAAAAGATTGGCCGCAACAAGACGCTTTGCCGTGATGGCAAGAGTTTGCGCTTTGGTCATGGGCATGGCGGCGATAAAAGTGCTGTTTCACTATTTTGGGCTGGAAATAATTTCATTCAACCCTTTATTTTCGGCCCTCGTTGCCTCAAGTGTTTTTCTGTTCGGCTTTCTTCTCAATGGCGTCTTGGCAGACTACAAAGAGAGCGAAAAGCTGCCGGCGGAAGTCGCTTCGGCCCTGGAATTAATCGCCAGGGAAGTGAATGCCATCCCCCTTCATCATCAAGGGGCGGATGTGGCCGCTGATCTGGCCTCCGTTGGCGACCTGGGCCGCGCCATCCTCGCCTGGATTCGGGGGGATCTGTCCACGGAGCGGATGATGGCTGTCTACGACAAAACCCATGATCATGTCGTTCTCTCCAGCCTTTGGCTCAGTCATTCATCACTCAAGGGCAGATTGATGATTGAGATGGGCTCAATCCTCCGAGCAATCAATCGGATCGATGTCATCAGAGAAACTGATTTTGTCAAAATGGTTTATTACCTTGCCTACACAGCCACCTTCCTCCTTTGTGGGGGTCTGGTTTTGACAAAAACTGATGCGGTGGTGGAAGCTGCCTTCTTCCTCATGGTGATTTCATTTTTACTCATCTTTCTTTTGCACTTGATCGCCGATCTCGACAACCCTTTTGGCTACGGAGATTCCGATTCGATTGAAGATGTTTCCCTTGACGTTCTTGTCACCACCCAGAATCGTATTGATCGCATCGTGGCGAAGCACTTCGAACGCTTTGGTGAGCCTTAGTCTGGCTGGATGGCGGTAATGGCGAAGATCGATTCCAGCCTCACGTCATCATGAATGGCCACAACGCCAATCGCTGATGGCAATACAAAGCGAATCTTACCTTCTTTCACCTTCTTATCTCCCTGCAGGCATTGCACCAGGGCCTCGCGGTCGAGCGGCGGAAATCTGATAGGCAGACCAGCGGCCTGAATCAACCGCTTTTGTCGTGCCTGATCTTGCTCACTCCAGAGCCCCAACGCCAGGCTCAGCTCGCCGGCCGCCACCATGCCGATGGCCACGGCTTCGCCGTGCAGCCAGGTGCCATAGCCGCTCAGGGTTTCCACCACGTGGCCAAGCGTGTGGCCGTAGTTGAGAATCGCCCGCAGTCCGGCCTCGTGCTCATCGGCCGCCACCACCGTGGCCTTGGCTGCCGCCGAGCGCTCCAGCAGCCGCTCCAGCAGGTCGGGTCCCACCGCATTCAGGCTCGCCAGGCCGGCCTGGGGATCCCGCTGGGCCGCCAGCTCCAACTCAGCGAACAGCTCAGGGTCACCGATCACGCCGTACTTGATCACTTCGGCCATGCCAGCCCGGAACTCCCGCTCCGGCAGGGTCGTGAGCACGGTCGGATCGATCAGCACCAGCCGTGGCTGGTGGAAAGCGCCGATCAGGTTCTTGCCACCGGGGTGGTTCACGCCCGTCTTGCCACCGATGGCGGCATCCACCATCGCCAGCAGGGTGGTGGGCACCTGCACCACAGCAACGCCCCGCAGCCAGGTGGCGGCGGCGAAGCCGGCCATGTCGCCCACCACACCGCCGCCGAGGGCCACGATCAGCGAGCCCCGCTCCAGCTGGCGCGCCAAGGCGGCATCGTGAATCAGGGCGACGGTGGCCGGGTTTTTCTGGTCTTCGCCGGCCTCAATCACCAGGGTGCTGGCCTCCAGACCGGCCGCCACCAGGCTGGCCAAGACTGCGGCGCCGTAGTGCTCCTGCACCACCGGATTGGTCACCACCAGCACCTTTGTGCCGGCCTTGAAGCCCTGGGCGCGGATCTGGCCGCCCAGCCGGGCGAGACTCCCCTCTCCGATCACGATCGGATACGGGTTGGCGCTCAGCTCCACCCGGATGGTGCAGATCGCGGTTGGCGTGGCGGTCATGGGCGAACCAGGGTCGGTGCAGAGGCTAGGGCGACCCGGGGCCCACGCTCAATCCCGGCGCTGAGCGCAGCGGCGGCGCAGACGGCGGCTCCAGTTCCAGGCCGCACCAGCGCCCAGCAGGGGCAAGGGCCCAGGAACGTTGGCGACATAGTCGTAGGTGACCGCGGCCGTGGTGGTTAAGGAGGCGCTGCCGGAGAGGATGTTGCCGTAATTGAAAGCGGTGGGGAATTGCCGGGTTGGCCAGAATTTTTGTAGCTGATTGTGTAGGAACTCGGGCCAATGAAAGCCGCCAGAATACTGGAATCATAAGTAATGTCGGCGTTGGAGCTGAGGAGCTGATCGTTTACTCTAATCGACGCCAGATTCACAGAAAAAGTCAAGTAACTACTGCTGCTGCCGCTGCCGCCATACCCGCTGCCGTAGCTGATGGTGTCGATATACGTATTTCCACCCGCTGAGAATCCCGCAAAGCCAGACGAACCCGCAGTGCCTGGGGTGCAGTGAAGGTAGCTGTTGTTGCCCAGACGACGGTCTTACTGGTCAAAGTGCCGAGGTTCGCTTCAAAGGCCTGAGCCGTGAGCCGAGGGGATGTGGAGTCGTAAGTGGCGGACGAGGGACTGGCCGCCGGGAAGTTGGTGAACGTGTCGGTGAGGCTGAAGGACTGCAGCGACATGGCCGCCTGGGCGGCATTGGACTGGGTCACGGTCAGCAATCCCAGGACTGCGATCGCCACGACCGGGGCAGCCGAGCCGAGCGCTTCCCTGCCTCTGGAAACAAAACCTTTTGCTCCATAAACTTTTACCCAAAAGAGAGAAATTATAGTTAATTAACTTTACGCCTTTAGACTTTGACGTCTTGGGGGGCGTGCGGATTGGCTTGAATCCATCGTTGCCGCCCCGGGGTCTGCTCCGCTGCCCGGCTCAGCCGCCGCCCAGCACCTGCAACACGGCGTCGCCGTAGCGATCGAGCTTGGCTTGCCCCACCCCCGCCACCGTGGCCAGTTCGGCCAGCGTCGTTGGCTGGCGGGAGGCGATCTCGATCAGGGTGCGGTCGTGGAACACCACATAGGGCGGCACTCCTTGAGTGCGGGCCTGCTCCAGCCGCCAGCTCCTGAGTACTTCAAAGCGGTCGCGTCCCTCCCCCGCCAGCTCCAGGCTGGGTGCCGGCGCACCCCGTTCACCGCTGCCGGATTGGCGCCGTTCTTTTGCCGCTGGTGGCAGGCGCAGGGCCAGGCTCGCCTCGCCTTTGAGCAAGGGTTTCACCAGGCTGTCCGGCCCGAAGCGCAATCCACCGCGGGATTCGGTATCGCTGAGCAGGTAGCCCTTGGCCAGCAACTGGCGGATCAGCGAGCGCCACTGGCCCCGGTCCAGCTCCTTGCCGATGCCATACACGCTCAAGCTGCCGTGACCCAGCTCCCGGATGCGGGCGGTGTCACCGCCCAGCAGCACATCCACCAGGTGGGCGGCGCCGAAGCGCTGGCCGGTGCGGTACACCGCCGAGAGCGCCTTGCGGGCCGCTTCGGTCACATCCGTGCTGGTGTCAGGCTCCAGGCAGAGATCACAGTTGCCGCAGGGCTCAAGCAGGGCTTCGCCGAAGTGGCGCAACAGCACCTGGCGGCGACAGTCACTCGCTTCGCTGAAGGCGATCAGGGCGTCGAGCTTGCCGTGCTCGACCCGCTTCTGGGCTTCCGGGGCGTCGGAATCGTCGATGAAGCGGCGCAGCTGGGGTACATCGCCGGCCCCATGCACCATCCAGGCCACCGCCGGCAGGCCGTCGCGGCCGGCCCGGCCGGTCTCCTGGTAGTAGGCCTCCAGGCTCTTGGGCAGATCCACGTGGGCGACGAAACGCACATCGGGTTTGTCGATGCCCATGCCGAAGGCGATCGTGGCCACCACCATCACGCCACTCTCGCGGCGGAAGCGGTTCAGGGCCGAACTGCGCGCTTCAGCGCTGAGGCCGGCGTGATAGGCCACCGCATCAAAGCCGGCAGCGCGCAGGTCGGCGGCGAAGCGATCCACCCGGCTGCGGGAGCGGGCGTAGACAATCCCCGCCTCACCGCGCCGTTCCGCCAGGAAGGCCAGCAGCTGGCTGCGGGCTTCGTCCTTGTCGCGCAGCAGATAGCGGATGTTGGGTCGATCAAAGCTGGCCAGGAACACCCGGCCCTGCTGCAGCTGCAGCCGCTCGCGGATCTCCTCGCGGGTGCGGGGATCAGCGGTGGCGGTGAGGGCCACGCGGGGAATGGCGGCAAAGCGCTCGGCCAGCACCGCCAGTTGCAGATATTCAGGCCGGAAATCGTGGCCCCACTGGGACACGCAATGGGCCTCATCGATGGCGAACAGGGCCAGGGGCAGTGCCGCCAGGCGATCGAGGAAGCCGGGGCTGAGCAACCGCTCCGGCGACACATACAACAGATCCAATTCACCCTGCTCCAGGGCACGCCAGATGGCGACGGCTTCACCGGCCTCCAGGGAGGAGTTGAGGGCAGCGGCCCTTACGCCCGCCTGCCGCAGCCCCTCCACCTGGTCCTGCATCAGGGCGATCAGGGGCGACACCACCACGCCAACACCAGCTCGGCAGAGGGCCGGGATCTGATAACAGAGCGATTTCCCGCCGCCGGTGGGCATCAGCACCAGGGCCGAGCCACCGCCCACCACGTGCTCAACGATTTCAGCCTGGGGGCCGCGGAAGGCGCCATAGCCGAACACCTCCTGCAGCACCCGGGCTGGATCGCGGTGCCCAGGTTGGCCCGAACCGGTGCCGGCCAGTGGCCCATGGGCCCCAGCAGCTGGGTCAGACCCTGGATTCGTCAGCGGCGTGCAGCCCAGCGCCGGGCCTGGATCAGGGGGGTTGATGGCGAGCCTCCGGGAATTTCTGTGCACCTACCCCATGGTTCCACCCGCTGACCACTTCGAGGCTCAGCCGGGTTTGACGCTCCCACCTGACGCTCCACCGGTTTGCTCCTGTCCACCGGTTCGAGCGCTCACCGGGTTGGTCCACCAGCCCCAGCAACCAGCCCCAGCAATCAGCAGGGGCCGGACGCCTGCGGCCTGCTTCACAATGACTCCCATGCCCAAGGCCAACCCCAGCTCCCACTCCGCTGCCAGCACGGCGACGGCCTGGGGCTTTCTGGCGCCGGCGCTGCTGCTGCTGGCGATTTCGGTGCTGATCCCCGGGGCGATGGCCCTGCTGATCAGCTTCACCCGCAGCGGCCTCGATGTGAGCGAGCCGCTGCACTTCATCGGCCTGGCCAACTTCCGGCGTCTGCTGGCCGATCCGATGCTGTTCAAGGTGATGGGTACCACGTTTGTCTATCTGGTTGGGGTGGTGCCGCCGATCGTGCTGGGCGCCCTGGCCCTGGCGGTGCTCGTGAACCGCCAACTGCCTGCAATCCACTGGTTCCGAGGTGCTCTTTACACGCCGGTGCTGGTGTCGTTGGTGGTGGCGGCGATCGCCTTCCGCTGGCTTTATGCCGAAAACGGCTTGCTGAACGGCTGGCTGAGCGCCCTGCTCGGCGAGCGTTTCAGCCCGATTGGCTTTCTCACCAGTCCGGCCCTGGCCCTGCCTGCCGTGATGCTGGTCACCCTCTGGAAGGGTCTCGGCTACTACATGGTGATTTTTCTGGCGGGGCTGCAGGGCATCTCCCCTGATCTGTATGAGGCGGCGGCCCTCGATGGCAGCGAGGGCTGGCGGCGCCATCTCGACATCACCCTGCCGCTGCTGCGGCCCTACATCACCTTGGTGGCGGTGATCTCGGCGATCGGGGCCACCAAGGTGTTCGAGGAGGTGTATCTGATGACCCAGGGAGGTCCAGCCGATTCCACCCGCACCATCGTCTATTACGTCTACGACCAGGCCTTCTCCGAGCTGGAGATCAGCTACGCCTGCACCGTCGGCCTGGCCTTGTTCCTGATCGTGCTGCTGCTCAGCCTGATCCGCTTCGCCTTCGCCGCTGATCGGGGCCTCAGCTGAGCATGCGGGCCTGTCGGCAAGCAGCCTGGGGGCTGGAATCGGTTCGGCAACTGTGCTGATCGGATCCGAATGCTTTGAAGCGATCGGTGGGGATGGGAAACTGGATCTTTGGCCCCCACGGGCGCTCAGGGCTTGGACACCGCTGCCGCCACTGCCAAGGACCCAACTGCCAAGGACCCCACTCCCATGGACTCCACGGCCAAGGGCCTCATGGCCATGGACCCCACCGCCACCGAGCCCCTGGCCAGCCCTGACCCCCCATCGCCTGGGGCGCAGGCCTCAATCGGCATCGTCGGTGGGGGGCAGCTGGCCTGGATGCTGGCGGCGGCGGCCTCGCGCCTGGGTGTGGCCCTGCACGTGCAGACCCCGGCCGCCGACGACCCTGCGGCCGAACGGGCGGCGAGCCTGGTGCTGGCTGCGGTGGACGACGTGGCTGCCACCCGCCAGCTGGCCGGGCGCTGCGGGGCCATCAGTTTTGAGAACGAGTGGATCCCGATCGAGGCCCTGGAGGTGCTGGCGGAGGAAGGGGTGCAGTTCATCCCGGGCCTCCATGCCCTCCATCCCCTGGTGAGCAAGCGTTCGCAGCGAGAACTGCTGAACCAGCTCTATCTGCCGGCTCCCCGTTGGTGCCCGCTGGCGGCGGTCTATCCGCCCCCGCTGCCGGATCCCCTCGCCTCGGGCCCGTTGGAGCCGTATGGAGAGCAGGGAGCCCGGGCTGCCGTCAGTGCCCCTGGCCAGCCCGCCAGCCCGCCGCCCTGTTTGCCCGAGGGGTTCCATTTCCCGGTGATGGCCAAGGCCTGCCTCGGTGGCTACGACGGCAAGGGCACGCGTCCGCTCCGGGATCAGAGCGAGCTGGAGCTGTTGTTGGCCGAGGTGGAGCTCGATGGTTGGATCCTGGAGGAGATGGTGGCGTTCCAGCAGGAACTGGCCCTGGTGGCCTGCCGCGATCGCTGTGGCAGCGTCGCCTGTTTCCCCCTGGTTCAGACCCACCAGCATCGCCAGATCTGCGACTGGGTGCTGTTCCCGGCGCCGGTGGACCACAGCGTTGAGGCCTTTGCCCGCAACGTGGCCGTCTCGCTGCTGACAGCCCTCGATTACGTCGGGGTGCTCTCGATCGAGTTCTTTTATGGCCCCGGTGGTCTGCAGGTGAATGAGCTGGCTCCACGCACCCACAACTCCGGCCATTTCACCATTGAGGCCTGTCGCTCCAGTCAGTTCGAGCAGCAGGTGCGGATTGTGGCCGGCTTGCCCCTGGCCTCGGTTGAACCCCAGGTGGCGGGGGCGGTGATGGTCAATCTGCTGGGCTTTGAAGAATCCAGCAGTGACTACACCGAGTTGCGTCGGCGCCTGGCCGCCCTGGCCGGCGCCAAGTTGCACTGGTACGGCAAGCGCCAGGCCCATCCGGGGCGCAAGCTGGGCCATCTCACCCTGGTGCTGGAGTCCCGCACCAGGGTGGAGCGGGCTGAGGAGCTGGAGCGAAGGCTGGCCGAGGTGCGGGCGATCTGGCCGCTGCAGGAGTTCCAGATCCGCTGAAAATGGTCTAAGGTTTCTGCGGACTGCTGTGTTGGTGACTGCCTTTCACAGTTTTCTGATCTGACTCCCTTTCGACATGGGGAGTCTTCAGCGACGGCAACGTAAACCGGCCTCGTAGTCGGAAACGAAGCCCCGCTCCTGACTCCCCTTCTGGTTCATCCAGGTCGAACACTGGGGCAAGACGGCACGGCGGTCCACCCCTTTCGGGCACCCCCTCAGCGGCTGCCTTTCTGCTGCTGCCACCCTCTGGCTTTTTGGTTTCCAGGGGCGGCGCACTTGTGTTAGCCGTTCTGTTGCCGTGATGCCCACCTTTCAGCAGGCCTTCGAACAGCTGCTCAGCCGCGCCCCCGGGCCGGTGTTTCCCAAGGCCAGGGAGCTCTACCGCCGCAAGTACTGCCTCGAGGCCACGGCAGCAGAGCGCTTCCGCACTTTCCTGCTGCAGGAGGAGATTCAGGAGACGGTCGCCGGCGCCCTACGGGTGCGGGCCCTGAGCTTTGCCCTCGTCCACTGGCAGGGACCCCAGCTCGAAGCGCACGACTACCTGGCCTACCTGCAGGAGCGCTGGCAGTTGCAGCCCGCCGACCTCATCCTGGAAACCGGCGAACCCTGGTTTCGCCAGGGGGGGGCCTGGTGCCACTTCACGGCGGCGGCGGTCTACGAGCGGGCTGCTCCCACCAGCTTGGTGAGCTCCTGAGCCGCCGCAGATGGTGCCCCCTGCCCCAGGTTGGCTGCAGTCTGAGCCAGCTCGAGCCTGCTGGCGGCAGACCCTCCTGGGGCTTCAGCGCTCTTGGAGGAGCTGATCGACAAGGGCCTGCAGATCTTCCCGTTCCCGGGCCGTGACGACGAACACCTCCTGGACACTCGTGCCCCGGCGCGCCACCAGCTTGAAGCCCCCGGTGATCGGGGTTGAAATCCGCAGCCGCAGGCTGGTGCTGCGACCCCGCACCCGACTGATCACCGCGGGGGTCACCGTTTCGATGCCGCTCTCCTGGGCCAGTTGCCTGAGCAAGGGAATCAAGCCCTCGATGTAGGTGCTGTGGGTGATCACCACCCGGCCCATGGTTCCGGCTCCGCTAACGAGGGATTCAATCGCGTTCCAGCGGAGCCATGGTCAGCCCCTCCGCTCCCAGCAGCTGGTGATACAGCTCCGCCTGCTCCTGGGGTCCACGCCAGACCGTGGCCGCTCCCTCCGAATCGATTCGGTGGGCGAGCGTCCAGGCCAGGTCAGGCAGCATCGCCGGGATATGCCGCACCAGACAATCCACGACATGCTGAAAGGTGTTGACGTCGTCGTCCAGCACGATCACCCGGTAGTTCGGATAGGGCTGGCGTTGCAGCTGACGCTCCTGAACGGCGGTGGGCGAACCAGCAGGAGTTTCCCCCGAACTGGTGGCATGGGTGACAACCATCGCATCCCGGACGGGTTCCGGCTTGAAGCCTAGGTATCATGCACGAGTTGTACCTGGCGCAAGTCACCGATGTTGATCACCCTCGGCTGGGCCTCCCTGGCGGCCATGTTCAGCTTTTCGATCGCCATGGTGGTGTGGGGCCGGAACGGTGACAACTCCCTCGATTTCTGAGCTGTCCCTCAGCAGCGGCACCGTCCTGGCCGCCATCGCCTCGCTGTTGCTGTTATTCGTCAGCGCCGGGGTGATCTACCTCTCCGCCATGGAGTGGCGGGATCGTGCGCGCCGCAAAGCGCTCGAATCCCGCCCCCGGGCCTGAGCGCTTGCGGCAGGACGGGACGGCGCTTTTCACCCCCTCCGGGCAGGGGGCCTGTTTTTGACTGTCGCGGCGCGATGTCCACTTCCAGCCCAATGGTGCCGATCGGTGCAAGTTGCGCCACCCTTTTATCCGTGGCGCCATGAGGCTGTTCAGACCGTTGCTCTTGCGGCGTTTGCAGATCCCCGCCCTTTCCTTGGCTGCTGCCGGGGGACTGGCGGGGAGAGTGCCCCGGCGCTCCTTGCCGCTGCCGATCACGGCCACGACCATCCTGTTGCTGGTGGCGCTGCCCCTGGCGGCGCTGCAGCGGCTGCCCAGGCCCCGGGCCCAGGGACTGGAGCAGTTGCTCGATGGCGTCACACTGCTGCAGAGCTTTCCCGCTGCACCGCAGCGGGCCGTTCCCGATCTCTGGCGCCAGCGCCTCGGCGGCCCCCTGGCCGAGCGGGCCTGGCGCCAGCAGCGAGGTTTCTGGTGGCAGCTCTGGGGTGAGCATGTGGATGGGGCGCCGATTCTGGCCCTGCCCGCTTCGAGCCTGCCGCCGAGCACGGTTGCCTCACTGCCCGCCCAGGCGATGCGCCTCGGTGATCTGGTGGTGGTGGCGCCCGATCCGCTGGCGTTGCAGATGCTGCGGGATGGCTTGCGGCCCCAGCAACGGCGAAGCCGTGGCCTGCAGCGGCGCTGCCTCGATCGCCTGCGCAGCACCCAGGCGGTGTTCTGGAATTCCACCGCCATCGGTGTGATTGCCGGTCCAATGGCGCCCCTGTTGCAGCGCTTCCAGGATGGTTGCCTCAGCATCGGCCTCGATGCCACGGGTGTGGTCTGGTCTGGGGAGGCGGCGGCCGTCGATGGGGTGCTGACCCGCGATGCCGCCAATCCCACCTGGATCGAGCCGCCGCGCCATGGGCCGCTGCCTCCCGATCAATTGCTGCAGATCGAGGGGGCGTCGCTGGATCTGTTGATTCAGGGTCTGCTCTCGCGCCAGATGATCCGCGATCCACTGGCCAGCCGCTACGGCATCGACACCGACCGGCTGGCGCTGTTGCGCAAGGCCCCGTTCCAGCTGCGGCTGCGTCCCCTGCCCCAGGGTCCGTTCCAGGCCTCCCTGGAGCTGCAGTTGGTGGCGGGCAAGGAGCGGGCCGCCTGGCAGAGATTGCTGGATCGCCTCGGCCGTTCCCTGCAGGAGCAGGGCCTCAAGCCAGCCGTCCAAACTGCATCTTCAGGGCCGGCCCCAGGTGCTGCCGCCTCTACCCCAGCGGCCAGCACGCCTGGACCCGCCGGTGCCACGCCAAGCGTCCCAGACCCCACCCAGCCCGTCCCGACAGTTCCCGGGATGCTGCCCACCGTCACCACGACGGCCGCTTCAGCCGGGATTTCCCTGGCCGCCGCCACCTGGACCCGAGGCGACGGCGTGATCGTGGGGGGCTGGCGCTGGCTGCCCACTGGCAGCGGTGAATCCCAGCTGCTGCTGTTCCTTGGTCCCGTACCCAGAGGGCCCCTAGCCCGCATAGGCGGCTCAGCCAACCCCTTGCCTGCCGCCGGGGGGCTGCTGTTGCGCAGCCGGCCCGCCGCTCTGGCGGCGCTTGAGATGTTGCCCGCCGAGGTACCGGATCTGGTGCGCCGTGCCAGTCAACTGGAGATCGAGGCTCGCCAGGCGGGAGATCAATCCCTACCGATCAGCCAGCTGACGGGACGCCTTCTGGTGACTCGTTGAGTTGCTGGCGTTCGCGGCGGCGGCGGTCGGCGGCCACGGTTTCTTCCAGCATCACCACCGCCTGGGCCAACTTCTCCAGGTTGGCGGCATAGAGACTGAGATCCTTGTCGAGGCGATCACGCAGCAGGCCCATGGACTCGCCCACCTCGTGGGCAGCGGCCCGCAGAGCCTGGGGATCGAGCGCGTCGGCGCCCTGGGCCTGTTCCAGCAGGGACAACAGACCGACGGCCATCAGCCGCGAGTAGTGGAAATCATTGCGGCGGATGCTGGCCAGGGCCTGGGCCACCGGGGCCGGCGCCCCTTCCCCCTGCTGCTCGATCCATTGCTTCACTGCGTCCACGGAGTGCTGCCCCATGGAGGCCATCGCCCCATCCCGCTGCTGGCGCAGCTTGGCGGCGTCGAAGCCGGAGGAGCTGCACAGCGCCTGGAACAGGGGCAGCCGCTGTTGCTCAGGGCGATAGCCACGGCTGAACCCGTCAAACACCTGCACGAGGCCGGTGGCGAAGAGGGGATCGGCCTCAAAGCCGCTCTGATGGCTCAGCAGGTGCAGTTCTACCAACAGTTCATCCACCATCCGCCGGTACATCGGGCTGATGACATGGGGGAAGGCGCTGTGGAACGCACGCTTGCTGTCGGCAACGGTCTGGGCGTCGCTCACGCAGGTCGGCCATCAAGGTGCAGCGACCTTAGCGCTGCAGCCCGAGCCAATGCACCGGCAGCTTCAGTAGGATCGGGCAAGTTGTGCTGCAGCGGTCCATGATCCCGATTGTGATTGAGGAGTCGGGTCGCGGCGAGAGGGCTTTCGACATCTACTCCCGCCTGTTGCGGGAGAGAATCATTTTCCTTGGCGAGCCGGTGACAGCCGAATCAGCCAATCGGGTGGTGGCCCAGCTGCTGTTCCTGGAAGCGGAGGATCCGGACAAGGACATCTTCCTCTACATCAACTCCCCTGGTGGTTCGGTGTATGACGGCCTCGGCATCTTCGACACCATGCAGCACATCAAACCCGATGTGCAGACCGTCTGTGTTGGCCTGGCCGCCAGCATGGGGGCATTTCTGTTGTGTGCAGGAGCCAAGGGCAAGCGCAGCAGCCTCACCCATTCCCGGATCATGATTCACCAACCCCTCGGCGGCGCCAGGGGCCAGGCCAGCGATATCCGCATCCAGGCGGATGAGATTCTCTACCTCAAAGACAAGCTCAACCGTGAGCTGGCTGAGCGCACCGGTCAACCCCTGGAGCGGATGCAATCCGACACCGATCGGGACTTCTTTATGTCACCGGCTGAGGCCATGGCCTACGGACTGATCGACAAGGTGATCGATAAGCGCACTGTGCGGCCGGTCTGAATCGGCTGATCGTTCAGCTCGCAGAACCCACAAGGGCACTCCACGACCGTGGGTGCCCTTGATTGCTGAGGTGGGTGAGCTCTTGATTTGTCCGGTTGTCTTGCGCCGATGCTGCGTCTGGGCCCCTGCGCTTACCGACCAGGGGCTACACAGATCACGGGGCAAGGATGCGGCGTGCCTGGTTTGCTCAGGCCCCTGGGAGTCAGCTGAGCTGGCTAGGGCTCGCCCCTGATGCCCAGCCGGGTCCAAGTAAACCAGCCGCCTGATACTTTGAGATTTGCTCGGGGCCTGTTGACGGGCCTGCATCAAAAAGCCCACCGCAGGGTGGGCAGGTGGAGATGCTGGAGTTAGCATCTTTCTGGCGATTTATGTCTGAGACTGTTGGCTTGATTCAGTTGCCTGTTGGAGCCAAAAAGAAAGTATAAGAGCATTATGGCAAGGTCTGCAGCCCTGCCATAGCCTGTTCCGAAGTTACTTCAGACGTTTTGGCTGACCGTTTCCCGATCGCTGGCAACGGCACTCAAGATTGGGCTGAAGCGTTCCTTTTCGGGCACATGGGTGAACTCAGCGACAACGGAGCGGAACTCCTCGCCATCGAGCGTTTCCTTTTCAATCAGCAGTTCCACCAAACGATCGATACACACCCGATTCGCTGCGACAAGTTTGACCGTATCGACATAACAGCTCTGCACAATCTGACGAACCGCATCATCAATGCGACTGGCTAAGGCGTCAGAGCCATCGTTGCGGGTCATCAGATCGCGGCCGAGGAACACCTCCTGATTGCCGGCTTCCAGCGAGAACTGGCCCAGGTCGCTCATGCCGAAACGGGTGACCATCTGGCGGGAAATGGAGGCCACCTGCTGGATGTCGCCACCGGCACCGGTCGTGACTTCCGAATGGCCGAAGACCACGTCTTCCGCGGCCCGACCGCCCAGGGCACCCATGATGCGAGCCCGCAGCTGGGCACGGCTCACCAGCATCTGCTCCTCATCGGGAGCGAACCAGGTGAGTCCCTGGGCCTGCCCCCTGGGAATCAGGGTGACCTTCTGGACAGGATCGTGATCCTTGATCAGGGTGCCGACGATCGCGTGGCCGACTTCGTGATAGGCGATCAGACGCTTGCTGCGGCCATCGGTGAGCGGTTTGCCCTCCATGCCGGCGATCACCCGATCCACAGCATCATCGATTTCAGCCAAACTGATGGCCTCCTTGCGGCGCCGGGCCGTGAGGATGGCTGCCTCATTCAGCAGATTGGCCAGGTCAGCACCGGTGAAACCGGGGGTGCGGCGGGCAATGGCTTCGAGGGAAACACCCTCAGCCAGTTTCTTGTTGCGGGAATGAACTTCGAGAATCGAAAGACGGCCCTTGATGTCCGGGGCATCCACCTGAACCTGACGATCGAAGCGACCCGGGCGCATCAGGGCTGAATCCAACACATCGGGACGGTTGGTGGCGGCAATGATGATGATGCCGCTGTTGCCTTCGAAGCCGTCCATTTCGGTGAGCAGCTGGTTGAGGGTCTGCTCCCGTTCGTCGTTGCCGCCGCCGATGCCGGCACCACGCTGACGGCCCACCGCATCGATTTCATCGATGAAGATCAGACAGGGGCTGTTTTCCTTGGCCCGCTTGAACAGATCCCTCACCCGGCTGGCGCCTACCCCCACGAACATCTCGACAAACTCCGAACCGGAGAGCGAGAAAAAAGGCACGCCGGCCTCACCGGCAATCGCCTTGGCCAGCAGGGTTTTGCCGGTGCCAGGAGGGCCCACGAGCAGCACACCCTTGGGAATGCGGGCGCCGACCGAGGTGAAGCGCTCCGGCGTCTTAAGGAAGGTGACCACCTCCTGAAGGTCCTGCTTGGCTTCTTCCACACCGGCCACATCGTCAAACTTGACGCCGGTTTCGGCTTCCATGGCAAAACGAGCCTTGGTCTTGCCGAACTGCATCGCCTGACCAGGCCCTCCGGGCATGCCATTGGAACGGCGAGCCAGCAGCACCAGGGATCCAATCAGCAGCAGCGGGAACAGCAGGTTGCCAAGCAGCCCGATCGCCGGTGGGGTGGTGCGAGGCGGATGGATGTCAAAGCTGATGCCCTGATCCTTGAGTTTGTTTATCAGTTCCGGTGCCAGGCCAGGCAGGTCTACCCGCAGCTTCTGGACGCGGTTGTCGAGATCGGGATCCACCGCTTCAATCACCGCGGTGCGGCCACCGTCGTAGATGTCAACGGCGGTGACACGGCCGGCCTCGACGTAGTCGAGGAAGCGGCCGTAGCTCATGCGGGCGACGGCGGCATTGCTGGGCGCCACGGTGGGGCCGTTGGCGGTGAGCTTGTTGGGACCGCTACCCAGGAGTTGCCAGCCCAGGAAGAGCGCCACTCCGATCGGCAGCAGCCAGAGAGCCAGGAGTCGCCAGCGCTGATTCATGATGGGAGGAAATTGTTGAACAATCGTAACGGGGTGGGTCTTGGGATCGTGACGCCCCGAACGTACCCAATCTGCCCCAGCACCGTTCGATTCAGCTCGCCTGCAGCCAGGGGCTGAGCTCTGCCCCCTCAAGCTGGGACTCTGTCAGGGGGGAGGCGGCCAGGGGCAAGGGCGCTTCAACAAGCAACTCGCCAGCGGGCAGGGTTTCCACCAGCTCGGCGCCGCCGAGACCGTGGGTCCAGATCTCGATTTCGCTCTGGAGGGGGCACTGGAAGCTGAGCAGCTCAAACGGGAAGACGACACGCTCCAGATAAAAAGCATTGGGCCCGCAACACCGCAGGATCACCATCCGATCGCTGGCGTTGCGGTATCCACAATCCAAAAGGGCCTGGAGCTCCAAGTTTCGATACGAAGACAACACACCCTTGATTTACCCACTTACCACGCTGGAGCGAAGGTGACGATCGCCACGGTTTGCCGGTCTTAAGGATTTCTCCCTATTGCTGTGCATGTCTTGGCTGCGGTGTTGTCGGTGGCCTGGCCGCCGCACTTTCCAGTCCAGGCGACGGTTCACCCGCTTCCAGGTCTTCGGGTGCTGGGGCGTCAGGGGGCCCGCTCACGCATGCCCCGTCGCCGGTTTCGGGGAGGAGACTCAGAGGCTGCGCAGAGCCACGATCGGATCGAGCCTGGAAGCCCTACGGGCCGGCACCACGCCGAAGAACAGGCCAATGGAGCCGGAGAGCAGCACCGTGCCGAGCACGGTGCCGGCAGCGATGCTGGCCGGCAGGGGCGTGAAGGCGGCCACCAGGCCGACGGCGCCGATGCCCACGCTGCTGCCGATCACCCCCCCCAGACTGGCGAGCACCAGGGATTCCACCAGGAACTGCAGCAACACATCGCTGCTGCGTGCCCCCAGGGCTTTGCGCAGCCCGATTTCCTCGGTCCGCTCACTCACGGACACCAGCATGATGTTCATGATGCCGATCCCTCCCACCAACAGGGAGATGGTGCCGATCGCGCCCAGCATCAGCGTCAGGCCACCGGTGATGGTGCCGACGATCGTCTGGGCATCTTTCTGAGAGCGCACGGAAAAGTCGTCATCGCGCAGGATGCGATGGCGCTGGCGCAGCAGATTGCTGATCTGGAAGCTGGCGGCGCCGGTGCTCTCTTCGTTCCTGGCCTCAACACTGATGAAGCTGAGGGTGATGCCATAGGTGGGATCGCGACCACTGAGCCGGCTCACCATCGTGCTCAGCGGGATGTAGGCCACTTCATCCTGGTTGGCGCCGAACACCGCCCCCTTGGGCGCCAGCACACCGATCACTTCGAACGCCTGGTCGCGGATGCGCAGCTGGCGGCCGATCGCATCGCCGGTCGGCATCAGCTTGTCGCGCAGATCGGGGCCGATCACCGCCACACTGCGCGCCCCTTTGACATCGGCATCGCTGAGAAAACGGCCCTGGGCCACCTCGAAATTGCGCACCGGCAAAAAGTCGGGGGTGACGCCGGAGATCGTCGCCGTGGCGGCCAGGGAGCCTGCCTGCACCACATCACTGAGGGTGATCTGGGGCACGACGCGGTTGACGCTGGGCACCTGTTCGGCGATGGCCTCGGCATCTTCGAGCACCAGGGTTTTCGGTGTGTCGATCCCTTGGCGGCGGGTGTCGTTGCGGCCCGGCACTATGAACAGCACGTTGGCGCCCAGGGTGCTGAGCTGACCAGCAGCCAGGTTCTGGGCGCCCTGGCCCACCCCCACCAGGGTGATCACCGAGGCATTGCCGATCACGATGCCCAGCATGGTGAGCAGGCTGCGCAACCGATTGGCCTGGAGGGTGCTGAGGGCCATGCCCACGGTTTCCCGCAGCGGCAATTTGTGGGCCATCGAAGGGGCTGCCTGGACGGATGGGAAGTCTGGCGTGCTGGTGAGGCAAGCAGGCAGGCGGCCAACCTGGTGGGCTCGCCGCTTGAGTTGGCTGGGTTGGTGGATGGGCTGGGCGGCTAGAACGCTGGAGTCGTCCCCATCTCCATCGGGCTGAGAGCGCCACGATGCACCACGCCGTCCTGCACAGCCAAGGTGATGATCTCCCCCTGGCGCAGGGTTGAGGTGGCATTGGCCACGCCCACAATCGCCGGGATCCCCAGAGCCAGGGCCAGCACGGCCGCATGACTTTCGCTGCCGCCCAGTTCGCTGATCACGCCGCTGCTGCGGCTGATCGCGTCCTGATAGGCGTCACTGGTTTCGCGCACCACCAGTATCTCACCCGCCTGCAGGGCGTTGGCCTCCTCCGGGCTGGCAGCGATCCGCACACGACCGTTGATCGAGCCCTGACCGACGCCGACGCCCCGACCCAGCACCGCCGTCACCAGGCCGACGCGCACCAGATCGGTGGAGCCACTGACACCCTCGAGGGTGCCCTGGGTCTGCACTACCAGATCTCCCTCCAGCAGCCACCCCTTCTCCTGGGCCACACCCATGGCCACGTTGAAGGTGCTGCCGGAGTTGATCTGCTCGGCAATCAACAGGGGGGTGACGCCCCAGACCAGTTGCAGCTGACGAGCGACGCTGACGTCGCTGGTGATGGCCAGGATCGGGGTGCTGGGCCTGAACTTGCTGACATTGCGGGCGGTGGAGCCGCTCTTGGTGAGCGGCAGAATCGCCGCCGCATCGAGTTGGCGCGCAATGCTGCTCACCGCCTGGCAGATGGCATTGGGGATGGTGGTGGCCATGTGGCTGTCGAGCACCCGTTGGGGGTAATCACGCTCGATGCGCCGGGCGATCTGGGCCATGGTGGCAACCGCCTCCACCGGGAAATCGCCGACGGCTGTTTCGTTCGAGAGCATCACGGCGTCGGTGCCATCGAGGATGGCGTTGGCCACGTCGCTCACTTCGGCTCGGGTGGGCCTGGGGCAGGAGGCCATCGAGTCGAGCATCTGGGTGGCGGTGATGATCGGAATGCCGAGGCTGTTGGCCTTGCGGATCAACTCCTTCTGCAGCAGCGGCACCTCTTCCGCCGGCATCTCCACGCCCAGGTCGCCGCGGGCCACCATCACGCCATCGCAGAGCGGGAGGATGGCATCAATCGAATCTATCGCTTCAAACTTTTCAATCTTGGCCACCACCGGAGTCGTGTGGCCGTGGGAGCGGATCAGCTCACGAATCTCCTGCATGTCGGAGGGATTGCGCACGAAGCTCAGGGCCACCCAGTCGACCCCCTGGGCCAGACCGAACTCCAGATCGATGCGGTCCTTGTCGGTGAGGGCGCGGATCGAGAGCTGGACATCGGGGAAGTTGACCCCCTTGTTGTTGGAGAGAACGCCGCCGACGGTCACTTCACAGTGCAGCGTCTGTTGGGGGCGATCCACCTGCTTGACCACCATCTCGACCCGTCCGTCGTCGAGCAGAATCCGACTGCCGGCGGTGACCTCATCGGCCAGGCCGTCATAGGTGACCCTGGCGATCTCCTGGTTGCAGCTCACGTCCCGCGAGGTGAGGGTGAAGCTGTCGCCGTTGGCCAGGGTGATCGGGCCGCCGGCAAAGCGACCCAGCCTGATTTTCGGACCCTGCAGATCCTGGAGGATGCCGATGTTCACCCCCAGCTCGCTGGCCACCTGGCGAATGGTGACAATCCGGGCGGCGTGCTCGCTGTGGTCGCCGTGGGAAAAATTGAGCCGAAATGTGGTGGCACCGGCCTCGATCAGGCGACGCAGCACTTCAGGTGATTCGGTGGCAGGGCCGATAGTGGCCACGATCTTGGTGCGACGCATGGGATCGTGTCGGCCCTCAGGCATGGAGACGCAAGCGGGAAACTACCATCCGGCCACGACCAGACCCGGCTTTTCATGGACCTCCGCACCTATCAGGAGCGATCCCGTCAAACAGCCCTCTACCCACAGGTGGGTAACAATCCGATTTATCCCACTCTTGGCCTGTGCGGTGAAGCCGGCGAAGTGGCCGACAAGGTCAAGAAGGTGCTGCGCGATCGCGGCGGCGTCTTCGATGCCCAGATCCGCGACGATCTGCGGCTCGAGCTCGGTGATGTGCTCTGGTACTTGGCCCAGCTCGCCAGTGAGCTGGATCTGGATCTGGAGGACATCGCCGCCGCCAACCTGGCCAAGCTGGCCAGCAGGATGGACCGTAACGTCATTGGAGGCAGTGGAGATCGCCGTTGATGCTCAAGTGCGCTCAGTCCAGCGGTTCAGTTCTGGGCCAGAACCCACAGCGTCGGCGTCTGCGCCTCTGGCACGAGTGCCGGTGGCGCCAGCTGCTTCGGCTTCCCTTCCTGGTGCTCACCGCTAACGCCGAGAGAGCTGCACGCCTGAACGGAGCTGGTTTTCGCCATGTGCTGCTGAGCCTCGCCCTGGGCTGCTTGCTGCTGCTGCATGCGGCACCGGCCCTGGCGGCCGACCTCCAGGTGAGCGAGGTGCGTTTGGAGCGCTGTCCGGCCGACGATGTGGGCCGCCAGCCGGACCTGGATCGTCCCGCTGGCGCCAGTTGCTATGCCCTGCGCGGCGTGGTGCTCAACGCTGGCAAGCGGGCGGTGATTGATACCGATGTCTTTGCCCAGATTCTCGATGCCAGCGGTGAACCGGTGCTGCCGAACCGCACCCGGGTTGGCTCGATCGGTGATGTACCGCCGGGCCGTTCCGACTTCGCTCTGCGGCTGGCGGTGCCGGCGGGCACACCCGGGCCGTTCAGCGTTCGCAACGCCAAGGCACGCGGCTTTTCCGCACCGGTTCGCACCCGGGTGGCCGAGGGTGAGGAGCGGCTGCCACTGGAGCAGCAGCTCGCTCTGCAGTAATCAGACCAGGCGGATCGATAATCCAGGCCAATCGGCTGAGCCGGTGTGCCGCTTGGGCTGATCAGTACGCCGAGCTGGCCAGGGTCATGGTGGCGCCATTGAGCAAGCTCTGGGCCAGTTGCAGGGCCAGGAAGGCCAGCAGCGCCGAGAGGTCGATGCCACCGATCGGCGGGATCAGGCCGCGGAAGGCGTTGAGGTAGGGGTCAGTGATGGCGCTGACGCCGGCCAGCAGCGGATTGCTCCAATCCAGATTGGGGAACCAGCTCAGCAGCACCCGCACCAGCAGGACCAGCAGATAGATGCTCAGGGTCTGGGCAAGCACCTTGAGCAGAAAGATCAGAACACTCATGGGCGGGCTGCAGGTGGGGAGCCTCCTGGGTGGAGGGAAGCCAAAGAACACCCGCTGACTCTATGCAGTCCTGGCCGCGCTGTTCAGGCCGCCTGGCGCCGGGGCTGGCCGAGATCGTCGGCGCTGACGGCAAAGGTGCGGTGGAATTTCTCGCTGAGACTCAGCCAGTAGGAGCGGCCCTCGCTCTGGCGACGGCGTTCGATGAACTCCTGGGCCAGCAATTCCTTGATGTGGTCGTAGGCACCGGAGCCGCGCAGATCCACCAGCTCCGACTGCAGGATGCGTTTCTTCAGGGCAATCGTGGCCAGGGTGCGCAGGGTGGCGGTGGAGAGATCCACCGGCAACAGGCTCTGCACCAGATCGCCGAGGCTCTCACGCAATTGCAGGCTGTAACGCTGGCCCTCCTGGCGGATTTCCAGCGCCGTATCGCGATGGGCGTAATCAGTCATCAGGGTGATCAGGGCCAGTTCCGTCTGGTCACGGTTGATGCCGGCGATCTCGGCCAGCTCGGCCAGTCCCAGGGGCCGGCCCTTGAGATAGAGGATCGCCTCCAGTCGGGAGGGCAGTGAAAGGCTGCTGAGGGCGGCCGTTGAGGCCCGGGAGGCCTGGGCCGCCGCTGCCGTCACCGTTGTGGTCTGAACTGTGGCGGTCGGCACCGGCTCGGTCGGTATCGGCTGGCCCGAAACCGGCAAGACCGGAACCGGCAAAACCGGAACCGGCAAGCCCTGGAGCGGCTGAGCCCGATCCGGTAGGGCCGGGTCCAAAGCGGCCCGGGCTGACGGCGCCGATCCTCGATCTGGATCTGGGTGAAAGCTGTCCAGGCTGACCGCCGCCGCTGGGGCCTGGGTCAGCGGGGCCATATCCACGCCAGGTGCGCGATCGCGTGGCTGGCGGGCCCGGTGCTTCGGGGGCTGCTTCGGGGGCTGCTTCTGGGCTGGAGCTGGAACCTGCAGCGCCTGAGCCTTGGCGGCTGGTTCCTGGCCTGGTGTGGCAGCGGTCGCGGCGGTACAAGCGTCGCTGGACTCCCCAGCGACAGCCGGGTCGTTCACGCTCAGATTCCGATCCTGAACAGTGCGATCACCGAAGAATTGGATCCGTTGCCCGGCGGTCGGGCTGGGGCTGTCGATGGGCTGGCCGTTCGGCGCCAGGGACGGCTCAGTTTGTACTTCAGGAATGGCCGTTTCGCGGCCCTTGGGATTGTTCGGTTCCGGGGTGCTGGGCATGGCTGGGCTCCTGCACGCGCTCATGGCACGGTATCGCGCCCCTCAGGGACTCACCAGGTTGGTGAGGCTCGGCAGGGGCTGGCGCCCCTCTCCCAGGAACAGGCGGTAAGCGGGGTTATTGGTCTCCTCCCAGTGCTGATAGGGCAGCTCCGCCAGGAAGGCCTGCCACGCCGCCAGCTCCGGCGGCGGCACCTGCACACCCACCACGATCCGGCCCACATCGGCGCCGTGGTTGCGGTAGTGAAAAATGCTGATGTTCCAGTTGGGATGGAGCGAGCTGACGAAGGCCATCAACGCGCCGGGGCGCTCTGGAAACTCAAAGCGATACAGCAACTCCTCCCCCTGCTCCCTGGCACAGCCGGCGCTGGCCGGCAGCCGGCCGCCCACCATGTGGCACAGGTGCAGCTTGGCCAGTTCATTGCCGGAGAGATCAAGGCAGGGGAAGCCCTGGGCCTCCAGATCACGGCGCAGCTCCGCCGTATCGGTGGGTCCGCTCACCTGCACGCCCACGAAGAGGTGGGCCAGCTTCGGATCCGCCAGCCGGTAGCTGAACTCGGTGAGGCTGCGCTGGCCCAGCAGACCACAGAAGCGGCGCAGGCTGCCGGGTTGCTCCGGGATCTCCACAGCCAGCAAAGCTTCGCGCTGTTCGCCCAGTTCGGCCCGCTCCGCTACAAACAGCAGCCGGTCGAAGTTCATGTTGGCGCCGCAGGCCACAGCCACCAGGGTGCGGCCCTGGAGCTGGCGCTGCTGCACATCCTTTTTCATGCCGGCGATCGCCAGGGCCCCGGCCGGCTCCAGGATCGAACGGGTGTCCTCGAACACGTCCTTGATCGCGGCGCAGATCTCGTCGGTGTCGACCGTGACCATGGAATCGACGTACTGCTGGGCCAGGGCGAAGGTGAGTTCCCCCACCTGGCGCACGGCCACCCCATCGGCGAACAGCCCCACCTGCTCCAGCTTCACCCGCTGGCCACTGGCCAGGGAGCGGGTCATGGCATCGGCATCGATCGGCTCGACACCGATCACCTCCACCAGCGGCCAGAGGCTCTTGACGTAGGCGGCGATGCCGGCGATCAGGCCACCGCCACCGACGGCCACATAGATCGCATCCGGCGGCTGGGAGCACTGGCGCAGGATTTCCAGGGCGATGGTGCCCTGACCGGCAATCACGTCCGGGTCGTCGAAGGGATGGATGAAGGTAAGCCTCCGTTCCAGTTCCAGCTCCCGGGCCCGCCCGTAGGCCTCGTCGTAGGTGTCACCGTGCAGCAGCACCTCCGCCCCCCGGGCCGCCACCGATCGCACCTTCATCTGCGGGGTGGTGACGGGCATCACGATCAAGGCCCTGCATCCCAGCCGCTGGGCGGCCAGAGCCACCCCCTGGGCGTGATTGCCGGCGCTGGCGGCAATCACGCCGCGCGCCAGTTCCTCGGCAGACAGGCCCACCATGCGGTTGTAGGCGCCGCGCAGCTTGAAGCTGAACACCGGTTGCAGGTCCTCGCGCTTGAGCAGCACCTGATTGCCCAGGCGCCGCGAGAGGTTCGGGGCCGGATCCAGGGGGGACTCGATCGCCACGTCGTAGACGCGGGCGCGCAGGATCCGTTGCAGATAGGGGCTGGCCAGCGGGTATCCCGCCGGGCCAAACGGATTGGCGATCGATTCCTTCATTCAGTGAGTCTGGCAATCAGCAAGCCCCACGGACCTCGCTGTCGCCGGTTGACAGAGGGCAAGCCGTAGATTGCCCTTCACGGTCGTCGAGTGGGTATGCATCCAAGTGAGCTGAGCCATCCCAACCAGCTGCATGGCCTCAGCATCGCTGAACTGGAAGCGATCGCCCGCCAGATCCGGCACAAGCATCTGGAAGTGGTCTCCACCAGCGGCGGCCATCTGGGTCCGGGCCTCGGGGTGGTGGAACTCACCCTGGCCCTCTACCAGACCCTGGATCTGGACCGAGACAGGGTGGTTTGGGACGTCGGTCACCAGGCCTATCCCCACAAGCTGCTCACCGGTCGCTGGCAGGGCTTCCACACCCTGCGCCAGAAGGGGGGTGTGGCTGGCTACCTCAAGCGCAGCGAAAGCCGCTTCGACCACTTCGGTGCCGGCCACGCCTCCACCTCGATCTCGGCGGCCCTGGGCATGGCCCTGGCCCGCGATCAGCGCGGCGAAGACTTCAAGTGCGTCGCCGTGATCGGCGACGGGGCCCTCACCGGCGGCATGGCGCTGGAAGCGATCAACCACGCCGGCCACCTGCCCAAGACCCGATTGCTGGTGGTGCTCAACGACAACGACATGTCGATCTCACCGCCGGTGGGAGCGCTCTCCACCCACCTCAACCGGATGCGCCTGAGCAAGCCGGTGAAGTTCTTCTCCGGCAACGCTGAAGAGGCGATCAAGCATCTGCCGTTCATGCATGGGGAGCTGCCGCCGGAACTCAAGAACCTCAAAGAGAGCATGCGCCGCCTGGCCGTGCCCAAGGTGGGTGCGGTGTTTGAAGAGCTCGGCTTCACCTACATGGGGCCGATCGATGGCCATGACATGGCCGAGATGATCCGCACCTTCCAGGCCGCCCATCAAGAGGAGGGTCCGGTGCTGGTGCATGTGGCCACCACCAAGGGCAAGGGCTATGCCTTTGCCGAGGCCGACCAGGTGGGATACCACGCCCAGTCCGCCTTTGACCTGGCCAGTGGCAAGGCCTATCCCTCCAGCAAGCCGAAGCCGCCCAGCTGGAGCAAAGTGTTCGGCCAGACCCTGGTGCGCATCTGTGAACAGGATCCCCGGGTGGTGGGGATCACGGCGGCGATGGCCACCGGCACCGGCCTCGATCTGCTGGAGAAAGCCCTGCCTGGGCAGTATTTCGACGTCGGTATCGCCGAGCAGCACGCTGTCACCATGGCCGCCGGCATGGCCTGTGATGGGCTGCGGCCCGTGGTGGCGATCTACAGCACCTTTCTGCAGCGCGCCTACGACCAGCTGATTCACGACGTCGGCATTCAGAAGCTCCCTGTCACCTTCGTGCTGGACCGCGCCGGCATCGTCGGTGCTGATGGCCCCACCCACCAGGGCCAGTACGACATCAGCTATCTGCGGGCCGTGCCCAATTTCACGGTGATGGCCCCCAAAGATGAGGCGGAGTTGCAGCGCATGCTCGTCACCTCCATCGCCCATGACGGCCCCACAGCCATTCGCATTCCCCGCGGGGAAGGCGAGGGGGTGCCGCTGATGGAGGAGGGCTGGCAACCCCTGGACATCGGTCGCGGTGAGCTGCTGGCCGATGGCGACGACGTGCTGATCGTCGCCTACGGCTCGATGGTGTATCCCGCCATGGCCACGGCTGGCTTGTTGCAGGAGCAGGGGGTGCGGGCCGCCGTGATCAATGCCCGCTTCCTGCGGCCCCTCGATGAGCTGCTGATCCTGCCGATGGCCCGCCGCATCGGTCGGGTGGTGACCATGGAGGAAGGGGCCCTGGCTGGTGGCTTTGGCGCCGCCGTGGTGGAGAGCCTCAACGATCACGAGGTGCTGGTGCCGGTACTGCGCCTGGGCATCGGCGATGTGCTGGTGGACCATGCCAGTCCCGAACAGAGCAAGGAACATCTGGGACTCACCCCTCCCCAGATGGCGGCCACGATTTTGACCCGCTTCGCCGCCGCCTTCCGCCCTGACACCCGCCAGGTCGTGGCGGCCTGAGGTCCCCTGCTGACGCGGTTGTGACCATGCGAGCCCAGGTGCTGGTGGTGGGAGCCGGGCCGGCCGGTGCGGAGCTGGCCCGCCAGCTGGCGGCCGCCGGTGTGGCGGTGCTGCTGGTGGATCAGCTCGCTGATCTCAGCCAGGCTGCCTTCAGCAGTGCTGCCATGCCCTTTGCCAGCCTGGAGCGCTTCGGATTACCCGCCCAGGTGGTAGCCAGCCGCTGGCGCGGCTGGCAGTTGCTTGGCCCCGCCGAGCAGCGGCGCTGCTGGCGGGCCTCAGCGCCGATCGGGGTGGTGCTCGATTTCGGCGCCCTGCGCCAGTGGCTTGCAGACCAGTGCCGCCGCTTCGGCGGCCAGGTGCAGCTGGGTTTACGCGCCTTCGACTGCCAGCCCCAGGGCGCTGGCTGGCGCACCCTGCTGCGCGATCGTCAGGGGGCGGTACGGGAGGTGATCAGCGACTGGGTGGTGGATGCCAGCGGCCAGGGGAGAGCGCTGATCGGACCGTTCACGCCGCCGCCCCGGGCCGGCGAGGCGGGGCGGGATCGGGTGCAGGGCGTAGGGGTGGAGTGGCTGCTGCAGGTGCCCCTGGGCTGCTGGCAAAGCTGGTCTGATCAGCTCAGTTTCTGCCTCGGCAGCGACTGGGTGGCCCAGGGCTATGGCTGGATTTTCCCCATGGCTCCCGGCCAGCTGAAGGTGGGGGTCTGCCGGCTCAGGCCCGATCGCCAGCTGCCACCCCTGGGCAGGGTGCTGGAACAGCTGCTGGCGCGGCTGTTCAGCCCGGAAGAACGCCAGGCCAGTGCGGTGCTCGACCGCCACGGGGGCCTGATTTCCAGCTCAATCCGGCGCCGCGATTGCCATGGCCAGGGCCGCTTGCTGGCGATCGGCGACGCCGTGAGCACCGCCAACCTGCTCGGTGGTGAAGGCATACGCCATGCCCTGAGCAGCAGCCGCGTTCTGGCGCCATTGCTGCTGGAGGCGATTCAGTCCGGGGAACCCTTGCCGTTGCGGCAGTACGAACAGCAACTGAGCCAGCGGCTGGGCTGGCGCTGGAGCCTCAGCGGTCGGCTGGCGCGGCGCACCTGGCTGGGCCTGACCGGCCCCAAGGCGGATCAGCGGCTCAGCCGTCTGCTGGTGGGCCTGGAGCCACGAAGCGCCGAAGACCTGGCGGCCCTGCTGTTCGACTACCGCTTTGAGCGCTATGGGCTCAAGAGCCTGCCCTACCTGGTCGGGATGCGCTGACCTGGTGCCCAGAGCAACGAGCCAGGGAGGGCTTCAGCTCGGGTCAGCCAGATCAGCGGGGACAGTCACCAACCCCGCCAACGGACAAGGGGTTGCAGGCAGCGAGGCTTCAGAGCACGCCGCGGGAGGCCAGGCCCTGAATGGCACCGATGCCGAGGATGTGACCGAAGCTGATGGTGCCGAGCATGGCGCCGTGGCTGAGGCCACCGAACAGGCTGGAGCTGGGCAGCTTCAGGCCGACGTTGGGATGCTTGATGGTGGCTTTGCCGATGCCGATGGCAATGATGTTGCAGACGATCATCACCAGGCCCACCTTCGGTGACCAGGACATGGTGGCAGGGGCAAGGGCCAGGAGAGGAGCGATCATCGAACACTTGGCAACGGCCCCATCTTCCGGGGGTAGTGGACCACCTGCAGGCTCCCCGTAAGACTTGTTCACCTCTGGCGTTGGCTGGCGGCGGTGGCGAAGCCCCACATCACCAGCAGGTTGCTGAGGGTGAGGAAGGCTTCAGCGCCACCGTGCAGGGGATCCACGTCGGCCAGCAGGGCGCCGAAACGCACTTGCGCCACTATGGCGGCGACGATCGTCACTGCCACAAACAGCAGCGTGAGCTGGAAGCCGCGCAGGGCCAGCCTGGGGAAGGCCTCCACCTTGCTGGCCCACCAGAGGAAGGCCAGATAGGGCAGGAGCGAAAGCACAAAGAACGGCGCTGGATCGATGGCCGCAAACCGTTCCAGCGGCACAGACCAGTTGGCCGTCATGGTTGCGGCTGACCCGTGCGCTGCTGGCGCAGCAGATTCCAGCAGGCGATCGCCATCGTGGTGTTGCCGATGGCGGTGAGCGCCGCCTGGAAGATCACCAGCCCTTTGAGCGCGGGGCTGTTATCGAACAGATGCCAGGTGCAGGCAGCCATGGCACTGATCAGGGCCGGAACCATCGCCAGGGCCAACCAACGCCAGCCCCCTTCCCGTCGAGCGGCACCAAACCGCTGCACCGCCAGCATCGCCACCAGCCACTCGAGCACGGAGGTGACGTGGATCCACCAGGTGCCCAGAGACAGGGCGTGCATGGGACACAGCAATGTTCCCGATAATCTAAGGACGTCGTCCCGGACTCCCCGTGCAGCCAGCGCCGAACCGTCCCTCTGTGCTGGTCTGCGGCTATTACGGCGAGCACAACCTCGGCGATGACGCCCTGCTCCAGGTGCTGTTGCAGCAGCTCCCTGCCGTGATCACTCCCGTGGTGACGGCCTGGGATCAGCAGCTGGTGCGGCGCCTCTACGGGGTGGAAACCACCGACCGACGGCGCCTGCTGGGTGTGCTGGCGGCCCTGGGCCGCTGCCGGGCCCTGGTGCTGGGCGGTGGCAGCCTGCTGCAGGATTCCACCAGCTTCCGCAGCCTGCTGTACTACGGGGCCCTGATCGTGGCGGCCCGCAGCCAGGGCAAGGACGTGATCCTCTGGGGCCAGGGTCTGGGACCGCTGAGGCGGCGGCGCAGCCGGATACTGGTGCGCTGGCTGCTCAGCCTGGCCACGGCGATCAGCTGGCGCGATCCTGCTTCCACGCAGTTGGCCCGGTATTGGGGTGTGCGCTGCCTGGAGGGCAGTGATCCGGTCTGGGGTCTGGCACCCCAGCCCTGGCAAGGGGCGGGCGGACCGATCGTGCTCTGCTGGCGTCCCGCCAGCCAGCTGGATCGGCAGAGCTGGCGGCCCTACCTGGAGGCCCTCGATCAGCTTGCGGCCGCCAGTGGCAGGCCCGTGCACTGGTTGCCGTTCCATCAGGCCCAGGACCGGGAGCTGCTGGCCTGGCTTGAGCAGCAGGGGCTGCTGCCGGCAAGGTTGAAGCAGGCCAGCGTGCTGCTGACGGTGGCCGATCCCCAGGCCGCCATGGCCGAGTTCCAGGCGGCGGGGCTGGTGATTGCCATGCGATTGCACGGGCTGATCCTGGCCGCCCTGGCGGGCAGCCCCTGCGCCGCCCTCAGCTACGACCCCAAGGTGGCAGCGGCCGCTGACGGCATCGGCTGTCCTTGCCAGGACCTGGCCCTGCCGGCCTCCGCCACGCTGCTGCAGAGCTGGCAGGCCAGCCTGGATCTCCCCCCCGATCCCAGGCGCCTGGAACAGTTGCGCCATAGCGCCGCCATTCACCGGGAGCTGCTGGTGCCCCTCGCCAACCTGGCCTGATCAATCCGTTGCCCCTGGCTGTTCCAGGCTTCGATCGTGAGATCGCTGGGGGTGAAACTGAGTTCGGCGAAGCTGTAAGCGCTCACCGCCCGGGAACTGTTGGGCCCAGGCAGCACGGGCCGCAAGCTGGCTCCACCACCACCGACGGTGAGATAGGTGATGCCATCGATCGGCTTGGAGCGCTCGTAGTTGTGATCGTGGCCATTGATGTAGAGCTGGACGCCGTGGCGTTGCATCCAGGGCACCAGTCGCGCCTTGGCGACGGGATCATCGCCGTAGAGGCCGGAGGAGTAGATCGGGTGATGGCCCACCACCACCTTCCAGGGAGCCGTGCTGCTGGCGAGGGCCTGCTTCAACCAGGGCAGCTGGTGCTGCCAGGCGGCGTTGACATTGGTGTCCAACATGAAGAACTCCACCGGGCCGCGCCGCAGCGTGTACCAGCGTCCCTTCATGCCGAAGAGCGGATAGCGCACCTGGGGATCGCCGTTCTCGGTGCGGATGTCGTGGTTGCCCAGCACCGCGTGAAAGGGCACCTTGGCCTGCAGCAGCTCCCGATACGGACGCAGGAAGGTGGCCTCGATCCGGTCGAGATTGCCGTTGTCGTAGATGTTGTCGCCGCCCATGATCACCAGATCCACTGGGCGCTGGCGATGCACGGCGGCCATCTGGTCGCCCACCGCCCGCTGGGGGGCATTGCCGCCACCGGCGTCGGCCACCGCCAGCACCCGCAAAGTTGCGTTGCTGGAGGCCCTGGTGGGCAAGGCGCCACCGACCGCCGCTGTGCCAGCTCCGGCTCGCGGCGCCAGGGCCGTGGCGGCCGCTGCCACCAGGCCGCAGGCCAGCAGGGCACCGGTGGCGAGCAAACGGCGCCGCCCTGATCGCCAGGATCGACCAGCAGGGGCTGGGGCGTCGACGACCCCTGGACAGCTCTGGCTCACGGATGGTCTGATCAGGGCTTTCAGGCTATCGAGCTCTTCTGCCGTTGCAGTTCTGCCAGCACTTCCTGGCTATGGCCGGAGGGACGCACGGCAGTCCAGCGCTGGCGCAGGATTCCCCGGGGGTCGATCAGGAAGGTGTGCCGCTGGGAATAGGGCGCGATCCAGGAGCCATAGCGGCGGCTCACCACGCCACCGGGATCGGAGAGCAGCGGGAACACCAGTCCTTCACTGCCGCAGAAGGAGGCATGGGCCTCCAGGTCATCGGCACTGACGCCGATCACACTGGCAGATTCAGCCTGAAAGGCCGCCAGATCCTGCTGGAAGCCGCGCGCCTCGAGGGTGCAGCCGCTGGTGAAATCCTTGGGGTAGAAATAGAGCACCAACCAGCGACCGGCCAACTGGTTGAGGCCGATGTGGATCGGCAGGGCCTCGCTACCGGCCTTGCTGGTCAGCAGGTTGCCGCCGGGGGCCACGCCGTCCAGCTCGAAATCAGGCGCCGGCTGCTCCAGTTCGGGCAGCAGTCCGCCGATGGCCCAGGCCCGCCTCGGGGCCAGACCCAGCACCAGGGGCACCAGAGCCAGTCCAGCGAGCAGAGAACGACGCTTCATCGGCAAGGCTCCTCGCTCGTTTGTTCAGGACCAAAAAAAGGGGGTGGATCCGGCAAGGCCCTGGGCCTTCAACGCGAATCCACCCCGATGGGAAGAAGGATCAGAGTCGGGACTCTGCGTGAGCCTGGCGGCTTTCAGAGTGAGCCTGGCGGCTTCAAAGTGAGCCTGGCGGCTTCAGAGGCGGGCGAGGTTGACGCCGAGCTCTTTGGCGTAGTTGCCGAGGCCTTTCTTCTGGATGGTCTTGAGGGCGCGGGTGCAGACACGCAGCTTGACGAAGCGCTTTCCTTCAGCCCACCACAGGCGGCGCTCCTGCAGGTTCACCTGCTGCAGCTTCTTGGTGCGCACGTGGGAATGGCTGACCGCCATGCCGTTGTTGGCGCGCTTTCCGGTGAGTTGGCAGACGCGGGACATGGGAATCAGCTGAAGACTTTGGAACGTGGTTAATCACCACTGAGGCACCTTATCAAACAGCCCCCTGGGTCGGGTGGTGGCTCGGCATGGAGGGGCAGCGGGCCTGCCAGCTGCCGTCAACCTTTCAGGGCGTCCACTCACGGTGTCCACCGCGATGTAGCAGGCGGTCCACCAGCGGCTCGGAAGCTCAGCCAGCCATGCCCACCAGGCGAGGTGGCCCAGATAGGCGGCTTGCCCAGGGGCTCGGAAGCCGACCGATCGATCGGGCCAGGAGCACGGCCGCCATCAGCCCACAATGGATCAGCGCCCCGTCGCATGCGGGGGATCCGGGATCGTCCGCAGAAAACTGATCAGGTCGAGGTCGAGGTCGGCTGAAACGGCGGGATCAGGCACAAGGAGGAGACCATGCAACCAACCTCAACTCATGCTCGCAGGCTTGGCCAGAACTGCTGAGACACACTTTGAATCAGTCCTGGGGTTTGCCGTGTTAGCCACGGACGCCCGTGCCCTGCCCCGCTGGCTTGCCCGCCGTCAGCAGCGATGGCACTCTGCCGTTTCAATCTGCCCGGAGCAGAAGCTTTCTTGTCAGCCTTCGACACGCGGCGCTGTATGGAGAAACAGTGGAGATTCGATTTCGTCTGACACAGCAGAGGTGTGAGGCCACGATCGGCAGGTTGCTAAACTAATGGTCTTTGCGGCATCAGGAATGAGTGTCAAGATCGAAACAGTCAGTATCAAAGATAAGGGCAACCGGTCTGACAGCACCGGCTATGGCCGCGTTGATGCCAATTACTCCATCGGTAAATATGAAGTCACTGTTGGGCAATACAGCGCGTTTCTCAACGCGGTTGCTGCCAGTGACCCTTATAGCCTCTACAATAAAGGGCTGATGACCGGTGCCCTGAACGGCGGCATCACGCGCTCAGGTGCTGATGGCAGCTATGGCTACAGCCCAGTCAGCGGAACCGAGAACTTCCCGATCACTGGCGTCAGCTGGTTTGACGCCGCTCGCTTTTCGAACTGGCTCGCCAACGGACAGCCCTCCGGCCCCTGTACCTCGGCAACCACTGAGGATGGAGCTTATAATCTGAGCGGAGCGATTGGTGGCCTTTCAGTCTCCCGTAACAAAATCAATCCAAACACGGGCGTCGTCCCGGCCTTTGCGCTTCCCACGGAAAATGAATGGTATAAAGCCGCCTACTACAGCCCAAAGCTGAACCACGGCCGCGGCGGCTACTATAAGTATGCCACCAAGAGCAATACAGCACCTGGTAATTTGATCGGTGGCGCGCGCAATCAGGTGAATTATATCCTGGATGCCAGCGGTAAGTACTCCGTGACACAGAAGGCCGGCGTTGATTACAGCCAGAACTATCTCAGTTCCATCGGTTCCTTCACGGGCTCAAAAGGCTACTACGGCACCTTTGATCAGAATGGCAGTGTCTGGGAAATTCTTTCAGACCAAGGCCAAAATAAGTTGTTCGTTCCCCTTCGCGGTGGTGGCTGGACATCGTTGGCCTCACTGCTGCAATCGGGCTACAGGCTTGGTGTCGGCACAAACTCTGAAGCCGTGAATGCCGGCTTTCGCGTCGTCAATCCGCCCAGCCAGCCGCAGTCGACGCCCAGGCTGTCGCCTCAGCTGCTGCGGCTGCACACCCAGGCCTCCCAGGACAACAATAAGGCTGGGCGATCGGATGCATCGGATCACTCCCAACGCGCGTTGCAGCCCATCAGACTGGATCTGGTCACGGTGGGCGATGCCAACAACAGCACAGATCCACTGACGGGCTTTGGTGCCGTGGACCACAAGTATCAGATCAGCACCAAGGCGATCACCATCGGTCAATATACAAGATTTCTGAATGCTGTTGCGAGAAAGGACCCCCATCATCTATTCAATCCATCGATGCAGAGCGATCTCAACATCGCAGGCATCAAGCGTACCGGCCGCAGCGGCCGGTATCACTACAGCGTGATTGATAACACCGGCAGCAGCGCAGACAGGCCGATCACTTATGTGAGCTGGTTTGACGCCGCTCGCTTTGCCAACTGGATGAGCAACGGCCAGCGAATCGGCAAGCAGAGCCGCGCTACCACTGAAGACGGCGCCTATGCACTGCATGCTGCATGGAAAGGGGCTCCTGCAAAAAATACGATCAATCCCAATACCGGTGCATCGCCCAGTTTTTACGTTCCTTCTGAAAACGAGTGGTACAAGGCGGCCTACTTCAGTTCAGCCCTCAATGATAATAAGGGCGGTTATTACGTCTACGCAACGCAGAGCAACAGTGTCCCCGTCAGCACTCCATCGGTGGGAGGCCAGAACGAAGCAAACCTCGCCAACAACTTTCTTTTTTACAACACGCAGTCTAATGTTTACGACCCTATCACCAACTACTTGACTGATGTTGGCTTCTTTGCCAACAGCCGCAGCTACTACGGCACCTATGATCAGACCGGTCTTGTGTACCAGTGGAATGACCTCAATGCCGAGCGCTCGCTCGAGCGAGGTCTGCGCGGCGGCTATTGGTTCAGTGCCGGACAATCTTCGATGTCATCCACCTTCAATACGGCCACTCCCGACCGCGAATCGAGCGATGCGGGGTTCCGGCTGGCAGCCCCTGATCCTCTGCTGATGTTCGGCTGAGGCTCAGTCCGCCAGCAGGTGCCTGACGGCCTTCTTGCTCAGCTGCGGCACCTTGTCTTTGCCATTCGGAGCCTCACGGTGATGGTCGCGAGGGCGGGCGAATGCTGGGGGCCTTCAATCTGCAGAAGCTGAGGCACGTTCCAGCGACGGGCGGCAGAGGTGCACGGGCTGCCAGTGCCGCCAAGCCGATTGGGCTGGCCCGGATTCACAGCGCCGCCAGCCGTTCGCCGCTGTGGCTGTCGAACCACAGTTCATGCTCGGGCCGCCAGCCCAGCTGCAGCTGCTCGGGCAGGGACTGATCGGCTGCCACCAGCATGCGTAGATCACCCTGGGCGGTTTCCAGCCAGAGCAGCTGCTGGTTGCCCCACCATTCCCGCCGTTGTAGGCGAGCGGCGATGCCGCCTTGCCGTACCGGCTGCAGATGTTCCGGCCTCAGGCCGAGCTGGCGCGGGCCGGAAGCCGGCAGCAAGTTGATCGCCGGCCGGCCGAGGAAGGCGGCCACGAAGCGATTGGCCGGCCGCTCATAGAGCTCGCGGGCGCTGCCGACCTGTTGCAGCGCCCCATCACGCAGCACGGCAATGCGATCGGCCATGCCCATGGCCTCCTGCTGATCATGGGTGACATAGACGACTGGCTGCTCACCGCCGCAGAGCAAGCGGCGCAGCTCCGGCCGCAGCTCTTCGCGCAATTGGCCGTCGAGGTTGCTCATCGGTTCATCGAGCAGCACCAGCCGCGGCTGGCGCAGCAGGGCCCGGGCCAAGGCGACCCGTTGACGCTGGCCGCCGGAGAGCTGGGCCGGCCGGCGCTGGCGCAGCTCGGTGAGTTGCAGCAGCTCCAGCACCGCGGCGATGCGCCCCTCCCGCTCTTTGCTGGGCATCCCGCGGATGCGCAGGCCCAGGGCCAGGTTGTCGGCCACGCTCAGGTGCGGATAGAGCGCATAGCTCTGGAACACCATCGCCACGCGACGCTCGCCGGCGCTTTGTTGGGTGATGTCGCGGCCATCCAGCAGGATGCGGCCGGCGCTGGCGGCATCGAGGCCGGCCAACAAGCGCAGGGTGGTGGTTTTGCCGCAACCGCTCGGCCCCAGCAGGGCCAGGCATTCGCCTGGTCCCACCTGCAGATTCAGCTCCGCCAGCAGGGTGCGCTGGCCCAGCCGGCGGCTGAGGCCTTCGATCCGCAGTCCGGTCCCTGGGCTTGGCGCTGTAGGCATGGATTCGATCATCCCTTGATCGCCCCCTGGGTGAGGCCACTGACAATCGAACGCTGGAAGATCAGCACGAGCAGCAGCAGCGGCAGGCTACCGAGCACGGTGGCGGCGGCAAAGGCGCCGTAGGGCACAGTGAACAGCGACGAACCGGCAATGCGGGCGATCGCCGGCGGCAGGGTGAGCAGTTCGGGGCGGCTGATCCAGGTGAGGGCAATCGGATATTCGTTCCAGCTGAACAGGAAAACGAGGATGGCGGTGCTGGCCAGGCTGGGGGCGAGCAGCGGCAGCAGCACGTGGCGCAGCCGCCGCGGCAGGTTCATACCCTCCAGCCTGGCGGCATCTTCGAGATCCGGCGGCAGATCGGCGAAGGCGGCCCGCAGCAGCAGCACCGCCAGCGGCAGGCAGAGGGCGGTGTAGGGCAGGCTCAGGGCCAGCAGGTTGTTGGCCAGCCCCAGGGCGCGGGCCAGCTGCAGCAGGGCCAGAAACAGCAGCACGGTGGGGAAGATGGCCGTGGCCAGGAGGGCCAGGGTCACCAGCCAGCGCAGACGCCCGCCTTGACGCTGCAGGCCGTAGGCGCAGGGCACCGCCAGGGTGAGGGTGAGGGCCGTGGTGGCGGCCCCGACGACGGCACTGTTGAGCAGATAACGCCAGATCGGCGGGTCGGCCAGCCACACCTGGCGGTAGTTCTCCAGGGTCCAGAAGCTGCCGCTGGTGCCGACGCTGCCACTGACCAGCGCCTCCGGCGTGACCAGGGAGGTGTAGAGCTGCCAGGCCAGGGGCGCCAGGCTCCAGAGCAGCAGGAGGCCCTTCATCGTGAGGGCTCCAGAGCACGACGGCGCAGCAGTAGCCAGCCCAAGGCCGTGAGCAGCACCAGCAACAGGAAGGTGGCGATCACCAAGGTGGCGCTATAGCCGAAATCGAGGAAACGCATGGCGTTGAGATAGGCATAGAGGGCCAGACTCTCGGTGCTGCCGGCCGGTCCGCCGCGGGTGAGCACCTGCACCAGATCGAACACGCCCAGGGCCTGGGCCAGCCGGAACAGCAGGGCCAGGCTGATCCAGGGTTTCAGCAGCGGCAGGGTGAGCCGTCGCAGGATCTGGCCGGGGCTCGCTCCCTCCAGCACCAGACTTTCCTCCAGTTCGGCAGGGATCGATTGCAGCCCGGCCAGCAACAGCAGCGCCACAAATGGCGTTGTTTTCCAGACATCGGCCAGCACCGTGAACAGCCAGGTGCTGGCGGGGGTGGTGAGAAAGCCGAAGGGAGCGGCGCCGCAGGCCCGCAGGATGGCATTGAGCGGGCCATAGGGATCGTTGTAGATCCAGCGCCAGCCGAGGGCGAGCACGGTGGTGGGCAGGGCCCAGGGCAACAGGGTCAGGGCCCGCAGCCAGCCCCGACCGCGGCTCGGTTGATGCAGCAGCAGGGCCATCGCCAGGCCGAGCACCAATTCCAGGGCCACCGACACCCCGGCAAAGCGCAGGGTGACGGCGGCGTCCTGCCAGAAGCGGGCATCGCCCAGCAAGCGCTGCCAGTTGGCGCCGCCATTGGCGAGCGGGGTGAGACCGGTGAGCACCGAACTGGCCTGGGTGCTCAACCAGGCCGAATCGAGCAGCGGCCAGGCGAACACGATCGCCAGCAGCACCAGCGCCGGCAGCATCAACAGGCTGTTGACCCAACTCGAATTCAGGCGCTGCTCCTTCATGGGTGCTCCTGGCCGGCGGCGGATTCCAGCAGCACCGCACTCTGGGTCTGGGCCCTGCCCATGGCGGCGGCGGCAGAGCCCTCGGAAGTGATCAGTCCATTCACCTGGCGTTGCAGCAGATCGCTGAGCTGGGCATAAAGGGGGGTGAGCGGCCGCACCAGGGGCCCCTGCTCCAGGGCCTGGCGCTGTACCGCAAGCAGCGGATGCTTCTGCTGCAGCTCCGGGTCTGCGTAGAGAGCGGCCCAGGTGGGGGCGTAACCCTGATCCAGCACCAGCGCTTTCTGGGTTTCGGGGCCGGTGAACCAGCGGATCACCTCGGCGGCAGCTTGCGGATGGGGGCTGCCGGCCAGCAGCGACAGCCCCCAGGTGCCGAGGGTGCCGCCACTGGAGATCCCAGCGGCGGAAACAACGGTGCTGACGCCCACCTTGCCAACCACCGGTCCGCCCCCCTTCTCGATTTCGCGCCAGGCGTAAGGCCAGTTGCGCAGGAAGGCCGCATCGCCGGCGGCGAACAGCTGCAGCGCTTCGTTTTCGGCGAAGTCGGCGACGGCCTCGGGGCTGACACCGGTTCGCACCAGATGCAGCAGCCAGTCGGCGGCCGCGATCGCCCCAGGTGAATCGAGCTCGGTGTGGCCACCAGCCCGGCCAGAACCGGCCTGCCACCACTGGCCGCCGAAGGCGTGGATCATCTCGAGCATCACGCAGCTGAGGCCCTCGTACTGGCGGCCCTGCCAGACGTAGCCCCAGCGCACCTTGCCCTCAGCCTGCAGCCGCCGCGCCACAGCCTCCAGCTCTTGGGTGCTGCGGGGTGGCGCCGCCATCAGATCGGTGCGCCAGTAGAGCAGGCCTGTATCGCCAGTGAGCGGCATCCGCCAGAGATGGCCGCCGAAGGCGTTGCCCACCCTGGCGCCGGGCACCATCGCCTCGAGGGCGTCGTCGCCGAGCAGGCCTTCCAGCGGCAGCAACCAGCCGGCAGCCACGTACTTGGCTGTCCAGCTGACATCCATCAACAACAGGTCGTAGCCGCTGTCGCCGAGCAGCAGGCCGCCGATGGCCAGATCGGACATCGCCTCGGTGTCGAGGGGGCCACGGGCCACCTCGACCTTGAGCTTGGGGTGATCGCGGTTGAAGCCGGCCACCAGCGCGGCGGTGGCATCCACAAACGGGGAGGGCATCAGCACCCGCACCGTGGTGGCCGCCGCCACCGGCCTGGCTAGAAGCGCTGCCGGAACCAAGATCAAGGCCAGGCCCAACAGCAGGCCAGCCAGGACTGATCCAGGCGTCAGCCGCCGTCGAGCTCCGGATCCGGCCATGGAGTCGACGGGTCAGTGCCTGGACCCTAATCAGCGGCCGCCGTCGCGGCAAGAAAAAGGCCTACCTCACAGCTGCGAGGTAGGCCCGTGACGAGCCAGGGGAGTGGCCAGGCAGGCCAGGGGCGCCAGGCTCAGAGCGAGCGCTGCATCAGGCGGCCCATCAGATCGCTGCTGCGCTGCTGGAAGCCGGCCAGCTGGTTCGGCTCCAGACCACCGACGGCGAGGCGGGCCGTCTCGTAGAGATGGCGCCCGAGCTCAAGGGCGAGGCTGCGGCTGGGGGATTCGGCCGCACCGGTGGTGAGCACGGCGCCGCTGGAGAGCTTGAGCAGGCCCTCCACCAGGGGATGGCGCCGATTCACCAGCAGCACATGGTGATCAGGCAGGCCGGGCAGCCGCTGATCCATCAGGGCGCCCATGTCGTTGATGCGGCGCATCTGTTCGGGCAGCAGGATCAGGGCGGCGGGAGCCTGGTCGCCTTTCAACTGCTGCACCTGGATCGTCACCTTGTCGTTGTCCAGGGCCTGACGGAACAGGTCGCGCAGCTTTTCGCTGGCATCCTTGCCCTCGCTGTCGCTGAGTTCGCTGTCCTGCTCCTTGAGGCTGTCGTCGAGCTCGGAATCCACCCGCTGGAAAGTGAGATCGCCGTGGCGCATCTCCAGCCAGGGGATGAACTGGGAATCGATCAGGGTGTCGGCCAGCAGCACTTCGGCTCCCTGGCCTTTCCACAGGGCCAGGGCACCGGCCTGGCCGGCTTCATCGGTGCAATAGAGGATGCGCTTGTTGTGGTCATCGCTGAGCCGCTGGCGGTAGTGGGCCAGGGTGGTGAAATGACGTTCGCCGACCTGAATTGGATCGCTGCTGGTGCTCTGGTCCGTCTCGGCCTCGGCTTCGGCTGCAGTTTCGGATTCAGATTCAGATGCGGCTTTGGCCGCTACCGGGCTGGCGCTCGCTGTGGTGGCATACAGCACCAGATCGGCCACCTGCTCGGCAAACTTTTCATCTTCCATGGCGCCGATCTTGATGAACGGTGCCAGCGATTCCCAGATTTCGGCATAGCGAGTGGGATCATCGCGATGCAGCTCCTTGAGGCGATCGCCCACTTTTTTGGCGACAAAGCCGCCAATCGAACGCACCCGGCGATCGGTCTGCAAGGCGCTGCGGCTGACGTTGAGCGGGATGTCGGGCGAATCGATCACGCCGCGCAGGGGCAGCAGGTAGCGGGGCACCACCTCCTTGATCGAATCACTGACGAACACCTGGTTGCAGTACAGCCGGATCTCACCTTTCTCCCAATCGGCGCGACCGGTGATTTTCGGGAAGAACAGGATTCCCTGCAGGTTGTAGGGATAATCGGTGCTCAGGTGCACCCACAGCAGTGGGTCGCCCTGGAAGGGATAGAGATAGCGATAGAGCTCGATGTAGTCGTTGTCGGTGAGATCGCGGGGTGAGGAACGCCAGGGAGCCTGACGCTTGTTGACCGTTTCGCCCTCCAGCTGCACTTCCACCGGCAGGAAGTCGCAGTAGGTGGTGATCAGATTGCGGATGCGGCTGGGCTCGATGTATTCGAGCTCCTCCTCCATCAGATGCAGGATCACATCGGTGCCGGGCTCGCTGCGCTCCGTGCCCTCGAGGCTGAAGTTGGGGGAGCCATCGCAACTCCAGCGCACCGCCTCGCTGCCTTCGCGGGCCGAGAGCGTGACCAGCTCCACCTGCTTGGCCACCATGAAGCTGGAATAGAAGCCGAGGCCGAAGTGGCCGATGATGGCATCGCTTTCCTGCTTGTACTTCTCGAGGAAGTCTTCTGCGCTGGAGAAGGCCACCTGATTGATGTAGCGCTTCACCTCATCGGCGGTCATGCCGATGCCGTTGTCGGAGATGGTGAGCGTGTTGGCTTCGCGGTTGATGCGGATCGAGATCCGACCCTCCTCGCCCTCACTGCAATCGCCGCCCATGGCGGCCATGCGGCGCTTGCTGATCGCGTCGACGCCGTTGCTCACCAGTTCCCGCAGGAACACCTCATGGCCGCTGTAAACGGCCTTCTTGATGATCGGGAAGATGTTTTCGGTATGGATCTGAATCTGACCCTGTTCTTCCTGTACCGGCATGGCAGCTTGTGTCACTGCAGGCGACCCTAGGGATCGGCGCCTTCCAGCTCAAGGGGTGACAGGGAGGGGTCTCCGAACTTCCAGCCAGCTGCCGCAGCCGCCTCAGGGCTGGCGCTGCAGCTGCGGCTTTTCTTCCGGCAAGATCGCTCCAGCCACCGGGCAGACCTGCAGGCAGATGCCGCAGTCGATGCAGGTGTCGAAGTCGATCCAGTAAAAGCCCGTGCCCTTGCTGTTGGCCCCCTTGCCGGGATGGATGCAGGCGACCGGACAGGCATCGACGCAATCGGCCACCCCTTCGCAGATGTCGGTGACGATCGTGTGGGCCATCGATGCAGCAAGCGCTCTGGCACGGAGCCTAGCCAGCCAGCCAGATGGCCCCGCGGCAGCCGCGCTCAGCGGCCAGGGCAATGGCGGCCGCCTCGGAGGCACAGGGCTGGCTGCAGAGCTCCGCCGCCGTGCCCTGCTGGTGCAGGTCGGCCATGCGGGCCAGGGCGGCGCCGATGCCCTGGCTGCTGGCAGCCGCCACCAGCCAGGGGGCGGCTGCCGCGTCCGGAGTGTCGACGCCAGCCAGCAGCTCACGGATTGCCCCGATGTCGAAGCCGAAGCCCGTGCCGGCCGCCTGCTGGGGCTCGGCGCTGAAGCGCGCCACCAGGCCGTCGTAGCGGCCGCCGCTGGCAATCGCCACCGGCGCATCGCTGCCCTGGCAGACCAGCCGCAGCACCAGGCCGTCATAGAGATCGAAGTGGGGCTGGAAGGTGGGATCCACCTGCAAACGCACCCCCTGGCGGGCGGCCGAGGGCGCCACGCTCTTGAGCATGGTGGCCAGGTTCTGCAGCAGGGGCACGGGACCCAGCCATTGCTGCAGGGTGAGCAGCACCGCTTCGGGCTCCCCCCGCAGCCCCATCAGGTCGGCGAGCTGGCGGTGTTGCTCCGCCGGCAGGTCCAGGGCCTCGAGGGCGAGGGGGTCGAAGCCGGTGAGCGCCTGACGCACCGCCAGGCGCTGGGCGCCGGGCAGATCGAGCAGCAGGGCATCGAGCAGGCCGTGGTGACCGATCAACAGGGTGGGCCGATGCTGGGGCTGCAAGCCGAGGGTGGCGGCGGCGCTGAGCAGCAGGTGCAGCAGTTCGCTGTCGGCGGCGGCGCTGGCATCACCCAGCAACTCCACGCCGCTCTGCAGGGCCTCGCTGATCCGTTGCCCGGTGTCGCCCAGGTTGGTGCGGAAAGTGGCGCCACAGGCCCAGAGCCGCAGGGGCCGCGGTTGATCGGCCAGGCGGGTGCAGGCGGCCCGGGCGATGGAGGCGGTGAGTTCGGGACGCAGCCCCAGCGGTTCATCCGAGGCCAGGCGCACCACATCGCGGGCCGCGATGGCACCGCCGGCCGCCAGGGTGTCCTGGCGTTCGATCACTGGTGGATCCACCTCCTGATACCCCCAGAGGCGATACACCTGGGCCAGCAGCTCGCAGAGGCGGCGATTGCGGGCGACCTCGCCGGGATTGAGATCGCGCACGCCAGCGGCGGGTTGCAGAGCCATGGGCCAGGGCTGTCCGGAGAGGGAGGTGGGGAGCGGTGATCCTATGGAGCGCCGTTCAGGGGGCCGGCACCGTCATCCAGTTCCGGGGCGCCGTAGCTGGCACCGCGCAGGGGCCTGCAGGCCGCCAGTCCGCTGATCAACGCCAGCTGCAGGCCCGGGGCGCAGGCGAGCAGGCGAGCGTCAGCCAGGTTGAGGCGCTGGCCGGTGTAGTCGCTGACAACGCCGCCCGCCTCCTCCACCAGCACGATGCCGGCAGCCAGATCCCAGGGGGCCAGGCCCCGCTCCCAGTGGGCATCGAGCCGACCGGCAGCGACGTAGGCCAGATCGACGGCAGCGGAGCCGGCTCGCCGCACCCCCCGGGTTCGGTGGCTGAACCAGGCGAACTCGGCGTAGTTGTTGTCGAGGCGGGTGGTGCGGTCGTAAAAGAAGCCGGTGGACAGGAGCGACTTCGCCAGCTGGTCACAACCGCTCACCGCCAGGCGCATCTCGTTGCACCAGGCCCCCTGACCTGCGGCGGCCCAGAAGGCCTGCTCCAGGGCCGGCGCCGCCAGGGCGCCGAGCAGGGGCAGGCCCTGCCAGGTGAGCCCCACCGAGGTGGCATAGAAGGGGAAGCCATGGGCGTAGTTGGTGGTGCCATCGAGGGGATCGACACACCACTCGAGATCGCCGCTGCCGGGGCGGCGTCCACTTTCCTCCGCCAGGATCGCCAGGCCTGGCGTCTCCGCCTCCAGCACCGCCAGTACGGCCACTTCGGCGGCCTCATCCGCCTCGGTGACCAGATCGCCGGCTCGGCCCTTGTCGCGGATCTGTTCGAGGCGCCCGACATGGTGCCGCAGGACGGCACCGCCGGCGTTGGCCGCGCGACGGGCGACGGCCGTCAGTTCCGTCAGTTCCGCGGGGCTGAGGCCGCTGCCCCGCAGGGCGGCGCCGGAGAGGCTGAACGGCTTCATTCGTCGTCCAAGGGCAGACCGGGACGCACCTTGCCGCGACCGAAATGACGGCCGAACTGGAGGTCGTAGACCTCATCCTCATCCTGGGTTTCCACCTCCAGTGGGCCGGTGGCGCGGGCGACGCAGAGCAGGCCGTAGCCGCGGCGGCGCACCTCCTGGGACAGCCCCAGGGCTTCGCGCTGATCGATGTCTCCGGCCAGCACCCGCACGGCGCAGGCCGTGCAGCAGCCATTACGGCAACTGAAGGGCAGCGGTTCGCCTTGCTGCTCAAAGCTGCGCAGGATGTACTCGCCTTCGGGCACCTCCAGCCGGATCACCCGGTTCTGCTGGCGCCAGTGGATCGTGATCGGATGGCTGCGGGGCATGGGATGGCGGACCTGGGACGGCAAGCAAAAACCAGTGCAGGTCTCCCTGCTACATTCGCATCTGCCCCGTTTGCCCCCGGAGAGGTGGCCGAGCGGTCGAAGGCGCAGCACTGGAAATGCTGTATAGGGGCAACTTTATCGAGGGTTCGAATCCCTCCCTCTCCGTTCATTGAGCCGGTCGTCATGACCGGCTTTTTTGTGGCTCAGGAAAGTCGCGAAAGCGAGGAATCCGGGGGCAGAGGCGAATCCATCGCCCCGTTTTGGCATACGCCAGCAGATTTTGCAGTCGGCATGCCAGAGGTGCCTGGGGCCAGGGCGGCCTCACCTCAGGCGCAGGGGGTTGGAGTCGAACCAGTTGCGGCCTCAGCCGAAACGGCCGCTCACGTAATCCTGGGTGGACTGCTGGGCTGGCGCATTGAAGATTTCCTCGGTTTCGCTGTACTCCACCAGGTAGCCCACCTTGCCCGAACCACCTTCGACAGCCTCGGCATTGAAAAAGGCGGTCATGTCGGCGACACGCACGGCCTGCTGCATGTTGTGGGTGACGATGATGATCGTGTAGTTGCGTTTGAGTTCATGCATCGTTTCCTCGATCTTCAACGTGGAGATGGGATCGAGGGCCGAGCAAGGCTCATCCATCAGAATCACCTCCGGTTCGGTGGCGATGGCCCGGGCGATGCAGAGCCGTTGCTGCTGGCCGCCGGAGAGGGCCAGGCCGCTGTGTTGCAGCTTGTCTTTGCATTCATCCCACACAGCCGCCTTGCGCAGGGAGCGCTCCACCAGCTCATCCATGTCGCCGCGATAGCCATTGATGCGGGCGCCGAAGGCGATGTTTTCGTAGATTGTCTTCGGGAAGGGGTTGGGCTTCTGGAACACCATGCCTATGCGGCGCCGCACCTCCACCGGGTCGATGCGGGGGTGGTAAAGATCCTGGCCATCGAATAACACCTGACCCTTGAGATGACAGCCAGGAATCAGGTCATTCATGCGGTTCAAGGCCCGCAGCACGGTGGACTTGCCGCAACCGGAAGGGCCGATGAAGGCGGTGACCCGTCCATCGGGAATATCGAGAAACACATTTCTGACTGCCTCAAAGTTCCCATACGAAATCGAGACGTTCTGCAGTGACATGCAGATATCACTGCTGCCCTTAGTACTTCTGCCGCTGCGCTGCTGGCTGAGACTGCTGGTCATGGCGGAGGAGGAGAGGAGGCGGATGGTTGTCGGACGAGTGGCGGGTTTGGCTTGGCTGATACAGCTGGTGCCGGGACTCGGGTTTAGTGCCTGGAAGCCGTGGCTAGGTTTTTGACAACCGACTGAGCCAGCGGGCCAGCAGGTTGGCAGCCAGAATCATCATCACCAGCACAAAGGAAGCGGCCCAGGCCAATTCGTTCTGGGCTGGATAAGGCATGATCGCGAAGTTGAAGATCAACACCGACATCGTGGCGATCGGGTTAAAGATGCCTTCGGGCCAGAAGGCGGAAAACAGGGCCGTGAAGATCAAGGGGGCCGTTTCACCGGCAGCCCGGGCGATCGCCAGCACCGCCCCGGTGGAAATCGGCGTGAGGGCGGCCGGCAACACCACCTGGGTGATCGTCACGTAGCGGGACGCACCGACGCCATAGGCCCCCAGCCGCAGTTCGTTGGGCACCAACTTCAGGCCCTCATTGGTGGTTTTAATCACGGTGGGCAGCATCAGCACCGAGAGTGCAATACCACCGGCCATGGCGCTGTAGCTCTGGCCGAAAAAGACCCGACTGGCGACGATCAGGCCGTAGACAAACACGCCACTGATGATCGAAGGCACGCCGGCGAGCACGTCGTTGCCGAAACTCACCAGCTGACCAAACCAGCTTTTACCCGCATATTCGGAGAGGTAGACACCGCCGGCCACGCCGACGGGAATGGCGATCAAGGCGGCGATCAACGTCACCAGCACGGTGCCGATCATGGCATTGCCGAAGCCGCCGCCTTCAAGACCAGGCGCCGGGGGCAGTTCGGTGAACAGGCGCAGGCTGATCAACCGGCCTCCCTGCACCAGCACATACACCAGCACCAACACCAGCGGCAGCACCGCCAGGGTGGCGAACACACCGGAAATGAAGGTAAACAGCCCATTGAGCCGGTTGCGCCGCAGGCTGGGATCAAAACTCAGGGGCCGGCGGTCGAACAGGGTGGTGTCCGTGCTGGCGTTGTTGGCGGGCTGGGTGGTGGAACGTGTCATGGTGGCAATCAGTATTTAAGGCTGAGCCGGCGGACAACCCACTGGGCGAGCACATTCACCGTGAAAGTGAGCAGCATCAAAATCAGGGCCGCGTACATCAACGCTGAGACCTGAATGCCGTCGGCCTCACCGAATTGGTTGGCGAGCATCGAGGCAATCGTGTTGCCGGGTGCCAGCAAAGACAGATCAAAGTTGAGCGAATTTCCAATGATCATCGTGACGGCCATGGTTTCTCCCATCGCCCGGCCCAGGGCCAGCATCACGCCACCGATGATCGAGGAGATCGCCGCCGGCAGAATCACGGCGAAAATCGCCCCCCAGCGCGTGGTACCGACGCCGTAGGCCCCCTGGCGCAGCTCGATCGGCACCTGATTGAGGGCATCGCGGGAGATGGCGGTGATGATCGGCAGCACCATCACCACCAGGATCAGAATCGCTGGCGCCATGCCCGGGCCCTGCGGCGTGGAGGCGAAGAACGGGGTCCAGCCCAGCAGCTGATGCAGCAATTCGAGGGCGGGCCGGATTGCCGGCTCCATCACAAAGATCGCCCACAGGCCCAGCACCACGGACGGAATCGCCGCCAGCAGTTCCACCATCAGACCGATCAGTTCGCGCAGGCGCCTCGGAATCAGATCTTCGGTGATGAAGATGGCCGTCCCCACCCCCAGGGGCACGGCAATCGCCAGCGACAGGAGCGAGCTCACCAGGGTGCCGTAGATGGCGACGAAGGCCCCGTACTGCTCGTTGACCGGGTCCCAGGCTGAGGTGACGAGGAAACGCAGGCCGAAGCTGGCCATCGCCTCGCGCGACCCCTGGAACACGGTGATCAGGATCGCCAGCAGCACGATCGCCACCAGGGAAGCCAGGGCGAGGGTGAGCTGGCGGAAGCCCAGATCCAGGAGTTTTTCGCTGGTGGGTCGCCGCCTCAGGGTGAACAGAGCGTCAGCGCTAAGCCCTTGATCGCTGGTCATGGGGTGATGGGCCGGCACGGGTCAGGGGAAGAGGGCAAGGCGCTACAGGGTGGGTTCCGGGCCGCGGGCGGCAGTGGCAGGCCAGCCGTGATGGGGCTGGATTCATCCTGCTGGAATCTACGAAGGGCATCGGTGTTCACCGATTAAGCTCGGATTAACGTCTGGATCAGGCTTGGGATCTGACCAGTGCCGGTAGCTTGGAGTTGAAAGCAGGGTTTCATGGGGCGGATCGTTGGCATCGACCTGGGCACCACCAACTCGGTGGTGGCCGTGCTCGAAGGCGGCAGACCTCAGGTCATTGCCAATGCCGAGGGTGGGCGTACCACGCCCTCGGTGGTGGGCTTCAGTCGGGATCAGGAACTGCTGGTGGGCCAGCTGGCCCGCCGCCAGCTGGTGCTGAACCCCCGCAACACCTTCGCCAATCTCAAGCGCTTCGTCGGCCGCCGCTGGGACGAGCTGGAGGAGAGCAGCCTCGGTGTGCCCTACACGGTGCGGGCAAACGACCAGGGCAATGTGCGCGTGGTCTGCCCCGTCACCGAACGGGAATACGCGCCGGAGGAGCTGGTGGCCAGCATCCTGCGCAAGCTGGTGGATGACGCCGCTACCTACCTGGGCGAGGCGGTGGAGGCGGCGGTGATCACCGTGCCGGCCTATTTCGACGATGCTCAGCGCCAGGCCACCCGCGATGCCGGCCGGCTGGCGGGGATCACAGTGGAGCGCATCCTCAATGAACCGACGGCGGCGGCCCTGGCCTACGGCTTCGATCGCAGTGCGGTGAAGCAGGTGCTGGTGTTCGACCTTGGGGGCGGCACCTTTGATGTGTCAGTGCTCCGCATCGCCAATGGCGTCTTTGATGTGAAGGCCACCAGCGGTGACACCCAGTTGGGGGGCAATGACTGGGATCGGCGCATCGTCGACTGGGTGGCGAATGGCTTCTTCAAGGAGCATGGCCTCGATCTGCGCCGCGATCGTCAGGCATTGCAACGCCTCACCGAAGCCGCCGAGAAGGCCAAGATCGAGCTCTCCGGCGTGCAGAGCACCCCCCTGTCGCTGCCCTTCATCGCCACCGGGCCCGAGGGGCCGCTGCACATCGAAACCAGTCTCGAGCGCCGCGGCTTCGAAGCGCTCTGTCCTGATCTGCTCGATCGGCTGCTGCGGCCGGTGCAGCGGGCCCTGCGCGATTCCGGCCTCGCTGCCGAAGACATCGATGACGTGGTGCTGGTGGGGGGCTCCACCCGGATGCCGATGGTGCAGGAAATGGTGCGCACCCTGATTCCGCGCGAACCCTGTCAGTCGGTGAACCCCGATGAGGTGGTGGCCATCGGCGCGGCGGTGCAGGCCGGCATCCTCACCGGCGAACTGCGGGATCTGATGCTTAACGACGTCACCCCGCTCTCGCTGGGGCTGGAGACGATCGGCGGTGTGGTGAAGGTGCTGATCCCGCGCAACACGCCGATTCCGGTGCGCAAATCTGATCTGTTCAGCACCTCGGAAGCGAATCAGAACTCGGTGGAAATCCACGTGCTGCAAGGGGAGCGCCAGATGGCGCCGGATAACAAGTCGCTCGGGCGCTTCCGGCTTTCCGGCATCCCGCCGGCGCCGCGGGGGGTGCCCCAGGTGCAGGTGTCCTTTGACATCGATGCCAACGGTCTGTTGCAGGTGTCGGCCACCGATCGCACCACCGGACGCCAGCAGAGCGTGACGATTCAGGGCGGCTCCAACCTCAGCGAGCAGGAGATTGCGGCCTTGCTGGCGGAGGCGGAGCTGAAGGCGGTGGAGGATCGCCGCAAGCGGACGGAGATCGACCGCCGCAACAAGGCTCAGACGCTGGTGGCCCAGGCCGAACGCCGGTTGCGGGATGCCGCCCTCGAACTGGGCCCCTACGGCGCCGAACGCCAGCAGCGCTCGGTGGAGATGGCGGTGCGGGACGTGCAGGATCTGCTGAGCGCGGAAGATGCGGCCGAACTGGAGCTGGCGGTGAGCCAGTTGCAGGAGGCCCTGTTTGGTCTCAACCGGCGGCTGATGAGTGAGCGGCGTGCTGAAACCGGGCCGCTGCAGGGCCTCAAGAACACGCTCGGCTCGCTCAAGGACGAATTGTTCGCCGACGACGACTGGGATGACTGGGATCGGGGCGGCCGGGGCGATCCCTGGGCCAGCAGCTCCCGATCCGGTGGCATCGGTGGCAGTGGCAGTGGCAGTTGGAGTGGCGGTGGCGGCGTGGGTAATGGCGGCGTGGGCAGTGTCGGCGTAGGCAGTGGCGGCGCTGCTTCTGGCCGCAGCGCCTTTGGTTCGGGCTTTTTCGGCTCCGGCAGTTTTGACGCCACTGGCTATGGCTCCGGGGGTACCCGCTACGAAGCCACGAGCTATGGGGGCGGGGGATCCGGGGGTGGGAGGACTGGCGGCGGCAGTGCTGGCGGGGCCTACCGCGGGAGCGACGACGGGCAGGGGACGTCCCGGGGAGCCGACGATCGCAGGCTTGGGGAACGGGAACGCCCCGAACGCGACTGGGGTGAGCGCGGTCGGAGTGAGCGCGATCGGCTGGATCGTGAGCGGGGTGAGTCGAACCCTGATTGGCGCGACAACGAGCGGGACCGTGGCCGCAGCAGCTCGCTGGGCGGCAGCCTCCTGGGTGGCAGCACCGCCGATTTGGCTGCTGGCGCCAGCGGCTTGGGTAACAGCGCCAGCAACGGTGGCTGGGACCGGGACAGCGAGCGGGAGCGCTTCAGCGAGCGGGAGCGTGCCTTCAACGGCGACCGGGACAGCGGCCGCAGCAACGCGGGGGACCGCGATCGCAGCGACGATCGCATTGACGATCGCAAGGGTGGTCGCAGCAGTGATCGCATCAATAGTCGCAGCGGTGATCGCGACCGGGACGCCGGCGGCGAGCCTGGTTTCGATCGCCAGCCAGCCGAGGCGGCGCGCCGGCCGCGATCGCTACCGGAGGAGCGGGAGGCTGACGCCCCTTCCCGGTCGGAGGGTCGGCAGCGGGCCGATCAGGGCGAATGGTCCCGCCCGCGGCCGCAGGAGCTGCAGGATGATCCCTGGTCCGACGGCTGATCTCCGTGAGCCCTCGTCCCCGTTCTGACCCCTCAACCCTGGCTGGCGCCGACCACTGGCAGGTGCTGGGCGTGCAACCCGGCGCCGAAGCGGAAGAGCTCAAGCGGGCCTTCCGGCAGCAGGCCCGCCGCTGGCATCCGGACCTCAATGACAACGATCCGAGCGCCGAGGAGCGCTTCAAACGGCTGAATGAGGCCTATGCGGTGCTCTCGGATCCAAGCCGCCGCCGGGCCTGGGAGAGCGGCGCGGACGCTTACGGGTCCGCAGCCGATCCCGGCGATCGCGATCCCTACAGCACCGGGTTCCCCGACTTCGAGGACTATCTGGCTGATCTCTTCGGCGGCCGGCCACGGACAGAGGCGGCAGGCAATGGTGATCGGGGCCGTGGCGATGTAAGAAGTGGCGCGGCGCCCCAAAGCGAAGCGGATGGGGACAGCGGCGTTGCCGCCCAGCCGCTGGATCAGCAGCAGCCCGACGCCGCCGGGCCGGGTCGCGTGGCGACCGCGCCGCCTTCGCCACCGCCGGTGCCGGCCAGCAGCGATGAGGAAACCCTGGTGGAGCTCTCGCCGGAGCAGGCGCTCACGGGCGAACGGCTGGAACTGGAACTGCGCGACGGCACCGTGGTGGAGGTGTGGACCCCACCGCTGGCCGGCGATGGCTGGCGGTTGTGCCTCCACGGCCTGGCCACCGGCGGTGGCGATCATTTCCTGCAGCTGCGGGTGCGCACCGCCGAGGGGCTGCGCATTGATGGTCTGCGGGTGCTGTACAAACTGGAACTGTCGCCGGCGGAAGCGGCCCTCGGAGCCCAGGTGGTGGTGCCCACCCTGGAAGGGCCGGTGCGGTTGCGGGTGCCGGCGGGCTCCTCCAGTGGACGGATGCTGCGGCTGCGGGGCCGGGGCCAGAGCCTGGCGGAACGACGCGGCGACCAATTGGTAGAGATCAGGATTGTGATCGACGACGGCCTGGGGGACGATGAGCTGGCGCTCTACGGGCGTCTGCGCCAGCTGGAGGGGGAGCGGCGGCAGGCTGCCGCTGGAGCAGACCCCGACCTCGGTTGAGTTCTGGGCCTCGGTTGAGTCTGAGCCCCGTTGAGTGCCGGGCTGCAGATGAACCCTGGCACGGTTGCAGCCTTGGACGCAGATGCCACCTGGGCCCTCGGTTGGGGCCTGGGCCCCATTGGGCTCTGGCTACAGGATTTCGACCTGGGTCCCATCTGCGGCCTGGGCCAGGTTTGCCAGCTCGACCCCGGATGAGACACTGACCCCATTGCAGCCTCGCTGATCGTGCCCCCGAGAGAGTCCGCCTTCGGGCCGGTGCATGTGCTCCTGTTTGACGCCGGCAGCGACCAGGAGGGCATCCACTCCCTGGAGCTGAATGGCCGCACCGTGGTGTTGATGTTTGAGGATCCCGATGATGCCGAGCGCTATGCGGGGCTGCTGGAAGCGCAGGATTTCCCGGTTCCCAGCGTTGAGCTGATCGATCGCGAGGAGCTGGAACAGTTCTGCCGTGATGCGGGCTATGAGGGGCGATTCGTGCCGGCTGGCTTCCTGCCCAACAGCGATGAGGAGCGGCTGCTGATTGCGCCACCGGAGCGCAACATGGATGTGAGCACCTGGAAGGAGCAGCTTGTGGCCGACGAGCCCCCGGCTGGATCCAACCGTGCTCGTTCCAGCGATGCTGGTTCCAGTGGTGCTGGCGCCGGCAGCGGCGATCCCGAACTGGAAGCCTTCCGCCGCCGGCTGGAGGGCCTGCTGTGAGTGACGCCGGTGCACGGTGCGACAGCACGAGCCAGGTTGGAATGGGCCAGGGCGATATGGCTCAGGCTGACAGCGTTCAGGCTGAAATCGGGCCGACTGCTATTGGACCGACTGCTATCGGACCGACTGCAACTGGGCTAACTGCAATTGGGCCAACTGCAATTGGGCAAGCCCAGGCAGGACAAGCCCAACCTGTCCAAGTTGAGACTGCCCGCCCGGCAACGGGGCAGGCTGAAACCGGCCGAGCAGAAACGAATCCCGTGGAAACGGACCCCGCAGTACCGCAGCCACAGGAACCTGGCCCGGCTGGCCTGAGGGCGGCCGGGCCAGGCCCGGGCGGCACGTTGGCGGAGCCGCTCGCCAGCCTCAGCGGCAGCCAGCTGTGGAGCCGGGGCCATCTGCTCACCGAGCAGGCCAATGCCCTGAGCGAAAACCTCGACCAGCTCGACACGGCAGCCCTAGTGGAGCTGTTCTGCGAGAACGATCGCCGCCCGCAGGAGGCGGTGGCCGCCGCTGCCCAGCCCCTGGCTGAAGCGGTGGATGGCATCGCCGCTCGCCTGCAGCGTGGCGGCCGCTTGTTCTATCTGGGGGCCGGCACTTCGGGGCGGCTGGGGGTGCTGGATGCGGCCGAATGCCCGCCCACCTTCTGCTCGGCGCCGGAGCTGGTGCAGGGGGTGCTGGCCGGCGGAGCCGCCGCCCTGCTGCGCAGCTCCGAAGGCCTGGAAGATCTGTTCGGGGCCGGTGTGGCCGATCTTGAGCAGCGGGGCTTCGGCCCTGGCGACTGCCTGGTGGGGATCGCCGCCGGTGGCACCACCCCCTATGTGCTCGGTGCCCTCAGCATGGCCAAGGCGATCGGCGCGCTGGCGATCGCGATCGCCTGTGTGCCCACCGACCAGGTGGCGATGCCCTGCGACATCGACATCCGCCTGCTCACCGGCCCCGAACTGCTCACCGGCTCCACGCGGCTCAAGGCCGGCACCGCCACCAAGATGGCCCTCAACATCCTCTCCACCGGCGTGATGGTGAAGCTGGGCAAGGTGTATGGCAACCGCATGGTGGATGTGGCCGTCACCAACGCCAAGCTGGAGGACCGGGCCCTGCGCATCCTCGCCGATCTGGCCGACCTGAGCCGCCAGCGCGGCAGGGAGCTGCTGCAGCAGGCCGAAGGCTCGGTGCGGCTGGCCCTGTTGATGGCCGCCGCTGACATCGAACTGGAGGCCGCCCAAGGGGCGATGGCCGAGCACGGCCCCGGCCTGCGCTCGGCTTTGGCGGCCCTGGGGGCTCAGTTGCCGGCGTCGCCGGTGCCTGCGGAGTCGGCAGCTCCGTAAGGGCCCCAGTAGGGGGCTGTGAACAGATCGGTGCGCTGGCGGGTGGCGGCGGGTACGGCCTCCATCGGGGTCATCAGGGCATGGCGCAGGGCGTGGTGGGCGCTGCTGGGGGGGCGCAGGGCCGCCACCCGTTCAGCGGCCAGGCGCACGATCTGCTGGGCCAGGCTGGCGTTGGCCTTGAGATTGGCGAGCACCATCTCGACGCTGACAGAGGCGTGCTCCTGGTGCCAGCAGTCGTAGTCGGTGACCATGGCGAGGGTCGCGTAGGCCATCTCCGCCTCGCGGGCCAGTCTGGCTTCGGTGTGGTTGGTCATGCCGATCACATCACAGCCCCAGGAGCGGTAAAGCTCGGATTCGGCGCGGGTGGAGAAGGCGGGCCCCTCCATGCAGAGATAGGTGCCGCCGCGGTGCAGGCGACTACCCTCGGGCATCAAGCTGTCGCCGACATCGGCGAGGATGCGGCTGAGCACGGCGCAATAGGGATCGGCGACGGTGACGTGGGCCACGGCCCCCTCGCCGAAAAAGCTCAGCGGCCGCTGGTGGGTGCGATCGATGAACTGATCGGGCACCAGCATGTCGAGCGGGCGCAGTTCCTCCTGCAGGGAGCCGACGGCGGACACCGACAGAATCCAGCGCACGCCGAGCGACCGCAGGGCCCAGAGATTGGCCCGGTAGGGCACTTCGGTGGGGGTGTAGGTGTGCTGGCGGCCATGCCGGGCCAGGAACACCACCTCAAGATCGCCGATGCGACCGAGCCGCAGGCTGTCGGAGGGTTGGCCGTAGGGGGTATCGAGCGTGAGTTCGCGCAGATCCTCGAGCCCTTCCATGGCGTAGAGGCCACTGCCGCCGAGCACGCCGAGCCGCGCCTGCGGCAGATCCAGCTGGGTGCTGGCGGAACCGCGGGAAGCGTTCATGGCTGGGAGGGATGGATCTCGACTCGTTTTACTGCAGGCCCGGCAACGGCCTGGAAGCCAACCGAGGGCCAGGCCAGGCCCCAGTGGCGGCTCGAACCGGCTGCAGGGCTCCGGACTTGTTGACTGGTTCGGCCCTCCCCCCGCTGGCGCCGTGCCTGGCCTGGCAGGATTGATCCCTCCTCAAGCGAGCGACCGTGACCAAGGCCCTGATGGATACCGATGCCGGCAGCATCACGATTGAACTGTTTGAGGCCGATGCCCCCGGCACCGTGGCCAACTTCGTGAAACTCGCCAACGAGGGCTTCTATGACGGCCTGGCGTTTCACCGGGTGATCCCGGGCTTCATGGCCCAGGGCGGCTGCCCCAACTCCCGCGAAGGAGCCCGGGGCCAGGCCGGAACCGGTGGACCGGGCTACATGATTCCGTGCGAGATCAACAAGAACAAGCATCAGGCCGGCAGCCTGTCGATGGCCCATGCGGGCAAGAACACCGGTGGCAGTCAGTTCTTCCTGTGCCATGGCGCCACGCCCCACCTTGATGGCGTGCACACCGTGTTCGGTCACACCGGCGACCTTGAGGTGGTGCTGAAGCTGCAAAACGGCAGCCGCATCAACAAGGTGACAATCGCGGCTTAGGAGTTCGCTGAAAAACCCAGCCACCTCTGCCAGATTTGGGCAGCGGCCCATTCGTTGAGGCGAGGCCAAACAGGAGCGCAGCGGCTCTTTGTTCTCCTACGTCTCGATCGAGGAGCTGATCCCGGCCAGCCATCCGCTCCGGCGGTTTCGCAGGTTGGCGGATCAGTCCCTTGATCGACTCAATCCCACCTTCTGCAGGCTGTACGCCCTGGAAGGGCGCCCATCGGTTCCACCGGAGCAGCTGCTGCTGGCCTCGCTACTGCAGGCGTTCTACGGGATCCGCTCCCAGAGGCTGCTGCTGGAGCAGCTCCACTACAACCTGTTGTTCCGCTGGTTCGTGGGCTTG
>JAPLIB010000163.1 GCA_026389335.1 Cyanobacteriota bacterium | reverse complement strand
GCTCAGCATGGAGACGGGTCGGGGAAACCACTGGGGTTTGGTTTGGTGTGAGAACCCCAAACTCCCATGGCTCCCTGCCCACCCAATGACCTGAGACCCATGCTCTCGCATGGGTTCTTGGACTTGTGTCGGTCAGTCAGACCGGTTGCTGCCACGGCAATCCAGAGCCCGTTCAATGAAATGGAAGCGACTACCCGCTGGTGGCTGAGTCGTGCACTGAATGAACCCTCGATTCCCCTGGATCCTGGCCCATGGCTGCCACTATGCGCTGCCATCCTCTTCAAGAGCTATGAGTACTGGTATGGCCTGGATGGACTGTTCAAAAGCTTGGTCAAGGACGTAGTGATTCCAGATCGAAAAGATTCACAGGGAGTATTAATTGCGAATCCCTACGCCGTAACCTACCGTGAGATACTCAGCAGCTTTGCATCTGAAGGAAGTTCAGTTGTAACATTTGGCCCGGCAGATGTATTCAGTAATGATTCTTGGCGGATTAAGATTATGCGTGAAGGCAAGCCAATCTGGACCACAATTCCTGGATTTGCGGGTCAAGATTTCATGGTAGAAGATGCTCTGAATCAACCAGGAAGCGTTGCCCAAAAGTTTCTGCAACAGTTATCGCTCAATTCACCCCGCTACAGGAAATACTCATCACCGCTCAAGGCATGGTACGGGGGAAGCGACGAAGCCCTGCCGGTCGAACTCGTCGACCCTGGCATAGTTGAAGCGGGCGGTCCCCAGGTGAATCTGGTGCCCGTAAGCGACGCCTCCCACCGCCAGACTTTCCTCAATGGCCTTTTCGCATCCCCCGCGAACCCCGGCGGTACCGACCAGAACTTCATCGACTGGTTTGGCCAATTCCTGAAGCCCCATGCCAATAACCCTTCCCTGGTACTAGAAGGCCAATCCATCAGGATTGCAAGCGAGGATTTCGGCATCCTCCCCATCCGCCTCAACGTCGAGCAGCAGCATGGGAAACGTCCCCTGCATTTGCAGATCCTTCGCACGAGACGGGATGGAACCTACGAGATCCTCGGAACCATCGGTGGCACCACTGCCGATGCCAGCCAGCTGCAATCCCTCGGCGAAGGGATATTTCTCGTACAGGTAGGCGACCGCCTGGACTTTCAGTTGCTCTCAAGCGACGGACTTGGCGCTGATCCCTTCACAACAGAGGTCTACGAAAGAGATGGGGCTCCGGGATACAACGTCATCGTTCGGAACACGACAGGTGAAGACCAATCCAGCTTGCACTTCGGTGTGATGACTGCAGATCAGAGCTTCACTCTCTCCGCCCTCGATCGCATCGCCGCTGCCCAGGGCCGCGCCTCCGAAGCCTTGCTGCAACTCACCAAGGGCCAGATACTCAACCTCAAGGTGAGTACAGACTGTGACTTCGAGAACAAACTGGGCTTTGTCAAGCTCAATCTTGATCCAGTCACAGGCTTGCCCGAATACACCGTGGGATCGGATCGAATCTTAATCAACAGTTCCCAATTCCGCGAGCAGATCGACTCTCTTCTCGATTCCGACTTCCAGCACCAACAGGGCGGTAGACGGGTGACATCGAACTTGAAATGGAACGTCCTGCACGACGGCATCTACGCACCGGTTCTAAGAACTCCCGGAGGCATGGTATTCAGTGCCATGCCAGGCAACTCAAGCAGTGAAGCGCCCCAACAGCTTCGGCTACTCGGCCAGAATAAACTCAGCTTTGAGGATCTGCAGGGCACATTTTCAGATTACGATTGGAATGATTGTACCCTCGAAGTCACAGGAGTGAACTAGGAGCAAGTTGTACAAAGCTCCCAGCTCCACCAGCTACCCAATCTTAGGAATATTCTGAGGCAACTGGATCACCCTGGCCGATGCTGATGGAGCCAGAGTCAAGCCAGCACGATTGGCTTGTTCAGTGGCTATCACCAGATTGGCCTCCATTCGCCAGAGGGTGGTCTGGGGGGACGTCCACGTCCAGCTGGACCAGAAGCCTCAGGAAGATGAATCCGAGGGCGAACTGCCAAAACACCTACCCAGCAGCTCGTTGAGCTTCTGGCGGTGGCGCTTGCCAAAATGCTCCATGCCCGACAGTGAGCACGGTCTTGGTGCCGATGCTTTTGGGGGCTCGACACCTATCTGATGAACACAGCTCAGGGCGCCGACGGGGGAACCACGTTCAACGATGGCTGGGATTGAACTTCGATACCAGTTATAATGGAATGGATCTGCTACATACGGTGTTGCGCTCAGCTCAAGTTGCCGATTCAGCGTTCTGTCACGGGGATCTGAATGAACTGGAGATGGTCTTCCAGCAAAATTGTGGCTACATTGCCGATTGCGGCAATATGGTGGCGATCGATGAAATCTTCGATCCGTTGACGATCGGTTCGCCGTGAGTGAACCGTCATCTTCAGTGGCCGGGTCCCGGCCAGGAGGATATGTGGGCGATTGCAGGCCCCCTCCGAAGAGTCCATTACTACTCTTGTAGCCTGGTTGAGACCACTTTCGAATTTTAAAAGTTAGGCATTAAGATCACTTGCTTCTGTTTGCTCCGACCAAGATTGGCCATCCTCATCTCTCCCACCTGCCATGTTCCAATCATCTCGCTCTGCTCATCGGGCGATCGTGCCGATTGCCGCCCTGCCACTGATGCTCACAGCCATAACCGGCGTGATCTTCAGCATTCTTGAACAGAAGGAGATTGAGGCTGACTGGCTGCTTCAAATTCATAGCGGCCATTTTGGACCGATAAACCTACAACCTTATTACGCTTATGTGCTTGGCTTTTGTCTGCTGCTGTTGATTATTACGGGGCTGATGATGTGGTTTCGCACGCGCCGCAGATCAAGAGCCAAGGACTGATCCGACCCAGCCAGGGCCGGCGTATCTTCTACCTTGCATTCGCCAGCTTCATAGCCTCAGGTTCTCCTAGACTTGCTGGGACGTTGCCAGGGAGACGGCCAATTCACTGATTGTGGTCTTCGTTGGACGGGGCAAACTTGTTTTTTGGTCTAAAGTCTCACGAATACTGAAGATCACTGACCCCGCATCCTGATGAGACTGATATCCCGATCGATGACATTACTACATCAGCGGATGATGCTATCTTCGAACTGGCTGCTTCTTGGTTGCCTGTCCTGCACCCTGTTGCTGCCGAGCGCATGCTTTGCTGCCGCTGCTTGCAAGGTCAGCAAGGAGTTTCTAGGCGCCGCTCCGTCGGTCATCGTTCAGGATGCTCTGTCTGAGAAGTTTCAGCATCCCCTCAAGCGGGTGGACTGCCGCGACAATGGCCTCTGTTATCAACGCTGGGGCAAAGATTGCAGCAGTTAGGTTAGCGGCCGAGTCTTCGGTTTATTTGCACTTTCGTTTTGTCAGCATGAATTAACATCAACCATTGTGGGCAAATCCAGCACGAAACAGCTGCCTGCTCCAAGTTCACTGCTCAGTTGAATTTGGCCGCCGTGCAGGGCACAGATGCGGGCTGCCATCGCCAGTCCATTCAGGCCGGAAAGCATCCATTTCAGCCTCGATCAGAAATCGGCAAGGCCAGATGGATGCCTTCCGCCAGTCTGGCGGTCCAGGGCCAGGAGGCACTGGCCCTCAGCGCGCCAGATGGAAGCGCCCTTCGCTGGCGTCGTATTCGAACAGTTCGCCATAACGACCCCAGTCCACCGCTGTGGCCAACTGCCGCTCCGCCTCCTCCAGGGGGAAGTAGTCATCCCAGATGCCGAGGAAGAAATCGGCGCGCATCGCCTGATTCTCCTTCTCCTGCAGAGTGTGGACGATGCTGCTGAGCACCGGAATCCGGCCCAGCGCCTGCTGGCGAAACAGGTCCTTGCTGCGTTGAATCGTGGTGGTGGCAAAGTCGCTGCCGATCGGGGTGAGCCGCACATCACCATTCGTCACCTCGGCGAAGCCCAGCATCACGGCCGCATCGAGCAGGGGCAGCAGATCATCCACCTCCAGCTGCAGCCGCTGGGCCAGCAGCGGGATGTCGTCGAGCCCTTTTCCCTTCTCCGCAATCAGCTCCAGCAGGCCGCTGATCCCACCGACCCGCACGTGGGGCAGGGCCTTGGCAAAGGGGGAGATCGCCTGGCGCTGGGCGTGGGGCAGCCTTTCGCGACCGGCCACCTCGCCGCTCACCTCGATGTCGGGGTTGGTCATCGCCGAATAGATGTAATCCACCAGTGCCTTGAAGCGTGGGCTGCTGCGGTCGTGGGGACGAGGCAGATTCACCGCCAGCTCCCCACGGATACGGCCGGGTTTGGAGCCCAGAATCACGACCCGATCCGCCAGATACACGGCCTCCTCGATGTTGTGGGTGACGATCAGGATGCTCTTGGAGGGGAAGGTGCCGGCATTCCAGAGATCATCGATTTCTCCCCGCAGGTTTTCAGCTGTCAGCACATCAAGGGCGCTGAATGGTTCATCCATGAACAGCACCTCCGGCTCCAGCACAAAGGCGCGGGCGAAACCCACCCGTTGCTTCATGCCACCGGAGAGCTCCTTGGGGTAGGCGTTCTCAAAGCCGTCAAGACCGACAAGGTCGATCGCTTTGAGGGCCCGCTCGCGCCGCTGCTGCCGCGGCACATGCCGGGCCGCCAGGCCCAGTTCAACGTTGTCCTGCACGGTGAGCCAGGGCAGCAGAGCGAAGCTCTGGAACACCATCGCCAGGTTGGGGTTGGCCCCGCGCAGCGGCTGGCCATTGCTGCACACCACACCTTGGCTGGGGCGAATCAAACCCGACATGATCCGCAGCAGGGTGCTTTTGCCACTGCCACTGCGCCCGAGCAGGGCCACCACTTCGCCGGCCTTCACCGCCAGGCTCACGTCCCCCAGCACGGTGAACTCGCCTTTGCCATCCGGCAAGGGAAAGCGCTTGGAAACGTTCTCAACCGTGATCAGAGCCATGGCCAGTGGAGCGGATGGACACAAAAGAACAGACGCAAACGAGGGGTCGGGGCTGATGTTCAGAGGTGATAACGGCGTTCGGCCAGGCCATAGAGGCGCCGCCAGAACAAACGGTTGAAGCCCACCACGAACAGACTCATCATTCCGATCCCCAGGGCGATGCGGGGCCAGTCGCCATGGGTGGTGGCGTCGGCGATGTAGGCCCCCAGGCCGTCGGCCTGCAGGGTGGTGCCTCCCCAGCTCACCACTTCGGAAACGATGCTGGCGTTCCAGGCGCCACCACAGGCGGTCACGCCGCCGGTGACCCAGGCCGAAAAGATGCCGGGAATGATCAATTGGCGCCAACGCTGCAGACCCTGCAGGCCCACGTCATCAGCCATCTCGCGCAGATCGGAGGGAATCATCTGGGCGCCGGCGATCGAGTTGAACAGGATGTACCACTGGGAGCCCAGAGCCATCAGCAGAATCGAACCCCAGTCGAGGCTGATGTGGTTGCGGATGAAGAACAGGGTGGCGAAGGGAAAGATGAAGTTGGCTGGAAACGACGCCAGGAACATCACCAGAGGTTGCAGACGCCGCGCCAGCTGCGGCTGAAAGCCGATCATCACGCCGATCGGCGTCCAGATCAGGGTGGCCAGCAACAGCAGGATGGTGACGCGACCCAGGGTGTGCACGCCTAACCAGAAGGTGGTGGTCACCTCGATGATGCCCACCCGCACCAGCACGAAATGCACCAACACGCTCACCAGCACCGCGCTCACCAGCAGCAGGGAGAGGTTGAACAGGCGATCACTACCGGCCTGCTGTGGTTCGGCAACGCTGTCCTGGCTGCGGCCGAGCAAGGCGGACAGCAGCAGATCAAGACGATCGGCCAGTGGCGCGAGGGCCGTGCCCAGCAGCTGCGGCACGCGCGCGGTGGTGAGCAGGTCCAACACCCAGGATTCGGGGGCATCACCGGAGCCGCTCTGCTCGAGGCGGAAGCGATCGGACCAGGCCACCAGCGGCCGCCAGAACAGCTGATCCACCAACAGAATCACCACCGCCATCGTCAGGCTGGCCCAACCCAGAGCCGGTAGATCGCGGGCTCTGACAGCAGCGGCCACGTAGGAGCCGATCCCCGGCAGGGTGTAGTCGTGGTTGAGAACGCTGATCGCCTCACTGGCGGCCACGAAAAACCAACCACCGCCGAAGCTCATCATCGCGTTCCAGAGCAGTGGGATCGCGGCACTGGGCAATTCCAGCCGGCTGAAGCGCTGCCAGCGGGAGAGCTGATACAAGCTGGCGGCTTCGGTGAGTTCCTTGGGCACCGTGCGCAGCGACTGATAGAAGGAGAAGGTCATGTTCCAGACCTGGCTCGTGAAAATCGCGAAGATCGACGCCGCCTCCAAGCCCAGCAGACTGCCGGGGAACAGGGCGATGAAGCCAGTCACCGTGATTGAGAGAAAGCCCAGCACCGGCACCGACTGCAGGATGTCGAGCAGGGGCACCAGCACCCGTTCAGCCCGGCGGTTATGGGCGGCGAGTGAGCCGTAGACGAGGGTGAACAGCATGGACGCCGCCAGAGCGATGAACATGCGCAGGGTTGAGCGGCCGGCATAGTCCGGCAGGTTGCGGGGATCGAGCGAAATGCTGGGGCTGATCTCCGGTGGCCGGAAGCTCACCATCGCCCCGGCACCCACGTGGGCGATCAGCGTCAGCAGGGTCAACACCCCAAGGATCACGGCCAGATCAGCAAGCCCGAAGGCGGCCGGCTGGCGCAGCGCCTCGGGTTGCGGCAGAGGCTTCATGCCCGCCTGGCAAGGGGAACCGGAACTGTAGGCAGCGGTCCAGGTGCTGCAGCCGACAACCCCTTGCGCCAGCTTGAGACTGGCTTGACAAGTGTGGGGCTGGCCGCCTGTCGACCACTGCTCCCGGCACCGTGTCGCCACCCGATCGACCCCGACGCAGGTCATCGCCGAAGCCGACAGCAGCAAGCCCAGCGGTGGGAGCAGCGCCCTGGAGCACCGCACCTGACGACACCGGGCCACGAGGTCACTGCAGGCGTGGTTAGCTCCGGGGCGAGGTTGGCAGGCCATGCAGGGCCCGGACCAATTCGGGTGGCAGCATCACCAGGGCCGTGCTGTCCATGGCTGCGTTGTTCACGGCTACGTTGTCCATGACTGGATGGTCCATGGCTGGATGGTCCATGGCTGGATGGTCGATGGCTGAGCCATCGACGGCTGGCTCGTCGACGGGTTCGAGCGGTATCGCCAGCTGGAGGGGAATCACCTCGCTTGGCCTGGGCACCAGGGCGATTGCATCGAATTGGGCCGATGACTGCGGGATCAGAGCCCCGATGCCGCTCACCAATTCAGCACTGCGGTTGGGCAGCTCCCAGCTGTGGCCGAGGCCATCACGCAGCCGCAGCGGCCGCTGATGATCCAGTCTCAGACCGGGGGAGCGGCCATGGAGTCGCAGGCGCCAACCGGAGGCCTCGGTGGCATCGGATGCCACTAACAGGTTCAGACCCCAGTGGCGACCAGCTGAATCATGGAGCGTCCAGTCCGGCGACCTGTCGGCTGCCTGCAGCGGCAGCGGCTGTGACAGGACCAGGGCCAGGGCCAGCAGCAAGCCCATCAGAACAGTTGCCAGAACTGCTCTCCAGCCGACCCAGCGCAGAGCGAGCCTCGGGCCGCCGCGTAGCGGGCCACCGAGAGGAGCAGAAAGTCCCATATTGCCTTTCACCGCATAAGCGCTTTCAACGCTAACGTGTTATGCGCAAGCCATGGAAGCTCGGTCACGGGCTTCTCTGCCCCGTTGTTCGGGGTTGACGAAGGGCTGCGCTGCGCTTGCCAGCTTTGTCCTTTGCCTTTCGATCCCACCGCGCCTGACCTGCCATGACGACCACTTCCCTGTCCCGTTCCCGGGGTAACCCCTGGAGATCTTTCCAGGACTGGATCACCAGCACCGACAACCGCCTCTATGTGGGCTGGTTCGGGGTGCTGATGATTCCCTGCCTGCTCGTTGCCACGGTCTGCTTTGTGCTCGCCTTCATCGGCGCACCACCGGTTGACATTGACGGCGTGCGGGAACCCGTGAGCGGTGGCCTGCTCTATGGCAACAACATCATCACAGCGGCCGTTGTGCCGTCCAGCAATGCCATTGGCCTGCACTTCTATCCCATCTGGGAAGCGAGCAGCCTCGACGAATGGCTCTACAACGGTGGCCCCTATCAACTGATCATCTTCCACTTCCTGATCGGCATCTTCTGCTGGATGGGCCGGGAGTGGGAACTCAGCTACCGGCTAGGCATGCGCCCCTGGATTGCGGTGGCCTATTCCGCCCCCGTGGCAGCCGCCACCGCGGTGCTGCTGGTCTATGGCATCGGCCAGGGCTCTTTTTCCGATTCCCTGCCCCTGGGAATCTCCGGCACCTTCAACTTCATGTTGGTGCTCCAGGCCGAGCACAATGTGCTGATGCATCCCTTTCACATGCTCGGTGTGGCCGGCGTTTTCGGCGGCAGCCTGTTCTCGGCCATGCACGGCTCCCTGGTCACCAGCTCCCTGGTGCGTGAAACCACCGAAAACGAATCCCAGAACCGTGGTTACAAATTCGGCCAGGAGGAAGAGACCTACAACATCGTCGCCGCCCATGGCTACTTCGGTCGGCTGATCTTCCAGTACGCCTCCTTCAACAACAGCCGCAGTCTGCACTTCTTTCTGGCCGCCTGGCCGGTGGTGGGCATCTGGTTTGCCGCCCTGGCCGTGGTGAGCTTCTCGTTCAACCTCAACGGCCTGAACTTCAACCACTCGATTCTCGACCACCAGGGAAGACTGATCGACACCTGGGCCGATGTGCTCAACCGTGGCGGTCTCGGCATTGAGGCGATGCACGAGCGCAACGTACACAACTTCCCCCTCGATCTGGCAACCATCGCCTCCCAGCCTGTGGCCCTGACAGCCCCGGCGATTGGTTAGTGAGACTTTGACTCTCGCCCAGCCATCCCTGAATGAGCATCGGCTCGCTTCGGCTACCCGATAGCGGCCTGGCGGTGCTCCGCCCGGATTCATTCCGGGCTTTTTCATTGGTGTTCGCTGATTTTGACCAGCGGGTAGGTACGCCATAACACGCAACCACGATGAGGGCATGAGTTTTGACTGTGATGTCACCAAGCTTCGGCATGGATGGCGATGCCAGTGGTCCGCCCCGGGTCCTGATCGTCGGCGCTGGCACCGCTGGCCTCACGGTGGCCAACCTGCTGTTGCGCCAGCGGCCCCACTTGGCGCTGACGATCCTCGAACCCAGCCCCGACCACTGGTATCAACCTGGCTTCACCCTGGTGGGCGCTGGCCTGATCCATCTCGAGCAGACTCGCCGCGATCAGGCGGATCTGATCCCCAAGGGCTGTCGTTGGCTGCGCGCCGCTGCTGTGGGCTTTGACCCCGAGCACAGCTGCGTCCACACTAGCGATGGCGACGTGATCGTCTACGACGTCTTGGTGCTGACACCGGGCCTGCAGTGCTTCTGGGAGCGCATCAAGGGCTTGCCCCAGGCCCTTGGCCAGCAGGGCGTATGCAGCAACTATGGGAGCAGCTTCGCTGCCTACACCTGGGAGACGATCCAGCATTTTTCAGGCGGCACGGCGATTTTCACCGTTCCTGAAACTCCGATCAAATGCGGTGGGGCGCCCCAGAAAGTGATGTACCTGGCGGACGACCATTTCAAAGCGAAGAGCGGAGTCGGGGTCAACAGTCGGGTGATCTTCTGCACCGCCGGTGCCTCCCTGTTCGCGATTCCGGCCTATGCCCGCAGCCTGCACCGGGTGATTCAGCGCCGCGGCATTGAGGTGCGCCTGCGCCACAACCTACGGGAGGTGCGCGCGGCAGAGCAGGTCGCCATCTTTGAGGTGACGGCGAGCGATGGCAGCACCACTACGGAGGCGATCCCGTTCGCGATGTTGCATGTGGTGCCGCCGATGGGCGCGCCTGCGGTCGTCGCCAGCAGCCCCCTAGCCGGTGACGATCCCGGCGGCTGGGTTGAGGTGGATCCCTTCAGCACCCAGCATCGGCGCTACGCCAATGTGTTTGCGGCAGGAGATGGCTCTTCGCTGCCAACATCTCGCACCGCCGGTGCCGCCCGGGGGGCCGCCTTCGTCCTGGCGGCCAACCTGCTGGCTTACCTCGCCGGTCAGCCCCTGAACAGCCGCTACGACGGCTACACCGTCTGCCCATTGATCACGGGCTACGGCTCGGTGCTGCTGGCCGAGTTTGACTACTCCCTGCAGCCAGTCAGCACCTTTCTGGTCGATCCCACCCGGGAACGCTGGAGCTTCTGGCTGCTCAAGACCAAACTGCTGCCCTGGATCTACTGGAATCGGGTGCTGAAGGGAGCACCCCACGAGGGTCGTTACCTTCAGCCCCTGGCGCCGCTGGTGCAGGCCCTCGGGCTTGCTTACCGCCCGGCAGCGGATCTGGAGCAGTGGCAAGCCCAGGCCCCGGGGGGGTGTAGCTGAAGTTTGTGCTTTCGATCAGCGCGCCGACAAACATCGGCTCTTGTTTGAGCAGGCCGAGCAGCAGGGGCCTGGGGCACACTTCTGGATGCGGCGCCCCAGCGGTAGTGGAACCTGGGCACCGAATCAGCGCCGCCGAGGAACCCAGCCTCTTATCGATCAGAGCAGCAAAACCTGGGCCTCTCTGACTGCAGCCACGCCTTCAGGTCGCGGTGAGGGCTTCAGCCCTCCGCAGAGCGGAACAACAAGCCCCGCAACCAGAGCGACACGTACACCAGGGTCACCAGCACCGGCACTTCAATCAGCGGACCGATCACCCCAGCCAGGGCCTGCTGGGAGGCGACACCCCAGATGCTGATGCACACCGCAATCGCCAGCTCGAAGTTGTTACCCGCTGCCGTGAAAGCCAGGGCCGAGGTGCGGGGGTAGTCGAGGCCGCTTCGCTTGCCGACCGCGAACGCGATGCCCCACATCAGCACAAAGTACAGAAGCAACGGAATGGCCACTCGGATCACCTGAACTGGATCCGAGGTGATCGCCTCACCCTGCAGGGCGAACATCACCACGATCGTGAACAGCAGGCCGTAGAGAGCCCAGGGCCCGATCCGCGGCAGAAAGACCTGCTCGTACCAGCGAGGCCCCTTGAGACGGACTCCGATCCAACGGGTGAGGAAGCCAGCCACCAGAGGAATCCCCAAAAAGATCAGCACCGCCCGGGCAATCTCTCCGAAGGAGAAGCGCACGATTTCGGTGTCGAGCCCCAGCCAGGTCGGCAGAATCTGCAGATAAAAAGTGCCCAGCAACGCATAGATCAACACCTGCAGGATCGAATTGATCGCCACCAGCAGGGCGGCCGCTTCCCGGTTTCCCTGGGCAAGATCGATCCAGATCAACACCATGGCGATGCAGGGAGCGATGCCGATCAGGATCAGCCCGGTGCGGAAGGCCGGCTGATCCGGCAGGAACAACCAGGCCAGGCTGAACATCAGCAGTGGTCCCAGGCCCCAGGTGAGGGCCAGGGTGATCGTCAGCAGGCGCCGATCCCGGGCCATGGAGCCGAGCTCGCCGTAGCGGACCTTGGCCAGCACCGGGTACATCATCAGCAGCAGGCCGAGGGCGATGGGGAGAGAGGTATGCCCCACCTGCACCATGCCCAGGAGCCCCTGCAGGCCGGGGACCAGCCGACCCAGCAACAGGCCTGCCGCCATCGCCAACAGGATCCAGAGCGGCAGCAGCCGATCCAGCCACGGCAAGCGTGCCGCTGCCTCGCTGCCCCTGGCGATCGGACCTGGTCGGGTGGGGGTAGGGGTGGCCATGGGAATCAGGAGCTGGTGGTTGTTCGGGGCTGCTGGAAGGGGAGGGTGCTCAGCAGCAGGACGGAGCCGGGCTTCGGCAACCGGCGGCGAGCTGGTCCAGCCAGTCGCGGCGCACCATCACGATGGGTGGAGGACTCCAGGCCAGCGCAATCTCAACGGCATCGAGGCCAGTGGTTCAGACCGACAGGTTGAAGCGAACGATCAGGTCATCAAAATCATCGTCGCCGCCCCCAGCCAGATCCTCGATCCCGTAACGGTTTGGGCCGTAGCCGGTGAAATGGCTGACACGATCCAGGTTGGCGGCGCCGAAGGAGAAGTACACGCCTCCGGTGGCATAAACAGTCAACACCGGAGCGAACAACTGGCCGCCGCTGACGCTGAAGGCGAAGGGCAGCACCTCCAGGTTGGGTGCGCTGAGGTTGGATCCGGCCGCAGTCACCAGGTTGGTGGCGCTCAATGCGGCCTGGCGATAGCCCGGATGCCCGGGCTGGAGGACCTGACCGGTGAGGGGATCTTGAATCGTTCCGGCCTGATCGAGCACGGCGTAGAACTGCAGGGTGGAGCCATATTCCGCCGAACGGCTCAGGGAGCCACTGACCGTGACGCTGCTGCTCGCTGTGAAGGCGCGGGTGTCGATCAGGTCGATCGGGTCGGTCTGGCTGCGGCCCGCCGGAAGGGAGGTGGCCTGGTCGGAAGCCGGGGCGAAGCTGCTGTAGAAGAGCGGGCCCTCGGGGTCGCGGAAGGCGTTGATCCGCTGGCCGGTCTCGGTGTCCTCCACCGCCACCCCTAACAAGCTGCCGATCGGCCGGCCATCGAAGGGGTTGCGCAGCACCGGCCCCTCCACCTCCACAAACGTCGCTAGCGCCCTGCCTTCCAGGTCGGGGGTGATCACCACAGTGTGATCGCTGCTGGCCACGGTGAAGGGGCCGGGCGCTGCGCCGGGCGCGCCGGGATCATTCCCCGGGCCACCAGGGTCGTACACCGCCTGATAGGAGCCGGAGGAGGGCATGCGCACGGCCGACAACCGGGAGATGGCGGCAATGTCACCCTTCAAGATGATGTCGTAGTAGTTGTCGTGGTCTTCCACATAGGCGGCGTTCTCGGGGGTGCCGGCCTGGGCAAGATCCGCCAGGCCCACCACTTCGATCACGCCCAGATTGCCAATCTGTACGGGTGTGCCAGCCTGGCTGATCGTGATCTTGGAGCCATCCTCTGCGATGGCCTCCAGCACGAAATAGCGGGAGAATTCGCTGGGCAGCAGGCTGGCGATGCCATCCGGGGAGAAGCCGAGACTGATGTACAAGCGCAGCCTGAACTGGGCCTGATCTCCGTAGAGATCGCCGCCGCTATTGAACTGGGAAGCCAGGCTGATGCCGACGGGTCCCCCTTCGCCCAGGTTGCTGAAGCGATTCAATTTGGCGGCCACCACCCTTGGACCGTTTCCGCTGACGTAGGAATTGGAGCTGGCAACACTCAAACCAACGGCTGTAACCGGTCCATTGCGGGTGAGCAGCTCCAGGGGACTTCCGTCGTTGACGACTGTGACCAAAGTGGGATAAAGCGCTCCTGGATCCCCGGGCTGTAGGCGGTTCCCGAACTCTCCGACGAGCACCACCGTTTGGCGTTCGTTGAATTCCAGATTCGGCGAGAAGGCTGCGGTCTGGGGCGTCACCACCGAGCCGTTGCTGAGGGTGACCCTGAAATCCGATCCGTTCAGGTTGGTGGGCAACACGGGATGGCTGAACACCAACGGCAGGGTGTCGGCGCGCAGCAACGGCAGCCCGTAGACGGACAGGGCGTTGCTATCAGAGACGGCCGAGCTGTAGGCCCGCTGGGCGGCGTTGAGGGAGGGATCGATGTTTTGCCAGGCCACATTGTTGGCGGCGGCCGTGGCTTGGGCTGTTGTTCCGGTACCGCTCAGGCCTGGAATGCCTAGGTAGCCCTCGAAGCCGTAGTTTCCCGTGAGAAGTGTAGGAGTGGCCGCGAAAATATCAGCATTGTAGTTGATCGGAGTCAGGAGACTGGCCGTAGTCCCCGAGAGATCGGCGCGACTAGTATTGACATACCGGAGAAGCGGATCCGCCAGAGGGGTGAAGCGTATGGCCACGAAGTTCCTCGGCTGCTGGTCAAACCCTATCAATGCCGTCCCGGGCGATCGGACCGGGACGGGTGGGGGCAGGCTTGGCCATGGGGATCGGGAGCTGGTGGTTGTTCGGGGCTGGTGGATGGAGAGGGTGCTCAGCAGCAGGGCGGAGCTGGGGTTCGGCAGCCGGTGGCCAGCTGGCCGAGCCAGTCCTGCAGCGCGATCATGGCTGTGGGCTCAAGGCGGTAGTAGATCCAGCGGCCCTCCTCCCGCGCTTCGAGCAGGCCCGCGTCCTTCAGCACCCTGAGGTGAAAGGAGAGCTTGGATTGGGCCAGGCCCAGCTCATCGGTGAGTTCGCAGACGCAGCGCTCCCCCCGGCCGAGAGCCTCGATCACCCGCAGGCGCAGGGGATCGGCCAAGGCTTTGAGCAGGGCGCGGGCCTGCTCATGGGCCAAAGGGTGATCCAGAACACAGCCGGCAGTGGCTGACCTTGATGCATCAACTCTCATTGATTTATTTTGCGGGGGTTCGGGGCCTGCTGCGCCCATCCTGCGATGAAAATCGGCATCAACGGCTTCGGTCGCATCGGTCGCCTGGTGTTTCGTGCCCTCTGGGGGCGGCCCGGCATTGAGCTGGTGCAAGTCAACGACCCCGGTGGTGATGCGGCCAGTGCCGCCCATCTGCTGGTCTTCGATTCCGTCCATGGCCGCTGGCCGCAAACCGTGCAAGCGCATCCCGGTGGGTTTTCGATTGACAGCCAACCCATCCGTTACTGCCAGGAACAGGACGCCACCGCCGTGGCCTGGCGCCAGGCCGGGGTTGAACTGCTGCTCGAATGCAGCGGCAGGCGCAAAACCCCGGCAACCCTGCAGCCTTACTTCGACAGCGCCGGCCTGCGGCGGGTGATCGTGGCCTGCCCGGTACAGGGACAGATTGCCGGCGAGGAGGCGCTGAATGTGGTCTTCGGCATCAACCACCAGCTGTACGACCCCGATCGCCATCGGCTGCTGACGGCCGCCTCCTGCACCACCAATTGCCTGGCCCCCGTGGTCCAGGTGGTACAGGAAAGCTTTGGCATTCGCCATGGCTCCATCACCACGCTCCATGACGTCACCAACACCCAGGTGGTGGTGGATGCCCTGAAATCCGACCTGCGGCGCGCCCGCTCCTGCCTGCACAGCCTGATCCCCACCAGCACCGGCTCGGCCAGGGCGATCGGCCTGATCTTCCCCGAACTGGCGGGCAAGCTCAACGGCCATGCCGTGCGCGTGCCGCTGCTCAATGCCTCCCTCACCGACGCGGTGTTCGAACTGGAGCGCAGCGTCAGTAGCGAAGCGGTGAATGGCGCCTTTGAAGCCGCCGCCAACGGTCCCCTTGCCGGGATTCTCGGTTACGAAACCCGGCCGCTGGTGTCGGTGGACTACGTCAATGATTCCCGTAGCGCCATCGTCGATGGGCTCTCCACACTGGTGGTGAACGGCACCCAGCTCAAGGTCTACGCCTGGTACGACAACGAATGGGGCTACAGCTGCCGCCTGGCGGATCTGGCCTGCCATGTGGCCCGAATCGATGCGCCCTGAACCGCAGCCCCCCTCAGTGCCACCACTTGCTTGGGCTCCGCTCTCAGCCCTGCAGCAGTATCTGGTGGTAACTGGGGCCTACTGGGCCTTCACACTCAGCGATGGCGCCCTGCGCATGCTGGTGCTGTTCCACTTTCACCAGCTCGGCTACTCCACACTGGAGATTGCCTTTCTATTTCTGTTCTACGAGTTCTTCGGCATTGTCACCAACCTCTACGGCGGCTGGCTGGGGGCCCGCTTCGGCCTGCGCTTGACCCTTTGGGCTGGCCTGGTGTTGCAGATCGGTGCCCTGCTGCTATTGATTCCGGTATCAGCCAGCTGGCCCCGGCTGCTGAGTGTCACCTATGTGATGGCGGCCCAGGCAATCAGCGGCATCGCCAAGGATCTCAACAAGATGAGCGCCAAGAGCGCCATCAAAACCGTGGTGCCTGAAACCCCTGGCGAAGCCAGAGGCGAACAGCAGCTGTTCCAATGGGTGGCGCTACTCACCGGCTCCAAAAACGCCCTCAAAGGGGTGGGCTTTTTTCTCGGCGGTGGGCTGCTGGCCACCCTGGGCTTCGCCGGATCGCTGGCGGCCCTGGCGGCCGGTCTGTCGCTGGCCCTGGTCGGCACCCTGGTGCTGCCGGGGGAGATCGGCAAAATGAAACAGAAGCCTGGTTTGGCGGCGCTATTCGCCAAGAGCGAAGGAATCAACATCCTGTCGCTGGCCCGCTTGTTTCTCTTCGCCGCCCGCGATGTCTGGTTCGTGGTGGCCTTGCCGGTGTTTCTGGAGGCCAACCTGGGCTGGCGCTTCTGGGAGGTGGGCGGTTTCCTGGGCCTTTGGGTGATCGGCTACGGAATCGTGCAGGGCGCGGCCCCCTCCCTGCGCCGCAGCTGGGGCCAGAAGGCCCCGCCGGGCCCGGCGGCGGTTCAGTTCTGGAGTGCCCTGCTCACCGCGATTCCAGCCCTGATCGCCTTGGCGCTCTGGCGCCAGGTGGCCCATCCCGGATTAGCGCTCGTGCTGGGCTTGGCGGCCTTCGGGGTGGTGTTTGCCATGAATTCCTCAATCCACAGCTATATGGTGCTGGCCTACACCGACGCTGAATCGGTGAGTCTCAACGTTGGCTTCTATTACATGGCCAATGCGGCCGGTCGCCTGCTGGGCACCCTCGGCTCGGGCTGGGTGTACCTGCAAGGCGGCATGCAGGCCTGCCTCTGGTGCTCGGCCCTGCTGGTGGCCCTGTCGTGGCTGAGCAGTCTGCGCTTACCGGCCCCACCCAGACACCAGCACGGCGCCAACCTTCAGGGAGCTGGCGCTGCCGATTGAGCCTCAAAACCCTGGTGCGCTTTCACTTTTTCAAAGGGTCAGGAGGTGGGATGTCATCCTTGCTGGCAGAGGCGGCAGCTGCCATGACGATTTGATTTGGTGGCGTGGGGGTCGATCAGGTCGATCAGCACCTGCCAAGGACCTCCGCCTCCATCTCAACCAGGAATTGTTCCTGTCTAGACTGCTTCTTGGCGGTGGTCAGCTCATAGCGCGTAATGCAGAACTGCTTAACAAGTATTGTCCCAATACTGGCCTATGATTATAAGCTAGTTCGACCACAATTGACCTGGGCCTTCGAGTGGCTCTTTAGCGGTGACGGGCCCATGGCGCCGAATTAGTATCATTTCTTAATCAGCTCAAACAGGTATTGTCAGCGAATAAACACGAGATTTGAAATTTTTTGAAAAAAGTATCCTCGAATCCGATGCGTTGCTAAGTTTGGCGCGAAAAAACTCAAACCACATGCGACGACGCGACATCTTACGGAGTGGCTTGGCCGCCGGTGGAGTGACAGCTGGGCTCAGCATAAGCAAAAGTGCTGCAGCGCAATCGGCCACAACAAATCAAAAAGCAAGTCACCCCAAGAGCAACCCAGAAGAGTTCTGGCCGGATGGTATTCGCATGCCAATCTCGATATCGTTGATGTTCGAATCAGGGGCTCAACCAAGATTCGGAGCACCAACACCGTTGGTCAGGTGGGTACCTCCTGAGGGAATCTATGATCTGCCTACCATGACATGGTACCGCTACGGTGTGACCGAAGGGATACCTAGAGCTCTCGAGATGTTTAAACGTCTAAACATCACTGTCACTTCACACATGGCAGGAAAGGCAGTGGAAATGTATCCCGATACTGCCAAATCAATTGTCCAGGCAGGCCACGAAGCTGCAGCCCATGGCTGGGACTGGTCAACCCAATCGACCATGACCGAAGAGCAGGAAAAAGCCTTTATCAAAAAAAACGTAGATATTATTAAAGAAGTCACTGGACAACGTGCGATAGGATTCAACGCTCCAGGGTTAAGAGCATCCAGGTATATTCTGCATAATCTCAATGCTCTCGGCTTCAAATATCATATTGACGACGTAAGTCGAGACGAGCCATTTGTGGTGCAGATTAATAATAAATCAGAGATTGCAGTGGTGCCTTACACAATCGACCTCAACGACATCTTCGCCTATGAAGGACGTCATTTTTCAGACGGCGACTTGCAAGATGCAATGAAGCGCTCCTTTGATCAGCTTTATGAGGAGGCAGGGTCAAGACGTCGCATGATGTCGATCGCTATACACGATCGACTCATGCGTCCAGACCACGCGAAAACCATGGGGGAGTTCTTAAGCTACGCACAGCAAAAACAGGGCGTGTCCTTCATGAAAAAATTGGACATAGCCGATTACATCCTGCAGGCTCCTAACGCCATCAGGGAGCCCATTGGTATTGTCTATCCATTTATTCCCGGGCTTTATCAAGGCTCGTAAATCTGACCGCACGACCGCACGGTCCCCCGATGAATGCAAAAATGCACAGCAGAGAGTATGCGCGCCTCAAGGCTTCAAGCTTTTGATCTTTGTCAGCATTGCGGCCTCCATACCAACAGCATAATTACGGTTCGACATAGGTCAGACCCAAAGCTTTTCCGAATAGAATAAGTGACCTGAAGGTTCACTAAAACCAGAAGACGCCCGGAGACGAACGGCACAGCACTCAACCCTTGATGAAGCTTTACTCATTCTTTGCCTTCTGATTGGTCAATGATCACCAAAATACCCAGATTAAAAATTTTTGCCGGCCGCATGCGGCCCCACTTCTCTGTTCCTTCGAACCAAATGCTCATGAGAACACGCCTTGCTATCGCTATAGGAGTCATCGCAGGTTTTGGCTTGGGGGCGATCAGCGTCCAAGCCCTCAATGTGAAGGCGGAGGGAAAGCCTCCCGTCTATCTCATCTCTGAAATTGATGTCAAAGACCAAGAATTCTTCGAGAAGGAAGTCATCCCGAAGGCTTGGAAGAGTGTGGAAGGGAGTGGTGGACGCATCATCATGGCCGGTGGAGAGTCAGGGGGCAAGCCAATTACCGCTCTATCTGGAACACCGCCTAAACGTGTGGTCATCCAGGTATGGGACAACCTCGAATCTTTGGAGAAGTGGTACTACGGCGCACAGTTGCAGGCGGTCATCAAATTTGGTGCACCCTATGCAACCTGGCGCCGCTATGCCGTGGAGGGCCGGTAGGTCAGTAGAGAGCAAACATCGCCATCTGTCCAACTGACTGGCTCCATGGCACACGCCCCGGCGAGCTGGCTGCAGCACCGTTTCCGTTCGACGGACAACGGCCAACGGCTGGGGCATAACGCAACCAGCAGTGTGCGTGAACGCAGCGCCGACTAGGACAAGACGAAGGGCAAGATGGGCTTCAACTGAACAACTACCGGGCTGCAGACGAGGGTCGGCAGCGAATGCTCAGACCGACTTGTCTGGGCATTCTCAGTAATGCACCACGCCGCTCAGGACACGAAGCGGCCATAGAGCCAGCGCACGAACCCACCCACCACTGGCACCGGCGCAAAGGTGGGGCCGACGAAATCGAAGTAGTCGCGATGATCGCTGATCTTGCCGTCGTCGTTGAACTGCAGGCGGGTCGTGCCGGGGTAAATGAACAGGATGCCCTTGATCTTCATGCCCATCTCCCACTCCACAAACGCCGTACTGCCCTCGACCGCGATCGCCGCCGGCTTCAGATACACCCCATCGCAGCGCTGCAGCAGGCCCTCCTGGGCCTCGATATAGGCGCTGAGGCCGCGCTTCTCCTGGGTGGGGTCCTGGAAGTGCACATCCTCGGCATAGGCCGCCCGCCACTGGTCCTGCGTCGGTGCCGGCGCACCGTAGGGCTTGGTGAACAGGTCCTTGAGACTGATGGTATCCACGGCGGACGGGCGGCTGGGCTGGCGGCACGTTATCGGCCGGCCCGTCTCAACCGCTGACGAGGCATCCCTCAATCAGCTCGGCGGCCCGGGCCACGCCGCCAGCGCCAGCGATCTCGGCCTGCAGCCGCCGGGCGGCCTGGCGATAGCGCTCATCGCGGAGCAGAGTCGCCACCAATGCCCGCAGCCGTTGGGGCGTGAGCTGGCTCACCGGCAGGACAGCGCCAGCGCCGCAGTGGGCGAGGCGGGCGGCGATGCCGGGCTGTTCATTAGTGATCGGGATCGCCAGCAGCGGCACGCCACAACCCAGGGCCGTCAGCGTGGTGTTGAGGCCGGCGTGGGTGATCACCAGTGCCGAGCGGGCAATCAGCTGCTGGTGCGGCGCGAACGCCACCACCAACGGCTCGCCAGGCAGCGCCGGCGGTGTGGCCCCCGGTTTGCCGATCGAGATCACCAGCTGGACGTCGAGGGGGGCGCAGGCGGCGGCGATCGCGGCGAACAGTTCGGGCCGGCCGTTCTGCAAGGTGCCCAGGGAGGCATAGATCAGCGGCCGCCCATCCAGCCGCTCCCAGGGGAAGGGAGCGACATCCCGCAGCAACGGCTCCCGACCGGAGGGATCCGCCAGCGGACCCACGTAGTGAAACTGCGGGGCCAGCCGCTCGCGGGCAAAATCAAACCTGCGCGGCAGCTGGGCCAGCTGCAGTAGCGGCGAATGCAGCTGCTCCCGATGGTGGAGAACCGGCAGCCCCCAGCGCCGGCGTTGCTGCTGCAGATCGCACCACAGCGGGGCAGTGAGCCGGTCGAGCAGGACATTGCCCAGTTGGTTGCGCCAGCGGGACCAGGGAGCCCGGCTGGGCTGCCAGCCGGTGAAGTAAGGCGGCACGGCGGCTTCCCGGTTCACCGGCAGGGCGTTGGCGATCGTGACGTAGGGCAGGCCCAACCGCTCCGCCACCGTGGCTGCGGCCGGGCTCACCTGATCAACCAGCAGCAGCTGCAGGTTGGCCGCCCGCAGCGATACCGGCAGCTGCTCGTGCAGCATCGCCTGCTCCTGCCGGAAGTAGCTGACCGTGAAGCGCAGCCCCGCCAGACCGCTCAGGCATCCGAGCTGGGCGTAGGCCGCATCGACGCTGCCGGGCGGGAAACGCTCAGCGCCGATCGTGACCAGCTCCAGCGGCAGCCCGGTCAACTTGCGGGCGCCATCCGCCACCGTGAACACCACCACCGCATGGCCGCGCCGAATCAGCTCCAGGGCCAGCGCCACCATCGGATTGAGATGGCCGATCGCCGGCGGAGCAACGATGCCAACACGAAGCGGCATCAACAGCGGCTCCCAGGGAGATTCAATATGGCCCATCATTCTGCCGTGGCCCTCGGTGGCCCTCCGTGGTCAAGGACCCGTGGCCAAGGACCGGGGGCTTGCAGACGGATGCATGCCGGGGAGCCATGGGCACGCTGGCGCCCGAAAGCCCAGACGACAGCAACATCGGCGAGGGCCCATGGTTCCCTGATGGGCCCTCGTCGCTGGCGGCAGGAAGGCTTTCGAACCGATGGACTTCCAAGCGCTGACGCCGGCCCGGGTTGCTGGAACCGATCAACAACAAACCCCCAAGTCAAAGACCCAGGGGTTAATTGATTCCTCGAAGTTGAGGAGTTCTGGAGTTGGTGGCGGGGGCGAGATTTGAACTCGCGACCTTCGGGTTATGAGCCCGACGAGCTACCAGACTGCTCTACCCCGCGGCGACCTGATTACTGTACCAGCCGATCGTCCCCCCCCTCCCCCAGAGGGGGGACCCGCGTCGCCCTAGGTGAAGCGCAGTTCACCGAGCACATCCAGGCGCAGATGGTCGGCGGGTCTGAGATGGTGCTGGCGCAGCTCTTCGAGGCTGGCGGGGGTGAGCCAGTCCAGTTGCTCAAGCAGATGCAAGGCCACGGCATGTTTGGCCCGGCTGGCGCCGTCTTCCACCTTGATCGCCACCCCCAGCCCTTCGCCGATGCGGCTGAGGCACTGAATGCCCTCGGCGCCCCCCTTGCTGAGCACCTGGCCATGGCCGAGGCGCATCAGTTCGGTGTCAAAGCGGCCCGGGCCGGCGATCAGGGCCGGATGGGCCAACATCGCCCGGCTGATCTGTTCGAGATCCGGCTGGGCGCTGGCGCCCAGGTGGGCGTAAAGCAGCGCCATCTGGGCCAGCTGCAGCTGCAGCGTCGGCGCGCCGCAGTCATCGCGGGCGCTCACCAGCTCCGCCGCCGGCAACCCGAGCAGTTCTCCCACCCGTTTGATCACCTCCTGCTGCAGCGGGTGGGCTGTTTGCAGGTAGCTCTCCAGCGGCCAGTGCATCTGGCGGCAGGTGGCCAGAAAGGCGGCATGCTTGCCCGAGCAGTTGTGCTCCAAGGGGCTGTGGCCGCCCGTGGGGATCGGGCACTGCAGCCGCTCCGCATCCAGTTCCGCTCCCCAGAGCACGCGGAAGGCCTCGCGGGCATGGGCCGGCGTGCCGGCGTGGGAGGCACAGGCGATCGCCAGGCCGCGATCGCCTGTGCCTCCCTTTTCCAGGGCGCCACTGCTGACAAAGGTCGTGGCCTGGAAGGGCTTGAGCGCCGAACGGATGAAACTCAGCTGCTGGGCATCGCCGGAGCGCATCAGCACGCGGCCGCGCTGGTCGCACACCACCGCATGCACCCGGTGCTGGGATTCGACGATGCCATTGCGCAGGAGCCTCACCTCCAGCGGTGGAATCAGCGAACGGCTGGAGCCGGGGAAGCTGGAGGTCGACTGGGCCATGGCGGAATCCGGCGCTGGCGCCGTTCGGGCTCAGAAAGCCTGGCAGAGTCCCGTCCCGGCCAGCAGCAGGGCCGTCGTGGCCAGGATGGTTCGCCGCAAACGGACCAGCACCGGTTTCACCTGATGGGTGGCCACCAGCAGGTCCTGCTGGCGCCAGGCCAGGGGCTTCTCCCAGATCTGGCCGTCGTACCAACCGGATTCCTCGTAGGCCACCTCGATCGCCACCAGCCGCCGCTGCACGTAGGTCCAGCCGAGCCACTGCCGCAACAGCAGAAACAAGGGCAACAGCAGGGCCGCCGCCGCCGCCGCCAGCAGCAACCGCGCGGGATCATGGCGCAGGCTGAGGCTACCGCTGGACACCAACAGACTTGGCGCCAGAGCCAACAACCAGCTGATCAGCAGCGGCTTGATCAGCGCCCGCGGCTGACCTGAAGGCCAGACGAAGAACCAGGAGCGCAGCAGTTGGTCGTATTCACGCAGCGGCCGCTGCTCCGGCGGCACCGGACAGGGAATCGCGGCCTGCACCTGGCCAGCATCACCGCCAGTCGCCTCGGCGTTCACGCGGGCTGGGAAGGGATGGCCGTCGGGCCGGGGGCGCTGGGCTGCAGCGGACTGATGTAGAGCTCCTGCTCCCCGTGGCCCCAGAAGGATTCCAGGTCGTAGTAGCTGCGTTCCTGGGGGGTGAGCACGTGCACGATCAGTTCGCCGTAATCGAGCAGCACCCAGCGGCCTTCGCTCTGGCCTTCCCGCCGCAGCGGCAGACGGCCCGCCTCCAGCTCGAGGCTGTCCTCGACCGAGCGGGCGATCGCCCGCACCTGGACCTCGGTGAGGCCACTGCAGATCACGAAATAGTCGGCTAGGGACGAGATCTCCTCGACGCGGATCAGGCGGATATCCACGGCCTTGCGGTCATCGCAGGCTTCGGCAGCGAGCAAGGCCAGGGCCCGGCTGTCGCCCACAAAGTTGGACAGCGGGGCAGCACCCACAGCAGCTGGCCCGGGACCCGGGGTAGCCACCAGAGCGGAATCAGCAAGGGCGGATTCAGACATCGGGGCATCGGCCTCAGCCATAGACATTCTCACTACTGACGGATTGACGAGAGCCCTGTTGCTGGGCCATTTCGGCCCGGGCTTTGCCGGCACTCTTGCGCAGAGCCTCCAGCCGGTCTTCGTAGAAGGCGCGGCGGCGCTTCTTACGGGTTTGCTCCACCAGCTCCTTGAGGGCGCCGCCCAGGCTCTTGTAGGCATTCGGCAGGCTGTAGCCGAACCGGCAGGCCAGATCAATCGCCCGCTCATCGGCCAGCACCGCATCCCGCAGCCGCTTTTCGGAATTGTTCTTGAGGTAAAGGCGGTAGCCGGCAAAACCGGAGAGGCCCATGGCCATCACCAGCAGCAGGCCGTCCTGAACCCAGAGTTCGCCGATGGCCCCGCCCAGGCCGATCGCCAGAGCCGCCATCTCCCAGCCATCGCGGGGCACCGCATCGTTCTGAACCCGGCCTACCTCATGCCAGAACAGCAGGTTGCGGTGATCCAGGGCCAGGGCGTCCCATTTCTCCAAGTCCACCTGAATCTCAATCTCGTCCCGTCCGATCTCTTCGAGCGTGATCAGTGGCGGATCGACGGAGGCCGAGGCTTCCACGAACACCCAGCTCTGCATTTCCGGGGGAAGCAGCCCCTTCAGGCGCTGGAGTTCGCTCATCGCTGCTGACGTCCGGGTGTGCCGAGAATCGGGGATCCGCCCAGATTAGCGATCATGCCGGTGCCTGGTGTGAACAGGGCTGGGAACGATGACCGCCCCTCATGAGAGGCTAAGCCTGTTTGGCCAGTGAAACTTCATGCCCCGCCGCACGGATCTCAGGCGCATCCTGCTGCTGGGTTCAGGGCCGATCGTCATCGGCCAGGCCTGTGAGTTCGATTACTCCGGCACCCAGGCCTGCAAAGCCCTGAGGGCTGATGGCTACGAGGTGGTGTTGGTGAACTCCAACCCGGCCTCGATCATGACCGACCCGGACCTGGCTGATCGCACCTACGTCGAGCCGCTCACGCCCGAGGTGGTGGCGCGGGTGATCGAAATCGAACGGCCCGATGCCCTGCTGCCCACCATGGGCGGGCAGACGGCCCTGAATCTGGCGGTGGCCCTGGCCGAGAACGGCACCCTCGAGCGTTTCGGCGTCGAGTTGATCGGCGCCAGCCTCGAGGCGATCCGCAAGGCCGAAGACCGGCTCCTGTTCAAGGAGGCGATGGCCCGCATCGGCGTCAGTGTCTGCCCGTCAGGCATCGCCAACACCCTGGAGGAGGCCGAGGTGGTCGGCGAAACGATCGCCAGCTATCCACGCATCATTCGCCCGGCCTACACCCTGGGGGGCTCGGGTGGCGGCATCGCCTACAACCCAGAGGAATTCCGGGCCTTCTGCAAGAGCGGCCTCGAAGCCAGCCCCGTCTCCCAGATCCTGATCGAGAAGTCGTTGCTGGGCTGGAAGGAGTTCGAGCTCGAGGTGATGCGCGACACCGCCGACAACGTGGTGATCGTCTGCAGCATCGAAAATCTCGACCCGATGGGGGTGCACACGGGCGATTCGATCACCGTCGCCCCGGCCCAGACCCTCACCGACCGCGAATACCAGCGCCTGCGCGATCAGTCGATCGCCATCATCCGCGAAATCGGTGTCGACACCGGCGGCAGCAACATCCAGTTCGCGATCAACCCCGCCAACGGCGATGTGGTGGTGATCGAGATGAATCCGCGCGTGTCGCGCTCTTCAGCCCTGGCCTCGAAGGCCACCGGCTTTCCGATCGCCAAGATCGCCGCCCGCCTGGCCGTGGGTTACACCCTCGATGAAATCGTCAACGACATCACCGGGGCGACGCCGGCCTGTTTTGAGCCGACGATTGACTACGTGGTCACCAAGGTGCCCCGCTTCGCCTTCGAGAAGTTCCGCGGCAGCCCAGCGGTGCTCACCACCTCAATGAAGTCGGTGGGCGAGGCGATGGCGATTGGCCGCTGCTTCGAAGAATCCTTCCAGAAGGCCCTGCGTTCGCTGGAAACGGGCCATGCCGGCTGGGGCTGTGATCGCAACGAGCTGGTCATCGAAGCCGGCGATCTGGACCGCCAGTTGCGCACGCCCTCCCCGGACCGCATCTTCGCCGTGCGGGCCGCCATGGTGGCCGGCCGCACGGATGCGGAGATTCACCAGCTCAGCGCCATCGATCCCTGGTTCCTGGCCAAAATGCGCGGCCTGGTGCAAGCCCAGGCCCGCCTGTTGGCGGGGCGCAGCCTCGAGCAGTTGGCGGCAGCCGAGCTGCTCGAGCTCAAGCAGCTCGGCTTCTCCGATCGCCAGATCGCCTGGGCCACCGACAGCCATGAACTCGAGGTGCGCCGCCATCGCCAGGGACTCGGCGTCAACGTCGTCTACAAGACCGTGGACACCTGCGCCGCCGAGTTCGCCTCCACCACCCCGTACCACTACGGCACCTACGAACGGCCGCTGGAACGCCTCGCCGCCGACGGTTCCCTGCAGGCGCTACCCCCCGAAGATGAGGTGCGGCCGGAGCAACGCCGCAAGGTGATGATCCTCGGGGGCGGTCCGAACCGCATCGGCCAGGGCATCGAGTTTGACTACTGCTGCTGCCACGCCTCCTTCGCCCTGCGCCAGGAAGGCTTCGCCACGGTGATGGTGAACAGCAATCCCGAAACGGTGTCCACCGACTACGACACCAGCGACCGGCTCTACTTCGAGCCGCTCACCTTCGAGGACGTGCTCAACGTGATCGAAGCCGAGCACCCTGAAGGGGTGATCGTGCAGTTCGGTGGCCAGACCCCCTTGAAGCTGGCGATTCCGCTGCTGCACTGGTTGGCCACACCCCAGGGCCAGGCCAGCGGCAGCCGCATCTGGGGCACCTCGCCGGAATCAATCGATCGAGCTGAAGATCGGGAACAGTTCGAGGCGATCCTGCGGCAGCTGGAAATCCGCCAGCCCCATAACGGCCTGGCCCGCAGCGATCAGGAGGCCCGTGCGGTGGCCGCCCGCGTCGGCTACCCCGTGGTCGTGCGTCCCAGTTATGTGCTCGGCGGTCGGGCCATGGAGGTGGTGTATGACCAGGAGGAGCTCAATCGCTACATGGTGGAGGCGGTGCAGGTGGCACCCGACCATCCGGTGCTGATTGATGAATACCTCGAAAATGCGATCGAGGTGGATGTCGATGCCCTCTGCGACCGTGAAGGCCGGGTGGTGATCGGTGGCCTGATGGAGCACATCGAGCCCGCCGGCATCCACTCTGGTGATTCAGCCTGTGCTTTGCCCGCCGTCTCCCTCAGCCCAGCAGCTCTGGCCACGATCCGTCAGTGGAGCCAAGCCCTGGCCCTGGCCCTGGAGGTGCGCGGCCTGATCAACCTGCAGTTCGCGGTGCAGGTGGATCCGCAGCTGGGCGAGCGGGTGTTCATCATCGAGGCCAATCCCCGCGCCTCCCGCACGGTGCCGTTCGTGGCCAAGGCCACCGGTGTGCCCCTGGCCAAGATCGCCAGCCAGCTGATGGCCGGTCGCACCCTGCTGGAGCTCGGTCTCACCAGCGAGCCGGTGCCGCCCCGCCAGACGGTGAAGGAGGCGGTGCTGCCCTTCAAGCGCTTCCCCGGTGCCGACACCCTGTTGGGTCCGGAAATGCGTTCCACCGGCGAGGTGATGGGCATCGCCGCCGGTTTCGGCATGGCCTATGCCAAGGCCGAGTTGGCCGCTGGCGAGCCACTGCCCACCGGCGGCACGGTGTTCCTCTCCACCCACGACCGCGACAAGGCGGCGCTGATCCCGGTGGCGCGGCGGCTGGCCGAGGAAGGCTTTGCCTTGATGGCCACCAGTGGCACCGCCCAGGTCCTGACGGCAGCGGGCCTGACGGTGGAGCCGGTGCTCAAGGTCCATGAGGGCCGGCCCAACATCGAAGACGCAATCCGCACCGGTCTGATCCAGTTGATCATCAACACCCCGATCGGCCGGCAGGCGGTTCACGACGACCGCTACCTGCGCCGGGCCGCCCTCGATTACGCCGTGCCGACGGTCACCACCCTGGCGGCAGCCCGGGCCGCCGTTGAAGCGATCGCCGCGCTGCAGCAGCAGGGGCAGGTGGAGGTTGCGGCCCTGCAGGACATTCACCGGCCCTGGTGACCGCTGGGTTGGACAGGCTGGGTGGTGACGCGGCGTTGATTGCCCCTGCAGGGCCAATCAACGCCAGGGCTCTGCAGCTGTTGCTGACCGGTGGGCCCGGGAGCCGGGAGCAAGGGGGCCCAGGGCGGCACGGCTTTTTCAGCGAACTCTTAGGGTGATTCTCCTGCCACCAGCTACCGCGTGACCACCGCTCCCACGGCTGAATCCAGTTCGGCTAAATCCAGTTCGGCGGCTCCTGGCGCCACCCCCGCCCCCGGTAGCGATCTGCGCCAGGCGTTTCAGGCCGCCTACGAGAACCGTTACACCTGGGAGCCTGGCTTTGGCGGCTACGGGGGCCGCTGCCTCTGGATGCAGGGCGCTCGGCGCGAAGAGGGTCGCTTCACGGTCGGCGCCGATCTCAAGGCCACGGTCACTGGCCTCGACGACGAGGAGGTGCACAAGGCCGTCGCCTCCCAGTTGTGGGAGGTGGCGATCCACCGCGTCCGCCGCCCCTTTGAGCAGACCCACGGCGCGAACATCTTCAGTGCCGGCGACACCGACGCCGTCGGTACCGAAGTGATCGTCGGCGGCAAAGGCGAGGGCGATCGCTACCGCATCAAGGACGACGTGGTGACGATGGTGCACCGCCACATCCATGGCACGGTGGTGACCATCTTCACCACCGCCATCACCGACACCGGCGCCGGCTATCTCAGCCATAGCTACACCAGCCAGTACAGCGATCCGGCCACTGGTGAACCCCGTGGTGGCCGCAGCACCTTCACCGACACCTTCGTGGCCCTGCCGGGCGGCGGCCCCTGGGTGCTGAGCGAGCGCGTGGTGGTGACCGAGCCTTCCGCCGGCGAGGCCGCCGATGGCAGCACCACCCAGACCTTCCGGTTCGAGGAACTGGCGCCCCTCAGCTGAGGGCCAACCGGGCGGCAAATCGGCCGAATCGGTCTGACGGAGGCCGGGCAATTGGGCGATGACCGGGCACAATGCACCGATGCTTTCCCTCTGGCTGGGTGCCTACGACCAGGGACTGGCCTACGCCAGTTTGGCCCTGGGCACCTATCTCACGCTCCGCGTACTCAACTTCGCCGATCTCACCGTCGATGGCTCCTTTGCCCTCGGCGGCGGTACGGCCGCCGTATTGATCACCAAGGGCGTACCGATTCCCTTCGCCCTGTTGGCCGCCATGGTCCTGGGATCCCTGGCCGGTACCGTCACGGCCCTGATCCACACCAAGCTGGGGGTCAATGATCTGTTCGCCGGCATCCTCACCACCACCGGCCTTTACACGATCACCCTGCGGCTGATGGGCCGCTCCAACATCCCGATCACCGACCTAAACCCCGTGATCAACCTGCCGGATTTCGGCATGGGCGACGATGGCCGCTGGGCCCTTGCCCTGACCACGGTGGTGCTGGGGTTGATCGGTCTGATCGCCCTGTTCCTGGCCACGGATTTCGGCCTGGCCCTGCGGGCGATCGGCAACAACCCGTCCATGGCCAGGGCCAACGCCATCCATCAGGGCCTGGGTCTGACCTTCGGGATCGCCGCCGCCAATGCTCTGGTGGCCCTTTCCGGAGCGCTGGTGACGATGTACCAGGGCTTCGCCGACGTGACCATGGGTATCGGCTCGCTGATCCTGGGCCTGGGCATGGTGATCATCGGCGAATCGGTACTGCGGCCCCGCTCGGTGGCCAAGGCATTGCTGGCGGTGGTGGTGGGGGCGATCCTGTTTCGGCTGCTGATCGCCATCGCCCTGCAGCTGGGCCTCGAACCGGTCGACCTCAAGTTGACGACGGCGGTGCTGCTGCTGGTGGCCATGTCCCTGGGCCACATCAAACTGCCGGGGGTCAATGCCACCGCCCTGGCCGATGGGCCCGATGCCGCGGTTCCCCCACCCCAGGACGAAGCCCAGTCGGCTGGTGCCGCTCAATCGGCCGGGATCGCCAAGGCCGCCGGCCCCGCCTCGCCAGGAGAACAGCCATGAGTCTTCGGGTCGACAAGCTCTGTTGGGGCCACGCCGTGCCCGGGGGAGGCTGGAGGCAGTTGTTTGCGAACTTCGATTACCAGAGCCCCACCGGTGAGTTCACGGTGGTGATCGGCAGCAATGGCTCCGGCAAATCCACCTTCCTCAATCTGCTGGCCGGCACCCTGCGCAGCGGTTCCGGCAGCATCAGCCTCCATGACCAACCGCTGCAACGGCTGCCAGACCATCGCCGCGCCCGCCGTATCGGCCGGGTGATGCAAAACCCCCTGGAGGGGACCTCTCCCGGCCTGACCATCGCCGAGAATCTGCGTCTGGCGGAAGGACGCCGTCGCGCTGTGATCGGCTGGCATGGATTGCGAGGCATCCACCCCAACCAGGCGGACCGGCGCCGCTACCGGGAGCTGCTGGAGCAGCTGGGGCTGCCCCTGGCGGATCGCATCGACACCCTGGTTGGCCAGCTCTCCGGTGGCCAGCGCCAGACCATCAGCCTGGTGATGGCAACCCTCGGCCATCCGCAGCTACTGCTGCTGGACGAACACACGGCGGCGCTCGATCCCAAGGCCGAAGCGATGGTGATGGATCTGACCGACCGGCTGGTGCAGCAGCTGGGCACCACCACCTTGATGGTCACCCACAGCCTCAGCCAGGCCCTGCGCTACGGCGACAGACTGGTGATGCTGCACGAGGGCCGGATTCTGGGGGACTGGAATGCCCAGGAACGACAACACTTGACTCCGGATGGCTTGCGGGAGATGTACGGGGCTGCCAGAGTTCGCCAGACCGATTGATCGTCTTCCCCATGTCCCTGGACCGTCGCAGTTTTCTCGCCCTGGTGGGTACCGGACTGGGCAGCACTCTGGTTCTTGCTGCCTGCGGTCGCAAGGGTGCTGGGACGGGGGCGGCGGTGAAGGGGCCAACAATCACAATGTTGCAGATGGTCGATGCGCCGCCCCCGAATGAGGTGCGCCGTGGTTTCGTCGCAGCGCTGGCCAAGGCCGGCTATAGCGAAGGAAAGAGCGTCAACTTCATCCAGAAAGATGCCGCCGGCGAGATCCCCAACGCCACATTGGTGATGAAACAGTTTGCCGGCGAAAACCCCGCGCTGGTCTTCGCGATCGGCACCCCACCGCTGCAGGCGGCAATGAAGGAGATCCCCACCAAGACACCCGTGCTCTTCGCCTACACCTCCAACCCCTGGGGTGCCGGAGCCGGCACCCCTCCTGGTGGCGTGGGTCAGCACCGGGCCAATGTGATCGGCACGATCGGCACCAGCCCGGTGGGCAAGGAATTGGATCTGGCCCGTGAGCTGGTACCTGGGCTCAAGACTGTCGGCCTGATCTACAACCCCGGCGAACCCAACTCCGAGTTCGAGGCCAAGCTGCTCAAGGAGGAGGCCGCCAAGCGGGGCATTACGGTCGAAGAGCAGGCGGTGGCCAACTCCGGCGAAGTGCTGCAGGCAGCCGAAGCTCTCGCCCAGAAGCAGGTGCAGGCGTTTGTGAAAATCGGCGATTACGCCACGATTCAGGGCTTTGCCTCCATCGCCAAGGTGGGCCTGAAGAACAAGATCCCGGTGATCTCTGTCGATGCCGATGACATCAAACTGCCGGGTACCCTGGCCACCCTAGGTTGGTCCTACTACGACGACGGCTACGCCGCCGGTGAGTTGGCGGTGAAGGTGCTCAAAGGAGAATCGCCAGCCAAGATGCCGTTCCTGCCCCTCACCAAGATTGACGTGCGGCTCAACAAGACGACAGCCAAAGAGATCGGCCTGACCATCCCCGAGCCTGTGCTCAAATCGGCGAATGAGATAGTCGAGTAGAGGCCTACCATCTCTAAATCTGAACATCTCTAAGTCTGAACATTTATAAGTCTGAGTACTTCCTAAAACTGGACTGATCAGGATTGGCCTGACCAGTCCAAAGAGTCACGGGAGCACATAGATAATTCCGTAGGACCACTATTCAGCGAGTGTCCCGCTTGGATGGGGCTGCACGAAATAGACTCCGCGACGCTGTCGGGATCGTCGCGGAGCCTGATGGAAATGATGGAGAATCGAGACGCTTAATCACGGGAGTTCCGGATCGTTCTACGCCTTGATCGGTCCCTGCAGGACTGGGTCCGACCTGGTCGGCCCCAATCCCAATCGGTTGGCTGCGCTTGATCAGTCTGCGATCGCCGGCACGTCCTTGAGGCGCTCATTCAACTGCATCGCCATCGACTGACGGCCGATAGCAAGCACCTTGAGGGTGTCTTCGTGGAAGCGCAGCTGGGCATCGGCAACCTGCATGCCCCGCACCAACTCCTGAATCTCATCGGGCAAGCCGTTGAGGTTGTAACGCTTGCCTTCGAAGGTGAGAACGGGAGGTTGTTGGGACGGGGTGTTCAAGGCCAGGTCAAGCGTGAGCGGCAACAATAGAGGGAAGCCTCCGCTGCCACGACCCCAGTGTCAGCTTCACCCAGTCCCTTGGACGCTGAAGCTGGATCAGGCCTTGGGCTCCATCTGGATGAACTGCCGCTCGCAGAGATCGCGGTAGCGGCCCCCGGCGGCCATCAGCTCGCCATGGCTGCCCTGCTGCACAATCCGGCCGGCTTCCAGCACCAGGATGCGATCCGCCTCCTGCACGGTTGACAGCCGATGGGCGATCACCAGCACGGTGCGGCCGGCCATGGCCTGGTCCAGGCCCTGTTGCACCGCCGCTTCGGCTTCGGCATCGAGGGCGCTGGTGGCTTCATCCAGTAACAGAATCGCCGGATTGCCGAGCACGGCCCTGGCGATCGCCAGGCGCTGCAGCTGGCCGCCGGAGAAGTTGCTGCCACGCTCCTCAATGCGGCTGTCGTAGCCCTGCGGCAGGGCTTCGATGAAAGCGGAGGCATTGGCCAGACGAGCCGCCGCCACAATCTGATCGCGGCTGGCCGGACGCCCGAAGGCAATCACGTCGGCGACGCTGCCGGAAAAGACGCTGCTTTGCTGGGGCACCAGAGCGACGGCTTGGCGCAACTCCCGAGCCCGCAGTTCGGCCAGATCCTGGCCATCCAGCAGCACCCGGCCCCGCTGGGCGGTGTTGAAGCGCAACAGCAGCGAAAACAGGGTGCTCTTACCGGCACCCGAAGGACCCACCAGCGCCACCATCTGCCCCGGCTGGATCTCCAGATGGAGATCGTGCAGCACCGGTTGGTCGGTCCCATAGCCGAAGGTCACGCCCTCCAGCACCAGCCGCCCCTGGACCTGCCCCAGCGGCCTAGCTGACGGCCGATCGGACGGTTCGGTCGGCTCCGATTCGATCGCCCGCAGGCGGCGCAGGGAGGCCTGGCCCTGCTGGAACTCGTTGAAGTTGGTGGTGAGATGGGAGATCGGGTCGATCAGCATCAACAGGGCTGTCATGAAGGTGGCGAAACCCTGGGCATCGAGGCCACCCGCCTGAATGCGTACAGCGCCGATCACCAGCACCGCCAGGATGCCGAAGGCTTCAATGAAGCCCACCACCGGATGCTGCTGGGCCAGCAGGGTCATGGTGCGGTAGCGGGCCCGACGATGCAGGTCGATCTCCTGGTCGAAGCGCCGTTGCAACCAGGGTTCGGCGGCATAGGCCCGCACCAGGGGCAGGCCGCCGATCGCCTCCGACAGCAGGGAGGCCAGATCGCTCACCTGTTTCTGGCTGCGTTCGGCCGCGGTCATCACCCGGGCGCCGAAGGCACTCACCAGCAGGGCGACGATCGGGGCCAGCAGCAGGGTGGCCAGCGCCAGGGGCCAGTCCAACCAGAGCATGTAACCCAGGACCACCACCAGTTGCAGGGCGCTGGGGGTGGTGTCCTGGATCGATTTGTAGATCACCTCTCCGACCCGATCGGCATCCTCGGTGAGGCGGTAGGTGAGATCGCCGGCCGAGAGTTTCTCCAGGGCAGCGAAATCAAGCCGTTGCAACCTGGCGAACAGCTGGCGCCGCAACTCCTGACTCACCTGCAACGCCGGACCGGCCAGCAGGGTGTCCTGACCGAACTGGGCCAATTTCTGCAGTAGAAACACCGCCAGAGCCGCCGTGACCGCCCGCAGCACGCGGGGAATATCACCGGCGCCGATGGCTGGAATCAGCTGGCCGGCCAGCCAGGCCAGCACCGGAAAACTGGCGACAAACACCGATGTGCAGAGCCATCCGGCGATCAGGCGGCGCCGATGGGGCCTCAGCAGGGGCAGCAGCCTGCGGAAGCCGGCCGGCGAGGGTGCAAGCATCGGGGCACCTTACGCCCCTTCTGTGGGGGCAGGAGACGCTGCTGTGAAGCTGGATCAGTTCCTGAAATGGCAGGCCCTGGTAGCCAGCGGTGGCGAGGCCAAGCAACGCATCCAGCGGGGGGATGTGCTGGTGAATGGGGTGATCGAGACCCGCCGAGGCCGCCAGCTGGCCAGCGGCGATGCGGTGGCGATCGACGGCCACGAGCTGATCGTGATGCCGCGGCACTGATTGCCGAGGCACTCACTTGCCACGGCTTGCTGAGGCCACGGCTTGCTGAAGCCACGGCTTGCTGAAGCCACGGCTTGGGACGCCACGGATGAGGGTGGCGCCACCAAGCCTTAACTTGGCCTTGACGTCGTTGAGAGGGCCCTTTGGTGCGGAAGTCCGTCATCGCCGGAAACTGGAAGATGCACATGACCTGCGCTGAGACGCGGGCGTTCGCCGCGGTCTTCCGGCCCCTGATCGCGGATCTGCCCTCCGATCGGGAGGTGGTGATCGCACCGCCATTCACCTCGATTCCCACCCTCTGCCGCCATCTGGAGGGAGCGGGTGTGTTCATTGCCGGCCAGAACGTGCACTGGGAGGAGCAGGGGGCCTACACCGGCATGATTTCGGCGCCGATGTTGATTGAGCACGGGGTAACCCATGCCATCGTCGGCCACAGCGAGCCGCGCAAGTATTACAGCGAAACGGACGAACAGATCAACCTGCGGGCCCGCACCGCCCAGCGCACCGGCGTATTGCCGATTCTCTGTGTGGGCGAGAGCCTGGACCAACGCGAGGCCGGCGAAACCGAGCGGGTCATTCACCGCCAGGTGGAGCAGGGTCTGGAGGGCCTCGATCCGCTGCGGGTGATTGTGGCCTACGAACCCATCTGGGCGATCGGCACCGGCAAGACCTGCGCGGCCGAAGAGGCCAATCGCATCTGCGGTCTGATTCGCGGCTGGGTCGGCAATGCCGATGTGACGGTGCAGTACGGCGGTTCAGTCAACCCGGCCACGATCGACGACCTGATGGCGCAGTCGGACATTGACGGCGTGCTGGTGGGTGGGGCCTCACTCGATCCCATCAGTTTCGCCCGGATTTGCAACTATCAGGTTCCCGTCAGGGCCTGAGGCCGGCCCCGATGGCTTTGCCTGCAGCGGTCTCGGCGACCTGGCCTGAAGCGGCTGGACGCACCCTGGTGATGGGGGTGCTCAATCTCACCCCCGATTCGTTCAGTGATGGCGGCCGGTTTGTTGCTGTGCCGGCCGCCCTGAAGGCGGCGACGCGCATGCTGACCCAAGGGGCCGATCTACTCGATCTCGGCGGCCAGAGCACCCGACCCGGGGCCGAAGTCGTCGGTGCGGCGGTGGAACTGCAGCGGCTGCTGCCAGTGCTGGCAGCCCTGCAGGAGCTGCGCAGCGCCCATCCCCACCTCCTGATCTCGATTGACACCTTTGATGCCACCGTGGCTGCAGCCACCCTGGCGGCGGGGGCTGACTGGATCAATGATGTGCGCGGGGCCAATCTCACCGTGGGTAGCACCGGAGCCAGCCTGCGCGATCCGCAGATGCTGCCGCTGATCGCCCGCAGCGGCTGCCCCTATGTGCTGATGCACAGCCGTGGCAGCAGCCACACCATGGATGATCTGGCGGTGTACGGCGACGTGGTGGCCGAGGTGCGCTCCGAGCTGCTGGCGGCCACGCAACAGGCGCTGGCGGCGGGGGTGCGGGCCGAGAAGATCATCTGGGATCCGGGGCTGGGCTTCGCCAAGACCACCGACCAGAACCTGGAGCTGCTGCGCCGCCTGGGCGAACTGCGCGCCGAGGGCTACCCGCTGCTGGTGGGGCCTTCGCGCAAGCGCTTCATCGGTGCCGTACTGGGGGAGGCCCGCCCCCGCGCCCGCCTCTGGGGCACGGCAGCGGTGTGTGCCCAGGCCGTGGCCGCCGGAGCCCGGGTGGTGCGGGTGCACGATGTGGCCCCGATTTGCCAGGTGGTGCGCATGGCGGACGCCCTGCGACCGATCGCGCCCTGATCGACACCAACCTCCGTTCCGGGATGGATTCAAGGCCGCTGCCGACAGGGAGGCAGCACCAGCCTGAGAGCTGGGCCTTCGGCAGCCGCCCTGATCGATGCCGGCTGCGTGCTTGGACGGGAACAGGCCCATGCCGCCGTCTGCTTACAGCTGGAACAGGCGGATCAGGGTGATACCCAGGCTGACGAGCATCAGCAGCAGTCCGCAGACCACCAGCGCCACTTTTGGTCCCGACTTACGCACGGCACGCACATCCACACCCAGCCCGAGTGCGGCCATGGAGGCGATGGTGAGCCAGCGACTCAGGTCCTTGGCGGAGCTTCCCAGCTCAACGGGGACCATGCCGGCGGTGCGAAGGAGTGAGGTGAGGAAGAAGCCGTGCACGAACCACAGCAGATAGCGCGTCAGCGCCAAGCTGACCGGTTGGCCCTTGGAACCACCACGATGCATGAGTGCAAACAGTGCGACAACCGGACCGAGTAAGGCCACGCGGATCAGTTTGACCAGGGCTCCTACCTGGCCGGAAGCATCGGAGACGGGGATGGTGGCAGCGAGAACCTGCGGCACGGCGTAGACAACCATGCCGGCGAGGATGCCGTACTGATAATCATTGAACCCGAAGGGTTCTTTTAATCATGGCAGGGTGAGCACCACGAGCACCCCCAGGACCGCTGTGAGCGAGACGGCGCTTGCGACCTCGTCCTTTTTGGCGCGGATGACCGGGGCGACAGCTGCAATGGCGGAGTTGCCGCAGATGGCGTTGCCGACAGCGATCAGGATCGCCAGTTTGCCGCTGAGCCCAGCGAACCGCCCGCCCACGACGCCCAGGCCAAGCGTCATGGCGGTGGTGATGATCACGGCCGCGAGCAGGGCAAAGCCGAGTGCTTCCAGGCTGCGAAGGTCCAGCGAGGCGCCGAGCAGGACAATGGCGATCTCAAGCACAAACTGAGCCGTGAAGACAATCCCAGGCCGGAAAGTCCTCGACGGGATCCAAACGGTTCTGCTCGCCATACCGATGAGAATGGCGATAACAATGGCTTCAATGCTGGCATAGCCAAAGACTGCTACTTCAGCCTGATCGATCAGCCAAGAGAGGACACCGATCGCGACGCACAAGGCGACGCCAGGCAACAAAGTCTGGACGCGACCGAGACTGATCAGAATGCCTTCGTTGGGTAGCTGACGCAGAATCAACATGCGGGAGCATACGGCCCAGCTTGTTCAGGCTCCACGGATTGCTTTCCTCGACGTTGGTTGTACTTTAACCAAGGGAGTCAGGCCCCATGCGCCCGCTTGCCGCCAAGCCCCTTAAATCCAGTCCCACTCCCAGAGCCAATGGGGGCCGATCAGGCGTTTGTGCCCGAGAAAATCGTATTTGGAGACATCAAAACCAGCTCCCTGGGCAAGGGCCACGGCTTCGTCAAGATTGGTGGCACTTTTGAGGCTCTGTTGCAGCCCTTCATCGTCTTTGAGCTTGGCCAGCAGGGCTTCCAGTGATTCTTTTGACAATGTTGTATCGGGTCCGAAGATCCTTATAGCCCATGGCCACTCACCTTTCAGCTTGCATCACAAATCCTTATTGATGATCAAGCTTGATCTTCAAGTTTGACCATCCAGGCCTCCTGTCGGCTGCAGCCGAGCCCGATCCATCCGCTTGCCTGGCTCAGGTGCTTCCCGCACCACGAAACTTTGCAGCCAGAGCGCGCTTGCGCTGACCCTGCAAGCACTGCAGTCGGTCGGCATGGCCCATCAAGAGGGCGCCATTGGCGGCGGCGGTGGGGCAAGCCTTGATCGTCTCGATTTCGACCCTGATCAGATATCAATCTGGTTCAGTGAAAGCAAACCGGCTCCAGCTTTGGACCAGCAGCGGCAGCCGAGGGGGCTCAGCCCTGGCTCACCCCCTCGATGCGATCTTCAATCTCCTGATAGATCTCCTGCAGCTGGGCGATGTTGTCGTCGCTGGTTTCCCAGTAGCCGCGGCCATTCACCTCCAGCAGGGTGCCAACAATGCGGCGGAAGCTATGGGGATTGAGCTCCATCAGCCGCTTGCGCATCTCGGCATCGTTGATGAAGGTTTCATTGGCTTCTTCGTAGACAAAATTGTCGACGGCACCACTGGTGGCACTCCAACCGAGGGTGAAGTTGAGGCGCTTGGCCACCTCGCGCACACCTTCATAACCGGAATCGAGCATGCCTTCGTACCACTTGGGATTCAACAGCTTGGTGCGCGAATCAAGCCGGATCGTTTCGCTCAGGGAGCGCACCTGGGCATTGGCTGTCGTGGTGTCAGCGATGTAGCTGGTGGGCGCCTTGCCATCCGCACGCAAGCCAGCAATCAACTTGGTGGGATCGGAATCGAAGTAATGGCTGACATCAGTGAGTGAGATCTCGGCGGAATCAAGGTTCTGGAAGGTCACGTCAGCCGTTTTCATTGCTGATTCGAACACCTCACGATTCTGATTCATTTCACCAGGATTATCGGCATTGAAGGCAAAGGTTTTGCGTGAGAGATACATCTCCTGCAGTTCGCCTTCCTCCTCCCAGGTGCTGTTCTCCACCGCCAGGTTCACATTCGACGAGTAGCTGCCACTGGCATTGGAGAACACACGTGTAGCGGCGTCGCGCAGGGAAATGCCTTGCTCCTTGGCCTGGTCCTGGCTGTGCTTGCGCACGAAGTTGAGCTCCAGCGGCTCTTCGGCTTCGGCCGCCATCTTCACCCCTTGGTCAATCAAGCCCATCTGATTGATGAACAGATCACGGAAGACACCACTGCAGTTCACCACCACATCGATACGGGGCCGGCCCAGTTCCTCGAGCGAAATCAGCTCCAGCTTGTTCACCCGGCCCAGGGAATCGGCCACCGGTCGCACGCCGATGAACCAGAGAATCTGGGCCAGGGATTCGCCATAAGTTTTAATGTTGTCGGTGCCCCAGAGCACGCAGGCAATCGTTTCCGGCCAGGTGCCCTGCTCGGCCTTCTGGCGCTCAATCAGGCGATCCACCACCACCTTGGCGGCAGCGATGGCGGCGCGGGTGGGGATCGACTGGGGATCGAGGGCATGGATGTTCTTGCCGCTCGGCAGCACGCCGGGGTTGCGAATCGGATCGCCGCCGGGGCCGGGCAGCACGTATTCGCCATCGAGGGCCCGCAGCAGGCTCTCCATCTCCATGTCGGCGCAGATCTGCTCGAGGCAGAAGCGCAGATAGGCGAAGGTCTTGTCCAGCTCCAGTTGGTCCACCGTGGCGAACCCAGCGCTGCGGCAGGCCGAGAGCCAGGGCGATGGCAGCTTGAAACCGAAACGTTCCAACAGCTCAAAGAACCAGCCGAAATTGCGGCGCAGGCTGACACGGCCATCACTGCCGGTGACTTCGCGCACCATCGCCGCCACCGCCGTGCGACAGGTTTCGGTGATCAGCTGGTTGAGCTCCACATCGGCCAGCACACCGGCGTCGTTGGACTTGTACACCTCGTCAATCGTGCGCCCGCGGCTTTCGGCAAGCAGACCCGGCAGGGCGCGCAGGCCCTCCTCTTCCCGCTCCAGGGCACCGATGCTCACCAGGGTGGCAATCGCCTCCTCGGCGGTGGGAGGCTTGCCGATCGTGTGCAGGCCGCAGGGCAGCAGCCGGCTCTCGATTTCCATCAGCTGGCGATAGACCGCTCCCACCACGCCATCGCGACCGTCGAGGTCCAGCTCGGAGCCGTCAACCTCCGGCAGGGTCACATCCTTATCGAGGTTGCACTGGCGCGCCGTTTCCACGATGGCGTTGACGATCTGCACGCCGCGGGAGCTCTCACGCAGCTGCTGGTAGCTGCCCACCAGTTCACCCAACTCCTTGAGGCCTTTATAAAGACCGGCGTTTTCGGCCGGCGGCGTGAGATAGCTGATGGTGGAGGCATAGCCGCGCCGCTTGGCAATGGTGGCCTCGGAAGGATTATTGGCGGCGTAGTAATAGAGATTCGGCAGGGCCCCGATCAGCGAATCGGGGTAGCAGGACTCGCTCATGCCCATCTGCTTGCCGGGCATGAACTCCAGCGAGCCGTGGGTGCCGAAATGCAGCACCGCGTCGGCGCCCCACACCTTCTCCAGGTAGGTGTAGTAAGCGGCAAAGCCGTGATGGGGGCTGGCGCTGCGCGAATAGAGCAATCGCATCGGATCACCCTCGTAGCCAAAGGTGGGCTGCACCCCCACAAACACATTGCCGAAGTGACGGCCGTAGATCAGCAGGTTGGTGCCATCGGAGTTGAGATTGCCGGGGGGCTTGCCCCAGTTTTCTTCCAGGCGCTCTGAATAGGGCGTCAGCCGCTCATACTCCTCCACGCTCATGCGGTGGGCGATCGCCAGTTCCGGCGCACCGGCGAGAGCTTCGGGATCGTTGATCACGGCCTCCATCAGCGCCTTGGAGTCGCGGGGCATGTCGGCCACGTTGTAGCCCTTGGCCTTCATCTCCTCTAGGACCCGATGAATCGAGCCGAACACATCCAGGTAGGCGGCCGTGCCGACATTGCCCTTGTCGGGAGGGAAGCTGAACACGGTGATCGCTAATTTCTTTTCGGCCCGGGGCTTGATCCGCAGCGAAGCCCAACGAATCGAACGCTCGGCAATGGCCTCCACCCGGTCCTGCAGGGTGTGGGCCTTGCCGGTGGCGTCGTCGCGGCCGCTGAGCACGATCGGCTCAATGGCGCCATCGAGTTCAGGGATGGCGATCTGCAGCGCCACCTGCACCGGATGCAGCCCCAGATCGCTTTCCTCCCATTCCTGGGTGGTCTGGAACACCAGGGGCAACGCCACCATGTAGGGCCGGTTGAGCCGTTTGAGCGACTCAATCGCCTTGGGGTGGTCCTGGCGGGCCGGACCGCCCACCAGGGCGAAGCCCGTGAGGCTCACCACGCCATCCACCAGGGGGATGTCCGGGTTGAGCGGGTCGTAGAAGAAGGCGTTGACGGGCTTGCTGAAATCGAGGCCGCCGCAGAACACCGGAATCACGGTGGCGCCGCGGTATTCCAGTTCCTGAATGATGGCCACGTAATGGGCGTCATCGCCGGTGACGATGTGGCTGCGCTGCAGTACCAGGCCGATCACCGGGCCTTTGCGGGCCTTCTCGGAGAGATCTGCGCGGCTGGCCGTCCAGTTCAGGTATTCCTTGAGGTCCTCGAACATGCCGGCGGCCATCGGGTGCCAGAGGCCCAGGTCGGGAAAGACCACAGGGTCAGCAACGGTGACCGCCGCCCGGTCCGAGCCACTGCGGGGGAATACATATTTGTCGGCCAGCATCAACAGGAAGTTGCGCAGGTTGTCCGGCGTGCCCCCCAGCCAGTACTGGAAACTGAGCATGAAGGAGCGGGCATCCTGCGCCTTCTCCACCGGCAGGTACTTGAGCACCGTCGGCAGGGTGTTGAGCAGTTTGAGCATGGCGTCCTGGAAACCGGCCGAGCCGCCCTTCTCCTTGCGCTTCTTCATGAACTGGGCGATGGCGCTCTTGCTCTGCCCCAGCTGGGCCATCGAGAAGGTGCCCAGCTTGTTGAGCCGCATCACCTCCGGCATCGAGGGGAACACGACGGCCGCCTTGAGTCGGTCGCGGTGGGGCGCCACGGCCTCCACCACTTTCTGCGCCAGGTCTTCGATGAAGATCAGCGAGGCGATGAACACATCAGCCGCCGCCACATCGGCGCAGAAATCGGCGTAGTTCTGCGGATCGCGCAACTCTTCGATCAGATAGCCGCTCAGTTCCACCGCCAGGGGACCGTTCTGGTCGTTGAGGCTGGTGGCCGCCGTGGTGAGGGCGTTCTGGTACTGGGGTTCCAGTACCACATACACCGCCTTCATCACCGCCCGATCCTTGCGCTCGCTGGGACCGGGGCTGACCCGGCGGCTGGCGGAACGGACCTGGGTGAACATGTGAAGGGATTGAGCAATGTGAAGGAGCCTACGGAGTGTGCCCCGTCTGTGCGAGGGGAGCGGACAAGGCGTTACAGGACGGCTAAGGGGAGGCCAGCCGCTTGTAGCCCAAGCGGGCCAGCAGCGGACCGGCCATGGCCGTGGTGATCAGGGCCATCAGCACCCCCATGGTGAACAGCTCCGTGCTGATCACCCCCAGGGAGAGCCCCACGTTGAGCACCACCAGCTCGGTGAGGCCGCGGGTGTTCATCAGCCAGCCGAGGGCCTGGGCTTCGCGTTGCGGCAGGCCGCTGGCCCGCGCCACGGCCCAGGTGCCGAGGAACTTGCCCGCCACCGCCACCAGCAGCAGCAGCCCGGCTGCCAGCCAGAGCTGAACGCTGTTGAGACTGCCGATGCGGGTGTTGAGGCCGCTCATGGCGAAGAACAGCGGCAACAGCAGCCGCAGCACGACGGTTTCCAGCCGCAGCGCCAGCCAGGACTGGATGGCCTCATTGCGAGGCATGGCCAGGCCCCAGAGAAAGGCGCCAAAGATCAGGTGCACCCCGATCAGCTCGGTGGCCACCCCACTCAGCAGCGCACCGACGAACACCAGGGTCTGGCCGGTCGGTCCGGGCATGTGCCCGCGGCGCTGGCGCCGCTCCATCCAGCGGCGCAGCGGCGCCGAGGCCCACAGCAGCACCACGACGTAGAGCACCGCGGCCAACAGAGTCGGCACCGCCCCGATGGCCGAGCCGGAGTGGCTGAAGGCCACCACCGCCGCCAGCAGGGTCCAGCCCACCACGTCGTCGATGGCGGCCGCCGTGATCGCCAGGGCCCCCAGGGGCTGGCCCAGCAGATTGCGCTCGGCCAGGATGCGCGCCAGCACCGGGAAGGCGGTGATCGCCATCGCCGTGCCCATGAATAACGCCCCCGCCAGGGCGTAATTGCCTGGAAGCAGCTCCGGCTGCCAGGCCTCGAAGCGATTCGCCAGCACCAGCCCCAGCCCCAGCGGCAACAGCACTCCCACCGTGGTGATGCGGCTGGCCAGGGGAATGCGGCCCTGCAGCAGCTTCGGGTTGAGCTCCAGCCCCACCAGGAACATGAACAACACCAGGCCCAGCTGTCCCAGCAGATTGAGCTGGCTGCACACCGCCGGGCTGAACATCCAGGCGGAGAACTGCGGCTGCAGGGCCCCCAGCAGGCTTGGTCCGAGCAGAATGCCGCTGACGATGTCGCCCAGCACCCGAGGCTGGCCGAGGCGATCGGCCAGCTGACCCAGCAGCTGGGCCAGGCTGATGATCAGGACCACAGCCAGCAGGGCCGTGACAAGGGGAGAGAGGAGCATCTCCAGGCTCTGGGCGGCCCCTCATTATCTGGAGGCCTCCAGCAGGCACGGCCCAACTATCTCGGCCCCGCTGTCTCGGCTCCGCTTTCTCGGCCCCGCTGTCACGGCCCCACTGTCACGGCCCCACTGAAACCGCACCACTGAAACCGCCCGATCCGCAGCGGCCAACGCTGAACCGGGCCAGGCTCAAGCTGGCCTGGGGCCCCTGCTGGGGGCAGGCCGCTCCCAGCCTGGATCGGATGAGGATTCCCGCTCAGGCCCAGGCCGAGCCTTGAGCCGCTTCTCGCTTCACGCCTCCAACACGAGGCCGCCCTGCGGGTCGCCGCTGCCTGGCTCACCCCGGCCACTGGCCCCTCATAGGCTCGGCGCCAAACCGCCCCTATCTGCCCCATCGCCATGACGACCGCGACCGCGTCCGCCGCCAGTTCCGCCGCCGAGCCGGCCCTGATCCCCGTGGTCGTGGCCGGGGCCCTGGGGCGCATGGGAGCCGAGGTGGTGAAAGCGGTCCTCGCCGCCCCCGACACCACCCTGGTGGGGGCGATCGACACCACCGCCGGCAAGGAGGGTTGTGATCTCGGCCTGGAGCTGGGCCTCGGCGAACTGGAGGTGGCGATCACGGCCGATTTCGAGGGCAGCCTCTGCCAGGCCAGCCAGGCGGTGCGTAACGCCGGGCCCGGCGGCGGGGCTGTGCTGGTGGATTTCACCCATCCCTCGGTGGTGTTTGAGCACACCCGCGCCGCGATCGCCTACGGCGTCCATCCGGTGATCGGCACCACGGGCCTCAGCCCCCAGCAGCTGCAGGATCTGGCCAGCTTTGCCGCCAAGGCGTCGATCGGCGCCGCGGTGATTCCCAACTTCAGCGTCGGCATGGTGCTGCTGCAGCAGGCCGCCGCCGCCGCTGCCCGCTTCTACGACTTCGCTGAACTCACCGAACTGCACCACAACCGCAAGGCCGATGCCCCCAGCGGCACCTGCATCAAGACGGCCGAACTGATCGAAGAGCTGGGCAAGAGCTTCAATCCAGCCCAGGTGGAGGAGCACGAAACCCTGGCAGGTTGTCGCGGGGGCCAACGCGAGAGCGGCCTGCGGCTCCACTCGATCCGTCTGCCCGGGCTGGTGGCCCATCAGGAGGTGATGTTCGGCGCCCCCGGCGAGACCTACACCCTGCGCCACGACACGATTGAACGCAGCGCCTACATGCCTGGCGTACTGCTCACGGTGCGGCGGGTGCGGGCTCTCCAAGGGCTGGTCTACGGCCTGGAGCGGCTGTTGTGATGGGGGCCTGCCAGGCGCGATCCTGAAGCGATGCTGATTCCGGTCAAACCCAACGAGTTCAGCCGCCTGATTCCGGCGGTGGCCACGGGACCCCAGTTCAATGCCTGCAGCGGCAACCCACGCACGTTGCTGCAACGGGTGCTGATCTCGGTGATCGGTGGGGTGCTCACCCTGCTGGTGAGCCAGGCGCTGTCGATGAACAGCCAGTTCGCCCCGGTGATGCTGGTGGTGGGCGTGGTGTTTCTGCTTTACATCCTCTGGGGGCCGATTCTGGAGGCGGGCCGGAAGAATGCGGCCCTGCGCCGCTATCCGGCGGCGGCGATCTTTGAGGGCAGGGTGGCGGATCTGTTCACCCGGGATGTGGTGGAGGATCGCCGCGAACAGGCCAACAACGATGGCCGCCTGGAGTTGGTGGAGAACCACCGCACCTGGCTGTGCCTGGAGCTGGAGGATGAGGATGGCTACCTGGGCCAGGTGCGCTTCCCCCTGGATAAGAAGAAGCACGAGAAGATCCGCCGCGGCATGGTGATTCGCACCCTGGTGCTCAGCGAACGCAAGGATTTCGGGCGCATTGGCGCCCTCACCGATGCCTGGCTGCCCCAGCTGAAGCTTTGGGTGGGGGAGTACCCCTTCCTGCTGCGCCCGGCCTTTGAAGAGCTCTGCCTGCTGCGCCTGCGCTGAAGGGCCCCAGATCTGCAGCGGCTGCCGCGATCGGCAGCCTCAGGTGCGGGCTCCGTGACCTGGGCCCCGCAGCCCAACAGGGGCCCAGACCAATGGGGGACAGGGTTCTGGGCCTTGAGCCAACGGATATGGGGCCGCTTGCGCCAAAACCTGCAACATTGCGTTACAGTTGCGTCACACACCACGAGGTTCCCCATGGCCCAAGCCCCTACCACCGCTGCTGCCTCCGCCGTCATCCGCGGCGCCACCGTCACCACCGAAGACGGCGGCCGCCTCAATGCTTTCGCCACCGAGCCCCGCATGGAAGTTGTCAGTGCTGAAAGCGGCTGGGGCTTCCACGTGCGTGCCGAAAAGCTGAACGGCCGCATGGCCATGCTTGGCTTCATCGCCCTGCTCGCCACCGAGTTCGCCCTGGGCGGCGAAGCCTTCACCCGCGGTCTGCTCGGCATCGGCTGAGTCCAGGCCAGGGCAGACCGGCCCACCTTCAATCTCAGGCCCGCCAGCTCCATTGGCACTGATGATCATTGCGCCGCAGCAGTTTCTGTTGCGGCGCTTTGCATGTCTCCCCACCGTCCTCCCCTCCCTGTCCGTGATTGCCGCCTCCTCCGCTCGCCGGACGCCCTGCGACCGGCTGCTGGCCCGGGTGCTCGGCGCCGGTCCCACCGGAGCCCTGGCGGCTCTGGCCCTGGTGGAGGCCGGATGGGCTGTGGAACTCTGCGATCCGCTCACGGCCGAGGCCTTGAGCCAGCGGCGCCGGGCCTATGCCTTCAACCAGTCCAGCCGGGAGCTGCTGCAACGGTTGGACCTGTGGTCGGCGCTCGCGCCCCAGCTGGTGGCGTTCGACGAACTGCAGCTCTGGGATCTGGGCGCCGAGCGGGCGGTTGTCTTTGGCCTTGACGATCTGGAGCCAGCTCAGGGCCGCTGCGGTGTAAGCGCCATCGGCTGGATCGGACGTCACGACCAGTTGATGGCGCTGCTGTTGGAGCGACTGGGGCAGCAGCAGGCCGTCAGCTTGCAGCTGGGGCGAACGCCAGCGCCGGCGCCGAAGGCGGCCGATCTGCCCCGCTTCGATCTGGTGATCGCCGCCGATGGCCCGGAGTCGGCGACCCGCCGCAATCTCGGGATCAGCTGCTGGCGCCGGCCCTACGGCCAATCCTGTCTGACAGCTGAAGTGGAGCTGCGGGGGGCGGCGGACGATCAGGCCTGGGAACTGCTGCGGCCGGAGGGGCCGTTCGCCGTCTTGCCCCTTGGGGAGGGTCGCTTCCAGCTGGTCTGGAGCGCTCCTGAATCCCGCTGCCGCCAGCTCGAGAGCCTGCCGGCCAGTGCCTTCCTCGATCGCCTGGCGGGAGTCTTGCCAGATCGGTTCCAACCGGATGTGCTGCTGGATCAACCCCGGGCCTATCCGGTGGAGCTGCTGCTCGCCCAGCGTCTGCACCGCGGTTCCACCCTGCTGGTGGGAGAAAGCGCCCATCGCTGCCATCCGGTCGGCGGCCAGGGCCTCAATCTCTGCTGGCGTGATGTGGCGGTGCTGCACCACCTGGCCCGCCGCGCGGCCCAGGGCAAGCTGCAGCCGCGGCGGCTAGGCGCCGCCTATGGGCGCCGCCGCTGGCCGGATCTGCTGCTCACCTTGCTGGCCACCGACCTGCTGGTGAGGATCTTCTCGAACCGCTCCCCCTGGCTGCTGCCGATACGCGGCTTGGCGCTGACGCTGCTGGCCCGCTTCCGCCGGCTGCGGCGTCTCACCCTGGCGGTGATGAGCACCGGTGTCGGCGCGATCCAGCACTCGCCTCCAGACTGATCGGGCTGTTCAGCCTGTGGCGAGCCCAGGTCCGAGCATGGTGGTGATCAGCTCCTGTCCCCAGCCCCAGCCATCGCCGCTGCTGCTGCAGTTTCTGCGTCAGCAGATCGGCCTCAGCGACAACGCCCTGGAGTTGGGCCTGAAGCAGGCCCAACTGGAGCAGGCCCCCCTGCCGGTGGTGTTGTGGCGCTATGGGCTGATCAGCCTGGAGCAGCTGGGTCAGGTGCTCGATTGGCAGGATCAGCGCCCCTGAAGCGCCTGAGCTTCAGCCGCACCTGGCCTTCAGCTGTAGACCACCAGCGAATCCACGGGTACACCGGCCGGCAGTTTCTGGCGGCCGTTGAGATCGGCCAGCTCGATCACAAAGGCGAAGCCGCACAGGCGACCTCCCGCCAGGGTCACCAGCTCGCCGGCGGCAGCGGCGGTGCCCCCCGTTGCCAGCAGATCGTCGACCACCAACACCGAGGGCTGGTGCTCGAAGCCATCGACATGGATTTCGAGCCGGTCACTGCCGTATTCGAGGGTGTAGTCGATGCCATGCACCTCGCCGGGCAATTTGCCGCGTTTGCGCACCGGCGCGAAGGGCAGCTCCAGGGCCGTGGCCAGCGCCGTGCCCACCAGGAAACCCCGGGATTCGATGCCCACAATCAGGTCCGGTTGCAGCCGCTCGCAGGTTCTACCCATCTGCCGCAGCATCTCCTGCCAGCCCTGCGGATCCCGCAGCATCGGCATCATGCAGCGAAACAGGATGCCCGGCTGGGGGAAGTCGGGATGTTCCTGGATCCACTGCTTCAGCGGTAAATCTTGCTTCAGCGGTAAATCCTGCTTCAGCGGCAGATCCTGGTTTAGCTGTCGATCCTGATCGGGATCTGGGGTGGCGGACAGCGTGGACTCGATGCTCATGGCAGGTGGCTGGAAAGAGGGTGGCTCGAGGGCGCGCGGAGGGGCGCGGGCTCCGGCTGGAGAGAGGGCGGACGGGGGCCCCGCCGCCGACTCGACGTGACGGAACGCCCCTGCAGCTGGCATCATCGCAGCCATGACCCAGGTTTCCTCCCCAGCCCATCTCGACCGTCCCCTGCCCCGACGGGGCCTGGAGCGCCTTGATCTGTTGTTGCTGTCGCTCGAAGCCCTCGACCTCAATGGCGGCGAGGCCATGGTGTGGATGTCGGCGCAACTCGGTTTTGGTGAGCTCTTCCCCAATCGGGTGGAACTCTGGAAGCGGCGTTGTCACAATCCCCTACGGCGCGCTTGCCGTCGTGGTTCGATCTCCGCCAACGAAACCGATGCCTTGATCCGGATTCTCTGCCAGATGGCCGATCGCCTCTATCCAATGCTGCGCACCCTGCTGTCGAACAGCGAGGCGCCTGAGCTGCTCGCCCAGCGCTGGCAATTGTTTCAGGATCGCCTGGCTGAGCTGATCCGCGAGCGCATGAATCCTCGCCGCAGTGGGGTGCAACAGCTGCTCGATCCGGCGATGGGAGCCGTTGAGCGGCGGCAGATGGTGCGCAGCCTCTCCCTGGCCGCAGGGGAGGGAGGCTTCGAGCGCCTGCGGGCCAGCCTGCTCGATGCCGCTGCCTAGGGCATGAACACCTGGCCCAGCCACTGAGTGCGATCAATCCGATGCTTCAGAGTGCCTTGATGAAACAGACCCTGCGCCACGACCAGCTGTCCTGTCGGCTTCAGGTTGACGGGGTCCCCGATGTCTCCGCCGGCCAGGCTGCCGATGCGGTGGGGATCATCACCGGCTGGCGGCTGCAGTGGGTGGGCCGCCCCGAACTCGAAGGGGAACGGGAGCATCTGCTGGCCCTGATGGAGGTGGTGCTTCCCTACGCCCGCCATCTGATCAGTGGCGTCGGACGCCGCTTCGGCGGCGAGGATCGGCCCGTACAGATCGAACCGGACAGCGGTGGTGGCCATCGGCTGGAATTGCGCAGCCGTCAGAGCGGCAACCCTTCCCTCCTGGTGCAGCTCGATGACGCCGAGCTCGCCGATCTGGTGCGGGTGCTCGATGGTCTGCGGCTCGACCCCAGGCTGCAGCTCTCGCTGGCTTTACCCCAGCCCCTGCCCCTGCGGCAACGGGAGCTGGCCGAGCGTCTGCCGTTGCAGCGGCGGCTCGCGGCTCCTGTAGGCGGCCTGGCGGCCCTGGCCGCGGCAGCTTGCCTGGCCCTGATCATTCCGCCGCCACCGGTTCCAGCCCCGACCCCCACGGCTCCGGCCGCAGCCAGCAAGCCCTGATGAGAGAGTGGGACCGGGTCCATGGATCGGACCTGGGAGGAAGACGATGACCTGGTCCGATCTGCGCCGTCGCGTTGCCCGCCTGGGCGCGGCTCTCGATGTGGTGGTCCGCAGTGATCCTGAGGTGTGTGGCCTCAGCGGTGACCAATTTCTGCTCACCTTGCACCACGGCGGCCACGGGGATTGCACCGTCAGGAACCTTTCCCTGATCGATTGTCCCAATGAACTGGTGGTGATCGAGTTCGAACGCTGGATGCGCGGAGCCGGCTATCAGCTTGAGCTCTGAATCATCCCGGCGCCTCAGCCGTGGAAGCGCTGCAACCAGAGCCCGGCGAGCTGCCAGGACGACCATAGAAAGGCCAGCAGGATCAACCAGTTGAGCCAGGCGGGTCGGGGACGGTCAGGCAAGGCCATGGGGCGGAAGGGGCGGACAGGAGCCGCGGTGGCGCCAATGCATGGTGGCACTGACCGGGGTGGCACTGATCGGGGTGAGCTCGCAGCAAGGCCGATCTCGATGGCGTGGCGGCAGACCGGCTTCAGCACCACGACGGCGGGAGCCAGGACTTGACTCCCGGGAGAATTGCGGCACCAGCGGCGATTGCGGCGCTGACGACGTGATCGGTTTGCTGTGATTCTGGGGAGACTTCAGCCATTGCTGGCCACCGTTTGAGCCGGTATCGAGCCCAGATGTTTGTGAACGTCGCAGGATGATGGTTGCAGCCTTCAGCAACACTTCAGCCGCCTAGGGCCGGTGATGTCCCACCCATGGCCCCTGCCGGTTTCAGAATCAAGCGATCGTCATTGCTGCCTTGGGCGCGCAACCGGCCTGGCGCGCGCAATCGCTCCTGGCCAAGACTGCGTTCTGTTTCAGCCCCGCGGTTGCCGGCTATCTTGAGATTCGTCGCTGTCTTCGCCAGCTCTCAGCCAGTCTGGCCCTGGAAAGCATCCTTTTGCCACCAAAACACCACACCCCAACGACCCTGATCGCCGCGCCTGGATTGATCAACCACTCGCCGAACCGCTTGCCGTGCCTCCCTGGTTGCTGATCTTGATCATGATGGAGGGAGTGATCGTGCTGATCAACCCCACCCGCCAGGATTTTGCCTGGTACCAGGGATTGCGTCGCCCCACCTGGGTGACCTTCTCCGCCTGGATCCCCCTGATCTGGCTGCTGATTCACGCCTGCTTCTACCTCTCAGCCCTGCTTAGTTGGAATGCCAGGAACAGCTGGAACCTGGTGTTGGCCTATGTGTTGCTGCTGATTTTTGCCGAGGGCCACACCTGGCTGATGTGCCGCACCCGGCAGCTGGCGGCCGGTACGGTTCTCTGTCTGGTTGGCTGGAGCTACGGACTGATTCTCACCCTGCTGCTGCTGTCCATTTCCCCTTCGTCAGCCCAATTGATGCTGCCCTTCCTGCTCTGGACGCCGATTGAGGCTGTGATCACCTGGCAGATGCGTTCGCTCAATCCGGGCTGCTAAGCCCCCGACGCTCTCCCCTCGCCAGTCCCGCCCGCGCCAACCTCAGTCCTGAGCCCAGGTCTTGCCATGGAGCCCCTGATCACCGCCCTGCTCCGCCCTGAGGCCTACGCCCATCCCGTGGGGACGATTGAGCTGCTGGAAACCCACATCTCCTGGGTGCTGCTCACCGGTGCCTACGCCTACAAGATCAAGAAGCCGGTGAATCTGGGCTTCGTCGACTTCAGCACCCCCGAACGACGCCTGCAGTTCTGCCAGGAGGAGCTGCGTCTCAATCGCCGGCTGGCCGCAGATCTCTATCTGGGTCTGGCCCCGATTCATGGGCCGCCGGCTGCGGCCCGTTTCTGCGGCGATGGGCCCGTGATCGAGATGGCCGTTCAGATGCGCCAGTTCCAGCAGCAGGATCTGTTACCCGCCGTGCTCGAACGCGACGACCTGGCACCGGAAACGCTGGCACCAGAAGCGCTGGAGCGGCTGTTCGAGCAGCTTGCCGACAGCCTGGCCCACTTCCATGCCGCTGCAGCCCAGGCGGCCGTCGCCGATGGCTACGGTTCCGCCCCCCAGGTTCGTGCGCCCGCCCTCGCCAACCTGGATGTGCTCGAAACCGCGCTCGGAGCCGATCCCCTCCTGCTGGCCCTGCGCCGCTGGAGTGAGACCCAGGCGCAGCAGCTGGCCCCCTGGTTTGAGGCCCGCCGCGCCAGCGGCTGGATTCGCGAAGGCCACGGCGACTTGCATTTGGGCAACATGGCCCTCTGGCAGGGGCGCATTCTCGTTTTCGATTGCCTGGAGTTCAGCCCAGCCCTGCGCTGGATCGACCCCAGCAGCGACCTGGCCTTTCTGGTGATGGATCTGCGCCAGCGCCAGCGTCCCGAACTGGCCGCCCTGGTGCTGAACCGCTGGCTGGAGCTCAGCGGCGATTACGCCGGTCTGCAGGCCTGGCGCTGGTACGTCGTCTATCGGGCCCTGGTGCGGGCCAAGGTGGCCGCCCTGCGGCTGCGGCAGGCTGAACTGACAGCCGCCGAAGTCTCCAGCCAGCAGCTGGTGATCCAGTCCTATCTGGCCCTGGCTGAAGCCGCCTCGGCCGAACCCGCCCCCCTGCTGCTGATCACCCATGGGATTTCCGGGAGTGGCAAGAGCCATCTGGCCCGCCGCCTGGCCCGGCGTCTCGGCTGGATTCAGCTGCGCTCTGATGTGGAGCGCAAGCGGCTGTTCGGGCTCTGGGGTCTTCCCCGGCGCGAGCCCCGCGCTGGCGATCTCTATGCCGCGGCGGTGACAGAGCAGCTCTACGGCGACCATCTGCCGCGCTGTGCCGAGGCCGTGCTGGGAGCGGGTCTGTCGCTGATTGTTGATGCCACCTTTGGCCAACGCCAGCAGCGCCGCAACTTCGCGGCCCTGGCGGCCCGCTGCGGGGCTCGCTTCTTGATCCTCGACTGCCGCTGTGATCCAGACCTGGCCCGACGGCGCATCAGGGCTCGTCAGGTCATGGGCCTGGACCCCTCCGATGCGGATCCGGCCGTACTGGATCAGCAGCTGCGCCACTGGCAACCACTGGAATCCTCTGAACAGGCGCTGACCCTGGTGGCTGAGGCGAGTTCTGCGCAGCGTCCCGGCCCAGCAGCCAGGCCCGAGGCTGAAGCCCGCAGCGGTGCTGATGAGCGGGCCCAGCTGGAACGGCTGGTCGACCTGTTGCTGAACGCCGCCGCCGCTGAGCCCGAAAAGCTGAGCCCTAGAAGCTGAGCCCTAGAAGCGGGGCCTTGGAAGCGGGGCCTCAGAACCAGTCAGGAACAGCTGCTTCCTTGGTGTTGACGTTGGCCTCGGGAGTGACCCGCTGGAACTCGAGAGTGATGTTGCGGCGCTGCTCGCCATCGGCGGCGAGGGCCTCGATGGGGTATAGCTGCTGCCCATCGCGGAAGGGCACCTGAATGCGGAAGGTGCCATCGGGGGAGAGGGGCACTTCTTCGCCGCCGATGG
>JAPLIB010000110.1 GCA_026389335.1 Cyanobacteriota bacterium | reverse complement strand
CACGAGACAAATTCACGAAAAAGTGCCGAAATCGAGCCTTCTGCTGGGAGGTACAGCCAACGATCGACCGAAAACAGGAAGAAATCAGTTGTAGCTGTGGAAAACTGATGCTGCGAGATGGTTTTTCTGCAAACTCTTAGATCAGGCGCATCCGCTAAATATCCGCTGCAGATCCATCCGTGCGTGGTCATGGACGAGTCGTTCATCCACGAGCGCCAGTCGGTTCATCCCTACCCCGTTGCCTTCAGGGCTTGCGCGCCACCACCAGATATTGCAGGGGGGCAACGCCGCGCAGCAGGCAGTTCGGGTCGATCCCCAGTCCTGGCAGCGCCGGCGCCAGCGTCTCCACGAACGCCCGCGCCTGCTCCGGCTCAAAGATGCGCGGCTGAATCGTCTGCAGCTCCAGCCCGGCACCACGCATCAGCCGGATCACCCCGGCGCGGGTGAACCAACGCAGATGGGTGCGATCAAACAGCCCCTCCTCCATCAGCGGCCACTCCCCCTGCAGCAACAGCAACAAGGTGCTCCAGTGCTGCACGTTCGGGATACAGGCCAAAACCGTGCCGCCGCCCTTGAGCCACCGGCTATGCCGTTGCAAACAGCTCCAGGGATCACGCAGGTGCTCCAGCACATCCCCATAGATCAGGCAGTTCAATGGCGGCAGATCCTCAAGTCCATCCACAGTCCCCTCCACATCGGCGCAGAACACCCGATCGAGCACCTGCCGCGCCCGCTCCGCCGGCTACGGCATCGCCTCGATGCCGTAGTAACGCGTCTGCGGGTGCTCCCGTTTCCAGGCCGCACCCAGAGCTCCGGCACCACAACCCACCTCAAGCACGGCGCTTGCATCCGCTGGGATCAGCTGCAGCAGATCCAGGTTGACGCGCCCGTAGTAACTGGGATCGTTCGGCATCATGAATCAATCGGCATCATGAACCGCCCAGCTCCAGCACCTGCACCAGATCGTTCACCCAGCGTCGCTGTTGGAACAGGGGTAGCTGCTCCGGCGCCAGGCGCAACTGGGTCTTGAGCGCCTGCAGGGCAGCCCGATCCTGCCCCAGCTCGATCGCCCGCTGTTGATACGCCTGCAGATCGGGCATCACCAGTGTTTCCAACCCTGTGGCCTGGCAGAGACTGGCCCCCATCCGTGCCGTGAACCGCTCACCCGCCAGGGTGAGCAACGGCAAGCCGGCATTGAGGGCAAGCACACCGATCGCACCGGCATTGAACCCCGCCGTATCAAGAAACAGATCCGCGCAGGCCATCGCTGCAATGAAGCGCTCCACCGGTTGGAGGTAGGGCGCTGCAATCAAGCGCTCCTCAGCGATGCCCATGGCAGCGGCCCGCTGGCGCAACCGTTGCAGCGCGGGCGGTTTCAGCGACAGCCAAAGCACACTATGCGGCAGCTCCCGCAGGATCTCGAGCCAAACGGCAAACAGCGCTGCGGTGATCTTGTCGGCCCGGTTGAAGCAGGCCAACACCAGGCCCTGCTCCGGCAACCCCAGGCTGGCGCGGCTCACACCAGGAGTGCCCTGCCGGTAAGAACTGGAAAAAGCCACCGGCAACCGCCACACCGGTTCGACGTAGCGCGCTTCCAGGTGGGGAGGGATCAGCGCTTCATCCGCCAAAATGCCATCCACATAATGATGTCCCTGGCTGCCGGGAAAGCCCAGGTAGCCGAGCTGCAGCGGTGCAGCGCGGCTGCAGATCAGGGCCGGGCGGGAGAAGGTGGTGAGGCCGGTGAGATCGATCAACACATCGAGCTGATCGGCGCGGATCTGCTCGATGCACGTCGCATCGGGCTGGCCATGCAGCTGGTGAAAGTGATCAGCCGTGGCCGCAAAGTGATCCGTGAGGCTGTCGTGGATCGGGCTGGTGGCATAGGCGAAGCTTTCAGCCTGATCAGGGTCATGAGCCTCGAACAGGCCCTCCAGCAGCAAGCCCATGGCATGGCTGCGGAAATCAGCCGAGAGGTAGCCGATGCGCAGGGGCCGGCGCTCGCCATGCACCAGGGGCAACGAGCACGGCGGCGCCACGCTGGGGCGATGGGGCAACACCCAGCGATCGATCTCCTGAAGGATCAACTGCTCCGGCAGCGGCAGCATCAGCAACCCGAAGGGCGGCAGCGGAATCACCCCCTCCTCCGCCTGATCGCGCTCCGGTGCTGAGCGCTGCTCGAGCACACGCTCGATCGCCGCCAGCTGTTGCTCGCGTTCCTCCCAGGCGCAGAGGGCCTGGGAGGCATAGGCCTGCAGGAGCAGCAGATCAATGCGATCCGGTGCCAGAGCCAGGCCCTGCCCGCACACCGCGAGCGACTGATCCCACTCACCCACAAATTGCAGGATCTCCGCTTTGCGCTGCAGCGCATCGAGCTGCTCAGGCTGAGCGGTGAGCACCTGCTCCACCACCTGCAAGGCGGCTTCCGGTTGCCCGGCCTCGAGCAACAGCGCTGCTTTCGGCAACAGGATCTCTGGATCTTGCGGTGCCACCAGGGCGCCATTGTGCAAAGCCAGATAGGCCCGACGGGCATCACCCTGGCTGAGCAACACACGGCTCAGATGCAGCCAGAGGCGGCTGGCCTGCGCCTGCTTGCCCAAGGCATGGGTGGAGGCGCGCAACAGGGATTCAGCATCAGCCCTGGCGTTCTGACGGAACAACAACAGCACCAAGGTTTCAATCGCCTCCGGTTCCTGCGGCGCAGCCAACACCATCCGCTCGCAGCACAGGCGCGCCTGCTGCAGCTCTCCCTGTTGCTCCAGCAGCAGGGCGAGATTGCGCCAACCCTCAAGGCAGCCGGGAAGGATGCCCGTGAGTTGTTGCAGGCTGGCGATCGCTGCAGCGGGGACACTGTGGCGGCGTTGGCTGTTGGCCAGCTGCAGCCAGCTCCAGCTGTGGTGCGGGCAGTCGCGCACAGCCCGCTCAAACGCGGCGATGGCCTCGTTGTAACGGCCAGCGCGATAGGCGAGGCGGCCCTGCTGAAACGCGGCGGGGCCTGCATCGATCGCCACCGCGCCCTGAGAGGCAGAGATCGGGGTTCTGTTGCTGTGCAGGGCCTGTTCAGGGTTGGGGTGGTTCCACTTGCGGCAGAACGGCAGGGCTTCCTGCTGCCACGCAACTGACCCGTAATCGCCGCCGCTGCCATGCACGCAGGGCATGCGCACCACACCGATGCTCAGGCCCCGCTCTCGGGCTGTTCGGCAGAGATCCAGATCGTAGAAATGAAACTGAAACCGCTCATCAAACCGCACGTTCATCTCGAGCAACCGCGCACGCCGCGTAGCGATCCACACACCATCGATCAGGCTGACTGGGCCGTCGCTGATGCCATACACGTCCTTGAGGGGGGCTTCCGGGTCGCCATGGCGCATCTCGCCGCGCAGATAGGGAAAATCCCAGCCGAGCTGATCTGGATGCAGATGCCAGGCCAGGTGGTGCTCATCGCGGCTGTTGCCGGCCAAGCCAAGGATGTCGAAACGCTCCAGGCCGCGGGTCATCGTTGGAGCGAGCGGTGCTGGCGGCAGGCTCAGATCGTCGTGGCAGAAGAGCAGGATCTCCTCCACGCTGCTTTCAAGGGCTTGGTTGTAAAGCGCCGGCAGCCCCAGGCTGTTGTTGCAGATGATCGTGTGGACCAAGTCGCCATGGGCTGGATGGCTGAGCGATCGTCCCAGCAGCGATTGCTCCCAGAAGGCGCCGGCACTCAGGCGGGTGGCGGCCACAACCCGGATCGTCATCGTTCTTTCGTTCCGCTGACGCTGGACAGCTGAATCCGGCTGGCGCGGGCGATCGTGATCCGGCTCAGCTGGTCGCGCAGGTGGCGATGCACCAGCCGCAGCATCGCCTGGCTGTCAGGCCCCACTGCTGCCCGTGCCAGCGGAATGCCCGCAGCAGCCTGCCGGCGGAATCCCTCCACCAGCAGATGCAGGGCCTGACCCCGGCCCCGATGGCCTGGAGCCACGAACAGCGAGCTGTAGCGCATCGACGCAGGGCCGGTGCGATCCACGATCAACCAGCCCACCAGAGCCTCCCGGGCCAGAAGCGCCAGCGATACCGCTGGTTCCTGCAATGGGCTGCGCGTGGCGGCTTGCAGCTCAGGTGGAGCCCCCAGGCGCTCGGCGGCAGCGGTGTAGCCCGCCTGCCAAGCCACCAGGCGATAGGCCGCGGGCAGCGGAAAGCGCTCCGGCCACGGCAGAGCTCCAAGCTGCTCAGCCTGCCCCTCTAGGAGCCTGTTGCGCATAGATCAGCCACCAGCCTCTCCACAGACGCCTGCCGATCTGCCCAAATCGCTGTGACACCAATCGATTTGGGTGAGAAAATGGGCCATGGCCAAGCCCAAATCCTTCCGCCCCTGGGTTCCT
>JAPLIB010000084.1 GCA_026389335.1 Cyanobacteriota bacterium | reverse complement strand
GAGACAAATTCACGAAAAAGTGCCGAAATCGAGCCTTCTGCTGGGAGGTACAGCCAACGATCGACCGAAAACAGGAAGAAATCAGTTGTAGCTGTGGAAAACTGATGCTGCGAGATGGTTTTTCTGCAAACTCTTAAGGGGGCGAGGTATTTTAGCTTCCTGCTCTGGATCGCCTCACTATTCCACGGCCTAAAAATATGATGAGTTCCATGAGATGTCACCGGCCTGATTGTTGTCGCAACCGCTTCTTGCTGCAGTGGCTTCTGAGATTGAGGTGCAATTTCTAATTACTTGTGGCTATCGGCCCGGGCTGAGTTCCACCACCATCGGCCGCTTTAATACTGAGAGCAGCAGCACCTACTTGATGTCGCCTCGATGATGTCGGTGGTTCGCCATGGCGCCAGCTTCAGCCATGGTGTCGACCGGCCCATAAGGATGGAGCGTGGTGACTGCCAGCAGGGTCTGCTGTGACGCCAAGACGCTTACTGTGCCCACCAGCCCCCGTTGCCCCAGGCTCTTTGCCAGGTTGCCTACGGAGCCGGCAGCTGGGGCGGAGTTGGCCCTCAGCGCTGCGGCAGGGGCACCGTGCCCTGGGGCAACTTGCAGAGTTTCACCGGGCAGCCATCGGGGCCATACAAGGACGCATCGGTTGGCGAGAGGCAACCCATGCTGTTCTTCATCGCCACCTGGCTGGGAGCGATCCGCAGCGGTTGCAGCGCCGCATCCTGGCCGGGCACCAACAGCGGGCAGGGGAGTGGCGGAATGCCTCGCACCCGGATCGCTTCCGGTTGGTTGGGCGAAAGCGGTTGGGCCCGGCCTTGGGGGGTATGCAGCAGCACCCCGGCCAGAAGCCCCAGGCCCAGGAGGCCCAGAACGTTGCCGGCGCGACGATCTGGGGAGGCGAAATCGCCAGGCCGGCTGGCCGTCGCTTCGGCTCTGGCCTGGCGGGAGTTGAGCACTGGGGCTGGCATCACTGGCTTCGTCAATCTGGAGGTAAGGAACGGTGAGGGGTGGCTGGCGCCGCCTCGGCTCTCAAGCCGTGGATCCGGGCTGGGATGGTGAGTCGTCTGACATGGGGACCAGCGATGATGCTCGCATCAGCGCCATGCAGGTGCTCGCAGTCTGCCCCCTTTCCCATGAGCCTGGCCGCCGAAGACCTCCAGCTGTTGCATCAACTCGTGGCGGCCTCGCACTCCTTTGATGCTTCCGGCCTGGACTCCGAACGCAATTGCTGGTTGGCGGTTCATCAACACGTCCATGGGGTGCTGCCCTCGGAGTACGACATCCGCGAGGTGCCTGAGGCTCTCTATCTCGCCGTACTGGCTCTACGACGCTCCCAGGCTGGTGAGGGCTGAAGCCGGCAGCTGCCGGGCCAGGGCAATTCCATAGCAAAAAGCCCTGGTTTTAGCAGGGCTTTGGTCAGCTGCAGGGTGCTGAGGAACCCTGTAGGACTAGCGATAGGCGACCTGGGTTAGGTCTACCTGGGGTTCAGGACCAACCGGCGGTGGCCTGAGCTTCCACGTAAGAGGCCACATCTTCAATGTCGGTGGCACTCAGCTTGCCGCCGAAGGCGGGCATGGCGTTCTTGCCGTTGGTCACCTGGGTGACGATGGCGGCTTCGTGGCCAGCGCTGTAGTTGGCCAGATAGGCCTCAAGGGCCTCTTTCTTGAGGGTGCGCTCGGCATTCACCACGTTGCCGCCACCCATGTGGCAGGCGGCGCAGTTAGCCGAAAAAATCTGACCGCCATGGGCCGCATCGGCGGCAAATGTCGGGGCGGCACCCAGCAGCAGCGCCAGGCAGAGAGCAAACAGGGAAAGGAGACGACGCATGGGGGTGCAGCAGGGCACGTCAACCGCATCAAGTTAGGGGTCGTCAGGCCGCGCTCGGGGCCTGCGGCTGCAACTGCAACAAAACCCTGTAACAACGGCCACGCAGGAGCCTGCCGGCGTGGTGAACCTGGCGCGAGAGGGAGTGCCCTTCACCAGCGAGGCCTGCTGGCTCCGCCGGCGGGCGTCAGCCGTTTCGCCAGAACGGTTCGTCAGAACGGTTCATGGAGCGCAGCCCTCCACGCTGGGCCGCACGGCGAAGCGGCCGCCGCTCAACCGGGCAATCGGCCGCGATGGGGGACACCCGCAGCCTCAAGCACGGCCTCCAGGGTGGGGGCCAGGCTGGTGAGGCCAAAGCGCTCCGGCGGGCTCACCGGCTCGTGCACGAAATGCCGCTGGCGGATCGAGAAGCGATCCCAGGCGTTCACCTCGATGCGCAGCAACTTGATCAATCCCTCGATCAACCAACCCTGGAGATCGACCCCGAAGGCAGGCAGCCAGCCGCGGCGCCAGCGCACCAGGCTGGCCACCGCCTGGTTCACCGTGATCGGTGCCTGGCCCAGCACCAGCCGCCGCACCGCGCCCTGGCCCGGTTCCTGGTTCGGCAGGTGGCGCGTAGTGGCCAGATGGGCGCAGACCGTGGCGATGTCGGCCGCATGGATGAAATGGAAGCTGGCATCAGTGCGCAGCCATTTGGCCAGCCACAGCCAACTGATGCCTTCCTTGACACCGGCAGTGAGGTAGCTGATCGGGTGCGGATCGCCGGGCACGATTCGACCGCCGAACACCAGCGTCGGGAATACGGCCACGATGCGCTCCGCCAGCGGATGCTGTTCCAGATCCTGCAGACACTGGGCTTTGGTCTGGATATATTCGGTGCCGTAGGCCATCGCCTCCGGCAGCAGCTGCAGCTGGCGATCGAGGATGCTGGCGGTGGAGAAGTAGATCACCTGCTCCAGTCGCTCCGGATCGAGCAGGGCTAACAGGCGCTTCACGGCCACCACGTTCACCTGCAGCGCCCGCTGTGGATCCCCCCAGGCGGTGGCGGTGTGGATCACCCGGGTGGCCGTGGCGATGGCCTCAGCATGGGGCTCAAGATCGCGCAGATCGCCCACCAGCAGGGTGATGCGCGGATCATCCGCCGGCACCGCCTTGAGCTTGCTGGGATCACGCAGCAACAGCAGCAAGTGGGCATCGCTGTGCTTGTAGAGCTGTTCGGCCGTGTACTGGCCCACACAGCCGGCAGCTCCGGTGATCAGGATGCGAGCAGGAGGCCGTGGGTTCTCGGCCTGGCCCGCTGCCGAGGGGTCTGGGCCGCTGGCGTCAGATCGATCGGCGTCGACGAGGCCGCTCAAACGGCTGCCTCCAGCAGCTCATTGACGGCCTTGCCCGTTTCAAAGAAGACACGGGCATTCTCCTCGGGAGTGCCGGGCAGGATGCCGTGGCCGAGATTGAGGATGTGGCGGCGGCCCTTGGCCTTGCGCACCGTGTCGAGGATGCGGGCGCGGATGCCTTCCGGTGTGCCGAACAGCAGTCCCGGATCCACGTTGCCCTGTACACCGATGTGCTCCGGCAGGCGGGCGAGGCCCTCGGCCATGTCCACGGTCCAGTCCAGGGAGATGATGTCGATGCCGGTGCGGCCCATGCGCTCCAGAACACCGGCGCTGCCGGAGATGTAGAGAATCAGGGGGGTGTCGGGGTGGGTGGCCTTCACCTGGTCGATCACCCGTTTCTGGTACGGGGCGGCGAAGGTGTCGTAGTCGATCGGGCTGAGCTGGCCGGCCCAGGAGTCGAACAGTTGCACCACCTGGGCACCGGTATCGATCTGATAGCGCACGTAGGTGGCGATCGAATCGGCCAGATGGCCCAGCAGCTGGTGCAGCAGCGCCGGCTCCCGGAAGGCCATCGCCTTGATCACCGAATAGGTCTTGGAGCTCTTGCCCTCCACGGCATAGGCCGCCAGGGTCCAGGGGGCTCCGACAAAACCGAGCACGGTGGCGTCGTTGCCCACATCGGCCCGCAGCCTGCCCAGCACCTCGCCCACAAACGGCAAAGCCTCGGCGGGATTGAGCGGACGCAGGGCATCCACCTGGGCCTGGCTGCGGATGGCGGGTTCGATGATCGGCCCCTTGCTTTCGATGATGTCGAAGTCGATGCCGATCCCCGGCAGGGGCGTGAGGATGTCGGAAAAGAGGATCACGCCATCGGGCTTGAAGGCGTGGAAGGGCTGCATCGAGATCTCATAGGAGAGATCGGGATTTTCCGAGCGTTCGCGGAAGCCGGGATGGCGATCGCGCAGGTCGCGGTACACCTTCATGTAGCGGCCAGCCTGCCGCATCATCCACACCGGGGGCCGCTCCACCTGCTCACCTCGGGCGGCGCGCAGCAGCAGGGGGAGGGATGCGGCCATGGCGGGGGACATCAGGAGGATTCGGCAACTTAACCGACACCCCCGGCCGAACCTGGCGCCTGTCACGGGCTGCAGTGTTGTCGCTGATGGCCTGGATTCAGTCCTGGCGGGACAAGCCCCCGTTTGCCATTCAGCTGCAGGCGCGCTGGCCATGGCGCCGCAACCCAGCCGGTGGCGCCTGGGCTGGCCAGCCGCCATCGCCGGGTGCGCCGATCGTTGTGGCCGGATCCTGCGGCACGCTCCGGTCCACCGAGATCGTTCGCGGTGGTAAAGCCTCCAGCGTGGTGTGCCGCGACCGTTGGATGACTCGCGGCTCCCCTCCCGTTCCTCGGGAGCCCCTGGAGCGAAGAGCCACCGCGCTTGGCCGCCGGGCCTGAATCCGCTTGCCAACCCTGGCCCCACCGCTGCAGGCGCCCGCGCGGAGCCGATTGCGCTCACCCGAGACCCCGCCTGCAACGGTGGATCGCCAGCTCCGCGGTGACCAGCTCCGCGGGGGTCCTGTCCGCACTCACGTCAGCACCTGCGGTTCCGGAGGAGCCTGCTCGACCTGGATGAGCAGCAGCAGCGCCGGCTCGCTGCCCACCGCTCCGGAGAGATGGCCCTGCTTGCCGTCCAGGCAGCGGCAGCCCTGATCGCCGCCGAAGGAGAGCTCTCCGGGACCCATCTCAACGCGATGGCCGTCCATGGTTTCAACGAACCAGCGGCCCGACAGGGTCACGATCCATTGGGGCAGGGGATTTTCGTGCCAGTCGTAGGTCACCCCTGGCACGACGTGGAGAAACAGGGTGCCGGTGGTGCCGCCCTCGGTGGGGGTGCGCCAGATGTTCACCATGCCCTCCGCCAGATGGGTGAGGGTGAAGTTCTCCACCCAGGCCTGGTGCTGGTGGCTGATGCCCTCGGCGTCACGCCACACCTTCCAGTAGGGAATACGGGGTTGGGGGCTGGCGTCCATGGCGAGATCTGGCGGGAACGGTCATCGCCACGGATGGCGACGGCGGCGACGACCCCCAGAATGACGCCCAGTCGGATCGGGGCCTGTGCTCAGTTCCCGTTCATGCCTGCGCTGGATTTCCGGCTTGCCATGGCGTTACGGCCTGTCATGGCGTTGGCGCCCTGGTTCCGGCCGTTTCGCTGGCCCCGGCGCTCGTCTAGTGGCATTGGCGCTGCTGCTGCCGCTGGCGGGTTGCCAGTCGTTGCCGCTGCTGCGCCGCCAGACCCTGCACGTGACGCTGGCCCTCAGCCCCGGTATGGAGTGGCTCTCGGCGGACTTTCGCGGTGGCCGCAGCTGGACGCCGCTGCTCAAGGCCTTTGCCCGCGTGCATCCGGAGGTGCACGTGCAGTTCGCGGTGGTGCCGGAAGCCAACCTTGCCAAGGAGCTGGCCCGCTCCCATCGCCAGGGCCTGGGACCGGATCTGCTGCTCGTGCGCGCCGCCATGGCCAAGGAGCTCTTGGAACAGGGCCTGACAAGTGTCATGCCCCGCAGTGCCGAGGTGGTGGCCACCGTCGCCTCGCTCGAAGCCCGGGTGCTCCATGCCGTGCGGACCCCGGGCGGCCTGACGGGTCTGCCGGTGTTCAGCCAGCCCAGCCTGGCTTGCTACAACAACCAACTGGTGGCCGAGCCCCCGGCCAGCACCGAGGCCCTGCTGGCACTGGCGGCGGGGGGGCAGCCGATCGGACTGTCCGCCGATGCGGTGGGTCTGTGGTGGAGTGCCGGGGCCCTGGGTGCACGCCAGGCCCTGCTGCCGTTGCTGACGGGGACGCAACCCGCGGCGGCGCAACTGGAGCCGGATCGCCTGGCGATCGTGGCCTGGTTGTCCTGGCTGCGCCAGGCCGCCCAGCAGAGCCGGGTCGATCTGGCCTCCGGGCCCGAAGAGCTGGCCGAGGGGCTGGAGTCCGGACGACTGGCCTGGATTCCCTGTTTCAGCCTGGCCATCCCCCGATTGGAGCGAACCATGGGCAAGCGGCTCGGCGTGGCGCCCCTGCCAGCCGGTCCCGGTGGCCTGCCCACCCCGTACACCGCTCTGAGGGTCTGGGCGCTCGGGGCCGATTCCTCGGCCCATCAGCGGCAGCTCGCCATCGACCTGGCCCGCTTCACCCTGGATCCAGGGGTCCAGCGTGGCCTCGCCCTGGAGAGCCATGTGCTTGTGCCCGTCAATCGCTTCGCGGCCATCCCGGTGGCCAGTTCCGGCCGTCTGGCGGCCTTGGCCGAAGCTCAGCAGCAATACCAGCAGACTTCCATCACCGGTGAAATCCTCCTCGCCACGGCCCGGATGACCCGGATCCTGCCAACCATCCAAAGCGTGATCTCCCAGGTGATGGAGGGGGTGATCTCTCCCCGTCAAGGGGCTGAGGTGATGCTCAAGCTGGAGTTGAAGCGCTGATGGCTGTACTGCTGAATGTGGTGCTGGCCTGGCTGGCCTACCTGAATCGTCCCTTTGTGCTGGTTCAGCTGCTGCTGCTCGCGGGCGGCATGCTGCTGGTGCAGCAAGTTGGGCGCCGCTGGCCGGCCCTGCGGCGGTTGCCCTGGGCCCTGCCGTTGCTGGCCTGGCTGTGCCTGCTGGCTCTGCTGCTGCAGCTGGCGGGGCAGCGATTCGGACTGGTGCAGCTGGCCGCGCAGCTCAGCCTGGGTTGGCTGCTGTTGGGCCTGCTGGAACGGCGATTGTTCAGGCCCCGCCTGCCGCCGGCCCAATACCAGCTGTTGGTGAGCCGCTTGCTGCGGCCCTGCTTCTTTGGCGTGGTGCTACTCCAGATCCTGGAGGCCCTGGGCGGCCTGCAGGATCTGGCCGGTCTGCCCCTGGGGGTCTGGTTCGGTAGCCCGATCAACCTCGGGGATCTGGCCCAGGTGCTGGTCCTGCTCTACCTGCTGTTGGTGGGCATGCCCCTGCCCGCAGCCTGGCTGAGCAACTTGTTGAAACACTCTCTTAGTCTCAGTGAGGGCAGTCGCCGGGCCCTGGATCAGATCCTGCAGTACATCATCGTCGCCCTCGGTCTGATCTGGGCGCTGCAGCGGCTGGGCATCAACCAGACCGGTCTGCTGGCCATCGCCGGGGGCTTTTCGGTGGGCCTGGGCTTCGGCATCAAGGAGGTGTTCTCCAACATCGTGAGTGGCCTGTGGCTGTTGATTGAGGGATCGGTGCGGCCCGGCGAGGTGTTGATCCACGACGGCGAGGCCTGCGAGGTGCGCCGACTGGGACCGAGAGCCACCACCCTCTGGCGCAGCAGCGATAACGCCGAACTGGTGGTGCCCAACCAGACCTTCTTCACCACCTCGACCACCACCTACACCCACAGCGATCGGCTGCGACGCTGCACGATCAACCTGGCTGTCGGCCGTCGCTGGGAGCCGGAGCAGATCGTGGCGTTGCTGGAGACCATCGCCGCTTCGCTGCAGGAGGTGCTGGCCGATCCAGCGCCCCAGGCGCGCCTGCAGGAATTCGGTCTCGAAACCTACCGCTACAGCCTCACCGTGGCCGTGGGCGACCCGCTGCGAGCTGGGGCCGTGAGTGCGGCGTTGCGTCTGGCGATCTGCCGGGGCTTTGCCCAGCAGGGTGTGGATCCGCCCTGCTGAACCAGAGCTGAAGCCCTTGAGCCAGGGGCAAGCCCCGGCGAGGAAGGTCTTGGGCTCAGCGTTGCAGCTGGGTCAGCAGCTGGCGGAACTCCCGTTCCTGGCCCAGCACCCGGGCCTCCTCGAGCGCACTGGGCAGCAACCTGGTCAGCTCGGGGGATAGGCCGCCGACCAGCTGTGGGCTTGTCGCCGCCAGCCGCCGGAAGTTGCGCAGCGCGGAGACCGGACGCAGCAGCAGGCAGACGAGCAGGGCCAGACCGCTGCCCAGCAGGTAATCGATCCAGCGACTGGGGATGTACCAATCGGTGAGGGCGCCGTAGCCCACGAAGGTGACGCCACTGGAGATCAGGGCTGTACGCAGGTGCGCCTCCAGACCGAAGGCCAGCACCAGAGCGGTGGTGCCCCCCATCACCAGGGCCACCGCCACACTGTTGACCCCCAGGGTGTTGAACACCAGCCAGGGCATCAACACCCCCAGGCTGACGCCCACCATCCGATCCCTCACCCGGCCCAGGGTGGCGCCGAGGCTGTCATTGAGCAGCAACACGACGCCGAAATACAGGTACTTGGGATTCACGGCGCCAAGGCCGAGGCCAATGCTCAGGGCGAGGCTGGAAACCACCAGCTTGCGCCAGAAAAATGGATCGGCGAAGCGGCCGGCCAGGCTGCGGGCCGGCATGGCCACCTCCGCTGTCGGCAAGCGGGCCTCCCCCGGCAGCCGCATCGCCGCCTGCAGCAGCGCCCCCACCGCCAGGCCGATGCTCACCGCCAGCAGCTGCTGCCAGGCACCGAGCCAGGTGGCATTGGCATTGAGCAGGGGCAGTACGGCCAGCACCGCCAGGATGTTGCGCACCAACAGGAGTTTGTCGGGCAAGGCCTGGCCCAGGATCTGGGCGCAGGCGGTGACCACGGCGAACTGCCACACCGGCGGCGCCTGCAGCAGGGGCTTGAGCACCGTGCCCAGCGCCAGGCTGAGGGTCACCACCAGCGGCAACAGCACGAACACCGCCGGCGGCCAGCGATCAAAGCGGGGCCGCACAATCAAGGCCGCGACAACAACGCCATAGGCCGTGGCCCCGCCCAGACCCAAGCTCCGGCAGATCGCCCAGGTGAGGGCACTGGCCAGGGCGACGACCGACACCAGCCGCAGCGCTGTCATGGACGCTACGGCCGGGCTGTCGGCTGCGCTCGGCGGTCCGCTCTCGGTGGCCCCGCTGGTCTCGGGGCTGGGCTCTGGATCGGCCGGGCTGCTCAAGGACGGCGCGCCTGGCTCTGCAGCAGCCCCACCAGAAGGCTGATCAGCAGCAGCACCAACCAAAACCACAGCCGCGGTGGTTCCGTGCGGCTGCAGAGGACCAGCAGCACCAGGCTCACCCAGGGCCAGGGCTGCAGCCAGGGGGCCAGCAGCACCTGGCGTCGCTGGCGACTGAACACGGGACCCTTCATGGGCGTGATCCGCTCAGCCAGCGCCAGAACGGCAGCAGATAACTCAAGGGGGCTCTGGTTTCCACTTCGGCTTCCACTTCGGCGGGGGTGCGATGGGGCAGGGGGCGGTCCGGGCCATGGCCCAGGCTCCAGGCCAGACCAGTGGCGGTGGCGGCCGACTCCAGCCGCGCCACCGCCAGCACCAGTGGCGCCCCTGCCCGTCCGGGCAATTGGCTGGTGAGATCGCCGCCATCCCCGAAGGAGCGCTGGCGGGCGCTGGCCATCAGATTGGCGGCTTCCTCCTGGCTGCCCACCTCCGCCGCCACATCCGCCACGTCCACACTGTCGCGTGAGAGGCTGATCAGGCGCCCGGGCACCAGGCCATAGCGCTGTTCGGCACTGCCGAAGCTGTCGCGGCTGAGCAGCTGGGGATTGAGCTGCACCGCGTCGCCCACCCGTAGGCGACTGGCATCCGCGGTGGTGAACAACACGATCGCCAGCCGTTCACCATGGCGACTGGGCAAGCCGATGCTGCCCAGCTTCTGGCCCGGTGCCACCGGTTGCCCCGGCTGCACCGCCAGATCGAGTAGCCGACCGGCCACCGGACTGAACACCTCCTGGGCCAGGGTTTCACTGGCGAGAGCGGCTCGCTGGGCCTGGAGTTCCGCCTTCTGGGCCAGCAGTGCCGTCCCCTGGGCGACCAGCTCCGCCTGGCGAGCCTGCAGGGCACTGAGATCGGCCCGATTGCGCAGCCACAGATCCTGGGCGCTCACCCAGAGCGGGCTGTAGCGGGCGACGACGTCCTCACGACGCAGCTCTTCGAGGGCCTTGAGTTGTTGACCCACAGGTTGGTTGGTGGTGCTGATCTGCTGGCGGCGTTGCTCCAGCGATCGCCTCTGGGCCTCTAGGGATCTGGATTGGGACTGGAGCACCAGGAATTGCTGGTCGAGGGCTGCCTGGCGGGCCAGACGCAGCTGCGGACTGGTGGCGGGGCCACCACCGGCCCCCGGGGCACTCTGGCCCACCTGGCTGAGGGTGAGCACCAGTTGGCCGGCGCGCACCTGCTCACCGACGCGCACCTGCAACTGCTGCACCTCACCGGCGCCACGGGCATAGAGGCCGCGGCGATCACCCGGAGGGGCCAGCAAGCCCATGCCCCGCACCACCACGCCAACCGTGGGTCGGCTCGCCCAAGCCAAGGTGAGCCCGGCCACCAACAGCACCGGGAACGCCCTATAAAAACGAGAGAAGGGGGAGAGCGCTGCTTCCGCCATGGTCCCCTTGATCTGGGCCCCATCGTAGGGGAGCGAGCCCTAAGGTCGTGGCCATACCTTGGCTTCGGGCCCGACAGCTTTTGCCGATGGCACCACCCACCGTTAGCTCCAGGGTGGCGCTGTCCTGGCGTCCAGAAGGTGTCCGATGGGCCCAGCTCAGCAATGTTGTGCCCGTCATGGCCTTGCTCACCACTGCTTTGCATGCCGTGCATGCCACTGCATGCCATACCACTGCCTGGTGTTCCACAGCCTGGCTTGCCGCAGCGTCTTCCCTCACCCAACCCATCCTCGCCCGGGCTGGGTTCGCCAGGAGTCCTCATCCAGGTGACTGAATCCCAGCAGCGCTGCCCAGGCCAAGACGTTGCAGCCCCCTCCCCGGGGCAACCGGGGGCTGCAACGTCGGCCTGGACCACGCCATCGATGGCGTCGCCTCGCTCCTCCTGGGGGCCGTCGGAACATCACGTTGCCTGGTGCCCGACTGAGCGGTCACGATCCTGGTTGCGCCCCGGTGGCGGCAGTTCTGGTGGCATCGCCGCTGATGGCGGCATGCAGGCTTGGTTCACTCGCTCCCGGGCTCGATTCGGCCTCGTCAGTGCGGCGCTGATCGGCCTGGTGGGGGTGAGTCCGCCCTGTTTCGCCCTGCCAGCTGGCCCTGCCCCGGCCACGCCCCTCGCCGCGGCTCAGGCTGCGCCGGCCCAACCCCAGTCGCTCAGCTTGAGCCAGGTGCTGCAGCAGGGGATGGCGGTCTCAAGGCAGCTGCTGCGGGCTGATCGCCAGTTGGCCCGGGATGGGGCCCTCACAGCCCTGAACCGGTCGCTGTTGCGACCCGAACTGAACCTGATCGGCCTGGGCAGCTACACCCAGGTGGGCACCTCGGTCGGCCTGCTGACCAACCTGCCCACCCTGGGGGACATCAGCCTGTCCCTGGAGCAGAACGGCTATGCCGTGTTGCGCAACAGCTTCGGCAACGCCGGCGTGGTGCTGAATGTCAATCTGCTGCCCCTGCGCCAGCTGGCGGAGGTGGCGGCCAGCGGCTCGCATGAGGCGGCCAGCCGGGCCTCCCGGCTGGAAACTGAGCGGCAGGCGCGCTTTGAACTGGTCAGCTCCTACCGGCAGCTGCAGTTGAGTCAGGCGCTGGTGCCGGTCTGGCAGGCCGCCCTGCAGGCCTCCACCGCCGTGGCAGCCGATGTGCAGGCCATCCATCGGCGCGGCCTGGCGGCCCAGATCGATCTGTTGCGCTCCCGGGCGCTGCAGGCAGCCGATCGCCAAGGGTTGGCGGCCGTGGAATCCCAGCTGTTGGCCCAGCAACAGCAGCTCGCCACCTTGCTGGATCTGCCGGTGGGGGCTGCGCCCCAGGCCAGTGACCCGCTGGCTGAGCAACCCGCCTGGCCACTCGATCTGCAGCAGAGCCTGGACCAGGCCCTGCGGCAGCGCCCCTTGCTGGAGGCCCTGCGACGTCAACAGCAGGCGCAGCGATCCCAGGCCAGGGCGGCGCGGGCCCTGCTCTATCCAACTTTCAATCTGGTGGCCGGCGCCGGCTACAGCGGCAATCAGCTCAACGCTCCGGTGCTGCAACAGGGAGGCCAGCTCAAGGGCTCTCAGTCGCTGCCCTTGCCCAACCTGGAACAGAGCGGTTCGGCCTCCGGCTCCTTCTACAACTGGGGGGCGGCGCTGCTGCTGCGCCAGCCGCTCTGGGATGGGGGCCGCTCAGCGGCCAGCGCCGCCGTGGCCGAGCGCCAGGGGGATCTGCTGCAAGCCGATGAAGATCTGGCCCGTCAGCAGATTCGCCAGGATGTCAGCCGGGCCTGGGCGGCACTTCAGGGTTCAGCCACGGCCATCGCCGCGGCTCGCGAGGCGGTGACGGCCCAGCAAAGGGCGCTTGGCGATGCCCGTCTGCGCTACCGCGCCCAGGTGGATCCGCTCACCGAGGTGCTGCTGGTGCAGCGGGATTTGCAGGCCTCCCGCGCTTCGCTGCTGACGGTGCTGACCCGCCAGGCCCTGGACTGGGCCGTGCTGGAAAGGGAAACCGGTGGGGCCGAATCCACGCCGCCGAAGTCCTGACGCGACCACTCACGACTCGCCCCCGGTGCTGTCACCCCTGCCACCCGGATCACCGCCGCCACCCGGGTTAACGCCGCTGCTGAAGCGACTGATCAACACCCCCAGAACCACGGCCATGTACAGCGGCCCCAGCACGCTCAGAGCGATGCAGACCACCTGCACCACGGGCGCGGTCGGAATCACATCGCCGTAGCCGACGGTGCTGAGGGTGACGAAGGCGAAGTAGTTCAGGCGCTGAAAGCCGTGGTCCCAAAGCGGGCCGGCCTGGGCCAGAGAGCCGATGGCCGGCAGCAGTAGGGGCGCGCCGGTGACACTGTCGCGGAAGCTGCCCGGCAGCAGACTGGCCAGCACCGTGAGCACCAGGCCGCCGGTGATGCCGAGCAACAGGTAGCCGGCGGTGGCCCCGGCCAGCACCCGTCCATCCATGGTCTGCTCCCTGGCGAGCGCATGCAGCAGCAGGCGCAGGCTTCGCCCGACGTACAGGGTGAACAGCACCAGCAGGGGCAGGCCCGCCAGTCGCAGGGTCTGGGGCGCCACCAGCCAGAGCAACTCTGCCAGCAGGGAGGCCAGGGCCAGGATCCGATGCCAGCGGCCTGCCCCCGGCATCGAAGCCATCAGGACGGTGAGGCCGAGATAGCCGATCCAGCTACATCGGGCCCAGCTGCCCGGCAGAGCAAAACTGGCGATCACAGCCAGGCAGAGGAACAGCAGCTGGCGGTAAAAGCGGTGCCGCTGCTCGCTGTTGACCGGTCGGGCCCAATGAAGCCTGCCCTCTGGTCGGGGTCGCTGCCGTTTGGCTGAGCGCCGCTGCCCCGGTTGACCAGGGCGCCGTCGCGGCACCGGCTCGCTGGAGTCGCTCACCTGATGACCACGGGCGGTTGGGTTTTCAGTTTCAGGCCGCCACTTCGTCGGCGGCCGCCAGGGCGGCGCTGCGCGCTTCGTCGCGGCGCAGCACCAGCACACTCAGCGGCGGCAGGCAGAGATCGAGCGATTGCTCGTAGCCATGCAGACCCCAGACATCGGTGAACTTGCCGCCGAGATTGCCCAGGTTGCTGCCGCCATAACGAGCGCTGTCGGTGTTGAAGGCTTCCTCGTAGAAGCCCTCCAAGGGCACACCAACGCGGTAATGGGAATGGCTTTCTGGGGTGAAGTTGGCCACCACCACCACCCAGCGGCCGGTGCTGCTCTCCCGCCGCATGAAGCTGATCACCGAATTGGTGGTGTCGCTGCAGTCGATCCACTGGAAACCGAATTGGTCGAAGTCATCGCCCCAGAGAGCCCGCTCCGATTTGTAGAAGACGTTGAGATCGTCGACGAGGTGTTGCAAGCAGAGGTGGGGCTCATGATTGAGCAATTCCCACTGCAGATCCCCCCAGACATTCCATTCAGCGCGCTGGCCGAATTCCATGCCCATGAAGATGGTCTTCTTGCCAGGGTGCGTCCACATGTAAGCGAGCAGCGCCCTCACATTGGCGAACTTCTGCCAATCATCGCCTGGCATCTTGTGCAGCAGGTGACTCTTGCCATGCACCACTTCATCGTGGCTGAGGGCAAGCATGAAATTCTCGGTGAAGGCATACCAGATCGAGAAGGTCACGTTGCTCTGATGGAACTGGCGGAACCACGGGTCAAGCTCGAAATAATCGAGCATGTCGTGCATCCAGCCCATGTTCCATTTGAGGTTGAAGCCCAGGCCGCCGATGTCGGTGGGCTGGGTCACCATCGGCCAGGTGGTGGATTCCTCGGCGATCGAAAGGGCGCCGGGGAAGCGCTGGAACAGCACATGGTTGGCCTGTTGCAGGAAGGTGACGGCTTCTGTGTTCTCACGCCCACCCTGCTCATTGGCGATCCATTCGCCATCGGGCCTCAGATAGTCGCGGTAGAGCATGGAGGCCACCGCATCAACGCGGATGCCATCAATGTGAAACTCCTCAAACCAGAACACGAGGTTCGCGACCAGGAAGTTGCGGACTTCATTGCGGCTGTAATTAAAAATGAGGGTGCCCCATTCCTTGTGCTCACCGATGCGTGGATCGGCATGCTCGTATAGGTGCGCTCCATCAAAAAAGGCCAGGCCGTGGGCATCCTTGGGGAAGTGACCCGGCACCCAGTCGAGAATCACGCCCAGCCCTTCGCTGTGACAGCGATCGATGAAGGCACGGAACTCATCCGGGGAGCCGAAGCGGCTGGTGGGGGCATACCAGCCCGTCACCTGATAGCCCCAGGAGCCATCGAAAGGATGCTCCGAAATCGGCATCAACTCAATGTGGGTGAAGCCCCGGGCCTTCACATAGGGAATCACCTTGTCTGCCAGCTCCGGATAGGTGAGCAGGCGGGCGCCGGGTTTGAGATCGGCCGCCGGCACCGGTGGCCGCGGCGTGCCATCGGCTTCGATATAGGGGGCGTCGGCGGCCCCATGCATCCAGCTGCCGAGATGCATCTCGTAAACCGAGATCGGCTGATCCAGCGGATTGCGATGGTCCCGCTCCTCAATCCAATGGCTGTCATGCCAGTGGTACTGGCTAAGTTGATCCACCACCGAGCCGTGGTTGGGGCGCACTTCGGTTCGGAAGCCGTAGGGGTCGGTTTTCTGATAGCAGTGGCCGTTCTGGGCCCGCACCTCGTACTTATAGATTTCGCCGCGGCCCAGCCCGGGGATGAACAGCTCCCAGCTGCCGCCGAGTCGTTTTTGCATCGGATGGTGGCGGCCATCCCAGCTGTTGAAGTTGCCCAGCAGCGAGACGCTGCGCGCATTTGGGGCCCAGAGGCAGAACTGCACGCCGGCCACACCGTCGCGCTCCCCCACATGGGCACCCATGCGCCGCCAGATGTGGTGATGATTGCCTTCGGCGAACAGATGGCGATCCAGTTCGCCCATCCACTCGTGGCGGAAGGCCCAAGGGTCGTGCTGTTCATGCTCGATGCCGCCCCGCAGCACCCGCAGTCGATAGCCGCAGCCGGGATCGCCGTCCACGTCGGCTTCAAAAATCCAGGGATGGTTCGGGTTATGCATCAGCTGGCTGGAGCCTGCCTGCAGCAGCTCCACCCGTTCGGCTTCCGGTATCCAGGCCCGCACCACCCAGCCACCACCTTCCACCTGCTGGGGGCCGAGCAGCGAGAACGGGTGGTCATGGCGGCACTCCGCCAGCCTCTGAGCGTCGTCGATCATCCAATCGAGGCTGAGTGGAGCCATGGCCAAGGCTGGTTTGCGACGCGCACGGAGCCTAAGGCGCCCCGGTCCCCGTCGTCTGGCCCCGTCTCACGGCGCAGTCAGCGGGCGGGGGCGGCGGTCACGGGTGCCGGATCGGTGGGGAAATCGACGCCGATGATCTGGTTGCGTTCATTCAGCGACACAAACAGGTTGTCGGTGAGCCGGTTGAACTCGGTGTTGACGATCACCAGTTTCATCAACGCTGTGCTCTCGGCTTTCCAGATCTTTTTCACCCGCACGAAATTGCCGGTGAGCCGCTGCAGGTTCTGCCACTTTTTCTGCAGAGCGGCCTGGCTGATGTCCTCCTGCAGGGAGGGACTGAGGAAGCCACTGGCGCTGATGAACTGACCGCGGGTCAAGGCGGTCATGAAGTTGCTCACCACCGTTTCAGCGGCGACGTCGCGGGAATCGATGTTGTAACCCTCCAGCTTTCCGTCCGCATCGATCACCATCGTCAGCAGCCGCTGGCCGGCGCTGGTGACGATCCTGGCTTCAACGCTGCTGGAATCCACGCCTGGCTGAATCGCCACGATCTCCCAGCTCAGCAGCCGCGGCATCCGCTTGATCGATTCGGCCACCAGTGCCGGGCTGCTCACCCGCTGCAGGCTCGGTGCGAACTGGTTGAAGCGGGCCTGGGCATTGCCGCTGCGGACGGCGAGCAAGATGCGCTGGGCCGCGGCTTTGGCAGCCTCTTCGGCCATGGCGGCGGTGGGTTCGACCCGATGGCCCGATGGTTGCGGAGCCGTGGGGGCCATCTGAGCTCCGGCCGGTGCGCCGACCGCCACCAACCCCAGACCCGTGGCAGTGATCAGCACCAGACCCAGCAGATTGCGGTGCAGGCTTGGGTTGGGGATCGGGCGGAGCATGGAGCTGAGGAGACGAATCGCCTCAGTTTGCCCCAAACAGCGGGTCCAGCCAGAACCGGGAGCCGTTCAGATCCAGCTCGATCGTGATCACCCGATGCTGCAGGCCCACGCCACCCTGGGGCAGGGAGCCGTCGCCGGGGTTGACGGCGAAGGCCGGCCAGGCGGCCGGGGCCAGGGAGATCCGCAGGCGCTCGCCAGCCTGCAGGGTGGCATCGAGAGGTTGGAGGGCCAGCCGCCGCTCCTGCTGGGCCCGGGCCCGCTCCCCGCGCAGCCGCAAGCCGCCGGTACAGAGCTGCTGCACCGCACCGGTGCTGGTCAGCACCGACAGACAGGCCCAGAGATCGAATCCGGGCTGATCGGCCCAGGCCCCGAGCCGCAGCCGCGGTGTGCCAAGCAGCCGCAGCGGTGCCCGCAGCGCCGCACTGGTGAAGCAGGCCACCTCGGACCGTTGATCCAGGTCTTGACGCTCCACCACACCCGGTTCGGGACCCAGGTGGCCGCCACGGCTGGGAGTCGGGCGCCAGGGATCGTGGACGAGCGTCACGGGGCCCAGGTCCTGGACCTGCTCGTGGTCCTGGTGCTGCTCCTGGGTGGCCGCCAGCAACCGGCCCTCGTCAGAACGGATCGCGGCCAGTCCTGAGCTGGCCAGCCGCCAGCCTTGACGGGCAGCCGCGGCCGGCGGGCACGCCTGCGGCTGCCAGGTGCCCGTGCGGATGCACTGCAGCGCCAGTCGAGCCGCCGCCGGAGCTGTTCCAGCAGCTGGCTGGGCTGGCACCGGATCCGGCGCCAGCAGCGAAGGCGGCTCGGAACCGGGATTGGGAATCGGCGCCTGCAGATGGCGCCGGAAAAAGTCCCGTTGCAGGGCGTCGATACCGCCGTGCCAGTCGAGATGGCTCCAGGCGCCGATGTGCAGCTCCGGTTGACCACCGGCCGCCAGGGAGCGCCGGTGCAGATCCAGCACCCCGCGCAGCTGGGGATCGTGCCAGCCAGCGACCAGCAGCATCGGGCGCTGCAGCAACGACTGAGCCACCGGGTGCCGCCGCCAGAGCTCGGGGCGCTCGGGATCGCACTGCAGCCAGTCCAGGCCCATGCCGGCCGGATCATGGCGTTCCAACAACGACAGGCCATCGCGGAGGTAGGCCCCGCTTTCAAGGCTGCGACGGATCTCCAGCCAGCCAGCTGGATCCTGCCGCCGGCGACAGCCTTCGGCGGCCAGTTGCAGGGCCCAGCCGAGGCCCAGGCCCCACCAGTGGGCCCCTCCCTCGCTGGCCCAGTGCAGGCGCTCATCCAGCCCGCACAGGGCCGGCACCAGACAGTCGGGCAGGCTGGTGCCCTCCCCGCTGTTCAGCAGCTGGCTCAGACCTTGGTAGGAGAAGCCATAGGTGCCCACCTTGCCGTTACTGCCGGGCAGGTTGCGGGCCCAGGTCACGGCTGCGGCGCCGTCGGCGGCTTCCTGGCGAAAACCGCCGAAGGCACCACCAGAGTCGCCGCGGCCGCGCACGTCCTGCACCACCACCAGAAAGCCCTGCCGGGAATACCAGCTGGGATGGGCGTAGGTGACGGTGGAGGCAATCGCCAGGCCATAGGGCTGGCGCATCAGCAACACCGGCCAGGGGCCAGGGCCAGGGGGACTCCAGACCCGGCTGGCCAACGAGACGCCATCGGGGGTCAGCATGGCCAGATCGGCGCCTGGGCCCATTCAGCGCACGTCCGGGCAGTAGAGGCCGATCACGTAGGTGGTGAGCACCTCGGCATCCATCGTGCTCAGGCCCTGGCTGCTGGCCACCCGGGCCAGGGATTGGGGGGAGGTGGCGGATTGACCCGTGGCATTGAGCTGCTTGAACTCGGCACAGAGTTGCTTGGCCAGCTGGGGATTCTGCTTGACCGATTCGAGCAGGGCTGAAGCGGCCCCGACCGGCGCCAGCGGTGCCAGCGCCAGGGCCAGGAGCAGCGCGCCGGCGGCAACATACCCCGAACGGACGGTTCCGATTCCGGGATTGGCGCTGAAGCCGTTGGCGCCGCCAGGGATGGAGGCCAATCCAGGGCCGGCCCCTGCGCTACCGGCAGCCAGGCGAAGAGGTTGAAAGCGCAGCTGGAAGGCCATGGGGTGCACGCTGGAATGGCGGGGCATCGCTGCCTCCCAGGAATCCTTTCCATTTCAGGGACCCGGCGGCCGGGGCGGTGTTCGGTCGGGGTCAGTTCGGCGAGCGACTGGATGGGCCGCGGGCCTGGCGAATCCAGCGGCGCACCAGGCCGGCTTCGATCGGCACGGCCGCCCTGCCCAGCAACTGACGTTGAAAGCGGCCCACTTGCACCAGCAGGCGATCGGGATCCGCTTGCGCCAGACCCTGGCGGCTGGCAATGCCGGAATAGAGCAACAGAGCCGCATCGGCTGGCGAGACGCCGACGTCTATCACCAGGCGAGCCTGGCCCCGCAGCTTGATCAGGCGGGCTTCGCTGGCGCCACCGCCACGAGCCAGAAGCCGCAGGCTGGCGTCATCAAGGTTGGCCAGGGTTTTCCAGTCGCCGATGCCCTGGGACTGGAGCCGCGCCGCCTCCCGGCTGAAATGGGACGGTAGTCGGAACTCCCAGGTCCCTTCAGGGGTAAGGGCGGGCCCGTCCGGGCCGCTCATGGCGTCAACACGACGCTGCTGCTGCCCAGGTCCCGCACGGCCTCCGCCAGCACCACCGGCCGGCCCGCTCCCTCCCCGGCCGGTTCGATGGTCCGCAGGCGCACCCGCACCCGGCCGTCGGCGGTGGTGCGACCCCCGCCGTGCAGATTGCTGGCCACCTGGATCACGGTGGGGCCAATCGCCTCTGGCGCCAGATCCCTGGGGGCGGCGGCGATCACCAGATCAGCACCGCCATCGAAGACCACCGGTGCCACCACGGCGCCGCTGATCGTCACCCGTGGCGTGTAGCTGATCGAGAACGCCAGGCAGGAGATGGCGAGCAGGGCCGTGAAACTCGTGATGCCCACAAGCCGAAAGCGGATCCCCCAGCGCCGCAGGAAGCCAGCCACAGTGGCCAGGATCAGCAGTCCACTGGCGATGCCGAGCCACTTCGCGGCCACAAGCAGGATTGGATCGGCGGCCATCGGCACTGGGGAGGGCTGGTCAACCTCCTTATATTGCGGCCGACCGCGCCGGTGATCGACCTGGGCAGATGAGTTGGCTGCCCCCAGATTGGTTTCGGTCCCTGCGAACGGTTTGGCGCGGCAAGAGGGCTGTGGGCGAAAAAAAAGTCTGGCCCGGCACTCAAACGCTGCAGCCGAAGCCATCCTTGCCCTCCCCAGAGGCCTGGGCCCAGGTCGGTGGGAGGGTCAGGCGTCCACGGCTGCTCCTGGTCGCCCTGGCCGGTGGCGGTGTGCTTGTCGTGGGGGGCCTTGCCCTGGGGCTGGCGGTCGATCGGATCCTGGCGGGCCTCTACGCGAGCTGGCGGCCCCGCCTGGAGCGCCAGGTGGGCACGATCATGGGCCGGCCACTGCAGCTCGGTACCTACTGCGGCCTGAGTGCCGATGGCCTCTGTGTGGGGCCCAGTGGCTTTCTGGCCGGCGCCGAGGATGGCTCCACAGCTGCGGTGAAACGCACGCATGTGCTGCTGGATCCATGGGCCAGCTGGCAGCGGCGCAGCCTCGTGCTCGATTTCAGTTTCAGCGGCGTCCGCGCCGATCTGCGGCCCAATGCCAGGGGGCAATGGTGGGTGCTGGGCCAGCTCGCCCCCGGCGGTCAGCCGCCGCGTCTGGATCTGCGCTTCCGCCTGCTGCAGCCAGGCCGGGTAAGGCTCTGGCGGCTGGCTCAAGCTGGGCAGCCCCTTGAGCTTGAGGCCGTTGGTGCCGTGCGTCTGCAGCCCCAGCTGCGCCAGATCGACGGACGGGCCAGGGTGCAGCTTCCCGGCCAGGCGGGTTCGGCCCTGCTGGTGGGCAGGGGCCAATGGCAGAAGCGCAGCTGGCGACTGCAGGTCATCCCCCAGCAGTTCCCGATCGCCCCTCTGCGCCAATTCGTGCCCCTGCAGGGGCAGCTGGGCGGCCAGGCCGATGGGGTGTTCTCCCTGCACCTGGAGCAGGGCGTGGCCAGTTGCCTGGGGCAGGTGGGGCTTTCGGCGGTGCGCTGGCAACAGAGCGGCGTGGCCCAACCCCTGGCAGCGAAGCAGCTGGCGCTTCGCTGCCAGGCCCAGCGGCTCAGCCTGGCCCCGAGTCGCTGGCAGTTCGGTGCCTGGATGGGCCAGGTCTCCGGGTCCATCCACACCGACCGTTCCCTCTCCCTGCGCCTGCTCGCCCAACCGCCGGCGGCCCATGCCCTCGGTTCGGCACCGATCCAGGCCTCCCTGCAGGGCCGCTGGCGCTCCGGCAGGTTGCAGCAGGCCCAGCTGCAGGCCTGGCGAGGCCAATCCCAGCTGGCGCTCCGCGGTGCCATCGGTCGCCAGCTGGACCTGGCCGGCAGCTGGCGGCTGGATCCGCGCGATCTTCCCCACGGCCGGAACCTGCCGGATTGGCTGCGGGATCAGCCCCTGGAGGGGCGCCTGCTGGCCAGTGGATTGATGCGTCAGCCCCAGCTGCAGGTGGATACGGCCTTGCAGCGGGCCAATCCGCTGCTGGGCAGCTGGCAGGCCTCGCTGCGGCTGGCTGGCGACCAGCTGCAGCTGCAGCATCTGCAGGCGGAGCATCTGCAGGCCACGGCCTCGCTGCCGCTGGCCTTCCAAACCGGACGGGGGCTGCGCTGGGGTGAGCTGCAAGCCCAGTTCAAGCTGCGCGATTTCCCCCTCGCCCGGCTCAGCCCCCTGGTGGGGACCAGGCTCCAGGGCCGGTTGGATGCCGAAGGCCGGGTGCACGGTGCCTTGAATGCCCTGGTTCCTGATCTCGCGTTGGTGGTGTACCGGCCCGGGGCCGGCCCCCTGCTGCTGGAGGAAACCTGGGGCGGGCACCTGCTGGGCCGCCCTGGCGGTGGCGGTCAGCTGCGCATCGAGGCCCGGTCGCCTGCCCCCAGCGGCAAGATCACGGCCCGGCTTGATCGCCGTTGGTATCCGGTCAGCATCGCTTTGCAGCGCCAGGGCGGCAGCCTGGAGCTGAGCGGCAAACCGGCCGAGTACCGCTGGCAGGCCCGAAATCTGCCCCTGCACGGGCTGTCGCTGGCCCTGGGCCACAACCGACCGTTCCAGCCCCTCGACGGCGCTCTCAGTGGCTCCGGCAACCTGTCGCTCCAGGCCCTGGCCTTCTCGGGCGACGTGGCAATGGCCCAACCCCAGTTTCTGGGGCTCGGTGGCCGCAGCGTGCGGGCTCAGGTGGCCTACGCCGATCGGCAGTACAGCCTCAAGGGCACGGTGCAACCCCTGGCGGCCGGCAGCATCGACGTGGCCCTCAAGGGGAGTTGGGCGGGGCCCTTTGAGGCCCGCTTCCAGGCGATGGATCTGTCCTCGCTGTTGTTCAACCAGATCCTCCAGGCCTGGGCGGTGTGGCGTGGCGCTCCCCTGCCCCGCCATCAGGGGGCAGCGGCTCTGGGGGTGGCGGCGATCGAAACCCTCGGGGTCCCGATCCAGGAGCAGCTGCTGGTGCTGCAGGACGTCCAGGCGAGACTGAACGCCTGGGATCAACAGCGCCGCCGGGCCACCCGGGCTGAGCGCCTCTCCCGGCTGCAGATGCGCCTGGATGCCGATCTGGCCATCCGTGGCCCCGATCTGCGCCGGGCCCGGGCCGACCTCAAGGCCCGTGGCCATTTGTGGCTGGCCCTGCGGGACCGGGATCTGGCCCTGGCGCACGACCCCTTCCAGGTGCGGCTGGAGGGCCCCCTGTTTGCCGGCGCTGGCAGCTTCGATGTGTCGGGAGTCTCCCTCTCGCTGCTGGCCCTGCTGACTCCAGTGCCCGAGAGTCTGCGCGGTCGTCTCGGCCTGCGGGGGCGCTATCGCCTCGGCACCAGCCAGCCCGAACTGGCGCTCGATCTCTCCCTGGATGATGGCGGCCTCGGTCAGCAGGCCCTGCAGCTCGATCGCGGCCATGTGGAGCTGAAGGACAAGGGACTGGGTGTGGACCTGGCGCTGCGCGCCGCCGGGGCTTCCAGCAGTGTCGATCTGGCGGGCACCATCCCCCTGGACCGGCGCAGTGACAGCCTCGAACTGCGTCTGGCCAGCCGCGGCGACGGCCTGCGCTTCCTTACCGATCTGACCGGTCGGGCTCTGACCTGGCGCAAGGGCAGTGTCGACCTTCAGCTGTTGGTGCGCGGCAGCCTCGCCGATCCGATTGCCAACGGTTTCCTGCGCTGCCGCGATGGCGAATATGAGCTTGTCGGCCAATCACTGCAGGAGGTGGAGGCCACCGTGCTGTTCGACTTCCAGCAGCTGCTGGTTCAGGATCTGCGGGCGCGGGTCGGCAAGCGCGGCCGGATCCAAGGCGAAGGGCGTCTGGGGCTGGTCCATGGCCTCAGCAACGAGCCGACCCTGACGCTGAGCCTCAAGGACGTGCCCTTCGCCCAGTCGCGGATCGCCGCCATGGCGGCGGGTCGGCTGACCCTGGCTGGCAGCCTGGTGGCCCCCAGGCTCGGCGGCGACCTGACGATCAGCCACGGCACGATCAATGCCCAACCCGGCGAGCTGGGCCGCCCCGAGAAGTCAACCCCGGCCGGGCCCGATCAGACAGCGGCAAGCCAGGCCAAAGCCGGCCCAGCGGTGCAAGTCACCAGCATGAACGAGCTGCTGCAGAGCCGGTGGGATTTCCGCCAGCCGTTGGTGTTGCTCGGTCCGGATGTCGAGTCTGGTACCAGTGCCGCCCTGGAGCAATCGATTCCCAATCTCCCCTGGCTCAGCTTCAACGACCTGGTGCTGCGCTTCGGTCCTGGGCTGCAGGTGGTGCTGCCGAACATCGCCAATTTCAGCACCGGCGGCTCGCTGCGCATCAGCGGCCAGCTCGATCCCTCGCTGCGGGCCTCCGGTGTGGTGCGCCTGCTGCGGGGGCGGCTCAATCTGTTCACCACCACTTTCAACCTCGATCCCGATGCACCCAACGTGGCCGTGTTCACCCCCTCACTGGGTCTGGTTCCCTACCTCGACATCGCCCTGCGCACCCGCATCGCCGACAGCCTCAACGTGATCGCTCCCAGTGGGGTGGGCCAGGGCGGCGGGAGTGGTTCGGGCTATTCCTCGTTGGTGGAGACGGAGTCCCAGGGGGGGTTCTCGTCCCTGAATCAACTGAATCTGATTCTGGTCACCGTGAGTGTGAGCGGCCCAGCCGATCGGATCGCCGAGAACATCCGCCTGCGCAGCAGTCCACCGCTGCCCCAGGAGCGCCTGGTGGCCCTGATCGGCGGCAACTCGCTGGCGGGGCTCAACGGGGCCCAGGCCGGTACGGCCCTGGCCACCGTGCTTGGCCAGTCGCTGCTCTCTCCCCTGCTGGCCTCGTTCAGCGATGCGTTGGGGCAGCGCATCAGCCTGGCCCTCTATCCCACCTATGTGAATCCTTCGATCGCCGTGCGCAGCCAGCTGCGCTCCGGCCAGGTTCCCCCCCAGCTGGTGCTGGCATCCGAGGTGGGCTACGACATCACTGATCGCTTCAATGCCTCCCTGCTGGTGGCGCCCAACCGCTCCGATGTGGCGCCCCAGGTGACCCTCACCTACAAGGCCTCCGAAACCTTCAATGTGGAGGGCTCGGTGGACAGCCAGGGGGCTTGGCAAAGCCTGCTCCAGGTGTTCTTCCGGTTCTGAACTCTGCCGCGGCCAGCCAACGGTGTTGCGGTTCCAGGTCCACCCATCCACTCAGCCACACCCTGCCCTCTCGACATGAACCAGTCCAGCGATGCCCCCAGCATTGATCCCTCGGTGCGCGGGCCGGAAGCTGGCTCCAGCCCTGAGCCTGGGCTGTCGGCACCGGCGCGTTCTCGTCAGGTGATCGGGGTTGATCTCGGCGGTACCGCCATCAAACTCGGCCGTTTTGATGACCAGGGCCAGCTGCTGGCCGAACTGGAGGTGGCCACGCCCCAGCCGGCGCTGCCGGGGGCAGTCACCATGGCGATCGCCGAGGCGGTGGACCAGCTCGATCCCGAGCGGCGGGCTGATCGGGTCGGGGTGGGTTTGCCGGGGCCCACGGATCGGGCGGCGCGCCTGGCCCGGATTTCGATCAATCTGCCCGGTTGGCTGGATGTGCCCCTGGCGGATTGGCTGGAGTCGCGGCTGCAACGGCGGGTCACTCTGGGCAATGACGCCAACTGCGCCCTGCTCGGCGAGGCCTGGCTCGGGGCCGCCCGCGCCTGTGGCGACACCATCCTGCTCACCCTCGGCACCGGCGTCGGCGGCGGCGTGCTGCTGGGCGGCAGCCTGTTCACCGGCCATGGCGGCGCCGCCGGTGAACTCGGCCTGATCGGGCTTGATCCCGACGGTCCCCCCTGCCGCAGTGGCAATCGCGGCTCCCTGGAGCAGTACTGCAGCATCGCCGGCCTGGGCCGCTTGAGCCCGCTCGAGCCAGCTGAGCTCTGCCGGCTGGCTGATGCGGGTGACAGGGCAGCGTTGGCGGTGTGGACGCGCTACGGCCAGCTGCTGGGCATCGGCCTGAGCTCCCTGCTCTATGTGCTCACGCCGGAGCTGGTGCTGCTCGGTGGTGGCCTCAGTGGCGCCAGTCACCATTTCCTGCCGGCGGTGTGGGCTGAGCTGGAGCAGCGGGTGCTGGCGGTGTCCCGCGTGGGGCTGGAGATCCGGCCCTGTGCCCTCGGCAACGGGGCCGGCCGGCTCGGCGCCGCCCGGTTGGCGCTGGATCGCTTGGGATGATGGAGCGATGACCGAGATTCCCGACCCCTCGCCCGAGTTGCTGCAGCGGGCCCTGGCCGTGCGCCGCTCAGCCCTGGCGCTGGGCCAAAGCACCGATGGTCAGCGCTGCGAGGCCCTGCAGGCGATGGCCGCGGCCCTGGAGGCTGATGGCGCCGCGATCCTGGCGGCCAACCAGCGCGATCTGGAGGCGGCGGCAGCCGATGGTCTGGCACCGGCGCTGGTGGCCCGGCTCAAGCTCGATCCAGCCAAGCTGGCCGCGGCGATTGAGGGGGTGCGTCAGGTGGCGGGCCTGGCCGATCCGCTGGGCCGCCGCCAGCTGCACACCGAGCTGGATCAGGGGCTGGTGCTGGAGCGGATCAGCGTGCCATTGGGGGTGCTGGGTGTGATCTTCGAGGCCCGGCCGGACGCGGTGATGCAGATCGCCTCCCTGGCGATCCGCTCCGGCAATGGTGCCCTGCTCAAGGGCGGACGGGAGGCCAGCCACAGCTGTGTTGCCATCCTGGCCGCTCTGCACCGCGGCCTGGCGACCACCAGCGTCGATCCCCAGGCCCTGGCCCTGCTCACCAGCCGCCAGGAGAGCCTGGGGCTGCTGAAGCTCGATGGCCTGGTGGATCTGATCATTCCGCGCGGTTCCAACGCCCTGGTGCGCTTCATCCAGGACAACACCCGCATACCGGTGCTGGGTCACGCCGATGGCATCTGCCATCTCTACGTGGATCGCAACGCCGATCGCGAGCAGGCGCTGCGCCTCGCCCTCGACAGCAAAATCCAGTACCCGGCCGCCTGCAACGCCATCGAGACGCTGCTGGTGCACCGTGAGATCGCCGAGTGCTTTCTGCCGGCGGCGATCGCGGCCTTCGCTGCCGCAGGCGTTGAACTGCGGGGCGATGCGGCCGCCTGTGCCCTGGGGGTGCCGCACGCCGCCCGGGAGGAGGACTGGCGCACGGAATACTCCGATCTGATCCTGAGCGTGCGGGTGGTGGATGACCTGGAGCAGGCCCTGGAGCACATCGCCACTTACGGCTCCCGCCACACCGACGCCATCGCCACCACCGACCCGGTGGCGGCCGAGCGCTTCCTGGCGGCGGTGGACAGTGCCGGGGTGTATCTCAACTGCTCCACCCGCTTCGCCGATGGCTTCCGCTACGGCTTCGGCGCCGAGGTGGGCATCAGCACCCAGACCCTGCCGCCGCGGGGGCCGGTGGGACTGGAGGGTCTGGTCACCTATCGCTACCGACTACGCGGTGAGGGCCACATCGCCGCCGATTACGCCCGCGGTGACCGCCAGTTCAGCCATCGCCCCCTGCCGCTGTGACGGCGCCAGGCCGCCATGGCTGAGGCGACTCCCCTGGTGCTGATCCACGGGCTCTGGGACACGCCGAAGGTGTTCCGCACCCTGCTGCGGGATCTGAACCACCGCCGTGATCCGCTGCTGCTGCCCCATCTAACCCATGGGCTGGGTTCCAAGCCGATGCTGGATCTGGCCCAGCGCCTCGATGAGGCGATTCGATCGGCCTTCGGGGCCGATCAGCCGATCGACCTGCTGGGCTTTTCGATGGGTGGCCTGATCGCCCGCAGCTGGATTCAGTTGCTGGGGGGTGCCTCCCGCACCCGCCGCTTCATCAGCGTCGCCAGCCCCCAGCAGGGCACCTTGACAGCCGTGCCGTGGCCGGGCCTGTGGCTGGCCGGCATCGCCGACATGAAGCCCGGCAGTGCGCTGCTGAGGCGGCTCAATGCCGATCTCGAACCCCTGCGGCGCCTGGACTGCTGCAGTTTTTATTCCCCCAGCGATCTCACGGTCTTCCCCGGTTGGCTGGGGGTGCTGCCGGTGGGCCGCCGCCAGCTGCTGCCGGTGTGGCGCCACGACCGGATGATGGTGGCGCCCCAGGGATTGAAACTCCTGATAGCGGAGTTGCTGCGGCCTTGAGCGAACGGGCCCGGTTCAGCTCAGCTGGTGACCAGGCCCGTGTGGCGGATCAGGGCTTCGGTGGAGGGAGGCCGGCCCCGGAAGCTTTCGAATACCTCGGCCGGATGGCGGCTGCCGCCCAGACTCAGCACGGTGTCGCGGAAGCGGCGGCCGGTGGCGCGAATCGAATCCTCGTTATCGAGGCCACCCTCTTCAAAGGCACTGAAGGCATCGGCGCTGAGCACTTCGGCCCACTTGTAGGAGTAATAGCCAGCGGCATAACCGCCAGCGAAGATGTGACCGAAGGAGCAGAGCAGGGCATCCTCTTCGATCGGCTCCAGCACCGTGGTGTTGGCGGCGATCTGGCGTCGCACCTGTTCAGGGCTCTGGCCGCAGTCCGGCGTCCAGCTGCTGTGCAGTCGCAGATCTGTGAGCGAGAAGTGCACCTGCCGCAGGCTGGCGGCGCCGGCCATGAAGGTGCGAGCCGCGAGCAGCTTGGCGAACTCGCCCTCGGGCAGCGGTTCCCCGCTCTGCCAGTGGCGCGCCAGGCCCAGCAAGGTGGCGTTGTCGTAGCACCAGTTCTCCATGAACTGGCTGGGTAGCTCCACCGCATCCCACTCCACGTTGTTGATGCCAGCCGCCTGGGGGTGCTCGACGGTGGTGAGCATGTGGTGCAGGCCATGGCCGAACTCATGGAAGAGCGTTTCCACTTCCTGGAAGGTCATCAGGCTGGGGGTGTCGCCCACTGGCGGACTCTGATTGCACACCAGATAGGCCACCGGTAGTACCGGCTGGCCATCGGCCGAGCGCGAGAGGCTGAGGCACTCGTCCATCCAGGCCCCACCGCGCTTGCTGCCCGGCCGGCTGTAGGGATCGAGATAGAAGGCGGCGATCGGTCGGCCCTGGTCGCGATCGTGGACGCGGAAGAAGCGCACATCCGGATGCCAGATCGGCGCTTCACCATCGGCGGCGGTGATCGTGAGCCCGAAGAGGCGATCACAGAGGCTGAACAGGCCAGCGAGCACCTGCGGCAAGGGGAACCAGGGCCGCAGGGCCTCGCTGTCGAGATCGAAGCGCTCGCGGCGCAGGTGATCAGCCCAGAAGCTCACATCCCAGGGCTGCAGATCGGCGGCTTCAACAGCACCATGACGCTCGGCGCAGGCCCGCAGATCGGCGAGCTCCTGGATGGCCATCGGATAGGCGGCGACGCGCAGGTCCTCCAGCAGCGCTTCCACCTCCTGGACGGACTCAGCCATCTTGGCGGCCAGGCTGAGTTCCGCCCAGTTGGCGTAACCCAGCCGGCGGGCCTGCTCCAGCCGCAGGCTGAGAATCTTCTCAATCACCGGCCAGTTGCTTTCGGCCGTGCTGCGCTGAGCCGTCTCGCTCTGGGGAGTGGGGGCCTCGCCTGAGGCCCTGCTCACCTGGGCCTTGTAGAGACGTTCGCGCAGATCACGGCGGGGGCTGTACTGCAGGAATGGCCCGAAGCGGGGGTAATCGAGCCCCAGCAGCCAGGGGCCCGACTCGGCCGTGGCCTCGGCAGCGGCCGGGTCGGCCTGGCGGGCCGCCTGGGCCAGTTGTTCGCGCAGGCTCTGGGGCAGCCCCGCCACATCGGCCTCTTCGGTGAGCCGCAAGGTCCAGTTGTTGGTGGCATCGAGCAGGCGGTTGCCAAAACTGGTGGAGAGTTCGGCCAGCTGCTGGCTGGCCGCGTTGAAGGCCAGCCGCTCGGCTCCTTCCAGCCCAACACCGCGCAGGTCCATGTCGCGCAGCTCGGCCGTCAGGATGCGCTGTTGGGTGGCATCCAGATCCGGGCGCGCCTGCAACAGTTTCAAGGCCCGGTAGAGGATTTCGCTCTGGCCGGCGCGATTGCCGAAGGCCACCACGGCCGCCTGCTCCTGGGCATGGGCTTGGCGCAACTCCGGCGAATTGCAGACGCCATTAAGATGGATTACCACTCCCCAACTCCAGCGCAGCCGTTCATTCAGCCGATGCAGGGGCTCCATCACCGCGGACCAGTGCAGCGCCTGGCCGCTCTGGCAGAGGCCATCGAGCTGGACTTCGAGGGTGGAGAGCTCCCGCTCCAGTTCCGTCATCAGCTCCGGAATGTGCTGGCTCACCTGTTCCGGTGTGATCAGCTCGAACTGGGGCAGCCCGGCGCCGGCCAGCAGGGCCGGTCGGTTCTGGAGATCAAGGGGCATGGGTGTTCGCTGGAGGCAACGCGCTCAGGCCATTTCAGCCCAAAAGCGCAGCCAGCGTGGCTCCTCCAGGGGGCGGTGATCAGCCCAAGGCCCTTCAGCCCAGCATCGGCAGATGGCTGAGCGCGAGCTGGCTGGTGTGGCTGAGTTCGATCGACAAGGCGTTGGTGCTGGCCTGATAGAAGTCGATCGCCACCCGCGGCCAGAAGCCGATCACCAGGGTGGGCACCAGCAGGCTGAGGCCGATCACCAGTTCGCGCGGCGTCATGTCGCCCACCACCGCCAGAGCCGGAATTCTGGGGCCGAAGAACACCCGTCGGCACAGAGACAGCAGATAAACGGGGGTGAGCACCAACCCGATCGCGGCCAGAACGATCGTCAGCACCCGGAAGGGGATGGTGAAGCCGTCATTGGCGGTGACACCTAGGAAGATCGTGATCTCGCTGACGAAGCCACTCATGCCCGGCAGCGCCAGGGAAGCCAGGGAACTGGCCAGAAAGAAGGCAAAGGTGATCGGCAACGCCTTGGCCAGGCCGCCCATGTTGGGGATTGAAAGTGTCTTGGTGCGGTCGTAGAACACGCCCGTGATAAAAAACATCGAGGCGGCGATCAGGCCATGGCTGATCATCTGCAACATCGCGCCGCTCATGCCCAGAGCATCAATGGCACCGATGCCGAGCAGCACGAAGCCCATGTGGCTGACCGAGCTGCAGGCGATGCGGCGTTTGACGTTGTCCTGGGCGAAGGCGTTGAGGGCGCCATAGATGATGTTGACGATCCCCAGGACGATCAGGGCGGGGGCCAGCAGCAAATGGGCTTCGGGCAGCATCTGCACGTTGAAGCGCAGCAGGGCATAGCCCCCCATCTTCAGCAGCACGCCGGCAAGCAGCATCGACACCGGCGCATTCGCCTCACCATGGGCATCGGGAAGCCAGGTGTGCAGGGGGAAAATCGGTAGCTTGACGCCGAAGCCCACCAGGAAACCGAGGTAACAGAGCAGTCCGAAGGTGCCACCTGGGGACCGGGTCGCCAGTTCCGAGAGATTAAGGGTGAAGCTATCGCCGGAGAAGGCCAGGGCCAGGCCACTGATAAGGATCAGCAGGGAGGCTGAGGCGGTGTAAAGAATGAATTTTGTGGCGGCGTACTGCCGCTGCTTACCTCCCCAGATGGCGATCAGCAGATAGACGGGCACCAGCTCCAGTTCCCAGGCCAGGAAGAACAGCAGGAAGTCCTGGGAGAGGAACACCAGACCCTGGGCCGAAGCCTGAAGCAGCAGCAGGCCGAAATAGAGGCGGGTTTTGCGCTTGATGTTCCAGCTGGCGGCAACCGCAAGCAGGGTGACCAACCCGCTGAGCACCACCAACGGAGCCGAGAGTCCATCGGCCGCCAGGGACCATTCCAGGCCGAGGGCCGGCACCCAGGGGATGCGCTCCACCAGTTGCAGGCCGGCGACGCTGCCATCGAAATGGCGACTGAACACCCACAGCATCAGGGCAAGATCAACCCCGAGCACCCCCAGAGCCAGAAGCCGGGGCAGGCTGGGATCGTCCGCATCGCCCGGCAGCAGGGGCATGATCAGGGCCGCCGCCGCCGGCAGCAGCACGATCAGGCTGAGCCAGGGAAAAGCCGCAGAGAGCGTCGACGCGGCCGAAAGGGGCAGGGTGGCGTCCATCACTACGTCCGGCTGGTGACTTGGGGATGATCGACCGCGAGCCTTGGGGGCGGGCCGGATCCTTCGGTGCAGGAATCTATCAGCTGAGTAGAAGTACTCATGGCCTGTGCTAAGGGGTCAAAAGCTCAGTCGGGGCAGGTGGCCCCAGCTGCTGCCCGCGTACTGGGGCTGGAGCACGGCGCCGCGGCTGCTCACCCCTTCCCGGCGCCAGGCCTCCACCATGGCCTCGCTCACCGCTTCGGCGACGGAGGCGCTTCCCAGGGCGAGCAGGGTGGGTCCGGCACCACTGATGACGCAACCCCAGGCGCCCGCGGCCAGGGCTGCCTCCCGCACCGCCTTACCCCCCTGAATCAGGCCCCAGCGGTAGGGCTCATGGATGCGGTCGTGCATGCCGTCGGCGATCAGATCGCCATTGCCGGTGCGCAGGCCCTGCAGCAGCAGGGTGAGGGCACCGAGATTGATCACCGCATCACTGATCGGGATGCTGCGTGGCATCGCCCGTCTCGCCTCCGAGGTGCTGAGCCGGATGGAAGGGATGGCCACCACGGCCTGAATGCTGCTCGCCCATTCGCAGCGCACCACCCGCCAGCGATTGGAGGCCGCGCGGGCGGTGAGGCAGAGGCCACCCACCAGGGAGGGCACGACGTTGTCGGGATGGCCCTCGATATCGATCGCCAGTTCCAGCAACTTCTCCTTGCTCAGCGGTTCGCCCACCAGGGCATTGGCACCGATCAGGCCGGCGACGATCGCCGTGGCGCTGCTGCCCAGTCCGCGGGCCGGCGGCACGGCCAGTTGCACCCTGGCTTCGAGCGCCACCGGTTCCTCGCCGGCTTCCTTCCACACCCGTTGGGCGGAGCGGTAGATGAGGTTGTCGGGGCCACCGCGCAGATGGGCCCCTTCGCTGCCTTCGATGATCAGATCGAAGCGATCACCACCGCCTTCGATCACCCGCAGTTCGAAGCGGTTGCCCAGCTCCAGCGCCGCTCCGAGGCAATCGAAACCGGGGCCGAGGTTGGCAGTGGTGGCGGGGACCTCAACCACCACCCCTTGGCCGAGGCTTGGGCGCGCCATCTAGGTCGTCTTACTGGGCCCAGTGTTGCAGCCGATGGGTCGGCCTCAATCCAGCAGCATCCGGGCCCGGCAGGCAGCGCTGAAACTGCCGAAGGCTGGATCGATCACGGCCTGAATCGGCATCGGCTCCAGCACCGCCGCCAAGCGGCCCTTGGCCAGGAAGGCCTGGCGGAAGCGCTGCGAGCGCAGTCCCGCCAGCAACTTGCCCGCCGTGCCACCGCCCAGCCAGATGCCACCACGGCTGAGGCTGGCCAGGGCCAGATCGCCGCAGACCGATCCGTAGGCCCCCAACCAGAGATCGAGGGCCTCAAAGGCGAGCGGATCGCCAGCGGCGGCCGCCTCGGCCACGGCGGCAGGCAGATCGGCCGGTTCGGCGTTGGCACCTCCGACGACGTCTGGCTCCTGGCCTCTGGCCAGCCAGCGGCTGGCATGACCCTGCAGGGGATGCAGTCCCTGGGGATCACGGTTGGCCAGCAGCCAGCGGGCCACATCCCCGAGGCCCGTGCCGCTCACCACCCGCTCGATCGACAGCCGCTCCAGCTGACGATCCGCCTGGATCCATTGCTTGAGCTCCCACTCCTGCTGGCTGCGCGGCGCGAACTCCCCATGGGAGGCCTCGCTGGCCAGGGCCTGCAGCCCCGTGCTTGTCTGCACCCCCAGCGCCACCCCCAGCCCGGTGCCGGCGCCGAGGATCAGCAAAGGGGCGCCCGCCACCGTGGCGCCGCTGCACACGGGAACCACCTGAGCGGCCTCCAGATGGGGCAGGCCGTAGATCAGTACAGCGAAGTCATTGACCAGCTCCAACCGCTGGATGCCGCAGGAGTGCGCCAGCTCCTGCTCTTCGAGGATCCAGCTGAGGTTGGTGAGCTGGGCGCGGCCGCCGTGCACCGGGCCGGCAACCGCCAGGCAGGCGGCGGCGGGCCTGGCCAGGCCGCGATCCTCGTTGTCCGCCAAAAAATCACGCACCATCGCCCCCAGGTCATCCCAGTCGGCGGAGGGGTAGCGGCTGCTGGCCAGGGGCTGCAGGCTGGCGGCGTCGTGAAGGCTCAGCAGGGTCTTGGTGCCGCCGATGTCACCGGCCAGCAAGGTGGTCATGGCCGCAGGGCAGTCAGAACAGCAGTGTGGCTGAACGCGATTGGGGTGCCCGGCCCTCAGCCATCACCCAGGCCCGGCAGCCGTTGCTGGTTGGCCGCGACAGCCCGGTTGATCAAGGTGGCCAGGGGCAGGGCACCGAGATCGCCATCGCGACGGCTGCGCAGGCTGATCGCTCCGGTTTCAGCTTCCTTGGCGCCGATAACACCCAGTACCGGAATCTTCATCTGTTCACCATTGCGAATCAGTTTGCCGAGTCGATCACCACTGCGGTCAATCGTGGCTCGCACCCCCTGCTGCTGCAGCTGCTGCTGCAGCGATTCGACATAGGGCAATACCTCATCGGTGACCGGCAGTAGTCGGATCTGCTCCGGTGCCAACCAGAACGGAAAATCACCGGCATAGTTCTCGGTCATGATGCCGAAAAAGCGCTCCAGCGAGCCAAAGATGGCCCGGTGAATCATGATCGGTCGCTGGCGGCTGCCATCGGCCGCCACATACGCAAGGTTGAAGCGCTCCGGCAGGTTGAAGTCAAGCTGAATCGTGGAGCACTGCCAGAGGCGACCGATGGCATCTTCGATCTTGAGATCGATCTTGGGGCCGTAGAAGGCACCGCCCCCCTCATCCACCTTGTAGGACCAGCCCTTGCGTTCGAGGGCCTCGATCAGGCCCCGGGTGGCCAGGTCCCAGACGGCATCGTCGCCGATTGATTTCTGCGGTCGTGTCGACAGGTTGATCTCGTACTGGCGGAAATCAAAGGTGCTGAGAATGCGCTCTGTGAGATTGAGCACCCGCAGGATTTCATCGCCGATCTGCTCCGGCAGGCAGAACACGTGGGCGTCGTCCTGGGTGAAGCCCCGCACCCGCATCAGCCCGTGCATCACCCCAGGGCGTTCGTAGCGATAGACGGTGCCGAGTTCAGCCCAGCGGATCGGCAGTTCGCGGTAGGAGCGCAGCCGGCTGGCATAGGTGAGCACATGGAACGGACAGTTCATCGGCTTGAGCTGGAACTGGCGTTCGTCCACCTGCATCGGCCCGAACATGCTCTCGGCGTAGAAGTCGAGATGGCCGGAAGTGCGCCACAGCTCAATGTCGGCGACATGGGGGGTGTAGAGCAGCTCGTAGCCGTCGTCAAAGTGGGCCTGGCGCCAGAAGTCCTCGATCAGCAGCCGCATGCGGGCGCCGCGGGGATGCCAGAACACCAGGCCGGCACCAGCTTCGTCTTCGATCGAGAAGAGCTCCAGGTCGGTGCCCAGACGACGATGGTCACGCCTCAGAGCCTCCTGCTTGCGGCGCTGGTGCTCGGCCAGTTGCTCAGCCGTTTCCCAGGCGGTGCCGTAGATGCGTTGCAGCTGGGCCCGTTTCTCATCCCCGCGCCAGTAGGCCCCCGCCACACTTTCCAGGGCGAAGGCCTTGGGATTGAGCTCACTGGTGTTGGCCACGTGGGGACCGGCGCAGAGATCCCACCAGCTTTCGCCGAGGGTGTACAGGGTGATCGGCTCCTGCAGGCCAGCCAGGATTTCCAGTTTGTAGGGCTCGTTCTGCTCGCTGATGCGGCGTTCCGCCTCCTCGCGGCTGACTTCGATGCGCTCCAGGGGCAGGCGGGAGCCGATGATCTTGAGCATTTCCTTGCGGATCGCCTTGAGATCGGCCTCAGTGAAGGGCTCGGGGTTGTCGAAGTCGTAATAAAAGCCGTTTTCGGTCCAGGGACCGATGGTGACCTGGGCTTTCGGGAACAATCGCTGCACCGCCATGGCCAGCACATGGCTCATCGAATGGCGGATGCGCAGCAACGCCGGACTGTCGCTGGTTTTGGGCAGATGGAGCACCGCCGTGCCGCTCTCGGTCGCTGCCGCCTGGGGACTGACGGCCATCGGGGCGCTGGTCACGGAATCACAGGTGGTTTGATGAGGTTTGGATCCTACGGAGTCGGTTCAGGCCTGGGCGGGCCCCACCAGGCCACGGCTAAGGCGCCACCTTGCCGCGCGGTTGGCAGTGTGCCGACTGATGGCAGCCTTCCGGCTGATGGGGGCTCTACGGTGAAACCGGCCCCCATCGGCTGCGGTGACCCTTCGTCCTTTCCCCTCTTCCCTGTCCGCCCTGGCGGCTGGAGCCGAGCGCCGCAGCATTGCCGTGAGCTATTTGCTCTGGTGTATCTCCTTGGTGGGGGTGTGCGGCCTGCAGCGCTTTTACAACCGAAGGCCGATCAGCGGCACTATTTGGCTGCTCACCTTTGGCCTCTGCTTTGTGGGCCAAATGGTGGATCTGCTGCTGATCCCGGATCTGGTGCAGCGGGCCAACCAACCTTTGCGGCTGCAAGAGGCCCTCGACGCGGCGACAACCTCCTCCTTGCCTCCGCTGGAGCGGCAGTTGTTGCAGCTGGCCCGCCGTTCGGGTCGCCTGGGCTTCACCATCAACGATGCCCTGCTGGAACTCCAGCTCCCCCGCGATGCCGACAGCGAGGTGGTGTCCGCTGAGATCGAGCGCTTGCTCCACCGCCAACTGCTGGATGTGGGCAATGACGAACGCGGCCGGGTGGTCTACCGCGAACCCTGATCCATGACCTGCGCGCGCAGTTTGGCTGACGCCAGGCTCAGCTGCTGGCCAAAAAGCCCAGGGCCTGGCGCACCCGCTCCAGGGTGGCCTCGGCGACGGCACTGGCCCGTTCGCGACCCTGGGAGAGCACCTCGCCCAGGTGCTGGGGATCGGCCCGCAATTCGTGATAGCGCGCCTGCAGCGGCGCAAGGGCGGCCACGGTGGCCTCAGCCAGCAGCGGCTTGAAGCTGCCCCAGCCCATGGAGCCACATTCAGCGGCTGCGGCTTCACGGCTACGGCCAGCCAGCAGCGCATAGAGCCCCAGCAGGTTGTCTGCCTCCGGTCGCTCCGGATTGCCGAACTCCAGACCCATCTGCGGATCGGTCTTGGCCCGCTTGATTTTGCGCGTGATCAGCTCCGCTGGATCCAGCAGGGTGATCCGTGAGCCTTCATTCGGGTCGCTTTTGCTCATCTTGCTGCGGCCGTCGGTGAGACTCATCACCCGGGCGCCTTCTTTGAGAATTAAGGGTTGGGGAACCTTGAGAATCGGGATCGGTTGACCAGCGCTGTCCCGGGAAGCGAAGCGGGCGTTGATTCGCTGTTGGGCGATGTCGCGAGCCAATTCGAGATGTTGTTTCTGGTCTTCTCCCACCGGCACCCGATCCGCGTCATAGAGCAGGATGTCGGCCGCCATCAGCACGGGGTAGTCGAGCAGACCAGCCGACACGTCGGCCCCCTGTTTCACAGCCTTCTCCTTGAACTGGATCATGCGCTCCAGCCAGTTCAACGGCGTCACGCAGTTCAGCAACCAGCAGAGTTCGCTGTGGGCGCTGACATGGCTCTGAACGAAGATCGTGGCCTTTTGGGGATCAATGCCACAGGCCAGATACAGGGCCGCGGTGCTGAGGGTGTCCTCCGCCAACCGCTCCGGCTGATGGGGCACCGTGATCGCATGCAGATCAACGACACAGAAAAAGGTGTCGTGGTCGCTCTGCAGGGCGACCCAGTTGCGGATGGCGCCGAGCCAATTGCCGAGATGCAGGGCCCCGGTGGGTTGAACCCCGGAAAGCACCCGCGGCCGCTCGATTGATCTGCCAGCGCCAGCAGGGCTGGCGCTGGCAACGGGCACTGAGCTGGCAACGGGCACTGACATTGCGCTGGCTTCTTCAGGCGTCGCCGGGGCTCATCGCGGTGGCTTCGGCCTCCGGGCTGGCCGAGGGACTGCTGGCCAAGTCGCTGTTGGCCAAGTCGCCGTTGGCAGTGGCCTGCTCTGGAGCAGCCGACTGCGGTTCGGACAGCGTGGGGCTGCCACCGCCTTCGTGCAGGCTGGACTCAACGCCTGCCGCTTCGGTAACTGGCGCCGCGCTGGCTGAGACTTCGGTGTCGGCCGGTTCCGAAGCTTCTGGATCTGCGGCGGCCGGCTCAGCACTGGCCGGTGCCGGACGACTCGGTCTGGCGAAGGGATCGATCCGCTGGCTGCGGCCGCCGCCGCCAACCTGACGGCGTCCCTCACTGCGACGGCCATCCCGTTCAGCACCAGCACCGCCACTGGCATCGCCGCCACGGGAAGCGGGAGGTCGTTGGTCGCCCTGGGCGCGCTGCTGGGCCACCAGTTCCTGCAGTTGGCCCGCTTCCAATTGCTGGGCCAGGGTGCGCAAGGCAAAGCCAAGCACCGCCACAGTGGAGCGCAGTCCGAAAGCTTCCTGCAGAGCTCTGGCGGCCTGCAGCTCGTTATCGCTCAGGCGGATGCGGAAACCACCGGTATCGCGCTGGCCCCCATGGGGCTGGCCGCCTTCCCGTTGGCCGCCTTCGCGCGAGCCCCGATCCCGACGACCGCGGCCCGAGTCCTCGGAACCAGCGTTGGACTGGGGAGTGTTGGAGTCGTCGGCCATGCCCGCAGCACGCATTCAGGCGCAAGTGTGGCGCATCGACCGACGGGCGGGATCTCCTTCGGCGTGAAGCCAGTGCAGACCATGCCGACTGGCCGCCGGGATCGCCGCTCGGGCCAGCACCAGCAGCGGCAGGGGCCGATGTCCCTGGTTCTGAAAGCGCAGGCGGTACTCCTGCACCAGGGCGAGATAGCGCTCCAGGGTCCAGCCCTGGTTGCCCCGCTCCTGGGCCAGCCAGAAGCGCTGCAGTGCTTCACGACAGGCCTCACTGCCGAACTCGTGCCAGCACTGCTGCTGGGCCTGCCATCCCTGCAGGCCTGCCGCCAGCAGCTCGCGGTAGCGACCCAACTCGGGAGCATCGCGGCTGGCATCGGGGGGAAGCCGGAAGGCCAGCTGATCGATGCGCACGCTGTCCAGCCGCAGCCAGCAGCGATCGAGCAGCAGCACTGGCAATCCGCCATGCCAGCGCTGTTCCTGCTGTTGCTGGGCCAGACAACGTTGCAACTCCTCCCTCTGGTGAGGTCGCAGGCACATCAGGGCATCCACCATCAAGCCTTGAGCCTCCGAACAGGACGCCGTACGCCCCTGCAGGCTATGGGGCCGGAGCAATGGCGGAAGGTGTCGCCCGTGGCACCGGGTTGGTGCGGCTCCCATCAACTGAGCTAAACAGGCACAGCCCCCGGCGCCCCCCGTGACCCGCTCGGATTCCAGTCTTGGCCCCGTGGCCCTTCACGCCCAGGCCGATGCCCTCCAGGCCCAACCCGAGGGCGCCGCCGCTCCCCTCTGGCGCCGACCGGTCGTGCTGGGCGGTGTGGCCCTGGTTGCAGGCGACGGCCTGAGCCATCTGCTGCATCTCGATGGCGGCTCGCTGCTGGGGATCGGCGCCTTGGCCGGGGGCTGGTGGCTGTTGTCGCGGCGGCGGCGACCCGTGGCCGCGACGCTGCCCCTGAACCTGGAGGGCTGGATCGCCCGCTGTGACGCGGTGATCCGCCAGTTTGAGCGGCTGGAGCCGGAGGGTGACAACGACCAACGGCAGCGGCGCGCCGAGCTGGAGACCCTGAGTGCCTCCCTGGCACGGAAGGAGCTGGCCCTGGCCCTGGCGGGCTGTCGCCTGCCCGCGGCCGAGCTGCAGCCCCGCTTTGCCGAGGCCCTGCGCGGCAACCGCCATCTGAGCCTGCACTGGGCTGAACCGCTGCCCAGCAAGAGCCTGGATTGGCGCTGGCCCCTGGCCTTGGAGCAGGCCGATGGCCTGCTGTTTCACCTGCATCTGCCCCTCAGTGCCGCCGATCTGCTCTGGTTGCAAGCGCAGGCCAGCAGCCAGAGCAGTCGCCACAACCAACCGATCTGGTTGTTGATCCAGGTGCCCCTGCCGCTGGATCGTGCGGCACTGCTGGAGGAACTGGCCAGCCAGTGGTCCGCCCTGGACTCCGCCCAGGTGCTGTTCTGGGATGGAAGCGAGCCGACCCTGGCGTCAGCCCTGGAGCCTCTGGCCCTGTGGCTGGCGCGGCAAGGCCCATCGCTGCGCAGTGGCACCGCCCTGCGCAGCTTTGAGCTGATGCATGGCCGCTGGCAGGCGGAGCTGGAGCTGCTGCGGCGGCGCGAGTGGCAGGGCTTGCAGCAGCGAACCCAATGGATCGTGGCGGCTGGTGTGTTTGCGTCTCCGCTGCCCAGCGTTGATCTGGTGGTGCTGGCCATCGCCAATGGCCTGATGCTGCAGGAGATGGCCCGCCTCTGGGATTGCCCCTGGAGCCTGGAGCAGCTGCGTGCCGCCGCCACCGAACTGGGCCGCGCCGCCCTGGCCCAGGGGCTGGTGGAGTGGAGCAGCCAGGCCCTGTTGACGCTGCTGAAGCTGCATGGCGCCACCTGGCTGGTGGCGGGGGCGGTGCAGGCCCTCAGTGCGGCCTACCTGACCCGGGTGGTGGGCCGGGCGATGGCCGATGTGCTGGCCCAGTCCTGCGGGGTGAGTGAACCGGATCTGGAACAGATCCGCCGGCGGGCCGCCGTGCTGGTGGCCCAGGCGGCCGAGAGCGAAAAACTCAACTGGAGTGGTTTTGTCAACCAGGGCAGGCTGTGGCTGCAGCAACAGCCTGCGGCGGCCTGAGCCCATCTGCGCCGGCCTGAGCCCAATCGGGCCCCGCATAGCTTCAAATAACTTCATGAATAAAGCTGACGATTCTCGTGCACCTTTGAAGGAGACGAGTGGCGTCAAGATTTCGCCATAGCATCAAAAAATCCTTGGTGAGTTATTCGCCATGGGACTCCATCCAGTCCACACCCTCGCTCTTTTGCCATGACCACTGCCATTCGCAGCGGCCGCACCGGAAGCTGGGAAAGCTTCTGCCAGTGGGTCTCATCCACCAACAACCGTATTTATATCGGTTGGTTCGGTGTGCTGATGATCCCCTGCCTCTTGGCGGCCACCATTTGCTTCGTTGTGGCCTTCATCGCCGCCCCCCCTGTCGATATCGACGGCATCCGTGAGCCCGTGGCCGGCAGCCTGCTCTACGGCAACAACATCATCTCCGGCGCGGTGATTCCCTCCAGCAACGCCATCGGCCTGCACTTCTACCCGATCTGGGAAGCCGCCAGCCTTGATGAGTGGCTCTACAACGGTGGCCCCTATCAATTGGTGGTGTTCCACTTCCTGATCGGCATCTCCGCCTACATGGGCCGCCAATGGGAGCTCTCCTACCGCCTGGGCATGCGCCCCTGGATCTGCGTTGCCTACAGCGCACCGCTGTCGGCCGCCTTCGCGGTCTTCCTGATCTATCCGTTTGGTCAGGGTTCGTTCTCCGATGGCATGCCGCTCGGCATCTCCGGCACCTTCAACTTCATGCTGGTGTTCCAGGCTGAGCACAACATCCTGATGCACCCCTTCCACATGCTGGGGGTGGCCGGTGTGTTCGGTGGCAGCCTGTTCTCGGCCATGCACGGCTCCCTTGTGACCAGTTCGCTGGTGCGTGAAACCACTGAAACCGAGTCCCTGAACTACGGCTACAAGTTCGGCCAGGAGGAGGAGACCTACAACATCGTGGCCGCCCATGGTTACTTCGGTCGGCTGATCTTCCAGTACGCCTCCTTCAACAACAGCCGCAGCCTGCACTTCTTGCTGGCTGGCTGGCCGGTGGTGGGCATCTGGTTCACCTCCATGGGCATCAGCACCATGGCCTTCAACCTCAACGGCTTCAACTTCAACCAGTCGATCCTGGATTCCCAGGGCCGGGTGGTGAACACCTGGGCCGATCTGATCAACCGCGCCAACCTCGGCATCGAAGTGATGCATGAGCGCAATGCCCACAACTTCCCGCTGGATCTGGCCGCCACCGCCGTCGTGCCCCTGGCACTGACCGCCCCCGCCATCGGCTGATCCCGCCGGCCCCCGTGGCCGGAGCCTGGATCCCCTCAGCCCCTGCCCCAGCGGGGGCTTTCTGCTGGCTGGGCCCCTAGATTCAATCGCGGATGAGAACGGTGTTTGACAGCTCGGATCGGTGCAGACTCCAGGAGCCCACGCCGGTACCGTCCCGCCGGGAGCATGGGCTGGCTGATCGCCGTCATGCTGCTCCCTATTTTGGCGGGTTGTCGCGGTTCCGGCCCGGCGACCCAGGAGAGTCCCCTGGTGATCACCACCTTTACGGTGCTGGCCGACATGGCCCGCAATGTGGCTGGCGATCACCTGAGGGTGGAATCGATCACCAAGCTGGGGGCGGAGATTCACGGCTACGAACCCACCCCCAGCGATCTGCGTCGGGTCGCGGGGGCCTCGCTCGTGCTGGAGAACGGCCTGAACCTGGAACGCTGGAGCGATCGCTTCCTGGCCGGCATGCCGAACCTGAAGCGGTCGACCCTCACCGCTGGGATCAAGCCCCTGCCGATCACCGAAGATGCCTACCGGGGAAAGCCCAATCCCCATGCCTGGATGTCCCCCCGCCTCGCTGAGATCTACGTGGAGAACATCCGCCAGGCGTTCAGCCAGCTCGATCCGGCCAACGCCGAGGATTACCGCCGCCGCGCCGGGGCCTACAGGGCCCAGCTCCGGGCCCTCGACCAGGAGTTGCGCCGTGAGCTGGCCACGATCCCTGGACCCAGGCGGGTGCTGGCTAGCTGCGAAGGGGCCTTCACCTACCTCGCCCATGACTACGGCCTCGATGAGGCCTACCTCTGGCCGGTGAATTCCGAGTCCCAGGTCACACCCCAGCGCATGGCGAGGCTGATCGCCACCGTGCGCCAGCGTCAGGTGCCGACGGTCTTCTGCGAGAGCACCGTCAGCGACAAGGTGCAGCGTCAGGTGGCCGAGCAGACGGGGGCCCGCTTCGGTGGTGTGTTCTACGTCGATTCGCTCTCCAGCCCCCAGGGGGAGGCGCCGACCCTGCTGAAGCTGCAGCGCCACAACGTGCGCACCTTGATCCAGGGCCTGAAAGGGAGCTGATCGCATGGCCAGCTATCCCGACCCCCCCCCCAGCGCCGAGCGCATCTGCGTCAGCCACCTCTGCGTCAGTTACCACGGCGTGGTGGCTCTCCATGACGTGACTCTGACGGTGAAGGCCGGCATCATCTGTGGTCTGGTGGGCACCAACGGCGCCGGCAAATCCACGCTGTTCAAGGCGCTGATGGGCTTCGTGCGGCCCTCCCAGGGGGAGATCAGCATCAACGGCCTGCCTCTGCGCCAGGCCCTGCGCCGCCAGGCGGTGGCCTACGTCCCCCAGATGGAGAGCGTCGACTGGAACTTCCCCATCCATGTGGCCAACGTGGTGATGATGGGTCGCTACGGCGGCATGAACCTGCTGAGGATTCCCGGCCGCGACGACCACCGCGCTGTGCGCGAGAGCCTGGAGCGGGTGGAGCTCTGGCCCCTGCGCCACCGCCAGATCGGTGAACTTTCCGGCGGTCAGCGCAAGCGTGCCTTCCTGGCGCGGGCCCTGGCCCAGGGCGCGTCCGTGCTGCTGCTCGATGAGCCCTTCGCGGGCGTCGACATCCGCACCGAGCGGTTGATGATCGAGTTGTTCCAGCAGTTCCGCGCCGAGGGCCGCACCCTGCTGATCTCCACCCACGACCTCTCCCATGTCACCGGCTTCTGCGATGAGGTGGTGCTGATCAACAAGACCGTTCTGGCCTACGGCGACACCTCCGAGGTGTTCACCGAGGAGAACCTGGCGCGCACCTTCGGGGGCAGCCCCGCCCAGCGGCTCACCAGCCCGAGCCTCGCGCCCCGCCCGGAGCCGGGGCGGGAACCCTGGGGGAGCGAGCGCTGATGGAGCCCCTGAGCTGGCTGCTGGAGCCCCTGCGCCACGACTTCATGGTGCGGGCGCTGCTGGTGAGCGCCCTGGTGGCGGGTGTCTGTGGACTGCTCTCCTGCTTCATGACCCTCAAGGGCTGGGCACTGATGGGGGATGCGGTCTCGCACGCGGTGATGCCTGGCGTGGTGATCGCCTACGCGCTCAACCTGCCCTTCGCCCTGGGGGCCTTCGTGTTCGGGGTGGGCTCGGTGGCCGTGATCGGCTACATCAAGCAGACGACCCGGATCAAGGAAGACGCCGTGATCGGCCTGGTCTTCACCGGCTTCTTCGCGCTCGGTCTCACCCTGATCTCGAAAGTGCGCAGTACCATTGATCTCACCCACATTCTCTTCGGCAACGTGCTGGGAATCAGCGGCGATGACATCCGCCAGACCGTGCTCATCAGTGTGCTGGTACTGGTGCTGCTGCTGCTGTTCCGCCGCGACCTGATCCTGTTCTGCTTCGATCCCACCCACGCCCGCTCGATCGGATTGAACACCGGCTTCCTGCACTACCTGCTGCTCTCGGTGCTCTCCCTGGCGGCGGTGGCCGGACTGCAGACCGTGGGCATCATCCTGGTGGTGGCGATGCTGGTGACTCCGGGCGCCACCGCTTACCTGCTCACCGATCGTTTCGACCGCATGACCTGGATTGCGATCGGCTCGGCCGTGCTCTCCAGCGCGCTGGGCATCTACTGGAGCTACTGGATGGATGCCTCCACGGCGGGCTGCATCGTGCTGGTGCAGACGGGGCTGTTTCTGCTCAGTTTCCTGTTCGCCCCCCGCCACGGGCTGCTGGCCCAGCGGCGCCGTTGAATATCGGTGGATAAAGGGGCAGGCGCAGTGGCCCAGTTTCCCGGGTCCATGTAGCCAACCACCACCAGATAGCCCGGGCCCAGCACCCGCAGGAACGTGGCCAGACCCTAAGTTGATAACAACAATGGAAGCCGGTCGTTTCAGTTCAAGGAGAACAGGCTGTCGTACTGGTGATACTCAGGCTTGTTGAGCCCATCGTGCTGGAGCATCCTGCGCAGCTGGATGATTTCGCCTCGCTGCGCCACGATGATCGCTCGCGCCAGGCGCTTGATCGAGGGATTGGTGCTCTTGTTCAGGGCGTCGTGGGCCATGATCAGCGCGCCGCCGTGGTGCTGAAGCATCCCTTCCAGGAACCACCTCACCCGAGTGGTGGCCGTGGGGATGGAGTTCATCATCTGCATCGCCTGGATCTGAGCAGGGCTCATCTGCAGGACGTGCCCAGGTCTTGGAATCCCGGCGTTCGGGCTTTTGCCGCTGCACCGCCTGGCAGAACAGGATCCGGGTCCAAGCTGGTGCGATCGAGCAGACGAACGCAGCGCTGAGCAGTCCGCTTCACGTTCCAGCAGCGGGGAACCACTGGCGATACCAGCTCGCCATCTGCTCGATCTCCTCGCTCTGTACCCGCACCATGGCCGCCTCCAGTTTTCGCAGCTCGGGGTGCACGGTTCCCCATTGGGCATGGGAGGCCATCATCACGCCCATGCGGTGGTGGGGAATCATCTGCTCGATGAAGGCGCGATCGAAATCGGGGCCGGTCTTGAGCGCCTCAAGGCTGGTCGCCATCCCCGGCAGCCCCCAGCCCATGCCGCCTCCCCTACCCCGACCCATGCCCATGCCGGGACCGATTCCGTAACCAGGGCCCATGCCCATCCGGTAGCTGTCTGAACGATTCCAGCCCGGCACCTCCGTGCCGAACCACTGCCGGTACCACTGGCGCATCTGGGTGATCTCACGGCTCTGGCTGGCGGCGATGCTCTGAGCCAGGGCCTTGATCTCCGGCCGACGCGCCCGGCTCTTGGCCAGCTCCGCCATCGCGATTGCGCCATCGTGATGGGGAATCATCATCACGATGAAGTGGGCATCGGCGGAACGCAGAGCGCTCGTTCCTCTCCCCCAGCCGATCCCGGGCGCCGCTGCCGGGATGGGGGCATCAACGGCATCCGGGCCGGCATGGGCCAGAGGAGTCAGCGCCAGCAATACCGCGGCTCCCGCGGCCGTGCCGAGCCAGGGTGCGCTGCCCCAGCGTGAGCGATCGGTCTGGATCACCATGGTGCACCTCATGAACGCGCTGCTTTCATGTTGGCCAGTTCGAGAGCCGCCGATCGCAAATCGCAGGAGAATGGACCAGGCCGGTTCCCACGTCGCTCTCGGTGCCTGAGAGTCGTCGAAAGCACCAGTAGTGACCTGCTAATGGTGCAGCGTTGCCTTGAACAGCGTCGACCATGGCTGTGATCGTGAGGCTCCGCTCCGTGCCCGTGAAGGCCGCCCATGGCTCAGGTCGCCTGCTGGGACTTCGCTACCGCTGGACCCACTGGGGCCGGCTCAACCGCAGCCGGCGCCCTTCATAACCCTGCGCTACCGCTGGCGTACTCCACAGCAGCGGTGGTGGTTCCAGCCTCCGTGAGCCATCCGTGTCCCTGAGCCATTCACCATGGTGTCGCCCAGGGAGAGATTGCTCGCCGTGAAACCACCCCATGCCCCTCTCTGCAGGCCAGATCACGACGCTCGCGCGGCTCAGCGCTGGCCCTGGTGGCCCCTGTTGCCCCTCTATCCCTATGGGCGCCGTCGCACCCTGGTGCGGGAGTTGATTCCCGGCAGGATCTGGAGTTTCGAGCAGTTGCAGGGGGTCTGGTACGTCGCGGTGCCGATCCGCATGACCGTGATCAAGGTGGCCGGTGGCCTGGTGCTCTACGCCCCGGTGGCGGTGACCGGCGAGGTGCGGAGCGAGTTGCGGCAGCTGGAGGCCCGCCATGGTCCAGTGCTCACGATCGTGCTGCCGACGGCGTCGGGGCTGGAGCACAAACTGCCGGTGCCGGCCATGGCCCGGGCCTTTCCCCAGGCCGAGGTGTGGATCACGCCGAACCAGTGGAGCTTCCCTTTGGCGTTGCCGCCGCGGCTGCTGGGGTTTCCACCGGGCCGCACCAAGGTGCTGGGCGACGACGGTCTGCCCCACGCCGACCAGCTGCGTTGGCTGCCCCTGGGACCGCTGGATCTGGGCTTGGGCACCTTCCTGGAATACGGCTGTTTTGACCAGGCCACCGGTGCTCTGGTGCTCACCGATGCCCTGGTGGCGATACCGCCGGAACCGCCGGCGCTGTTCGATGCCGATCCCACGCCCCTGTTGTTCCACGCCCGGGAGCGGGGCGATGAGCCCCTGCGCGACAGCCCCGAGCAGCGTCGCCGCGGCTGGCAGCGGTTGGTGCTGTTTGCCAACTTCCTGCGTCCCGCCCCCCTAGATGTCGCGCCCTTGCCCGAACTGCTGCGCCACAGCCTGGCTCCGGGCTGTCGGGGCCCCCGGGCCCACTTCGGTCTGTACCCCTTCCGCTGGCGCCCCGGCTGGCAGCGTGAGGCTGAACAGTTGATGCCCGGTGGCCCGGAGGGGATCCAGGTGGCGGCGGTGTTGGAGCGGCTGGTGTTTCCGCGGCAGCGAGCCGCGTTGGTGGCCTGGGTTCGGCAGCTGGCGGCAGTGGGTGAGGTGCGCTGGCTGATCCCGGCTCACTACGAGGCACCGGTGGCCTGTTCCCCCTCCCAGCTGCAGGCCCTGGCGGCCCAGCTGGAAGCCAGGCCCTGGGCGCCGGATGAAGGCAACTGGGCTTTTCTGGCCGGAGTCGATCGGGCGCTGCTGCGTTTTGGCCTGGTGCCCGGCGAGCCCTGAGGGTTGAACACGCCACTGGGGCGCTGCAGGGGATGTCGGGACCGGAGCCTGATGGGGTAGCAAGGCCGCGCTTGCACCGGGCCTGGTTTGGGCACAAAAGGCAGCTTCTGGCTTGCTGCTGAGCGCTATCGGGGCTGGACTGGCTTCAGACCCGTCTGGACTTCAGTCGCCAGGTGAGTCTTGATCGCCAGAACGTGCTGCTGTCGAGTCGCTCAGCTCCAGAATCATGTCTGGGCTAGGGTTTTGCTCCTGCCCAACGGCCCCGAAGGGGGGATTTTGGGGAGCTTGCTACTTGATCGCAGAGATGATCTGGGTTCGGGGTGGCAGGCGTTCAGAGGTGCAGCTCACCCGGATCGTCACAGGCTTCCTCGCCGAAGCCGCCGCTGCCCAGCAGGGTGGCTTCCAGTTCCATGCGCTGTTCCATCTGGCGCAGGAAGTAGCCGGTCATCATCGCCGAGGCCAGCAGGCCGGCGAGGCTGTCGCGGCTGGCCTGGATCTTCACTTCAAACTGTTCGCCGGGAAGCATCCCCAGCAGACCCTGGACATTGTGGCGAATGATGTCCTGGATGTCGCCACTGGCGGAGCGGGCAACCCGCTGCAGTACATCAGGAGATTGATCCTGCAGGTACTGAATCAGCGAATTGCCACTGATCGCCTCGTTGTCGCTGGTCAGGAACTCCGGGTTGAACATGTGGATCTCCCGAGCATGTCGACGGGTGTGTCTCGCGACACGGATGAAACCTTAACGCAGCAGATCGGGTCAGCCGAGCGGGGCTGCAGCGGAGAACCGAATCGGACCGAAACGCTCCAGGGGCCAGTAACGCCAGACGGCGGTACCGATCACATCTTCCAACGGCAACGGCCCCCAGAGATGGGAATCGAGGCTGGCATTGCGGTTGTCTCCCAGCACCAGCACGTGGCCGGTTGGCACCGTGAGTGGGGCCAGGTCGTAGTCCATCGGTTCGCGCCGCCAGTTCTCTGGAACGGCCAAGTCGTTGCGGTGCAACTGGCCATCGCGCACCGCCACCCGGTCGCCGGCGACCGCCACCACCCGCTTGATCAGGGCCGCCTTCGGGTCGTAGCCGGCAGCCTGCAGGGTCGCCGGTGGATGGAAGACGACGATCGTGCCGCTGGGCAGGGGGCGGTTGAACTTGGGTCGCAGCTTTTCCACCAGGATCCGGTCCTGCAACTGCAGCGTGGGGAGCATCGAGCCGGAGGGGATCCAGCGGGGTTCCACCACGATCCAGCGCAGCAGCAGCGCCAGCAGCAGCCACACCGCCACCGAGCGCAATTGGCGCATCAGGCCGTTCGGCTCTGGGGCGCTGCCGCCCGGCGGGGCAGGGATCGGCTGGGACACTGGCGACGGGAGAGACATGGGCTGTGGGGGAGGCCGCGCCGGCTGGAGCCGGAGTTGGGATGATCACTCCATCCTGACCAGCGAAGGTTGCCTGCCGGTGCCCCTGAGCGATTCCCTGCCGCCGTCACCCGCCTCGGCTCCAGCCGATCCGGCGGCCGCGAATGTGCAGGCAGCTTTGCTGCTGCTGGCGGCCCTGCACAGCCAGGGACTGGATCTGGTGGTGCTCTGCCCCGGCAGCCGCTCCGCACCCCTGGCCCAGGCCGCCGCGCTGCTGGAAGCCCGGGGCCTGCGACTGCTGACGGCCATCGATGAGCGCTCCGCCGCCTTCTTCGCCCTCGGCCATGGCAAGGCGACGGGCCGGCCGGCGGCCGTGATCACCACCTCGGGAACGGCGGTGGCCCAGCTGCTGGCGGCGGCGGTGGAAGCCGATCTCGGTACGGTGCCGTTGCTGCTGCTCAGCGCCGATCGGCCGGCGCGGCTCAAGAACTGTGGCGCCAATCAGTCCGTGCCCCAGGAGCAGTTCCTGGCGGTCTGTTGCCGCTGGGTAGGCCTGGGTGCCAGCGGCGGCCTGGCCTTGATGGCTGCCGCCGAACTGCAGGCGCTGGCGGCCCGGGCGCTGGCGGCGGCCTGCGGCGATGGCCTGGGGGTCCCGGCCGGACCAGTCCATCTCAATCTCCCCTTTGAGGAACCGCTGCACATCGCCGGGCCGGCCCTTGCCGCCCTGGCCCTGGATGGCTTGCCAGCGGATCAGCGCCAGGACGCTGATCCGGCGCCCGTGGCGATCCCCTCGCTGGCAGGCGCTGGCGCCGCCACCGGCCCCGCGGCTCTGGATCCCGACCGGCCCGGGGTGGTGGTGGCGGGGCCCTGGCGGGGCACTCCGGCCGAGTGGCCCGGCCATCTTGCGGCCCTGCGGCGCTGGCTGCGGCGCAGCGGCTGGCCCCTGCTCGCCGACCCCCTCTCGGGTTTGCGCGGCCTGGTGGATCTGCCGCTGGTGGGCGCCTATGACCTGATCCTGGAGGCTCCCCCGGCCGAGCTGGCGGTGGACCAGGTGTTGCGCCTGGGCTCGCTGCCCGCCAGTCGCCGCCTGCAGCAGTGGCTGCTGGCCCTGGGCGGCGATCAGGTGCTGGTGAGCCAGGGCGATCGCCGCCGCCTGGATCCCCTCGGCACGGTGCCCGCCGATGGGCAATGGAGCGCCGGGCTGGCCCGCTGGCTGGCGGCCCGGCCCGACCCGGAGCTTGACGCGCCGCCCGCCGCCGCCGGCCTGGACCTGCAGCGGCGCTGGTGCCGCGCGGATGCGGCCATGCAGGGCCTGCTGGATCAGCAGCTCGCGGCCCCGGATCGGCTGGGGGAGGTCTGGCTGGCCCGCAGCCTGAGCCGCCTGTTGCCAGCGGATCTGCCCTTGATGCTGGCCAGCAGCAGTCCGGTGCGGGACTGGGAAAGTTTTGGCGATCCGGCGGCGCCGCCCCGCCTGATCCACGGCTTCCGCGGTGCTTCAGGCATCGATGGCACCCTGTCGATGGCCTGTGGCTTGGCCGAAGCCCATGGGCAGCTGGTGCTGGTGACAGGCGATCTGGCCCTCCTGCACGATGCCAATGGCTGGCTCTGGCAGCGGCAGCTGCGCGGACGGCTCACCGTGGTGTTGATCGAGAACGGTGGCGGCGGCATCTTCGAGCAGCTGCCGATTCGCACCGAACCGGCGTCGGCCCTGGATTTCGAGCGCCTGTTCGCCATGCCCCAGTGCCTCGACCAGCTGGCCCTGGCCGCCGCCTATGGCGTCGCCGGCCGCCGGCTGGAACGGCCCGAGGAGTTGCCAGCGGCGCTGGACTGGGCCCTGGCCCAACCGCTGGCCCTGGTGGAAGTGCGCACCGATCGCCGCGCCGATGCCGAGCTGCGCCGTGGCCTGCGCACAATGGCGTCCCGGCAGCTCCTGCGTCCATGACCCCCACCAGCGCCCGCTCCCCCGCCAGCTCGCCAGAGGCCCCGCCGCCGCTCGGCGCGGTGAGCTGGCAGAGCGTGGGCCGCTATCAGGACATCCGCTTCGAGCGCAGCGACGAAGGCATCGCCCGCATCACGATCAATCGCCCCGAAAAGCGCAATGCCTTCCGGCCGCGCACCGTGCAGGAGTTATGCGACGCCTTCACCAGGGTGCGCGAGGACACGGCCATCGGCGTGGTCCTGTTCACCGGCGCCGGCCCCGCGGCCGATGGCGGCTGGGCCTTCTGTGCCGGCGGCGACCAGAGCGTGCGCGGCGATGGCGGCTATGTGGATGAGGACGGCCTGCCGCGGCTGAATGTGCTGGACCTGCAGCGCCTGATCCGCAGCCTGCCGAAGGTGGTGATTGCCCTGGTGGCGGGCTATGCCATCGGTGGCGGCCAGGTCCTGCATCTGCTCTGTGATCTCAGCCTGGCGGCCGAGAATGCCGTCTTCGGCCAGACCGGCCCGCGGGTCGGCAGCTTCGATGGCGGCTTCGGCGCCGGCTATCTGGCCCGGGTGGTGGGCCAGCGCAAGGCGCGCGAGATCTGGTTCCTCTGCCGCCGCTACAACGCTGAAGAGGCCCTGGCGATGGGACTGGTCAACCGGGTTGTGCCGCTGGAGCAGCTGGAGGCCGAGGGGGTGAGCTGGGCCCGGGAGATCCTCGGACACAGTCCCACGGCGATCCGCTGCCTCAAGGCGGCCTTCAATGCCGAAACCGATGGGCTGGCCGGCCTGCAGGAGCTGGCGGGTCAGGCCACCCATCTCTTCTATCGAACGGCGGAGGGCCAGGAAGGCCGCAACGCCTTTCTGGAAAAGCGTGACCCCGACTTCTCGGCTTCGCCCTGGCTGCCTTGAAGCTGCCTTGAATTGGTTGCCTTGAATTAGCTGCCGTGAACAGGCTGCCTTGAAGTATCTGGCTGAGCGTGGCTGGGCTTGAGAGCTTGGGCTGGCCCTGCCCTGCCACGGGGCTGATTAATCTGCGCCTAGTTGTTTCAGCGATTGCCGGGTCCGTGATCCTCAGGCCCGCCCCTGTGACCCCTGGCCGCCTCTGCAGTGCTGGGCTTGTCGTGGGCGTGGTGCTCCAGCTCAATGTCGGGGCTGGTTGGGCCCAGGCGTTGCCGGCTGCGGCCGGACTGCTGGTGCCGCCCCAGGTGCTCACGGCCCCTGAACCGGCCGCCTCCGGCCGCCTTGGGCCCACCCTGCGGTTGCCGCAGACCGGGCCAATCAATCTGCCGCTCGTCTCCGGCCCCCTGCAATGGCCGGGTGAAACGCCGGCCGCCCCTGCCCCTGCCGCCCCTGAGCGGCAGCGGGTGCTGGCTGGACCTGGCGCTGCGGCCAACCTTGGCGCTCCCTCCGGATCCGGAACCCCGCCGGCGGCGGCGGTCAGTGCCAAGCCCTCACGCCAGTTGGTGCTCGATCGCCAGCGGCGTCTGCTGCTGGTGCTGGACAACGGCCAGGAGCGCCATCGCTATGCGGTGGCGGTGGGCATGCCGGGCTGGGAGACCCCCGTCGGCAGGTTCGAGGTGATCGAGAAGACGGCCAATCCGGTCTGGGAACATCCGGCCACCGGCGCCAAGTTCAAGCCGGGTCCCGACAATCCCCTCGGCAGCCGCTGGATCGGTTTCCATCGTGATTGCCGCGGTCGCAAGGGGTTCAACGGGCAGCAGCATCTGGAGCTGAAGGGCTGTGTGATCGCCGGTTTCCACGGCACGCCGAACCGGGCCAGCGTCGGGCGTGCCGTATCCCACGGCTGTGTGCGCCTGTATGACGAAAACGTTCAGGAACTGTTTGATCTGGTGCAGATCGGCACACCGGTGACCGTGCTGCCCTGAATGCCAGGGTCTCTGATGCAGGGGGGCTCTGATGTGCCCCGTAGAGTTGCGCCCGCCAGACCACCGCGCCCTACGGCGCCTGAACCCCATGCGGATCCTGTTCGCCGCGGCCGAATGTGCCCCGATGATCAAGGTGGGGGGAATGGGCGATGTGGTGGGTTCCCTGCCACCGGCCCTTGCCGCCCTCGGCCACGACGTGCGCCTGATCCTGCCGGGCTACGGCAAGCTCTGGAGCCGTCTGCAGATACCCGCCGAACCGCTGTGGCGTGGCCACACGATGGGCACCGACTTCTCGATCTTCGAGACGCGCCATCCCACCAATGGGCTGCCGATTTATCTGGTCGGCCATCCGGTCTTTGATCCGGAACGCATCTATGGCGGTGAAGATGAAGATTGGCGTTTCACCTTCTTCGCCAGCGCCACCGCAGAATTCGCCTGGAATGTCTGGAAGCCCCAGGTGCTCCATTGCCATGACTGGCACACCGGCATGATTCCGGTGTGGATGCATCAGGACCCGGAGATCAGCACGGTTTTCACGATCCACAACCTCAAATACCAGGGCCCTTGGCGCTGGAAGCTGGATCGCATGACCTGGTGCCCCTGGTACATGCAGGGCGATCACACGATGGCGGCGGCGCTGCTTTATGCCGATGGGGTCAATGCGGTTTCACCCACCTATGCCGCCGAAATTCGTACGGCCGAATATGGCGAACGGCTGGAGGGATTGCTTAATTACATCAGCGGCAAGCTGCGCGGCATCCTCAACGGCATCGACAACGAGGACTGGAACCCTGCCACCGACAAGGCTCTGCCCGCCAACTTCAGTGCCGCTGACCTGAGCGGCAAGGCCGCGAACAAGCGGGCCCTCCAGGAGCGCATGGGTCTCACCGTCAATCCCGACACCTACCTGATGGGCATGGTGGGCCGGGTGGTGGATCAGAAGGGGGTGGATCTGCTGTTGCAGGTGGCGGACCGAGTGCTGGCCTACACCGACAGCCAATTCGTGGTGCTGGGCACCGGCGATCGCGGCTATGAGTCCGGCTTGTGGCAGTTGGCGGCGCGCCATCCCGGCCGCTTCGCCGTCTTCCTCACCTACGACGACGCCCTGTCGCGGCTGATCTATGCCGGCACGGATGCGTTCCTGATGCCAAGTCGCTTTGAGCCCTGCGGCATCAGCCAGTTGCTGGCGATGCGCTACGGCTCGATTCCGGTGGTGCGCAAGGTGGGCGGCCTGGTGGATACGGTGCCGCCCCACAATCCTCGCGCCCACACGGGCAGCGGCTTCTGCTTCGATCGCTACGAGCCGGTGGACTTCTACACCACGATCGTGCGCTCCTGGGAGGCCTATCGCCATGCCGATAGCTGGCGTGAATTGCAGGTACGGGCGATGGCCCAGAACTACAGCTGGGATCGCTCCGCCCGGGAATATGAGGCCATGTACAGCGAGGTGTGCGGCGTGAAGATGCCGAGCCCCGACGCCGCCCAGGTGGAGCGCTTCTCCCAGGGCCAGGGGGCCGATCCGAGCCTGCACAGCGACGCCGAACGGGAGGCGGCGGTGGCGTCCTCCGACGCGGTCCGTCGGGCCCAGCCCCAGGCCAAGTCCCGCAACCCCCTGGCCCAGTTGTTGCGCCGTGGTGACGGCTGAACCGCCGGATCGCCCGCGCTCAGCCGATCTGCCGGCGACCTACCAGAACCCCTGGGGCCTGCTCGGCCAGGATCTCAGGGCCGTGGTCGCCGATCTTGGCCTGCAGCTGCGGGCCCTCTGGCGCCGCAACAGCGCAGGGGAGCTGTCGGTGCCTGGCTTCTGGCCCCGCCCCCTGCAGGCCCTGTTCTGGCCCCTGGCTCTTGCCCTGCTGCTGGCCATGCCCTGGATCGGCTGGCGGCTGCTGAGCCGCGGTCCTGGGTCGGCCGCCACGCCAGCGCCTGGGTCGCAACGGCCCTTGCCGCCGGCCGAGCCGCTGCAACCAGCTCCGTCCCAGGCACCGCCAGGCAGCAGGTCCAGGGTTTCGCTCGAAGCCGGAGCGCCAACAGTCGCCGAGTTGGATGTCGCACCCGCGATGTCAGCGCCCACGCTGTCCGCGCCCACGATTGCGCCACCAGAGTTGTCGCCGCCGGCTGGAACGATGCTGCCGGGCGAACCGGCAGCCACAGCCGCACCGCTGGCGCTGGCGCTGGATCCCCTGCTGCAGATGCTCGCCGAGGCCGATCCCAACCATTGGATTGTGTCGGCCCATCCCGAGCCGGCCCTGGCCCTGTTGCGCCTCACCCTCGAACCAGCCTTTGCTGAGCTGCCGGCAGCCAGCCGCCACCAGTGGGTGGATCGCTGGTGCCAGAAGGCCCAGGACCTCGGCTATGAACGCTTCGAGCTGGTGGATGAACAGCAGCGCCCCCTGGGCCGGAAGGCCCTGGTGGGATCGGGCATGATCCTGTTCGATCCCATGCCCAGGGTGTGATGGCTCTGCGCCTCGATCCGTTGCTGGCGCTCTGGGGTGAGCCCTGGGGGCCGCTGCCAGACGCCGCCGGCTGCGAACTGATCCAGGCCATCAGCACCGACAGCCGGGCTGAACTGGCTGGCGCCCTGTTCGTGCCGCTGGTGGGGGAACGCTTCGATGGCCATCGCTTCCTGGAGGCGGCCCTGACGCGGGCGGCGGCGGCGGTGGTTCAGCGCGATCGCATCGAGCCCGCCGTGGTTCAGGCCCTGGCCGAGCGCCTGGGCCGGCCCATCTGGCCCGTGGACGACACCCTGCTCGCCTATCAACAGCTCGCCCGCCTCTGGCGTCTGGGGCTCACGGCTCCGGTGGTGGCGGTTACCGGCTCCGCCGGCAAGACCACCACCCGGGAGCTGATCCGCGCCAGCCTGGCCAGCCTGGGGCCGGTGGTGGCCAGCAGCGGCAACGACAACAACGATATCGGCGTGCCCCTCACCCTGAGCAAAGCCGGGGAGAGCACGGCGGTCCTGGTGGTGGAGATGGGCATGCGGGGCCTGGGTGAGATCGAACGGCTCAGCCGCTGCGCCCAGCCCGATCTGGCGGTGATCACCAACATCGGCACGGCCCATATCGGCCGCCTCGGCAGCCGCGAGGCGATCGCCCAGGCCAAATGCGAAATCACGGCCGCCCTCAGGGCCGATGGCCTGGTGGTGATCCCGGCCGGCGATCCGCTGCTGGAGCGGGCCCTGGCGGCGGTCTGGAGCGGACGGGTGCGGCGGGTCGGTCTGGCCGATGAGCTCGGGGGCTGGGATCCGGCCCTGCCGGCGGCCGATCTCGTCGGGGCCCTGGAGGCCTGGGGTGGGCAGGCCTGGTCTGAACCCTCGGAGCAGCCCAGCGATCTGTCACTTGATCGCATCGCCGAGCGAGCCGTGGATCCATACACCGCCCGAACCGCCGGCCAGCAGAGCGTTTCCCGGAGCGACCAACCGCTGGATCGCGCTTCTGCCTTAACGGCTGACCTAACAGCTGAGCCAACGGCTGAAGCCCCAGCTGACACAACGGTTGAACCGACAGTGGAGCCAACAGTGGAGTCAACAGTGGAGCCAACCGTTGAACCCCCAGCTGAGGCCAACGCAGGCACCGCGACGGCTTCGCCACTGACGGCTTCGCCACTGACTGCCCCGCCAGCGGCCGCTGCGCCATCTGCTCGCCGGCAGCAGCTGCGCTTGAGCGATGGCACCGAGATTCCCCTGCCCCTGGCCGGTCGGCACAACGCCCGCAATCTGCTGCTGGCCGTGGCCGTGGCCCAGGAGCTGGGGGTGCCCCAGCAGGCGCTGACAGCCCTGGAGGTGGCGGTGCCGGGCGGCCGCAGTCGCCGGTTGCGACTCGGGAGTATCGAGGTGCTGGATGAGACCTACAACGCCTCGCCGGAAGCGATGTTGGCGGCCCTGGCGCTGCTGGCTGCTGAACCAGCTGATGCCACCGTGGAGAGCGCCGGGCCGCGCCGCCGTTACGCTGTGCTCGGCACGATGCTGGAGCTGGGTGATCAAAGCCTGGCGCTGCATCGGCAGGTGGCCGAGCGGGCCCGGGAGTTGGGCCTCGATGGGCTGGTGATCGTGGCGGCGGGGGACGAGGGCGACGCCATGCTGGCCGGTGCCGCCGGCATGGCCCGGCTGGTGCGGGTGCAGACCCCCGCCCAGGCCGCCGAACCGCTGGTGGCCTGGCTGGCACCTGGGGATCTGCTGCTGCTCAAGGCCAGCCGTGGCGTGGCTCTGGAGCAACTGCTGCCGTTGCTGGCGGCGGCAGTGGTTTGAGAGGTCCAGGTTTGCGTAGTTCCGGTTTGCGTAGTCCAGTCCGGCTGCTGGGACCCCTGGCTCTCGCCGCGGTGATGCCACCCTGCGACGTGTCTGCCCCAGCCCTGACTCTGGCCTGGAATGGATCCGCAGAGCAGCGCCAGTTCAACCAGGCCCTGGAGCCGCACCGCTATTTCGCCGCCGGCCAGGTTCCCGGGCTCTGGCAGGGGCGGCACGCTGCCTGCCCCTGAACCCGAATCACCAGCAGCGTTGCCGCTGCCACAACGCTCCCGGCGTCAATGTCCGCCGCCAACCCCCGCCCTCAACCTGCACGGCTGCCCACCACGCTGAGTTCACCTGGGTCGTCAGCCTGTGGGCCTGAGCGGCCCGGGGGGGGCTGATTCGTCCGCTCCCTCGAGCCACAGCGGCCTCCCGATCCATCGCTGATCTCCTGCTCTGGGCAGGCCTGGCTTGGGCTTGGACCTGAGTCGTCCGCGTTCCGTCTGCCACCAGGGCCCGGCGCCGTTGAGCTGCCCCTGGCCGATCTGGACTCAGGGAGCAGCGACGGCTCCCGGTTCAGGCCTCAGCCCAGTCTTTCTTCACCACCTGGCGCGCCCGCCCGAAGGCCAGGGCTCTGGAGGGCACGTCCATGGTGAGGGTGGAGCCCGCCGCCACTGTCACGTTCTCGCCCAGGCGAATCGGTGCCACCAGGGTGGAGTTGGCGCCGGTCTTGCTGCCGGCACCGATGGCGGTGCGGTGTTTGCGCACGCCGTCGTAGTTGGCGGTGATGGTGCCGGCGCCCACATTGACGCCAGCGCCGAGATCGGCATCCCCCAGATAGCTGAGGTGATTGGCTTTGACGCCCTCGCCCAGCCGGCTGTTCTTGACTTCGACGAAGTTGCCGATGCGGCTGTCGGCGCCGAGGTGGGCACCGGCGCGCAGCTGGGCGTAGGGGCCGATCACGCAGCCCTGCTCCACCTCCACATCGCGCAGCACCGAGAACAGCACCTCCACGCCGCTATCCAGGCGGCTGTTTTCGATCAGGCTGCCGGGACCGATGCGGCAGCCCGCACCGATCTGGGTGTCGCCGCGGAAATGGCACTGGGGTTCCACCACCACATCGCGGCCGAAGCGGGTGCCCTCGCTGAGGGTGCAGCTGAGTGGGTCGGTGAAGCTGACGCCTTCCGCCATCCAGTGCCGCCGGAGCCGCTCCTGCAGCACCGCTTCGCACTGGGCCAGCTGCAGCCGGTCATTGATGCCGTTGATCTCATCGGCATCGGCCACCTCCAGGTGTATGGCCGGGCTGAGCATGGCGACGGTGTCGGTGAGATAGAGCTCCCCCTGGTCGTTGTCGCTGGCCAGGTTCGGCAACACCGCCGCCAGCTTCAGCCAGTCGAAGCAGTAGATGCCGGCATTGGTGAGGGTGTTACGGCGCTGCTCGTCGGAGCAGTCGCGATGCTCAATGATGGCGCTCACCGCACCATTCGCCGCGGCGACCACCCGCCCGTAGCCGCTGGGATCGGCCAGGCGGGCACTTAGCAGGGTGACGGCAGCGCCATTGCGCCGATGCTGGGCCAGCAGCTGCTCGAGGGTTTCGGGGCGCAGCAGCGGCACATCGCCATTGAGCACCAGCAACTCGCCTTCGAAGCCCTGGAGGGGCTCCAGCAGTTGTTGCACGGCATGGCCGGTGCCGTGCTGGGGTTGTTGCAGCACAAACTCCAGCCCGTTGTGAGCCGCCAGGGTGCTGGCCACCCGCTCGGCCTGGTGGCCGACGATCAGCAGCCGGCGCTCGGGATGGAGATGCTCGCAGCTGGCCAGCACCCGCTCCACCAGGGTGGAGCCCGCCAGGGGCTGCAGCACCTTGGGCAGGTCGCTTTTCATCCGGGTTCCCTTTCCGGCAGCCAGAACGGCAACGGCGAGCATCGGCGGGCGGGGATGGCTGCGGCGGAATCTACCGGGCCCGCTCGGCGCGATCCGGTGGCGCTGGGTCAGGGCCCAGTTCGGCGCTTGTCTGGTGCTGGTGATGGCGGCGGGCCAGGCCCCAGCGGCGTTGCCACTGACGACTGGCTTCGGCGGTGCTCAGCCGTTGCTCCTGTTGACGCCGCGCCAGGATCTCGGCCGCGGTGCCTTGGCGCGAGGGATCCCGGTAGGGCTCGCCGGCCCGGCAGGCCAGATGCTCCAGCTCCATCGGGCTCAACGGCCGCAGCACTCCGGCCATCGGCAGCGCCGTGGGGCTGGCAACGGTGCCAGCACTCCAGGCCATCGGCTCAATGGCGGAGAGCCCGTCCGTTGTTGCGCCGGTGCTGGTTGCCGGGCCACTGGCTGCTGGGCTACTTGTGGCCGTGCCACTGGCTGCCGTGCCACTGGTTGCCGGGCCACTGCTTGCCGGACTATTGCTTACCGGGCTACAAATGGCCGCCAGCTGCAGGTGGGACAGCCCCAGGGTCCGGCGCACCGCCGCCGCCGAGCAGTAGGTGAGCAGCCGGCCCTCGGGGGCCAGCAAAGCGGCCAGATCCGCCAGAAACTCCACAGACCAGAGCTGGGGGCAGTGGCGCGGCGAGAAGGCATCGAGCAACACCAGGTCGCAATCGCCGCCGAGGCGGCTCTGCAATTCCGGCAGACGGCTGCGGGCCTCACCCCAGAGCAGCCGTTCGCTGCTGGTGAGCCCTTGCAACTGCACCAACACCGGCTCCGGCCATTGATGGCGAAAGCCGGCATCGGCGAGGGCCAGTTGCAGTGGCAACGGATCGAGCTCCAGCCCCCACCAGTCCAGTTCCAGCTGCCGCTCTCGAGAGGCCTGCAGCAGGGACGCCGTGTTGGTGCCGGTGCCCACCGCCACCTCCAGCACCCGCAGGCGGCTGCCAGGGCTGAAACGCTCCAGCTGGGCCGGCGCCACGAACACCCGGCGGGCCTCGGCCAGGGCGCCATCAGCGCAGTGGAAGCCCTCGCCGAACTCCGGGCTGTAGAGGCTGAAACTGCCGTCGCCGGTTCGCCGCAGCCCCAGCTCAGGCCCGCAGGCGTTCAAGGTCATCCCAGAAGCCCGGATAGGACACGGCCGCGGCCTCCGGATCCAGCAGCCAGGTGTCGCCGCGGGCCACCAGGGAGGCCACCGCCAGACTCATCGCCACCCGGTGATCGGTTTCGCTGTTCACGGTGGCGCCATGCAGCTGCACCCCACCGGCGATCTTGAGGCCATCCGGGTGTTCCTCCAGCTGGGCCCCCATCGCCCCGAGCTGGCGCGCCATCACCGCCAGGCGATCTGTCTCCTTCACCCGCAGCTCCTCGGCGCCGCTGATGCGGCTCACTCCTGCGGCGCAGCAGGCCGCCACCGCCAGCACCGGGATTTCATCCACGAGCCGCGGAATCAGATCGCCGCCGATCGTGAAGGCTTTTAGGGGGCCATGGCAGACCCGCAGATCGCCCACCGGCTCCCCGGCCACATCGCGGCGATCGAGGATTTCCAGGCGGGCTCCCATGGCTTCCAGCACCTCGAGGATGCCGGTGCGGCTGGGATTGAGCCCGACGTTCTGCACGGTGAGATCGGCGCCGGGGGTGATGGCGGCGGCCACCAGCCAGAAGGCCGCCGAACTGATGTCCCCCGGCACGGTCACCGCCTGGCCGCGCAGGCTGGGGCCGGGCCTCACCGTGACCTCCGTGCCGCCGGGGCCATGCACCTGCAGATCGGCGCCGAAGGCCCGCAACATGCGCTCGCTGTGATCGCGGGAGAGGGCTGGTTCAATCACGGTGGTGGGCCCCGTGGCGGAGAGGGCGGCCAGCAGCAGGGCGCTCTTCACCTGGGCGGAGGCCACCGGTGTGCGGATCGTGGCGCCGTGCAGGGAGCGGCCCTGGATCGCCAGCGGTGCCAGCTCGCCGCTGCGGCGACCGGCGATCGTGGCGCCCATCTCAGCCAAGGGGCCGGCGACCCGACGCATCGGTCGACGCCGGAGCGAGGCATCACCCGTGAGCACGAAGTGACGGCCGCTGCGCCCAGCCAGCAGTCCCAGCATCAGCCGCATCGTGGTGCCGGAGTTGCCGCAATCGAGAATGTCGGCCGGCTCCTGGAAACCATCGAGACCCACCCCCCGCACCAGCACGGGCCGATCCCGCTCGATCGCCGACACCTCAACCCCCATGGCCCGCAGGCAGGCGGCGGTGCTGAGCGGATCCTCCGCTGGCAGCAATCCTTCTATGCGGGTGTCGCCTTCAGCGATGGCACCAAACAAGAGTGCCCGGTGCGAGATCGACTTATCCCCCGGCACCCTGACGTGGCCCCGCAGGCTGCCGCCGGCGGCCAGCCGCAGCTCCGGCGTGAGCAGGGCGGCACCACTGCCTGGATGGGGCAGCGGACCTGGAAGCGCAATCTCGGGGCTGGGCACACCGGCAGCGGCAGGGAGAAGCCGATCCTATGGAGCCGGTCCGGTCACGCTGATGCCAGCGGCCCGCAGACTGGCCGACAGCGACCACACCTCCACCAGCAGCGCATGCCACGGAGTGATCGTGGCCATGTCCAGAGCCATCGGTGCCGGCGTGGCCGCCCGCAGGGCCCGAGCCGCCCGCAGTTCGGCGCGGGCCTCCAGCAGCCTGCCCTCAAGGCTCAGCTGGGCCGCAAGCGACAAAACCCGCTCCGGACAGTGCTGCAGCAGCAGCAGCCCCCGCTCGAAGGAGGCGGCGAAATCATCCAACAGCGGATTGAGCACCTGCTCCAGCAGGGCAGCGGGATCGGGAAGGGCATCCTCTGGTGGCATCTGATCAGCCTAGAAGGACTGGACTGGACCGCCGGCGTGGCTCCGAAGGGCCACCAGTGGTGCAACGGATCGAGGTGACGGGCCGAGCTTGCCGCCGGGGACCGCTTTCAGCCCAGCAACAGGCCGCCGTCTGCGCTGAGGGCCGCGCGGGCACTGCGCAGATCGTGGTGCAGTTCTTCGAGGGTGAAGCGGGCCAGTTCCCGCTCCAGGGCCTGCTGCAACCGGCGCTCCAGGACTGCCGTCACCTGGGAGGCCGCCTCGTGATTGGCGCCCCTGGCCGTCGCCCCATCGGCAAGCCCCGCCTCGGCGCATCCGAGCGCTGCCAATCCCAGCCCGGCCAATCCCACCTCAGCCTTGCTGTGCTGCCGGTTCGTGCTGCCAGCCGTCGCGGCCGGGGCGGCCACCTCGCCCGACCCGGGGCGGCTGGCAGCCACGGCCGCCAGGATCGCCGCCAACGGGATCGCCGCCGCGGGCCGGGCCAGGCGGTAGCCGCCCTGACGGCCACGCCGGGCCTCCAGTAACCCGGCACGACGTAGCCGCAGCATTAGTTGCTCCAATAGGGCCTCAGGCAGCTGCTGGGCCGCTGCCAGATCCGGCACCGATCGCCAGCGCTGCGGCGCCTCGGCCAGCTCCAGCAGGGCCCGGATGGCATGGAGGGCGCTGCGGCCGAGCATGGGTACAGCCCCGCTCAGCCCCTGGCCGTCGCCGCCAGTCGGGCCAGCAGGGCCTCCAGCGTGTAGCCGAACAGGGCCGGATCCGGCTCCTCCTGGCCGAGATCGGCCAGGCCCAGTTCAGCCCAGCGCCCGTCCACCTGGGCCTCGAGGGCGGCGGGGCGGCTCAGGGCCTCACCCCAGTCATGCCTTTTTTCCGGACCGATCTTGGTGGTGGCATCGATGGCGAGCCGTCCTCCCAGCCCCAGGCGCTCGCTGGCGAAATCGAGCGAGTCAAAGGGGGTGTCCTCGAGCACGAACAGATCGCGCTGGGGATCCACCTGGGCACTGATCGCCCAGATCACCTGACGCGGATCGCGGATGTTGATCGCCTGGTCCACCACCACCACGAACTTGGTGTAAGTGAACTGGGGCAGGGCACTCCAGAAGGCCATCGCCGCCCGTTTGGCCTGGCCCGGATAGGCCTTGTCGATGGCGATCACCGCCAGCTTGTAGCTGAGGGCCTCCATCGGCAGGAAGAAATCGACGATCTCCGGGATCTGCTGGCGCAGGATCGGCGTGTAGATGCGATTGAGGGCGATCGCCAGCATCGCCTCTTCCTTCGGGGGCCGGCCGCTGAAGGTGGTGAGAAACACCGGATCGCGCCGGTGGGTGATGCAGTGGAAGCGCACCAGGGGCGAATCCTCGGCATTGCCGTAAAAGCCCATGTGATCGCCGAAGGGGCCATCCGCCAGCTGCTCGCCCGGGGTGATCGTGCCCTCCAGCACCATTTCGCTGTGGGAGGGCACCTCCAGGTTCAGGGTTTTGCACTTCACCAGACGCACCCCTTCACCGGCATAAATGCCGGCAAACAGCCACTCGCTCAGCTGCACCGGGATCGGCGTGGCCGCCGCCATGATCAACAGCGGATGGACGCCGATGGCAATGGCGATTTCCAGCTTTTTACCCATGGCTGCCGCCTTGCGCAGATGGCGGGCGCCGCCGCGCACACTCAGCCAGTGCACGGTCATGGTGGTGGCGGATTGCTTCTGCAGGCGGTACACGCCCACATTCGGCACGCCGGTTTCCGGATCCTTGGTGATCACCAGCCCCAGGGTGATCACGCCGCCCGCATCAGCCGGCCAGGGGCGCAACAGGGGCAGGGCATCGAGATTCACCTGCTCTCCTTTGAGCACCACCTGGTGACAGGGGGGGGTGAGGTCCCGGTCGGGCCGGGCTTTGACCAGATCCCAGAGCACCCCGGCGAAGGTCTTCAGTTCACCCAGGCCCTTGGGGGGGCGGGGCTGCTGCAGCAGGGCCAGCCGTTCGCCCAGGGCCTCGAGCTCCTCGGGGCGCTCCATGCCCATGCTCCACACCACCCGTTCCACCGTGCCCAGCAGGTTCACGGCCACCGGCATCGAGGAGCCGATCACGTTCTCGAACAGCAGGGCCGGTCCGCCCAGCCCCAGCACCCGGTCGGCGATTGCCGCCAGCTCCAGGTCCGGGTCCACCGGAGCGGTGATGCGGCGCAGCTGGCCGCGTTGCTCCAGCAGCCGCAAAAAATCGCGTAGGTCGCGCTGGCGGCCGGGCTTGCCGGCGGTCGGGGCGATCGGGCCGCCCGCACCTGTGCTGCTGGTCGCCACCGCGCCTTCATCCACCTGGGCTGCTTACTGTGACGCACCTCTCATCGCGCCGCGGCCTGTGCTGATTTCCTACTTCCACACGTCTGAGGCCGTGCCTGCGGTGCTGGGTCCGGCGGAGGGTGGCCCTGATGCCGCGGTGGTGATCGATGTGTTGCGAGCCACCACCACGATCGCCTGGTCGTTGCAGAACGGTGCCGAGGCGATCGAGGCCTTTGCCGATCTGGACTCCCTGGAGGCCGCCGCCGCCGCCTGGCCGGCCCAGCAGCGCCTGCGGGCCGGTGAGCGCGGCGGCCAGCGAGTGGCCGGCTACGACCTGGGCAACTCGCCGCTGGCGGTGACTCCCGAGCTGGTGGCTGGCAAGCGCATCTTCATGAGCACCACCAATGGCACCCGCTCCCTGGCGGCGGTGCGGGCGGTGCCGCTGCTGGTCACGGCAGCCCTGCCGAATCGCACGGCCGTGGCCAGGCGGCTGCTGGAACGCGGCTGTGAGCGGGTCTGGATCGTCGGCAGTGGCTGGGAGGGCGACTACTCCCTGGAGGACAGCCTGGCGGCCGGGGCGGTGGCCTCGGCGGCGATGGAGCTGGCCGTGGCCCCCCATGTGGGGGTGAGCTGCGGCAATGACGAAATGCTGGCGGCCCTGGCCCTCTGGCAGCGCTGGCGGCTGGACACCGAAACCTGCCTGCGGGCCGCCAGCCATGGCCAGCGACTGCTGGGCCTGGGCGATCACGACGCCGATTTCGCCTGTTGCGCCGCCGTCGACAGCCTGGAGATCGTGCCGATCCAGGCGGAGCCCGGGGTGCTGCGGGCCAGCTGATCCGAGCCGGTGAGGGCAGCGCTGGCCGCCGCTGCCCCCTCCCCTTACAGTTCGCCGGTCGCTTCGGGTGAGTCGGTGAGCAGTTTTTTGGCGGCAGCCCTGCAACTGACCAGCACGCCGGATCCGGATGCCAATTTTGCGGCGGCCGAGGAGCAGATTGAGCTGGCGGCGCGGCGCGGTGCCGAGCTGGTGGGCTTGCCGGAGAATTTCGCCTTCATGGGCGACGATCTACGCCGGATTGAGCTGGCCCCCAGCCTGGCGGAGCGTTGCAGCCGCTTCCTGGTCACCATGGCCCGGCGCTATCAGGTGACCCTGCTGGGCGGTGGCTTTCCGGTGCCGGCGGGGGAATCCCTCACCTACAACCGCGCCGAACTGGTGGGGGTGGAAGGTCAGCTGCTGGCCCGCTACGACAAAATTCATCTGTTCGATGTCGATATCCCCGACGGCACCACCTATCGGGAATCGGCCACGGTGCAGCCGGGCCAAGCCTTGCCGCCGGTGGTCGAGGTGCCGGGGCTATGCCGCGTCGGCCTGTCGATCTGCTACGACGTGCGCTTCCCTGAGCTCTATCGCTACCTGGCCAGCGCCGGCGCCGAGTTGTTGATGGTGCCCGCTGCCTTCACGGCCTACACCGGCAAGGACCACTGGCAGGTGCTGCTGCAGGCCCGGGCAATCGAAAACACCGCCTACGTGCTGGCTCCGGCCCAGACCGGTCTGCACTACGGCCGCCGTCAGACCCATGGCCATGCGCTGGTGATCGATCCCTGGGGCACGGTGCTGGCCGATGCGGGCCAGGGGCCTGGCCTGGCCATGGCGCCGGTGGACATTGCCCACGGTCAGCGCATCCGCAGCCAGATGCCGAGCCTGCAGCATCGACGCCCGGCCCTGTTCTGAGCGCGTTGATGGCTTTTCGCTCCCCCCTGCGTGGCGCCAACCTGGGCACCGTGGTCGGCCGCGGCCTGCTGGTCCTGGGACTGGCCCTGGCGGCCGAGCTGCCGTCCTGGGCGGGCAGCAGCCTCTCGGCCTGGCGCATCGGGCGCGACGGCAGCCTCGAGCTGCGCACCAGCCCTGGGATTCCGCTGCAGGCCTTCTTCGAGGAGGGGCGCAATGGTCAGGGTCCCCGGGTGTGGGTAGATCTGCCCGGGGCACCCACCCGCGCCCGGGTGCTGCCGTCCGCTGGTGCGGTGCGGGAGGTGCGCATCGGCAAACCCGACAACGGCACCACGCGCCTGGTGCTGGAGTTCCAGCCCGGCACCCGCCTCGATCCGCGCCAGTTGCGGTTGGTGGGCACCGCCCGCGATCGCTGGCGGATGGAACTCACCGGCGTGCCGGCCGGCAGCCTGCAGAGCGTCGGCGAAGGCGATATGGAGGCCCCGGCCGCGATCGTCAGGAGCCGCTGGAGTCCGCCCCGGTTCGGCTCGGATTACGCCAAAATTGGCTCGGATTACGCCAACAGTGGTCGCGGCACCTCCAGTCAGCCCCTCAATCCGGAGGGTCTGCCGCTGGTGCCCCGCGGCCGTTTCCGGGTGGTGATCGATCCGGGCCATGGCGGGCCGGATCCGGGGGCTGTGGGCATCAACGGCCTGCGCGAGACCGATGTGGTGCTGGATGTGAGCCTGCAGGTGGCCCAGCTGCTCCAGGCCCGTGGCGTGACCGTTTCGATGACCCGCACCTCGGAGGTGGATGTGGACCTCCCCCCGCGGGTCAACCTGGCCAACAGCATCGGCGCCAATGTGTTCGTCAGCCTCCATGCCAATGCATTGAGCATGGACAGGCCGGATGTGAACGGGGTGGAAACCTTCTTCTTCGAGGGAGGCAGCTCCCGCGATCTGGCGGTGATCATTCAGGATCAGCTGATGGCTGTCTCCCCCGGTACCCCAGACCGTGGCGCCCGGCCCGGCCGCTTCTACGTGATCCGCCGCACGACCATGCCGTCGGTGCTCACCGAAATGGGTTTTGTCACCGGCCAGATCGACGCGCCGCGGCTGGCGGATCCCAATTTCCGCCGCCGTCTGGCCCAGGCCGTGGCCAGGGGCATCCTGGCCTATCTCAACCGATGACCCAGGATTCCCCTGTGCCGATCGGCATCTTCGATTCCGGCCTGGGTGGGCTCAGCGTCTGGCGCCAGATCGTGCAGCAGCTGCCCGATGAATCCACCGTCTACTTCGCCGATCGGGCCCATGTGCCCTATGGCGGCCGCCAGCCCCAGGAGATCCGCGCCTACAGCGAGGCCATCTGCACGGCTCTCACCGAGGCCGGCTGCAAGGTGATCGTGGTGGCCTGCAACACCGCCTCCGCAGTGGCTTTGCACCATCTGCGCGAACGCTTCCCGGCTTGCCTGATCCTGGGCCTGGAGCCGGCGGTCAAGCCGGCAGTGGCGATCACCCGCAGCGGTGTGGTCGGCGTGATGGCCACGCCGGCCACCTTCCAGGGCCGGCTGTACCGAGCCACCGTGGGCCGTCATGCCGCCAGTGTGCAGGTGGTGGAGCAGGTGTGCCTGGGACTGGCCGACCTGGTCGAAGCGGGAGACCTAGCCGGAACCCGGACCGATGCCTTGCTGTTGAGCTTTCTGGAACCGATGCTGGCGGCTGGAGCCGACACAATCGTGTTGGGCTGCACCCACTATCCCTTTGTGATCGAGGCGATCCGCCGGCTGGTGGGTCCGGATGTGGCCGTGATCGATCCGGCGCCGGCGGTGGCCCGCCATCTGGGCTCCCTGCTGCATCACTACGCCATGCAGGCCCCAGCGGGAACGGCCAGCCATCGCTTCTTCACCACCGGCGAAGCCGGGCAGTTCGATCGCGATGCCCGACGCCTGATCGCCGTCGAAACGGCCAGCGCCTCGATTGCCTGGCTGGTTCAGGACGGCCGTGATGACGAGCTCTCGCCCCCGTGCCTGCACTCACCACCACGACCCTTCTAGTATCCACTTCATCCAGGAGATCATGTGTCGACGGTCGCCGAGTTGCTCCAGCCGGTCGAGGCCGACCTCGATGCCCTGCTGGCCGATCTGCGCAGTCTGATCGGCGCTGGTCATCCAATTTTGCAGGCGGCAGCTGAACATTTGTTTGCCGCCGGGGGCAAGCGCCTGCGGCCCGGCATCGTCTTGCTGCTGTCGCGGGCGATGGCGGCGGATGGTGAGCTCAGCCCGCGCCATCGCCGCCTGGCCGAGATCACCGAGATGATCCATACCGCCTCGCTGGTGCACGACGACGTGGTGGATGGCGCCGACACCCGCCGCGGCGTGGCCACGGTGCACAGCCGCTTCAACCATCGGGTGGCCGTGCTGGCCGGTGATTTCCTGTTCGCCCAGGCCAGCTGGCACCTCGCCAACCTCGATGATCTGGAGGTGGTGAAGCTGCTCTCGCGCGTGATCATGGATCTCGCCGATGGCGAGGTGAAGCAGGGGCTATTCCGTTACGACACGGGCCAGAGTTTCGAAACCTATCTCGAAAAGAGCTATTGCAAGACCGCTTCACTGATTGCCAACAGCGCCCGGGCCGCCGGGGTGCTGTCGGGGCGCAGCGGCAGCCATCTCGACGACCTCTATCGCTTTGGTCGCCAATTGGGTCTGGCCTTCCAGGTGGTGGATGACATCCTCGATTTCACCGGCAGCGATCAGCAGCTGGGCAAGCCCGCCGCTAGCGACCTGGCCTCGGGGTATCTGACGGCACCGGTGCTCTATGCCCTGGAGGAGCGCCCCGCCCTGGCCGGCCTGATCGAGCGGGAGTTCTGCGAGACCGGCGATCTGGAGCAGGCCCTGGCCTTGGTGCGCGGTTGCGAGGCGATCCCCCGCTCGCGGCTGCTGGCCGAGGAGTTTGCCCGCGACGCCCATGGGGCGATCGAATGGTTGCCCGCCTCCGAGCCCCGCAGCGCCCTGCGGGCTCTGCCGGAGTTCGTGCTCAGCCGCCTCTACTGAGCTGGCCGTTCGCCCTGGGTCGGCGGCATCCCCGCGGAATCCGCATCCCCGACGAACCCGATGAAGCCAGCCCACTGACGCCAACAACGATCTGAGCCCGAGGCCTGGGGGGCAGGCCATGGTTCATGTCAGCGAGACGGCCGCCAGGGAGCTCAGCCAGTGAACCCCGGGCGGATACAGCGATGGCGCGATGCCAGCGGGTCGCAGCACCTGCACCTGGCAGCCGGCCGCCAGCGCCGCCTGGGCACCGGCCGGTGAATCCTCGAAGGCCCAGCTGTCGCTGGCGGCCACCCCCAGGCGTTCAGCCGCCAGCAGAAACACGTCCGGTGCCGGCTTGCCGTGTTGGAGCTGGGGATCATCACCATGCACGCGGGTGGTGATGGCCGCCAGCCAGGGATGGGGAGCCGCCTTGAGGGCCACGGCCGCGGCGCTGCTGCTGGTGGCCAGCGCCATCGGGATCGCCAGCGCCTGACAGCGCTGCACCAGGGCCTGGGCGCCGGGCATCGCCGCTGCCAGGGCCAGCAGTGTTTCGGCAATCGGTTGGCGCACGGCCAGCAGCTGCTCGCTGCTCACCTGGATGGAGCGGCCCTCTGCAATCCAGGCCTGCACCTGGTGCGCGCAGTCCAGGCGCCGCCGCCCCCGCAGCTGCTGCAACTGCACCGCGGTGAGCTGCAGGCCGAATCGGGCCGCCGCCTGGCTCCAGGCCTCGGCGTGGCTGGGTTCGGTGTCCAGCAGCAGACCGTCGAGGTCAAAGAGGCAGGCGGCGGGGCGAGGCATGGATCCCAGCCTGCCCTAACGACCGCTCGCCAGGGCACTAGTCAAAGCTGGAGTCCGGATAGGAATCCTCCAGAGCTGTCTCCAGGGTGGTGAGCAGCAGCACCAGCGCCGCCCTGGCATCGAGTTCTTCACTGCTCACGTCCTTGATCCAGCGATGACAGAGGTGTTCGATGCTCTGAAACAGGGGACTGCTGCTGCGCAGCATCGTCATCACCCGCTCAATGCTGTCGTCGTCGATTTCCGGTGGCAGCCCGATCACGTAGCGGCAGCCATCATCGCCGATGTAGCTGAGATGGCCATTGCCATCGAGGGTGGGACCGGCATGGGGCGTGACGGGGTTGTTGTTCGTCATGGTGTGTTCTCGACCACCGTCATTCCTTCCTGCTAATGCCGCTGGGCCAGGTTTGCAAGCTAACGGCAGCGCCAACTTCGATCAGGGCTGCTGATCTCTGTGCGCATCGCTGTCAGGAGCGAGGAGCTGGGCTTGAATGCTTCGGCTTCCGTACCTTCCATGACCCAGGTTCCCAGCGGCGATCCGGCCCACACGATCGAATCGGTGCTGCAGGAGCAGCGCAGCTTCGCCCCCCCGGCAGCACTGGCGGCCGGCGCTCGCATTCCGTCCATGGCGGCCTATGGGGAGCTGGTGGCTTGGGCGCAGAGCGATCCCGATGGCTTCTGGGGCGAGCAGGCCCGCAGCCAGCTGCACTGGTTCCAGCCCTTTGACACGGTGCTGGATTGGAGCAATCCGCCTTTTGCCCGCTGGTTTGAAGGCGGCAGCACCAACCTCTCCTACAACTGCCTCGATCGCCATCTCGACGGTCCCCGGGCCGAAAAGACAGCGCTGATCTGGGAGGGAGAACCCGGCGACAGCCGCAGCTTCACCTACCGCCAGCTGCACGCCGAAGTGTGCAAGGCGGCCAATGCGCTCAAAGCCCTGGGCATCGGCAAAGGCGACCTGGTCGCCCTGTACATGCCGATGGTGCCGGAGGCGGCGATCGCGATGCTGGCCTGCGCCCGCATCGGCGCTCCCCACTCGGTGGTGTTCGGCGGCTTTTCGGCCGAGGCCCTGCGGGACCGGCTGATCGATGGTGCGGTGAAGGCGGTGATCACGGCCGATGGCGGCTTCCGCAAGGACAAGGCCGTGGCGCTCAAGCCGGCGGTGGATACGGCCCTGGAAGGTGGTGCCTGCCCAACGGTGGAGCATGTGCTGGTGGTGCGGCGCACCGAGCAACCCACCGCCATGGTGGCAGGGCGCGACCAGTGGTGGCATGAGCTGGTGCCGGCCCAGAGTCCTGAGTGTGCGGCCGAGCCGATGGCCAGTGAAGATCGGCTGTTCGTGCTGTACACCTCCGGCTCCACCGGCAAGCCCAAGGGGGTGGTGCACACCACCGCCGGCTACAACCTCTGGGCCCATCTCACCTTCCAGTGGATCTTCGACATCCGTGAGGACGACATCCACTGGTGCACGGCTGATGTGGGCTGGATCACGGGTCACAGCTACATCGTCTACGGGCCCCTCTCCAATGGCGCCACCACGGTGATGTACGAGGGGGCACCGCGCCCCTCCAAGCCCGGTGCCTTCTGGGAAGTGATCCAGAAACACAAGGTGTCGATCTTCTACACCGCGCCCACGGCAATCCGCGCCTTCATGAAGAGCGGTCGCGAGGTGCCGGATCAGTACGACATGAGCACCCTGCGCATCCTCGGCACCGTGGGCGAACCGATCAACCCCGAAGCCTGGATGTGGTACCGCGACGTGATCGGCGCTGATCGCTGCCCGGTGGTGGACACCTGGTGGCAGACCGAAACCGGCGGCGTGATGATCAGCCCCCTGCCCGGTGCCACTGCCACCAAGCCCGGCTCCGCCACCCTGCCCCTGCCGGGTATCGCCGCTGACGTGGTCGACCACGAAGGCCATTCCCAGGCGGCGGATCAGGGCGGCTATCTGGTGATCCGCCGGCCCTGGCCGGGGATGATGCGCACGGTGCACGGCGATCCGGAGCGCTTCCGCAAGAGCTACTGGGAGGAGATCCGGCCGGCCGATGGCAGCTGGCTCTACTTCGCCGGTGATGGCGCTCGCCGCGATGGCGACGGCTACTTCTGGGTGATGGGCCGCGTCGACGACGTGATCAGTGTGTCGGGCCATCGCCTCGGCACGATGGAGATTGAGAGTGCCTTGGTCAGCCATCCGGCCGTAGCCGAAGCCGCCGTGGTCGGCCGGCCCGATGAGCTCAAGGGCGAAGGGATCGTCGCCTTCGTCACCCTCGAAACCGGCCGCAACGGCGATGAGGCCCTGATCGCCGAGCTCAAGCAGCATGTGGGCAAGGAGATCGGTCCGATCGCCCGCCCCGATCTGATCAAGTTCACCGATGCCCTGCCCAAAACCCGCAGCGGCAAGATCATGCGGCGCATCCTGCGCTCCCTGGCCGCCGGCCAGGAGGTGAGCGGCGACACCTCCACCCTGGAGGACCGCTCGGTGCTGGACAGCCTGCGGGTGTAAACCGGGGCATCGCCATAAGGGCATCGCCACAGCAGGCGGCGGCGGCTGATAGCCGATTCACCTGCTCTTCAGGCCATGGTCGATTGGCCAACCGACTGGGCCCGATTCGGCGGTCTGGGCAGGAGGTTCGGGGCTTGTCAAATCAATCCGTACTCAGCTTAAATCGCATTCAAGTAATGAGCGGATTCGACCATGTCCACCTCAGCCCTGCCGACTCCAGCCAGCACCAGTAGCAGCGGTGAGCCCCGCCTCAGCCCCGCGGCGATCGTGGCCCTCGGCGATGGCCTGATTGCCATCTCCAACGAACTGCACACCACAGCGGCGGCGGAATCCCACAGCCTCAACGGCTGGCTGCAGTGGCTGGAGGACGAGGGATACGACGGGCGCCAATTCGTCGAGGCCTTGCAGAGTCTCTGCCGTCAGCAGCTGGACGCCGCAACCTATGCCCAGCTGCAGGCCACAGCGAGCGCCAGGGCTGACCAGCCCGAGGGCATGCAGCAGGCGATCGATCACCTCAACGAGATCGATCCTGTTCTGTTGGAGGAGATTCTGAAAATTGAGCAAACCCGCCAGGAGCAGCTTCAGGTTCTCAACGCCAGGGCCGGCGGCGTGAACATAAAAAAAGTAGGGATCCACACAGCAGAGGCTGGGGCTGGGGCCATAGTTTGCTTTGGCATCTACAAGATTTATCAGAGGTGCAGGCAACCAGCGGAAGTAGTTGTAGAGCGTCAAGTGGTCAGGGGAAGCGAGATGGCACATGCTGAAGCCAGGGGCGACGAGAGGGAAGCGGTGAACGTGGTGCAAGAAGATCCCCAAGCCCAAGCCGAGCGCTTGAAGAGAGAAGCCTTTCCAGAGGTACACCAGTTGAAAGAAGGCGGTGCAATCACCCTCAAAAAAGATGTTCGGAATATTTTCGATGAAGATATCGCGAAGACAGCATTGGACTTCAATACCGCTCATCAGGAACTTTTTACTAAGAGCTATGGAAAAGATCTGATGGAAAACGAAACTACCAGACTTTATCATCAATCATCTGACATCAAAAAACTCCTCAAAGAGCATACCGTAAAACTCCTCAAAGAGAACCCTGATCTCCTCAGGGATAGCGAACGTCAAATCGATGCCTATGCCGAACAAATCATTGAAGGCAAGTTTAAAGGTAACTTGGCGATGCTTGAAAAAAATTAATAACTCAGCACAATTCAAGAAAGACTATTCAGAAGGCTGGGCAAAATTTCAGAGCGGCATTACAAACAATGAACTGCGTAACCCTTTGGCGAAAAAGCTCACTGCCAGATACAAAGAGTTGATTAAGAATAGCGTCGACAAAGACAAGGCCAATTTCGCCAATGAAATTACAGTAGAAGGAGAGTATAAAATCAAAGTCCAACTTCAAGAAGATATTTTTGATGACATTTTACTAAAGAATGCAGACATTCAAGAAAAAATAGACTTATTTTGTGTTGGCAAGGTAAGAGAAAAAGCGCCAGAGTTTGAGTCAATGGCTAAAGAATCAGCCAAGCAGGAAGAAGCGGAAATTGCTTACAGTGCCAGAAATGAGACAGTCGAATGGGAAGAATCGCTCGCCAAGGATCTCAAAAAAGAGGCGGGCAGCTTCTACGAAGACGTGGAAGTTAAAATCGTTGATGACAGCGGAAAAGCTATAAAAGATATGGAAAAAACGGCCAAAAATTTGGAACTAGATTTTATTGATTCTGTAGACGAAGTTAAATTGCTCTAAATTCATCTGCGGATACTTTTATATTCATGCCGACGACTTCCACAAAGACCTTGGACTGATCGGCATCGGTAAAAAAGCCCTCCACCAAGACTCCCTGTCGGCAGCCTCCACTGGTGGTTGCCGGCAGGGAGCTACGTCCAGGAAGCCTGAAAGGGCCAAGCGATGCGCACGGCAATCGTGTGGCTTCTCAGGCGAGTTCCCATCTCCCATTGCTGGAGGCAAAGTCCACCCCTTGCCCAGCCCATCCTTTGCCTGGGGGTCGTGGGTCCTGAGGCCAGGGTGAGCTGCATAGCGAGTCATACCCACAGGTCTTGAGTCCTGAGGCCGACGGGAACCATCAGCCCGTGGCCGCCCAGACAAGTCCGCCTCCCCCCTGGATCCACTCGGCGGCCACAGCCCCCGCCACGCCTCAGAGGGCGAGGGAGGGTTGAACCAAGAGGTAGATCAGCCAGATGCTGCCGATCAGCGGAACCAGGCCGATGAAGATCCAACCCCAGCCCTTGCCGACGTCGCGCAGACGGCGCACCAGCAAGGACAGGGAGGGAACGATGCTGGCCACAGCCCAGATCGTGTAGATCGCGCCGAAAAGATCGGCCACTTGGCTGAGAACCAGCAGCACCACCGAGATGATCGCGTTGGCCAGCACGAACCACCAATAATCGCCGCGTTTGGAGCGGCCGCTGTAGTCAAAAGAGCGGCTCCAGGCAGCGCTGAAGGCGTCGATCAAAGAGTTCATGGTGAACAGTGATTCCCACTAAGGATGCTGGCAAGCCTTCAAGCAGTCAATGGCAAGCAGCGTTTCGGGTTGCTTCTTCAGGGGCCTGAGCCTTGCCACGGGCCGAAGGTCCAGCGATCGCCAAAGCTGATCGCCTTTGGCGATCGGCCTTGAAACCAGGCTGCACGGCGGCGCTTCGGGGCTCACACCAGGCTGCGCTCAACCCCGTTTCGGCTCGCGACCCCAGCCGCTGATCGTTTCCACCAGCCGTTCCATCTGGCGCTGCCTGGAGGGATCATCCGCCCAGGCCCCCAGCAGTTGGCGGCGCAGACCGGCACTGGCCGGGGTGAGGTGATCACCGGGCAACTCCAGCAGTTCACTGGCATCCTGGCTGCGGCGCCCCAGGGCCTCCAGCAGCCTGGGGCTCTGGTCGAGCTCATCGCGGCGGAAGCGCACCAGCAGGTTGCGGGGTTGCTGGTAGTCGCTGCTCACCTGGCGCAGAGTTTCCTGCGGCGAAGGGCTGAACTCACTGCGAAAGCCAAACTGCTGGCCCATCTCGGCCAGCAGGGGCACCGAACGCTCAGCCGAAAAGTTATTGAAACTGAGGGCCGTCAGGCCAACGCAGCCCCTGCCGCCGTCGGGGGCGAGCAGATGCAGCTTGCAGCCAAGGCTGTGGCCCAGGCGCAGCACCCGCTGGCCAGGCTCGGGTGCCGCCTCGCCCTGCAGGCGATCGCGGCGCAGGGCGCGCCAGGCCTCATTGGCCTGGCTCTGATGATCAAAACCCGGCACATAACTCCAGGCCCGCACACTCCAGCCCTGCAGGCTGAAGGCCTCCAGCAGGCGCCGGTAACTGAGCTGGGGGGTGGCGGCGAGGTAGCTGCCGCCGATGAACTCCAGCCGGTCGGCACGGCCCGGGCCATGGAGGTCAGCGTTGGCCGGTTCAAGACACCAGAGCGGACCCCGTTGAAACCAGTCCGTGGTTTCAGCCATCCGTACCCGCTTCATCCCGCAGCTGCCGCAGCACCGCCAGGGCCTCGCGGCGATGGGCCGGCCCATCCAGCAGGTTGTTGAACACATGGCGAATCACGCCGGCGCCGTCGATCACATAGGTGACCCGACCCGGCAGCAGCCCGAGCACACTGGGCACACCGAAGGCCTTACGCAGGCCGTTGCCCTTGTCCACCAACAGCGGAAAGCACAGCTGGTGCTTGCTGGCGAAGCGGCGATGGCTGCCGGCGTCATCACCGCTCACCCCCCACACCTCGGCCCCCAGGGCCTGCAGATCGCTGTAGCTGTCGCGGAAGGCGCAGGCCTCCATCGTGCAGCCGGGGGTGTCGTCCTTGGGATAAAAAAACAGCACCAGGGCCTTGCCGGCGAGGGCCTCGCTGCGGCGCTCCACCCCGTTGGCATCGACCAGGGCAATCTGGGGGGCGCGATCACCGCTGGCCAGGGAGCTGGGCATGGATCCAGAATCAGAAGCTCAACCCTAAGGAGAGGGCGGCGCCGACGCTTTGTCATTTGCGTCAGCTGGGACGATGGGAGGTGTCGAGCGGTGGGCCATGGCGGAGCAAGCCAGCTTCTGGGAACAACCTGATCTATTGGCCCTGATCGACGCGGCCAGCCCCGCAAGCGATCAGGGCCAGGGCCCGGCGGCCGAGCGACCGCGGCCTCCAGCCGCTGAACCATCGCCGCCACCCGGCCCGGCAGCGGCCCAGGACCTGCCCTCGCAGCCTTTGCCCCCACCGGCGCGCCCGGCGCTCGACACCGACTCCCCGGAGAGCACCGCAGCGGATTCCGAGCCCGCGGCCTCGCTTCGATCCGCCACCGTGCCATCCACAGCTGAGTCATCCCAAGCCGTGCCACCTAAGCCAGTGACCTCGGCCTCAGTGGAGTCGGCACGGGCTGAGTCCCCGCCCGTGGCCTCCAGGCCTTCCGCTCCTCAGCCCCTGGCTGCCGTGGCAGCGACAGCCAGGGCCCTGGTCCAGGGAGCGGTGGATCACAGATCCGAGGATCACAGATCCGAGGATCAAAGATCCCTGGATGGCGGCTGCGGAGCTGGCGGCCCGCTGCAATCCGTTCCTGCCCCTGATCTATCCCTCGCTTTTCAGCCCCCGGAGCCGGCAGCTGAGCCCCCAGCCCGGCGTGGGGGCCGCTCCCAGACCGCAGCCGCAGCCGCACCAACTACCGCATCGCCTTCCGCGGCGATGCTGGCCGTGCCGATGCTGACCGTGCCGGTGCTGGCCCCCACCCCGCTGGCGGCGTCCCCAGGGCTTTCCCTGCCCAGCTGCCCGGAACGGTTGCTGGTGCTGGACACCGAAACCACGGCCCTCAGCCGCGACCAGGGGCAATGCATCGAGGTGGGGGCCGTGCTGTTTCATGTGCCCAGCCGGGCGGTGCTGATGCAGGTGTCGTTCCTACTGCCCTGCCCCAGCAATCCGGCGGAACCGATCAATGGCATCGCCGCTGAGGTGAGTCGGCTGAACCAGCCCTGGCAGGCCGGCCTGACCTGTTTCGAGGCCATGGTGGCGGCAGCCGATGCCGTGGTCGCCCATAACGTCAGCTTCGATCGCCAGTGGTTCGGTCACGGCCCCCTGCCGCCCTTGACCAAACCCTGGATCTGTTCGATGGAGGACATCCGCTGGCCCGCTGAGCGCCACTTGCGGGCCACCCCGTCGGTGCGGGATCTGGCCCTGGCCTATGGCATCCCGGTCTGGGCCGCCCATCGGGCCCTCACTGATTGCATTTATCTGATTCAGGTGTTTGAACGGTCGCCCGATCTGGAGCTGCTGCTGCAGTTGGCCCTGGAGCCCCGCCGCCTCTATCGCGCCTGTCTCGGCTATGCCGAGCGCCATCGGGCCAAGGAGGCTGGCTTCCGCTGGAATGAACCGGTGCGTGGTGCCTGGTGCCGGCGCTTGAGCGAGCGGGAGGTGGAATCGCTCTCCTTTGTTGTCGAACCCGTGGATCCATTGGACGGGGTGCTGCCGCGCACGGCCTGAACATCACCTACGGCCAGGCACTCGCTCGCCAACAACAACAACAGGGAGCCAGACCAGCGAGCCAGGCCAGCGAGCCGGACCATGGCTGCCAGCAAGGCGAAGTCTGGCCAAGCTGGGGCAGATCGCCGGGTTTCCCGACCCATGCTCCCCAGGCCACCAGCCAGTTCGATACCGCCGGGGTGCTCCCTGGGTCCGGGCCTGCGCCGCTGGCAGGCTGCCCGCAGCTGGGCGCGACTGATTCGCGAAGCAGAGGTGCTCTGGTCGGTGGATGTGCGCTGCCTGCATCGGCTGGCGGCGCGGGAGCTGGGCCAACTGGTGCAGGAGGTGCCGCCGCGGCTGCGGCGACGGGTCAACCAATGGCTAAAGCGTTTCCGCGTGTTGACGCGCCTGCAGTGAAAGCAGGCCTTGGGCTGGAGCCAGTCCAAGCATGGCGCCCCCAGTCGCCGAACCAGGAATGGGCCTGACGCCGCTGCGTGCGTGAATACAGATTGGGTGGTGGTCCACCACGGCAAGACGCCTGGCCTGACACCACCCCAGAAGCAGCCGGCAATCGAGAGCGGGGATTGAGGGCGGCAATCGAGATCGGGGATCGAAATCGGGGATCGAGATCGGCGAACAGATGCGGCGCTGCGGTCCTGTGTGGAACTGGCTCGAGACGCTGAGGCCCGGTTGGAGCGCAGACCAAAAAAAAAGCGAGGGGGCCAACCCTCGCTATGTACTCCCTTGCCCGACCCTGTGAAAGGTCGCCTCGTCATTGTGATCAGGGAGGTTGGCGCGGAATGTTGTCGTTGACACCAGCTGAGCCCTTGATGGGTAATAGCTGACAGTCCGCCCAGCGACCAGGCCTGGTGCATGGTTACGCCTGATGCATGGCTACGCCTGGGCCATGGCCGCAGCGGCGGCGGCACAGGCGCGCCAGGTCACGGCCATCTCCGTCAGCGTCGGGCTCTGCCAACCGGCACTCGGCCAGCAGGCGCCGTCGGTGACCAACACATTGCGGGCGCCCCAGCAGCGGTTCCAGGCATCAACGACGCCGCCCGCCCGATCGCTCGACATGCGGGCTCCGCCCAACTCATGGATGTAGTAGCCAGGCGGAGGCACCTCCGGCCGCACCGCTGCAGTGCGCAAGATCAGCGGTTCCAGCAATGGCAATCTGAACAGGTCTGCCAGCGGCCGGATCGTCCCGCCGGCAGCAGCCACCACGGCCTCCATGCGGCCATGCATGTGGGCCACCATGGCGCTCTCATTGCTGCCCCAGCGGCAGCTGATGTGGGGCACCGGCAGGCCCCAGTGATCGCGCACCCTGTGATCGAGGCTGATGCGATTGCTGGCCTCGGGCAGCACCTCGCCATGGGCAATCAGGAAGCCAGTGGCGTCCTGCGGACGGCGTTGCAGCGGCCGCGGTGGATCGAAGCGCTGCAGCGCGGTCCAGATCCCGTAGCCCCGCTGAAAGCCAAGCCCGTCGTTGCCCTGCAGATTGACCGTATTGGGGATGAAGCAGCTACCTGCTCCGGAAAGCTCCACGGGACCTTCGGGTCTGGCGAGGTCTGGAATCGAAAAGAAGCGGCAGGTGGAAATGTGATCCATCAGGTAGTGGCCCAGGCAACCGGAGGGATCGATCAGGCCGCCGCTCTGCTGGCCCTCCTGCGAGTTCAGCAGGATGCGCACCGACTCGATCGTGGAGGCACAGAGCACCACCAACGGGGCCGCCACCCGCTCCATCTGACCACTGCAGGTATCGATCAGCACCACGGCCTCAGCCCGGTCCTCGCCGGTCTTCATCTGCAGATGGCTCACCAGCGCGTTGGGGCGCAACCGCACCCTGCCCGTAGCCAAAGCCCTGGCCAGCGTCACCCCCTGGGCACTGGAGCGGGGCCACGGTTGGCTGGCCGTGGGCTGGGACAGTGCAAAACCCCGGGAATGGATCAGCGGCAGATCCAGCTCCCGGCCGATGGCCCGCCGTAGATGGGCTTCGCCGGGGGTGAGGGGCAGGGGCGGCAGGAACTCCCCATCCGGCAGTTGGGGCAGTCCATCGGCATGGCCATGGATGCCGAGCAGGCGTTCAAGGCGGCCATAGAACGGGGCCAGCTCGGCACTGCCAATGGGCCAGCAAGGACCATGGCCGTCCCGATCAGCGGCGCGGAACTCCGTCGGTGAGAGCCGCAGGGTGATGCCACCCCAGGTGAGGCTTTTGCCGCCCACCTGGCGGCCACGGGTCCACAGAAACGGCTGATCTGGAGGCGTGGTGTAGGGATGGAGCCGTTCATCGATGAACAGCTCCGGATTGTGTTTCCAGTAACCGGGATGGTTGGCCTGGCTGCGATGGCGGCCGCTGGCGAGATGGGCAAGGCGTCGCAGGCTGTCCAGTGGTTCGTTGCCGCGGGCCTGGCCCGGCGTCAATGCAGGCCCCGCCTCCAGCAGCAGCACGCGCATCCCCGCTTCGGCCAGCACCATGGCAGCCACCGAGCCGTTGGCGCCAGCGCCGACGACAACCGCATCAAAAGTCATGGTGTCAGGGGACGGGGCAACCAAAGGAGCTGGATCCAGAGGAGCAGGGGTGTCGATCTCAGCGGGGGCAGTCAGGAGCGCTCAGCAGGTATCAGAACTGAGCTGCGATGGCTGGCGAGCGTGGAGAGCGGACGGTGCAGGGCCCGGGCAGAGTATCGGTTCGGCGTGGAGCCGGGTGGCTGCAAGCAGCTCAGGCCGGGGGAGCAGCCGCAGCCAACCCATGCAACGCCAGGCCATGGTCAAGCGGGGCTTGAGGTGGCGAAGCCAACAGAAGCCTGCAACCGCGGGCTGATCGATCGCGAGCAAGAGCGCTTCGGGCCAGGGCGTGGCTGATGGGGGCATCGGCCTCGCTCAGGGAGACGGCCACGACGAGCGCCGTCCTCCACCTCCATGGCCTGTCCGGCAACTCCGGTTTTTCGGCCTAAGAAACCGTTGAAAACCTGTATCGGCCACGGTTGACCGCTGTTACTCCACCCGCCCACTCAGGATTCAGCGGCAGCGTGTGGTTGGCAACAGGGCCAGAGGTTGACCCGCCTTGGGCTGCCTAGCAGTGAGCTCCAGCAGATCCAGGCTGGGTTTGAACGGAGTTGGAGCCGGCCACGCTGCCTTTGCATCCAACGTTCAACCAGCGTCTACGCACCGATCGCTAGCGGCACGGGTTTTCCTGCGAAAGACTGCGATGATCAAGGTGCTCTGCCGACGCCTCTGTCTCCCGCTGCCCCGATGGCTCCGCTGCGCTGCCACCTGCTGATCGGTCCGCCCGCCAGCGGCAAGACCACCCTGGCCTGGGCGCTGGCGCCCCTGCTCAGCGGCCCCGATCAACTGCCGGCGCTGGTGCTCTCCACCGATGGGATCCGCGCCGAGGTGTTCGGTGACGCCGCCGTGCAAGGCCCCTGGCCCGAGATTCAGCAGCGGCTGCAGCAGCGTTTGCTGGAAGCCGTGGCCGAGGGGCGGCCGGTGATCGTCGATGCCACCCATGCCAAAAGGGCCTGGCGGCTGGCGATCACCCAGGGCTTGCCGTTGCCGGCGCCAGTGGAGTGGATCGGCTGGTGGCTCTACACGCCCCTGCCCACCTGTCTGGAGTGGAACCGCACCCGCGATCGCCAGGTGCCGGTACCGGTGATTCAGGAGATGGCCGCCGCCCTGGCCGATCCACAGTTCGGGCCCTGCCGAGCGGAAGGATTCGCGGCGATCTGCGCCGTGGTGCCCAGCCATCACCAGGAGCTGACGCCGGTGTTGGCGGCCGAACTGGCTGCTCTCGACAAACGCATCCGCTCGGCCCGCGCCCGTGAGAACAAGTTGCAGCTGCATGGCTATTCGCGGCTGCTGGATCTGGAGCGGCTGCTGTTCCTGATTCGCCTGCTCAGTCGCTATCCAGGCCTGGAGGCGAACGATCCCGGCACCCGGGAGGAGCTGGAGCTCTGGCTATCGCCGCTGCCGTCAGGCGATCTGGCGGATCGAGCCGCTGCATTCCTGCGACGTCTGCACGGAGATTGCTACGCCGATGTCGACGCCCTGCGCCGTGATCTGGACTGGCTGGAAGCCAACGGTTTCACCAGCGCCCTGGCGGTGACGGCGCCGATTCAACTGGCCGAGGCGAAAGCCGCCGATCAACCCTTGCGTCGCCTACGCCCGCCAGCGGCCGGCGGGGTCCATGGCGGCTACCCGCCGATGGGTGATGGGCCGGTGTTTGTGCGAGTGATGACGTTGCTGCGCCACTTGCTGCAGAACCCCTTTGATCGGGACCCCAGCAAAGGCGGCAACCTGCACCAGCACCTGATCGCCGCCACCGAAACCATCCCCGGCGCCTACCTGCCAGGCGAAAGTGCCAGCCTGCGCAAGGACATCGAGAAGATCCTCACCCCCTACGGCTTCCGCTCCCGCCACGACAACGTGCGCCATGGCTACGCCCTGGGCACAGCCCTGCTGCCGCCGCCAAGGTTGCTGGAGGTGCATGCGGTGCTGCAGCAGGCGGCCGGCCGCCTGGCGGATCCCTCGGCGCAGGATCTGTTGCAGGAGCTCGACCAGCGCCTCGCCTGGGCTGGTATCGACACCGCGTCCAAGGCACCGGTGCGCAGCTATGCCCGCCATGCCGTTGTCGACGCTGGGCTGGTGCGAGCCGACAGTCTCGCCGCCCCCAAGCGGGCGGAGGCGATCGAGCGGGCGATCTTTGAGCAGCGGCGGGTGCGGCTGGAGCGCTATGCCTCCGCCGCCAGCTTCCCCGGCAGCCCCGATGGCGAGCTGCGGGTGTGGCCGCTGCAATTGATCTTCCACAACATCGGCTGGTACCTCATCTATGAGGAGGACGCCATCGGCCGGGAGCAGGGACTGATCCGCAGCGAACGTCTCGATCGCCTCGCCCTGCGGCAGCACGACAGCGACTTGCGCCGCAGCCCCGAGCAACAGCAAAAGGCCCTGCAGCGGCTGGAGAAACTGCTACACCACACGGGCGGCATCTATTTCGGCGACGATCTCGAGGCTCAGTTAGCTCTGGCCAGTGCCTCAGCCCAACTGCGGATCAGCCAGCTGGAGACCCTGCGCTTCTCCTGCACCCCCTGGGCCTTTGCCTTCCTGCGCGAAGGTGCCGGCCGCTATCCCCTGGAGCAGACCCGTTTTTCGCGCCCGCTGAGCGGCGATCGCTGGTGGCATCACCCCGGTGCCCCCCACGTGCTCGAACCCAACGCCAAAAGCGATAGCCATCCCTACCCAGTGGAGCTCGATCTGCCCCGCTGGACGGTGGCCGCCGACATCGACCTGCGCAACTGGCTGTTTGCGTTCGGCGGCGGCATCCGCATCGAACAGCCGGTGGCTTTGCGGCAGGAATTCATCCAGCGCTGTAGCGAAGGGCTGGCCGTCCATGGGGTGGAGGTGCTGGCGGCGCAGGGACCTGCTGCTGAATCTGATCCTCACCCCGACTCTGAGCGAGACACTGACCCCCAAGTGAGGTATTTCCCCAACCGCCTGCTGCGCGGCTGATCTGGCTGATTGCTATGGATTTCGCCTCCCGCTGCAGTGGGGGGTAACCGTGGCTCACACCGGAGCTGTCGCCCAGCGGCGGCGCAGGAGGTGATGGACCTGGGTCGCACAACCCCAGGAGAGCAACACGCCGGAGCCCCCATGGCAGTAGTTGTGAAGGATGACCTGATCATCCAGTTCCAGACGGACAGATCCCATGCGGAATGGTCGCAGGCCAACGCGCAGCTCCGTTCGATCAGCTGGCTTGAGATCATGTAATTCGGGTAGCCACACCTCAGTCCCATCAACAGGCCGTAACCCTAGTGATGGCAAAAGTCCTTTTGGTTGGGCAGCCACCAGATATCTACAGGATGCTGGGGTTTAACCCTGGCTAACGTAATTGCCCCCACGATTGTTGATGATCAAGGAGAGCCCTGGGATCGACCTGATCACATCAGGATCCAAGCATCGCTCCAAGACGATCTGCAACGGTGGCGACTCATGCTGCGATCGAATTCAGTGCTGTTCATCGCGCTGCTCCTGCTCCGGGCGAGAGCGGCGTGCGTCTTCGAGCGCTGGTTTGCTCGCGGCCGCTGATCGACGTCCCCCATGGCGTGGATGTTTGCCGCCGCCTCCGTCGCTGACACCGGGCCGGTGCCCTGCTGGACCATGCCCTTGGCTGGGGGCCGACCTCCAGTAGGGCAGCCGTTGGCTGTTTTGTCTACGTTGGCCCAAGGTCCGAAAGGTTGACGATGACCAGGGTTGGTGCTGTTGGTGCCTGCATCGCTGTGGCGCTGCTGGCAGGCTGTGGGCGTCCCGATACCCAGGCCCTGAAAAAGCTGGCCTGCGGGCAGGTCGCCGCCACGATTGATCTGCAGTCCGTGGCCCAGCTCGACACGCTGCGCAAAGCCCTGGGCCTGGCACCGGGTGTCGATCCGATCGGCATCTGCCGCAGCCTGGGCGTCACGATGGAACCCAGGCCACAGACACAAACCGCCGGTGAGAGCGGCAGCAGCGGCACCAATGAGAGCCCCAAGCCTGAAAGCCCCAAGCCTGAAAGCAGTGGCGGCGAGAACTGAGCCGCTGGTGCTCCTGCTGTCAGGCCCTCTGTCAGCCCATTTCCCCTCCTGACTCTGTCCGGCTCTGGCTGCAGCAGGGTCTCCAGCGCCCCGGAAGGGATTGGGTGAGCAACCTGCTGCTCGTACAGGCTCGTGCTCGGCGCTGAGGCGGTTGGCATGAAGCTTCACGCCTCCGGGCTTGGCTTCACAGCCCCGCAGCACGGGCCGCGCTGCTCTCTCTGTTGCTATAGGATATTATCTGATCCGTACCTGAGATGCATGTGGTGGGTAATGGATCCGTAGGCTTAATGCAGCACCGTGTCCAGCAGGAGTCTTCCCCGTTGCCCAGCGAAGAGCGGACGGCCCGTCTGAGCGTCCTGATCGACCCCAGGAAAAAGGCCTGTTTTGAGGCGCTCTGTAAACAGGAAGACGTCACCCCCTCTCAGGTGGTCCGTCAGCTGATTCGTGATTTCATCGAAGCCAGAATGGGTCCCGACTGGCAGGAGCAAGTGCTCGGTTCGGGACCGGAAGCCGACGGCTGAGCTGAATGTTCCTCCGTCAACAATTGAGTCCTAATGCTGAGAATCAAATGAGCGCAGAACGTATCGGCTTCCGCTATCAACAGGGCGACTCTGTGATCAAGCGCAATCCCCAGGGGCGCTCCCGCCGCGGCTGGGTGATGGCACCGGTGGAGCAGATCAATGCCCGGGGCACGAGTATGCCGGCTTACCTGATTCGTTGGCGCGACAGCGAACGCGCTGAGCGGGTTCTTCAGCACATGCTGATTCAGGATCCCGATCCTTCGGCGCCCGCCGATCCCACTATTCTCAACCCTGTCAAAGTTTCGGCCACGTAGTCGCAGCGCCTGATTAAGTTCCGATTCTGTGCTTTTTGTGCCGGCGGCCTTGAAGGCTCGCTGACGCGGTGGCCTTCAGAGCTAGCCAGTACGCAGCCTAGAAAAATGGCGGCATTCAAATACTAAGTATCATTTATTTCACATCAAAAGAGGTGGGGTTGATGCGAGTCAGTTCCGTGCACGAGCGGTCGATGGGAGCGCTGCGGCCGATGAGTGCTCTGCGCGATCAGTTCTCCCAGGGTTGGTATGGCTGCAGCGGTCTGCGGGCGGATCTTCTGGCTGGGCTCTCGGTCGCGATGATCGCCATCCCGCTGGCCATGGCTCTGGCAATTGCCAGCGGGGTGCCGCCTCAATACGGACTGAACTCCGCCATCGTCGGCGGCATCCTGGCCGCCAGCTTCGGCGGCTCACGGTTCAGTATTTCCGGTCCGACGGCCGCGTTCATCGTGCTGCTGGCGCCGATCAGCGCGCGCCATGGCATGGCCGGGCACTCCGGCTGCTGCGCACCGCTCCTCGAGCCGACCGGTTTGTCTTCCTGACCTGTGTTGGTCTCACCGTGACGTTCGATATGGTGATCGCCATCTGTGTCGGCTGCATTTTCGCGACGATGCTGTTGCTGCGCGATCTGGCTCGCTTCACCCAGATTCGTGACATCAGCACTAACCGTCACTACAGCCAGGAGCCCTTGCCACGGGGCTGGCGCATGGTGAAAATCACCGGGGCCATGTTCTTCGCAGCGGCTGAGGGAATCCTGCGGGATCTGCTCGATAGCACCGAAGCTGATTCGAACCTGATTCTTTATGCCGATGGCATCACCATCTTCGATGCTGGTGCCGCCTCGGCCTTTCACCGCTTCCTGCAGGAGTGCACCAACCACCGGCACATTCGTGTCATTGTCACCGATCTCCAGCCCCAGGTGAGGCAAGCCTTCGACGCAGCCGGACTCGACGATGGTGACTATCTGTTCAGGATCTGCTCCAGCCTGGCTGAGGCCACAGCCCTGGCTCGAGGGGAAGCCAGGCTGGAATCCTGCCTGGTCTGAACGGCACCCACCCGCGGGGCCCGGATCTCCCCCCTTGGCTCAACTCCTCTACGTCAGAATCGACTGCCGCGTCGATCGAACTCCATGCCGCACCAATGCCGACGCCGAATTTTTTGTGCCGTCCTGGGCGGATGTCTCAGCGGGCTGACCCCAACCCAGGTCTGGGCCGAGCAACCCAGTGGCCAGGCGCCTCAGAAGGCGATGTTCAACACCAAGGCGGAGGCGGAGGCTGCCGCGCCAGCGTTCCACTGCACGGGTGCCCATCCGATGGGCAAGCAATGGATGCCCTGCGCCAATCACGGCGCTGCCACCGGTGGCCATGGCACCGCTATGCCGATGACGCCTTGATGAGGATCGAAACGACTGGGTCCTCAGGCGCCGATGGCCAGCAAGGGGGCTGCGGCGGCAAGCCCAGGCTGCTGGCGATCGGCATCGCCCCTCTGGGCATCATTTCGATCGGCATCGTGCCGATGGGGGTGGTGAGTATCGGTGTGGTACCGATGGGTGTGATCAGTTTCGGCGCCGTGGGGATGGGCCTGATCAATGTCTGTGCCGTTGGCATGGGCCTGCTGGTTGCCGGTGTCAATGTGATGGGGATCTGGTGGGTCGGGGTTGAGGGCATGGGGCTCTACCGACTCGGTGCTGGTGCCAACGCCATTGAGCAGCAACACCACCATCAATCGGCGGGATCCAATCTCTACGCCTACCCGAGCAAGCAGGTGGCCCTCCAGAAGGCGAAGGAGCTGGGCTGCGAGGGCGTGCATGCCATGGGGTCGCTGTGGATGCCCTGCCAGGAGCATCCAGCTCCCTGAGCCTGCGACACTTTTCCTCGCTAAAGAGCAACGATGGTGCTCAAAAACCGACCGGCAGGCTCGGCTTGATGGAAGGACATTTAGGATGGCAAAAGTCACCAAGACCTTGATGCACATCGCGACGAAATCCTTGATCCTGCTGTCGGGATTGGTTCTCTCTCTCGTTAGCTCGTCCAACCTCTCGGCGCAGGCCGGATTCAACCAGACAGAAGCCCGTAGTCCTCATCTCGAGGTCCCTGATTGGCTGGCCTGTGGTGGTGGTGGCTCCGGCGCTTATCGGCGTCCCCCCAAGCCCGGGCATCGTCATGCTCAAGCCACGACTCCCACTGCTGTGTCGCCAGCATCGTCGAGCGTTGACGGTAAAACTCTGACCCCGGCACTTACGCCAGGTCTCTGAGGAATCAACGAAAAAAAGCGGGCTGTGATGATCAGCCCGCTCCTTAAGATTATGTTTTTGAGCTAGAGTCGGTCAGAATTTGAAGCTGGTCTTGATCAGCCCACCGAACTGGCTGAAGGTTTCACCATTGGGTGTGTTCTGTCCCAGGGGGCGACTGAGGTAAATGATGGCTGGCGTCACGCTGATGTTGTCCGTCAGCTGAAACTTGTACCACCACTCCCATACGACACCGCCATCATCGGGAGTGATGCCACCCGTGAGAGCTGTGGCAAAGACAGGTTGGCCCACGGCCATGCCGAAATCATTGCCTTTGACGAAGACATCGGTCCACTGCAGTCCGGCCATCCAGGATTGGCTGGTGCTGAGGCTGCCTTGACTCTGACTGGTGAGGAAGGTGGTGCTGTTGATGCCCCAGCCCAGGCTCAGAGAAGGCAACCAGCCGCTTTCCAGCGGCTGCCAGTAGCCACTCAGGCCAAAGGCATTGGTGCGGGCATCGGCATTGTGATCAATCGCTGAATGGGTGAAGGGTGTCGTGCCAGGCACAAACTCCGTTTCGGGTTGCACATAACTCCAGATGGCTGCCAGCCCAAACTGTTCTCCGGCATAGCCGAACTGAACGGTACCCGTAGCACCGGATCCCTTGGTGCCGATACCTCCTGCAGCTGGATCACCCACATCGGCATTGGTGGCCACATAGTTGGCACTGATGCTGAAGTTGTCTCTCTCCCACCAAAGACCGGCACCGGCGCCACGGTTCTTGTTATAGGCCGCGGGTGCACCATTGACTGTCATCACATTCAAGATGCTGTCGGCTGGGTAGACACTGGGCCAGAGAGCCAGCATGTCTTCCTGGCCGACGCGGGCTCCGATCGTGGCGGTGAAGCCACTGCCGAGCGGGAATTGATAGAAGAGTTTGTCAATGGCGACGACATCGCCGCAATCGGCTGCGCCGCAATCCTCCTGATAGGCGATCTCAAGCTCCGAAAGGCCCAGGGAATGGGGTTCACCGCCAAACACACTGTCGCCGAAGTTGCCGGCCCGGAGATTGGTGCGCAGCAGGTCTTTGCCGTTGAAACTGGTGTCAAACGTGAGCTGAACGTCGTAGTTGAACGTGGTGGCGTTCGGTACCCATTCAGGGGTCGGGACGAACCGCCGCGCGAATGCACGCCTGATCGCTCAACGCCGAGCGGTCAAAGAAGCCGTGCTGCTCTTGCTGCTGAACTCAGGTATCCGGTAGTAAAGAAGGCATTACGCCACCGCGGTGATGGGCAATCCAGGCCTGCTCGAGGAACTGCCAGGTATCCCGGCCCTG
>JAPLIB010000140.1 GCA_026389335.1 Cyanobacteriota bacterium | reverse complement strand
GAGCGTCGCACAGCGCTTTATGGGAGCGTTTTAGACAAGTTTATTGAGCCATTCCTGAATCTGTTGACCAGGCTCAGGCCTGCCAAAGGATCGCCCCTGATGCGCCATGAAAGCTGGAAAACGAATTTCAGCAAGCCCTACGTAGGCGACCACGCTCCAGGTGGCGCACCCGATCGCAGCTGATGCCCTGGATCCGGCCAATGCCGGTGAGGCTCATCGCCATCGATGCCATAGCCGAATCTTCAGCACCTTCCCCTGCGGCTCCAGCAGCGGCAGATCCACGCGCTGTCCCGGGAGGTAGGTGCTCAGAGGGCGGGACGAGAGCCAAAACTCCTTGCACTGCGATCATGTTCAGCTTTCTCGGAGATTTCGCTTCGCCCAAGAAGGACTCTGGCGACTATCAGCAGCACCCCTTTCAGCCTCACAGGAACCAGTCAGGCACCATAGGTAGCGTCCTTAGATCGAGTAACCACTATATCCACCCCTGAGTGGAGACGTCCTGGCAGACCTGATCACAGGCATCGAAGCCAAACAACACCAGCGGGCATTGGAGTCAGCACTGGAGTGGGCTAGCAAGACGGACACGACAGGTGGACAATGGCCATCTCCGTAGCTATAGTTACTAAATGGCAGTTCCTGGGCCTGGCATCGGCCAATCCATGCCAAATCCCTACCCCCCATTTGAGGCCATTGGGCCTCACTGGTCGTGGACAAGAGACTCGGGCACGACAACAGGGCGACAGCAGCCGATATGCGCTGTTCACTCAAAGAGCCGTCACAGCCCTCCGCCAAACCCCATGCCGCAGCCTGAGACTTCAACCGTCATTGTGGTCACCCAAGCTGACCGCCCCCGCGGCAGTCCACCTTGGCTGGCGACTCCCATACCAGTAAGTTTACTATTTTCTTTCAGCGTCTTCTAAGTCCATTCAGGCCAACCCCCAATCCCCAACAGACTCCAAGAGCAACTAACGATGAACGATCGACTGCGAATGCTGCAGCGCCAGCCAAGGCGTATCACCATCACGCTGAGCTACCACGTCCACGAAGAACTGCTGACACGATCGGAGGAAGAGGGCCGCTCCGTCTCCAATCTCTGCGCTTTTCTGCTGGAGGATTCGTTGCGCCATGCCACCACGCCACCGGCAGCCCCTGCACCAGCCCAGTCGGATGTGATGGGCATGGCAACGTCCAATCCCGCCGCTAAGCAAGGTCGCGGAAACGGCGATCTCAGGGGGGGGGGCAGGAATGGCCCGTCCCTGCGAGGTGATTAACGCCTGATCAACCGCACCTGCTGGCTTACCAGGCTCGCGCCACGAACCTCTCCACGTTGACGGCGCCAGCTTCGATGGTGAGCCCCCGCACAATTCGAGCCCAATTAGCCGAGCAAACCGTAAAAGCTCATGACAACTGTTCAGGGGGCAAGGCGAAAACAAGAACTGGAGAGATTGCAGACGGCTGGTTGAGCCCCGCTCCAAATCACCATCAAGGCGAAAGAGCTCCGCAGACTGAAATACCGCCCCTCGCTCACGGCGGCCAGCCAACAACTGCGGTGATCCCAAGGGCACCAGAACCTTGCTGGCGCAAGGGGCACTCTGACTTAGCCGCGAGTGAATGGTGGAAGCCGGCCCCATCGCGATCGATCGTGGTGATGGCGACAGCAGCAGCAGGCCAGGAGGGGATCAGTCTCAACAAGTTGGTGCTGCTGCGCCTCTGCAACGCCGCAGCCGGTGATGACGCCAGCAACCGGGAACAGAACGCCGACCTTGATGATCTGGCCGGCACCTGGAACCCGGAGGAGGTAACCGCCGTTGAGACGGCGATCGCGCAGCAGCAGCAGGTGGATCCCAGCCTGTGGGCCTGAGCGATGCGGCCGATCTGCCTGGGTACCAATGCCTATGTGAGCTTCAAGCGGGGCCCGGCCGATGGCGTCGAGGTTGTGAACTGCGCCGAGCGGCTGCTGTTGCCGGTACCGGTGATGGCTGAACTGCTGGCTGGCTTTGCCTGTGGCAGCAGGGAGGGCAGGAATCAACAAGAGCTGAGTCGCTTCCTGGCCTCCCCGCGCGTTGTCATCGCCCCAATGAGTGCGGCCACCGCCGATGCCGATGCTCCTCCGCTTCATGCATGGCCAATCAGGCCAGTCCGTAGCACGTGCCAACAACGTGGCCCGATGGCGAGCCCCGAGGCCTCATCCTCATCATCCCAGCGGCCCAACCATCCCTGGATTCAAGGACAGATTCGGCCCAGATTCCCCCTCAAAACCACCAAAAACCCCTGCAAACCGTTCCTAACACTGGCAACGACTGAGCAGCCCAATCCCATCCAGGCCGATCTTCATCACCTCAACCGTCTGGTTCTGCAACGGTGACATCTTTCCCTGTGGAGCTTTCACCTCGGCCCAGGGCCCCAGGCCCTGGGTCTTGGTTCCATCGTCTCTCACCAGGCTAACCCGACCCGCCGGCCGAGCTCCCGGCTCAGAACCCCCCGGGCCGCGGCCGCACCGACGACAACGACACATTCACCGCCGGCTGAGCCATTGCCAACTGAGCCACTACCGAGCTAGCCGGATCGGGCAGCTGGGGACCGGGGGGCGAAGGCCGCGGCGCCTGGGGCACCGCCACCACGTTGAAGGCAATCGACCACCGCTCCCCCTCGCCGCGGAAGGGCGCTACCGAATGGGGCTGCCAGGCCGGGAACACGTAGAAATCGCCGGGCACGGGCAACACGTATTCGGCCATGCCGGTGCGGAAGCTCTGAATGTGCCATTCTTCCGGCCCATGAAAACAGAGCTGGCCATCAAAACTCTCGGCGTTGATCTGAGGCGGCACCTGCAGAAACAGCACACCCGAGAAACTGCCGCCATGGGTATGGGTGGGGTTGTAGTCACCCTGTCGCTGCACATTTAGCCAGAGATCGATCATCTGCAGGCCATAACGACCCGTCACCCAGGGGCCCCGGCCCTGCGGGGGCTGCTTGTCGATCACGTGACGGATCCAGCGCTCGCAAGCCGGCAGGATCACCGCAGCACAAAGCTCCCGTACCGCCGGCTGGTCCGGGCCCAGTTCCCGCTGTTGAAACAGCTGGCCGGCGAGCTTGGCCGCCGCATTGGGACTGCCCTCCGGATTGGCCGCCACCTGGCGAGCCAGGCGCAGCAGATCATCCAGCAAGGCCTCCGGCAGATGGCCCTTGAGCAGATAGCGGGGAAAGAGACTGAGCACCTCCATTGCCGCAGCTTGTCCCTCCGGAGTCATCGATCCCCCCATGCCAGAACTCGCGACCCCGCGAGGCTATCCGGCTCCAGGCGCAGTGATCTAGACGAGGCAGCCAGCCATTGCCAACCTGCAGAGATCGGGCAAAAGCCACAGCCGAACCCAGCCACGACCCTGAAGCTGCCAAGCCAATCAGCCATAAGTCCCGCCGTGTCAACAAACCCGTATCACCAAACCCGAACCCCCAAGCCCCCTATGCCACTCCCACTCCCACGCCTAACGAGGTTGCCACTCTCACTCCCACTCTTAGCGAGGTTGCCACTCTCACTCCCACGCCCAGCGAGGTTGCCATCCTGATGGGGCTAAGCCGACATGCCGCCAGGCAGGAGGCGTGCCCCATCAGGATGGCAACCCTCAAGCGACCACATAGGCCTCAACGGCATCGCTGACACGGCGCAGGCTGGCGAGGCCGTCGCGCTCCAGGTTGCGCACCCGATCGCGGCTGATGCCCAGGATGCGGCCGATGCCGGTGAGGCTCATCGGCTCCTCGCCGTCGATGCCGTAGCGCATCTTCAGCACTTTCCCCTGCAGCTCCGGCAGTTGCTCCAGCAGTGCCCGCAGATCCCCCTTCAGGCATTCGCCATCCACCAGCTCCGAAGGCAGGACGCCATCACCGGCCAGCAGATCCAGCAGTTCCGTGTCCTCGCCATCACCCACCTTC
>JAPLIB010000154.1 GCA_026389335.1 Cyanobacteriota bacterium | reverse complement strand
CTGCATCCCCAGTCGCGGCGTGCAGAGGCGGCAAAAAGAGCCATGGTTCACGCGGATTGACTTGCCGCCACGGCTACGCCAGAACCAACGGCTGGCTGTCCCATGACTGTCGCAGCTGAGATGTGTCGGGCAGTCAGGCCGCTGCCTTCCCAATTGGGAGGGGAACAGTTGGAGAGGGCCTTGCCGCTCGCTGGCCGCTGCCAGAGTGTGTGAGTTGGGTTTGAGGTTCGGCGGAATGGCCGATTCACTCTCCATGGATCTCGTGTTCAATTGTTTCTGCCATGAAGCCCCTGCCTGCTGCTGTTTCTTCCTGACTGCAGCGACTGCCCTGGCGCTCAGCGCCGGCCGCTCTAGGAGCCTGTTGCACATAGTTGTGGTGCAACTAGTTTGAGCGAACCACCGACCCAAAATCAATTCGCATCTTTCTCAGTTCGATTCCGGATTGAATCTCCTCGGCGGCGGAAACGCCCCCACTTTCTGCTCGGAGATCTATGCGCAACACGCTCCTAGGGCCCTGACCGTGAACCAGACTTAATGCCCTCTGGGCGTCCAAGCAGCAGGTGGCCGTCGCCGCCGGCAACACCACTGAGGCCCAGACGACGGTGGACAGCGAAGCCAGCTGATCGCCAGCCATTTCACTTAGCGCCACCAGTCCGAACGTGAAAGCCCCATGAACAACTCCCGGTTTCTCTCCCTTCTTGCCCCTGCAGGATTGGCTTTGCTTTGCCTCCCTCTGCTGTCCCAGGTGGTGGCGGCCCGTCCCAACCCTGGCGGCCTTGGTGGTCCCGCCTCCGGAGTCGGCGTGAGACCCGGTGCTGGGGCTGGCCGGGCTGGAGTTGGCTACGGCGGCGTCGGTGGCCCCTACTCCGGTGCCGGCGTGCGTCCCGGAGTCGGCTGGGGGGCTCCCGGCGCCGGCCTGACGCGGGCTCCGGCCGCTGCCTACGGCGCCGCCGTGTACCACCCCGCCTGGAACAACGGCGGCTACTGGGCAGCCCGGCCCTGGAGCTACGGCTGGTACGGCGCCACCCCGGCGGCCTGGGCAGTGACGGCCGGTGTGGCCAGCACGGCGGCGATCACGGCGGCTGTCAACGCCTCGGCGGCGGCCTCCTCGACGGTGATCGTGGTGCCCGGCACCGCTTATCAGCTCAACTACGCAACCGTGGTGGGTCTGCCCAACAACCGGGTCCGCTTCAGTTACCTCAGCGGCGGGCTGTGGCTCAGCGCCACCGGCGACTGCCAGCTGGGTCTGGTGGACGGCGTGGCGGCCACGGGGGTGAGCGCCCAGCTGCTGCAGGCAGCCTGCACGGTGGCCTATGGACCGGGCGTCTGAGCCACCACTCCTCTGCATCCTGATGGAGCGCTTCCAGCAATCACTGCAGGCCTTGCGCGAGCTGGGCAACGTCGTCGCCGTAGGCCGCAGTGGCGGCTCCCTCGACAAGATCGGCGACCTGGCGGAGAGCTTCCTGGATAACCCCCAGATGGAGCAGTGCATTGCCCGCTTCCGGTCCTTGCCCGGCGGAGCGGAGATGATGGATGAGAGGTACCAGCCCAAGCATCCGGACCTCGATGACCTGGCCCGGATGGCCCCGGGCAGCCTGGGTCATGAGTACGCCAAGTTGATCCGGGGCTTCAACTACGACCCGGAGTTTTTCCGCCCTAGGCCCGTCGACGTCGCGGATCAATGGCTGATCCGCAGGATTGCTTCCACCCATGACATTCACCATGTCGTCAGTGGTTTCGGCACCGACAAGGAGGGTGAGAGTGGCGTGCTGGCGATCACGGCCTCCCAGATCGGCTTTGCCCCGTACGTCTCCTTGAACCATGCGGCCCAGCTGTCGATCTATCGCTTCCAGCTGCCGCGCTATCCAGCCGTGAGCCGGGCCATCAGCCATGGCCACACGATCGGTTTCACCGCCGCTCCCTTCTGCACGGCCCGCTGGGAGGATGGATGGAAGCTGCCGGTGCAGGAATGGCGCCAGCGGCTGGGGGTGATCTACCCCGCCGATCGGGAGAGCTACGGGCTGGTCGTACCATGAGCGAGCTGGATACGGCCGCCAAGCTCGCCACCCCCAGAGCAGGAACTGGCTCCCGAAAGCAAGTCGGGCCGCTGCCCGGCCAAACACCAAGGTTTGGGGTGCTGACGAATCCTGGATGGGTTTCTGCTCACCCCTGAGTTGACCAAGGCGGATCTACTTCTTGCCGCCAATCCGAGACTTCCAGCCAAAGGCCACACCCAGTTTCTTGCTGCGGGGTAAGGCACCAGAGAGGAAGGCAAAGCCCACCGCATAGAACAGTGCCGAAATGGCAATGCGGACAGTTTCCTTCAACAGGCGATCAGGCTTGAACGAGGATTGGGCCTGCACGATGTTTTGCTGGAGGCGATTGGCCACTTGATCCGCCCCAGCCAGAAGCTCCTGTCGCAGTTTATTGATCGGGGTACTCAGCTGGGTAGGTGTGAGACCTGCGTTGTTGCCCGCCAATTGCTGGAGCCTGGCTTGGATCTCCTGGGTGCTGGTGGCTGTGGCGATGGCTTGGCGCAGTTCGGTCAGTTTGGCGGCTGATTGGCTGCTCTGTTTCTCGGCTTGGCTGGTGACTGTTCGGTATAACCTCCAGCCTGCGGAGACCTGCAGGGGGATCAGCAGCAGGAAGCCGATTGCGGCGGCCAAGGCCCATTTGCGAAAGGCATTGCGGCGGGCCCGCAGCCGATCGCTGCTTGGGTCAAAGGCCAGAGCCAGGGGTGTGAGCAGGGCTCCTACCAAGGCCAGCGAACCGTTGTTGATCAGGTCGGCGGTGAGAGCTAAATGCCACTGGGCATCCAGGAGCTTGGGTGGCCAGGCGCTAACCAGAATGGCCGTCAGAAAGATCCCCAACAGCGCCAGTGACAGGGCTTCCAACACACCAGCGAAGGATGGATCGGTGCTGATGGGGGTTGGGGATTTGGATTGCACGATGCATGGCTGCTAGAAACAGGATGATAATGGAGCAGCAGGAAGCAAGAAGGCTGACGGGATTCAATAGTCAAAGACTTTGTTATTTCCATCGAGCTATAATCGTCAAAATAAAAAAGGCCTCCTCGCCCAGAGCAAAGAGACCTTTTAAGATTAAAACCTCATGCAGTACCAAGGCTGATGAGGGGGGTTGAGGCACCAGCCTCAACCGCAATTACAGGGTTGTCGCTCTAGAACTATCGCCTTTGCTGGCATTGATGCGATTCCTCAGCTTGCGGCTGAAGCCGAAGGCAGCGGCGGCTCCAAAGGCAGGTATGGGGCCAGGGACAGGGGCTGACACAGGAACTACTTGGGCCCAGGTTATGGTGGTATTGGAGCGCAAGTCATTTCGACCACCGCCACTGTTAGCATCTCTATATTGCGAAGACACAATATTGGGGGAGGCATACGCGAAATAGGGGCCATTGCTGTTGGAATTCGGTGTGCCAAGCGATGTCCCCAAAGCTACGGCAAAATCATTGGCCAGTGTTTGATCGTTCCACCAAGGCATCACTCCCCCATTGGCCGGCAGTGCGAACTTCGAGATATTATTATTATAGCTATCGGGGCCGAATGCGGTGACATCATAATTTACCCCTCCCACATTTACGACGAACGCTTGGGCCTGGCCGGCGGTCAGTGCCCCCAAGCAACTGCAACCCCAAGTGCTGACTTGGCCAGCGTCACCCTGTGGCGGCGGTGATTTGCGTGCATCGGATCAGTCACAGTGATTGCTAAGTTTTAAAGCCCTGGAAATATACCACTATCACTATTGCACCACAAACGAACCGCAACAAAAGCGCACAGTCCTGTAGCGGCGCCCCTGTCCGCTCGTGGGAGCCCTGCTGGTGCACCCCGGCGTGATCCGCTCGATTACCTGGCCAGGCCTTGCCCCGCAACGGTTTTCGCCCTCAGCGGCCAACCCGGGCATCACCTTGGCCAGGATCGAGACAGTCGTATGACCGTGGTCGTCCTGGCGTGTGGATGGGCCGCCCGTCCGCGGCCCTGCCGTCAAGTGGAGGCCAGCCAGGCCTGCGTAGTTTTTCCCAGCAGGCCCTCGGAGATGGCCATCTAGCGGTTGCTCGCGAAACTCAGATCGCTTCAGTTGGGCCTCCCCTGCCCTCCTAATGGCAGGTAAAGGCTGTTCGGGGTGCCGAGGTGCGGCCGGAAGCCGTAGCGGCGGTAGAAGGTTTTGGCCTCTTCTCCTTTGGCATCCACAATCAGGGCGTAGCCGCCCACGGACTGGCGAGCCTGCAGAGCGTGTTCGACGGCAAGGCCGATCAGCAACGCGCCGAGGCCTTCTCCACGCCAACGGAGAGCTCGCGCTAATCGGCCCATCCGAAAACAGGGAATGGGATAGGGGGGAAGGGGCCGGGCATCGGCGGGTTGGAGGTTGGCAAGGTCGACCTCCGCTGGAGCCAACCAGTAGTAGCCGGCGATCGTGATGGGTTCGTCTTGAGGCACCAGCACCCAGGTCTGGCTGATGCCTTTGCGCATGTTTTGGTGGGCGTGGCGCTGCAGAAAGGCATCCAACGCCGGCTCCCCGCAGGCAAAGCCAGAGCGATCGTGCCGCTTGGGATCGAGCAGCTGCTCTTCAAACACGCTGGACGCGGGTCTGAACCTGGTTCAACGCTTGCAGCAAGGATTCGTTGGGGCGGAACGGTTCAGCCAGGGCGGCTTGGAAGGTTTCGTAGTCGCGGCGGGAGAGGGAGATGGCCCGATCGAGCTGGATCGCTTCCGCGGCCCGTTGCTTGGCGGCTAAGCGCACAAATGCAGCGACGGAGATGCCTTCGATGGCGGCCGCTTGCTGGAGGAGCTGTTTATCGCTGCTGGAGAGCTTCAGATCCAGGCGATCGGTGGTGGCCATCACTCCCCAGCGCTGCGGATTTGATGGTACGGCAAAAAGCAGTACCCTTGCCCTGTTATGAGCCTCTGGCAGGGAGGGTGTGACGTCAAATCAGTGGCCACGACCATCCCCTGGCTGAGACGCCCTGGCGTGATCCTGCTTGACACCCATGCGCTGATCTGGTCGGCGAACGACGATCGTCTGCGGCTGTCCACCTTCCTTCCCTCCCCCAGCCGGCCGCGCTTCTATGGAGCAACCGATCAGGACCCTGCCGATGTTGAGCTGCAACAGTCATAGCCCCTGCCAGAGCCGCGGCCGCTCGATCACCAGCGCAATGGCCAGCCTCGGGTTTGTGACCCTGCTGCTGGGCGCCAGCCTGCTGCCCGCCCCCAGCCAGGCCGGACCCATTGCCCGGCGCTTTCAGGAACGCAAGGCCTGTGAGACGTTCGCCGGCAAGCTCAAGGAAGCCAGCGGCAATCCAGCGATGGCTCAGCAGATCTATCAGCAGGGGGTGTTGGCCCTGGTGGCCAAATTCGGCGAAAACCCCTGCGGCGATATTCCGGCGCCGGTGGCGGTTGCACCGGGCGCCGCTGTCGCGGCACCGGTCGTGGCTCCAGTCGGGGCACCAGCTGCTGCTGCTCCGGCCGTGGTGCCGGCGGCTGCCCCAGCGGTTCGCCCCGCCGCCCCAGCGGCCGCTGCTGCCCCCAGTGCCGAGCAGCAGCAGGCTTGCACCACCTTCGCCAGCAAGCTCAGCGCCGCGGCCGCCAGCAGTGCGGCCCAGGCCCAGCAGGTTTACGCCATGGGCACCCAGAAGCTCACCGGCATGTTCGGCCCCAACCCCTGCCCGGCGGTGAAGGCACCGATCTGATCTGATCCAAGCGGCCGTTCAGGGGTCGTGGGGCTGCGGCCGCTGCTTTGCGGAGCAGCCGAAAGCCCCACTCAGCTGGCGCTGGCCAGCAGGGCATCGAGCATCGGGTAGCGCTCGCCGATGGTGTCGCCGGTGAACTGGGCCACCCAGCCTTCGGCGTTGTTGAAGAAGCGCAGGGCGCAGAAGCTGGGCTCCGGGCCCATGTCGAACCAGTGGCGGGTGCCGGCCGGCACGCTGATCCAGTCGTTGCGCTCGCAGATCAGCTGCAGCACCTCCTGGCCCAGGTGCAGGCAGAACAGGCCGCGGCCCTCGACGAAGAAGCGCACCTCGTCTTCGGCGTGGGTGTGTTCCGCCAGGAACTTCTGGCGCAGGGCCAGCCGATCGGGATGGTCGGGGCCCAGGCGGATCGCATCGACCGTGCCGTATCCGCCATCGGCCTGGACCCGGGCGATCTCGCCGGCATAGGCCGCCAGGATCGCCTCGCTGTTGGCGTCGGCGGCCAGGGCGAGGGGAGCGGGCCAGCGTTCGAAGCCGATACCGCGGGCGGCCAGCTCCCGTTGAATCAGCTCGGCGTCCTGGCTGATCAGCCGGGGGGAGGCGCTGTCGTCGGCGTAGAGGGCAAGCAGGCTCATCGAACTCCGGTCCGGGGCAGTTCGCGGCAGCCTAGAAACGATCGCCCAGGTCGACCGCCAGCCGGCGCTTTCTCCCCCTGACCCCGCCGCTGTCTCCCCCGCCGCTGTCTTCCACGCCATTGCCTTTTCCGCCACTCCCATCAGCGCCACTCCCATCGGGGCCACCGTCGCCTGGCCCCGGCCTCACCCTGGTGGGGGTTGGTCCCGGGGACCCGGATCTGCTCACCGTGGCGGCCGTGAGGGCGATTGCCGCCGCGGATGTGGTGGCCTATCCGGTGGCGCGCGAGGGCGCGGTTGGTATGGCTGCCACGATCGCCTCCCCCTGGATTCGGCCCGAGCAGAGCCTGTTGCCGCTGTTGTTCCCGATGGTGGCCGGCGCCGAACCGCGCCGGCAGGCCTGGCTGGCCGCCGCCGATCGCCTTGCTGCCGAAGTGGCCGCCGGTCGGGTCGTGGTGTTGCTCTGCGAGGGGGATGTGTCGCTGTTTGCCACGGGCAGCTACGTGCTGCTGGCCCTGAAGCAGCGCCATCCCAGCTGCCCGGTGCGGCTGCTGCCGGGGATCAGCGCCGTGGCCGCCGCCGCCGCCGCCGGGGCGTTCCCCCTGGCGCTGCAACAGGAGGGGCTGTTGATCCGGCCCACGCCGGAAAGCCCCGCAGCCCTGGAGGAGCTCCTGGCCCTGGCGGCCCAGCAGCAATGGGTGCTGGGCCTGCTCAAGCTCGGCCATCGCTGGGTCTGGGTGCGACCGATCCTGGAGGCCCAGGGCCTGCTGGATCAGGCCCTGTTCGCCCAGCGGGTGGGCTGGCCCGATCAGCTGCTGGGGCCCGCCGCCGCGGTGGCGGCCGAGGAGCAGCCGTACTTCTCGCTGCTGCTGGTGCGGCAGGGGTGGCCCGCGGTGCTTCCATGACCACTGCCGCCCGCTGAGCCATGGATCCGATCGCTGCGATGGCACCGCTCGACTGGCTGGCCCTGCTGCATCCGGTGCTGATGATCCTGTTCGTCTACCCGGTGATCGGTGCGACGATCCGCCTGGGCATCCTGGTGCGGGAGCGGCGGCTCGACATCAATCCCCTGCCGCCCACGGTGGGCACCGAGCATGTGGATCACGGTCGCTGGGTCACCACCGGCGTGGTGGTGCTGACGCTGGTGGCGATTCTCTGGTCATTTCTGAGTGTGGGCGCCGATCCCCAGGCGGCTGCTGCGGCGCCAGGAGCCGGGCCGCTGCGCTTTCCCCTGCTGCTGCTGGTGGGGGCGGGAGCCTTCGGCAGCTGCCTGGCCCTCTGGCGAGTCAGACACCCGGCCCTGCGGGCCAGCTTTGCCCTGCTCTGCTGGGCTGCCCTGCTGGCCCTGGGGGCCCAACCGGAGGTGTGGCGCCTCAGCGACAACCCCTTCGGCGCCGATTTCTGGGGCTCCCACTACTGGAGCGGTTCGCTGCTGGTGGGCCTGCTGCTGTTCGCCATGGCGGCCCGGCCGGAGATCCAGCAGCGGCCACGGCTACTCCTGATGGCGGTGCTGCTGGCGGTGCAGGCGATCACCGGCACCCGCGACCTGCTCACCCAGGGCTTGCTGGGTTAGGGGAGGGCCGCGGCGGCCCGGTTCAGCAGCTCCAGGGCTGCGGCCGGCGTGGCGGCCCGCATCAGGGCGTGGCGCAGCTGGGGGGCACCGGCAAACCCCTGGCAGGTCCAGCCCATGTGCTTGCGGGCGATCAGCAGGCCCCGCTCGCCCCGACTGGCCAGCAGGGCCTGGAGCTGCTCCGCCGCCAGGGCCAGGCGCTCGGCGGGCCCTGGCGTGGGCGGCAGGGGCCGGCCCTCGAGGGCCGCGGCGATCTGACCCACCAGCCAGGGGGCGCCCAAGGTGCCCCGGCCCACCATCACCCCATCGGCGCCGGTCTGCTGCAGGCAGCGCCGGGCGGCCTCGGGACTGTTGACATCGCCGTTGGCGATCAACGGGATCGTCAGGCTGCGCTTCACGGCCGCGATCGCCGCCCAATCGCAGCGGCCGCTGAAGCCTTGCTCGCGGGTGCGGCCGTGCAGGGTGAGCAGCCGGGCGCCGGCGCTCTCCAGCTGGCGGCACCAGGCCACGGCCGCCGTTGTAACCCTGCTCTTGTTGTCGTGATCGAGCTCGCAGGCGCCACTGCTGTCACTGCCACTGCTGTCACCGCAACTGCTGTCATCGCCACGGCTGTCAACACCACGGCTATCAACACCACGGCTGTCAACGCCGCCGCACCAACCCAGCCGCGTCTTGACCGTGACCGGAATCGCGACGGCGGCCGCCACCGATTCGACGATGCGCGCCGCCAGCTCCGGCTCCCGGATCAGGCCGCTGCCGCCGCCCTTGCGGGCGATCTTGCGCACCGGGCAGCCCATGTTGATGTCGATCAGGAAGGCGCCGGCCGCTTCAGCGCGGCGGGCCGCCTCCGCCATCGCCGCCGGTCGGTGATCGAACAGCTGCACGGCGATCGGGCCGGCTTCCGTGGCCAGATCCTCCAGCTTGTGGCGCCCGTGGCCCAGCTCCAGGCTGGTGGCGTTGACCATTTCGGTGTACAGCAGCGCCTCAGGCGCCCAGCGCCGCACCAGCTCCCGGAAGATGCGATCACTCACCCCCGCCAGCGGCGACTGCAGCACCCGGCAGCCCAGGGCACGCTCGACGCCGTTGCCCTGCAGCAACAGGGGCAGGGGGAACAGCGGCAGGGGGAACAGCGCGGCTGGGCCCGGGGCCGGGCTGGCCGGGGCCAGGCGGGGGGAGGAGGTGATGACCATGGATTGCCATTCTCGGCCCCTGCTCTGGCGGGCCCCTGCGCGCTGGTCTTGACCCTTGCCGCAGCATCCCTGCCGGCCTCGGCAGCACGGATGTCGGCAGAGGGGGCTGGTGGGGATCGCCTGGGCGCGGCGCTCGCCCTGGAGCGGTTGCCCCTGGCCGCCGCGGCCGTGTTTCGTACGGATCTCAGGACTGTCCAGCCTGCTTCGGACCCACCGCTGGCCCCCACCGGATCGGTCACGATGGCCACACCCCCAGTCCCAGCTCCCGTGGCAGCCGCCCCAGTCGCCGATTACTTCCCCCTGAGCCGGGCGCTGCTGGAGGCGGTGCTGGCCGACCGCACCAGCGATCGCTTCGTGTGTGAACTGATCTGGCCGCGCCTGGGCTATGAGCCCGATGGCTCCGGCACCTGGAGCGCGGGCCCGGCGACGGAGGCCAGCTGGCGGGAGTCCTTCCCGATCGCGCCCCAGCTGATTGCCGAGCGCCCGGCCAGCGTCGCCCTGACCCGCTCGATCCCCCGGGAGCACAAGCAACTGCTCAAGCAGCAGCTGGGCTTCGCCGGCTACACCATCAGCGAGCTCTATCCGCGCCGCACCCGCCGGGCCACGGCGGTGAGCTGGCTGCTGGCCCACCTGGCCGGCCGCGGCGAATCCCTGCCGGAGGGCGGCCCGCTGCCGCTGCTGCTGGAGCTGCCCGCCGATCCGGTGATCGGTCATCCGGGCGATCTGGTGGTGGGTTGAGTCGCCACCGGGCGGTAGGGTCTTACAACGTGTTACGTAGAAGGAATAAGCCGACTTGGCGCTCCCTGTCGTTGCGATCATTGGCCGCCCCAACGTGGGCAAGTCCACCCTGGTCAATCGCCTCTGCCGCAGCCGCGAGGCGATCGTTCACGATCAGCCTGGCGTCACCCGCGATCGCACCTACCAGGAGGGTTACTGGGGTGACCGCACCTTCCGGGTGGTGGACACCGGCGGGCTGGTGTTTGACGACGACAGCGAGTTTCTGCCGGAAATCCGTGAGCAGGCCAACCTCGCCCTGGCCGAGGCGGCCGTGGCGGTGGTGATCGTCGATGGCCAGCAGGGACATACCGCCGCCGATGCTTCGATCGCCGAATGGCTGCGCGGCCAGGGGGTGCCGGTGCTGCTGGCGGTGAACAAGTGTGAATCGCCGGATCAGGGTCTGGCCATGGCCGCCGACTTCTGGACCCTCGGCCTGGGCGAACCATTCCCGATTTCGGCCATCCATGGCGCCGGCACCGGTGAACTGCTCGACAAGGTGATCACCTTCCTGCCCGCCACCCCCGAGGTGGAGGTGGAGGCGCCGATTCAATTGGCGATCATCGGCCGGCCCAATGTGGGCAAATCCAGCTTGCTCAATGCCATCTGCGGTGAGAACCGGGCGATCGTCAGCCCGATCCGCGGCACCACCCGCGACACGATCGACACCACGATCGAGCGCGAGGGCCACACCTGGAAACTGCTGGATACGGCCGGCATCCGCCGCCGCCGCAGTGTGGATTACGGCCCGGAATACTTCGGCATCACCCGCAGCTTCAAGGCGATCGAGCGCAGTGATGTCTGCGTGCTGGTGATCGATGCCCTCGATGGCGTCACCGAGCAGGATCAGCGCCTGGCCGGTCGCATTGAGGATGAGGGCCGCGCCTGCGTGGTGGTGGTGAACAAGTGGGATGCGATCGAGAAGGACAGCCACACCCTCTCGGCGATGGAGAAGGAGTTGCGGGCCAAGCTCTACTTCCTCGACTGGGCGGCGATGCTGTTCACCTCGGCCCTTTCCGGCCAACGGGTCACGGCCATCTTCCCCCTGGCGAAACTGGCGGTGGAGCAGCATCGCCGCCGGGTCACCACCTCGGTGGTCAACGAAGTGTTGGAGGAGGCCCTGCGCTGGCGCTCGCCGCCCACCACCCGCGGCGGGCGCCAGGGGCGCATCTACTACGGCACCCAGGTGGCCACGCGGCCGCCCAGCTTCACCCTGTTTGTCAATGATCCCAAGCTGTTCGGCGAAACCTACCGGCGCTATGTGGAGCGCCAGATCCGCGAGGGACTGGGTTTTGAAGGCTCGCCCCTGCGTCTGTTCTGGCGCGGCAAGCAGCAGCGCGACGCCGAGAAGGAGCTGGCCCGTTCCCAGTCCCGCAGTCACTGAGGCCATGGCCCGGGAGCGCCGCTGATGGACTGGCTGCGCCAGCTGCCGATCGGTCAGTACGTCGACACCAGCGCCTCCGGACCGGCCAGCTGGCTGCAGCGGCTGGATCCACGCCTCAAGCTGGCCTGGACCGTGGCCTTCCTGGTGACGCCGATTCTGGCGGGTCCGATCTGGCGCGTCTCCCTGGTCGGCCTGCTGGTGCTGATCACCTGCTGCAGCGGCCTACCGCTGCGCCTCTGGGGCCGAAGCCTGCTGGTGTGGCTGGCCCTGGCCCTGCTGGTTGGCCTGCTCTCCACCCTGCTGCCGACCGGCGAGGCCTCAGCCGCCAGCCTGCAGCGCCCGCCCACGGAGCTGCGCCTCGCCCCCGCGCAGCGCCCCGGCAGCCCGGCACCGGAACGCCTCGGCCTCTCCTGGGAGCTGGTGCACTGGGGCCCTGTGCAGCTGGGGCCGCTGCCCCTGGGTCCGATCATCGTGAACCGCAAGTCAGCCCAGCTCGGCCTCAATAGCGCCACGGTGCTGTTCACCCTGATCCACAGCGCCAACCTGCTACTGCTCAGCACCTCCCCCGAAGCCCTGGTGTGGGCCCTTGATTGGTGGCTGATTCCCCTGGGGCGCCTGGGGCTGCCGGTGGAACGGCTCGGTTTCATCCTGCTGCTGTCCCTGCGCTTCCTGCCGCTGGTGCAGGAGGAGTTTCAGAACCTGCTGCGCTCCCTGGCCACCCGGGCGGTGAACCTCAAATCCCTGGGCTGGAAGGCGGGCCTGGGCCTGGCCCTGGCCGTGGGGGAACGCCTGCTGGCGAATGTGCTGCTGCGGTCAGAGCAGGGGGCCGAGGCACTGATGGCCCGTGGCGGCCGTTGGTTGACGCCCGCCAGCCTGCATCAGCCCGCCCCATTCGCTGCAGTGCCGACCCTGCTGGCGGCTGCCGGACTGGTGCTGCTGGTGGGACTGAGGGTTCGTCTCGGTGCCGCCTAGGCGATTCAATCCGGAATCCAGCTGACCGGCCATGGCTCGCGATCGCCAGAGAGACCTGAGCTGCGATCCCGCCGAGATCTGCCTGAGACCACGCTGGACGTTGGTCTGGAGCGGGTGCGGACCTGGCGATCAGCACGAACGGGCTACGGGCAACACGCTCCTGGGCGGCTGTTCACCCCAGAGCTGGCTGGATGCGGCCCTCTCCAGGCCCGCGGTGGCTCACGGCCAGCAAAAAGCTGGGCCCACCCCAGCACCCAAGCCAGCGGCCTGGATCCAGCGCGAAGGCTGTTGAACGGAGCCCCCAGGCGGCCGCCTCCCGGCTGGCTCAGATCCGCCGGCCCGACGCCACCGATCCTGGCCGCAGCGGCGTTGGGGCCTTCGCCTCTCCAGGGCCTGCTCCGCTCTGGCCTGAACGCGGTGGGGTTGAATGGTTCAAGTTCGTTTGGCGATGTGAGTTCCGAGCGCTACCTGAATCACCCGACCTTCGGGATGCTCTATCGGGTTGCCCCCGTAGCGGAGAGTAAGGATCTTTTTGCCACCCTCTACGCCCAGAGGATCTTTTTTCTGGTGACGCTGCAGAGTCGTGGCGCGATGTTCGAGGTGATTCCACTGATGGATGCCCGCCATTTCGCTGAGCAAAATCTTGCTCGGGCCCGCCGCGAAAGCCCCGAGGTGCTGGCCCGCTGGCGGCAGCTGTTCGACCAGACCTTCATCTGATGACCAGCGGCGCCCTGGCCGCGCGGCTGGCTGAACTGCGCCGGCAGTTGCCTGGCGCCACCCAGCTGCTGGCCGTCAGCAAAGGCCAGGACGCGACGGCCATCCGCGCGGCGGTGGCCCTGGGGCAGCGCAGCTTCGGTGAGAGCCGGCTGCAGGAAGCGCAGGCCAAACAGGAGCAACTCACCGATCTGGCCCCCCTCGACTGGCATTTCATCGGTCGACTCCAGGCCAACAAAGCCCGGGGAGTGCTGCGCCATTTCGGCACGATTCACTCAGTTGACAGCCTGGAGCTGGCCAAGCGGCTGCAGCGGATTGCCGCCGAAGAAGGCCTGACGCCGGCGGTGCTGTTTCAGGTGAAGCTCAGAGCGGATCCAGCCAAGACCGGCTTCAGTGCCACCGAGTTCCGCCAGGCCTGGCCGAGCCTGGGCGCTCTGACGCCGCTGCGGCCCGTGGGTCTGATGACCATCGCCCCCCAGGGCCTGACCCTGGAGCAGCGCCGCCAGCTCTTTGCGGAGTGTGCCGATCTGGCGGCGGAGCACGGCCTGGAGCAGTTGTCGATGGGCATGAGTGGCGACTGGCCGGAAGCGGTGGCGGCCGGCAGCACCTGGGTGCGGCTTGGTACCACGTTGTTTGGCACTCGGCCAGGGGCCCAGGCCCCCCAAGGGCCAGAATCGCTGACGAACACCGGTTGAGAGCTTGCCACCGCTGGCGTGGGACGCTATTCAGGTCTGAAGTACCCAATCAGAGGCTATCCGTGTCGTTGTTTTCCCGTCTGCGTGCCGTCGTCTCAGGAGATGACTACCTCGATGGCGAATACGACGACGAGCTTGACTACGACCCTGGCGAGGAGGGCGAGCCCGCCCCCAGCAGTCGCAGCTTCGGCAGCAGCAGCCCGACCAGCGCCCTGGCTCTGAGCGAACCCTTCGGCAGCGACGATCCCTTCGCCGGCACCAACGTGATCGGCATGCCCGGCCTCTCCACCTCAGCGGTGGAGGTCTGCTTGATGGAGCCCCGCAGCTTTGATGAGATGCCGCGCGCCATCCAGGCCCTGCGGGAGCGCAAGACGGTGATCCTCAATCTCACGATGATGGAGCCCGATCAGGCCCAGCGGGCCGTGGATTTCGTGGCCGGCGGCACCTTTGCCATTGATGGCCATCAGGAGCGGGTGGGCGAGAGCATCTTCCTGTTCGCGCCCAGCTGTGTCACCGTCACCACCGCCGGTGGCGAAGAGTCCGCCTCCCCCACGGTCACCGCCGGCCGCACCCCCCACGAGCCCCAGGATGCCGCCCCGAGTCCCGCCTGGGGCCGCAAGGATGATCTGGTCTGACGACCGGAGCCCTGACACCGCCGGGGCTGCCGGTGAGATAAATGGCGGTGAGATCACGGTCGGCGTGATCGGCCTGGGTCGGATGGCCCAGGCCTTGGTGTTTCCTCTGATCGAAGCCGGGCTGCTTGACCGGCAACGGCTGCTGGCTGTGGTGGCCAGCGAGGCCTCGGCCGAACGGCTGCGCCACAGCCATCAGCTGGCGGTGAGCACCGATCCTCTGCAGGCCTGGCAGGCCCCGGTGGTGCTGCTGGCGGTCAAGCCCCAGCAACTTGAGGGGGTAGCCGCGGCCCTGGCTGCAGCCGAAGCCCCGACCAGCCCGAGGCTGCTGATCTCCGTGCTCGCCGGGGTGACCCTGGCCCGGCTGCAGCGCCTTTTCCCCAACTGCCTGATGGTGCGGGCGGTGCCCAACACCCCCTGCCTGGTGCGTGCGGGGCTCACCGGCCTGGCCTGGGGTGAGGGCCTCAGTGCCGCGCACAAGGAGTGGGTTCAACAGCTGTTCGCCCGGGTGGGGGAAGTGCTGGAGCTGCCTGAGCCCCAGCTCGATGGCTTCCTGGCCCTCACATCCTCCGGTCCCGCCTTCGTGGCCCTGGTGGCGGAAGCCATGGCCGATGGCGCCGTGGCGGCTGGCTTGCCCAGGTCCCTGGCCCAGCATCTCGCCCATCGCACCCTGGCGGGCACCGCCGCCTTGTTACACGAGCGGGAACTCCATCCCGGCCAACTCAAGGACATGGTGACCAGCCCAGCCGGTACCACCATCGCCGGGCTGCGGCATCTGGAGCGAGCCGGGCTGCGCTCGGCCCTGATCGAGGCGGTAGTGGCGGCGGCAGATCGCAGCCGCGAGCTGGCTTGAGAGGCTGCTGAACAACCAGTCTCAGCCCGGGTTGGCCGCTGCCTCGCCAGCCAACAGCCCAGTATTCAGACGCTTGGATAGGGCCGGTAAACACCGCTCAGGGCTGCGCAAGGGGGGTTCAGCCGTCTCCCAAGCCGCGTTTCAGGACCCTGAACCGGCTTGGGCTGGGTCGCTGGCAGCGCCAGCAGCCTTCTCAACTGTCACCAGCCTTGTCTGCAGCTGCGGTTTTGTCGGCAGCAGCCTTGTCATCAGCAGCCTTGGCGGCGCCGAGCCGGGGCTCCTGGCCGGCCAGCAGGCGCTGCAGGTTGCTGCGATGGCGCCACACCACCAGCACGGTGGTGAGCACCGCCAGCAGCAGATAAGCGGGCCGCAGGCCGTTACCGCCGAACCAGGCCAGCATCAGAGCTGGCAAGGCGAGGGCAGCCACCACGCTGGAAAGCGAAACGATGCGGCTGAAGGTGAGCATCGCCAGAAAGATGCCGAAGCAGGCCAGGCCCACGGGCCAGGTGAGGCCCAGCAGCATGCCCAGGCCGGTGGCCACCGCCTTGCCCCCCTTCCAGCCCAGCCACAGCGGCCAGATGTGACCCGCCAGGGCCGCCAGGCCGGCCGCCACCACCCACCAGTCGCTGCCGGCGTCGTAGCCGATCGGCGGTTGCAGCAGGGCCTTGGCCAGCAGCACCGCCAGGCTGCCCTTGAACACATCGACCACGAACACCGCCAGAGCCGGACCCTTGCCCAGCACCCGCAGCACGTTGGTGGCCCCGGTGGAGCCCGAGCCCTGCTGGCGGATATCAAGACCGGCCAGCCAGCGGCCAGCCAGCCAACCACTGGGGATCGAGCCGAGCAGATAGCCGGCCACCAGTACGAGGAGGTTCAGCAGCATGGGCAGGTGGTGAGCAGGCTTGGGAAATGGGAGAAGGGATGAGGCGGCCCCGAGACCAGGCCGCCTGGCGTTAGTGGCACCGTCGTTGGCCGCCGGACTGAGGCAACGCTGGTTGGAGGGGCCGTGATGTTGGCAGCCTTTGGGTTGGCGGCGTTGGTGGCGTTGGCCGCAGCAGCGGTGGCCTGGGACTTCCGTTTCGGCGATCAGCTTGCCTGAGGGCTAGCCTTGCGGACGGCATTGCTTCCGAGTGCTCTGGGCGGGGTTCACGGCTGAGCAGCAAACGCCCCATCCCTGGTGGAGGCTTGGCTCAGGCATGAGGGGCCTGGGTCGGGGGCTGGCAAGCGGTTGGTTGGACTGACGCGATGCCAGGGACCTGACTTGGCACCCGGCCCTGACTTGGCACCCGACCCAGGCCTGACGCCGGCCTCAGTAGAGATCTTCATCGAGCACGAGCTCGTCGGGGCCGGCGGCGAAGGCCAGCCACAGAGGGAATTGCAGCAAGGGGATGTCCACCACCCGTTCGGCGGCATCGATGACGATGAACGGCAGCTCGCCCCGTTCCTCCAGTCGATCGGCCCGCTCGATCGCCGCCTCGGAGCGCTCGAACAGCACGATGCCGCTGCTGGGGCCGAAGTCATCGCGGCTGAGGCCGAGGCAATCCTGCAGGCCGCGACGCCATTCCCCCAACCGCTCCGGCTGGCCAGCGAGCACCAGGGTCTGGAAACGATCACCGTAGAGCTCGCCGAGGATGGCGATGGCGGCGGCGGCAATCAGCACGTTGCGATTGCGACTGCCGCTGCTGGACTGGGCCCCCCGCCCCCCCTGGCCGAGAAACCAATCGTCCAGCAGGGCGGCGCCGGCGGGCTCCAGGGTGCGTCGCAGCTTCCAGGGATCGGCATTGAAATCCGGCTGGCCGCCATAGCGCTTCAGCAGCCTGCGGATCAGGGCCTCGTCCTGGCTGAACAGTCCGGCGGCGGCTGGCGGGGAGAGTTCAGGCGCGCTGGCGGCCTCCTGTTTGTCGAGCGGCGAAGGCTGCACCAACACCGGCTGGGCCACCAGCTCGATCTGTTCGGCCGCGACCGCCAGATCCTGGAGGGCGCCCACCAGGTACTCCTGAAAGCCTTTCACCCGGCGGGCGATGCCATCGGACTGGCCGCTGAAGCTGCTGGCGATCTGCTTCTGAATCTGGGTGCGGCGTTGCTCGAGGCCGGCGATCTCCTGCTCCAGGGACAGACGCCGCTGGCCCAGGTCACGCAGGAGCAGCTCCAGCAGCGCCTCGCGGGCCTGAGCAGCGGCAATGCTCGCTTCCATCGCGCTGGCTGGTGAGGCGCTGGCGGCTAAGGCATTGGCGGCTGGGGCCATAGAGGCTGCCACGTCTGCAGACTCCCCCGGTGCCGCTGGATCGCCCGACTCCATGGGCAAGGCCATCGCGGTTGATTCACTCCAATCCGTTAGCTCGTTCATGGCAGGTGACTTGACCCGGGCGGTGGGCTCCGGCTGGACTGCTGGGCCGGCGCGATCCATGGGCCCAGCCTGGCCCGAGGGCCAGGGCGAGGTGTTGGGTTCTGGGCCGTCCTGGGCAGCGTCCTGGAGGCCCCTATCTCCAGCGCCGGGCTGGTCATGGGGGGCCTGGGGCGCCGGGGCGGGGCGGCTGGGCTGGTCGGTCATGGCGTCGGCGCGGAGGCCAGATGGGCCAGGCGCAGCTGCAGTTGCTGGCGCAGGGTATTGGCGTCGAACAGGACCGGCAGAAAATGGATGCTGCGCTCTTCACGGAAATAGAACAGCACCGGCAGCCGGGGCCAGAAGACACTCCAACTGAGCCAGCAGGCATAGGGAAAGCGGCGGATCTCCGTCTCGCCCCGCCACACCACCAGATCCGCAGCGGCGAACTCCAGCCGCAGTGTCCGGGCCTGCAGCAGCAGGAAACCGCCGAACAGCACCAAGGCCAGGGTGAGCCAGCGCACGCCACTCCACAGGGGCGTGGACACCAGGCAGGCGGGCCCCAGCAGGGTCACACCCAGGGGCAGCCAGTAGCGGGGCTCGAGGCTGACGTCCGGGGAGATCTCGGGACGGCCGCCATCGCTGAGCGGGGCAGCGGCCGCCAGGTCCAGATCCGGGGGCTGGGCCGGAAGCTCGGCTGCGGGTTCGGGTAGGTCGGGGCTGGCCAAGGCGTCGGTCCGATCGGCAGGCTCTGATCTACACCAAAAAGCCGCCGGTGGCTCCGCTGACCTTGGCGTGAACAGGAACCCTCGGCTGAGAGGTGCCGCACGAGAAGTGCTGGCCACAGAGGGGCGGCGGCACTGGCACTGGCGCAGGCGGCGGCTGAAGCCGTAGGCCGTGGCAGCAGCGAAGCCGGGCAGGGTGCCCCTCCATGGAGGGCGGTGCCGAAGCCCGGACGGCTCCACGAGCTGGCCATGGACGGACTATTCAAAGCAAGGATTGGGGCTGGGCGATCAGCCGGCTACCCCAGAGCGATTTGCATTGCCCGTGAGCATCATCTGTCCAGCCCGATTTGGGAACGACGGCGTTGCCGCCACTGGAACAAAGACCCCTGATTCGGCAACTGGCGCCAGTCCCCCCTTCTGGCTTCAGGAAGGCGGCCAATTCAATTGGCGGAGCCATTCCCTGGAGCGCCAACGTCCCTGAGGGAATTGACACCTAGACAGGCAAGCTTGCCTTCAAAGCCCATAGGCGCCCCCATCGTGGCGGTCGTTCAAGCCCTTGGAACCGATAGGCCAGGAGCCAGGGTTCTGGATACGGGTGAACCGCAGCAGCCAGAGCGGTTGGAGCCGGTGGAGCGGATCTTGGCCAGCAAGGGGCCACAGGCAAGATCGCTCAGCAGAGCCGGTCTTGGCGATGGCCCCCCCCGCCTCAGGTTCCGAACAGGATCTGGGTGAGCACCACATCCACTAAAGCCACCGTCACCAGAATCATCACCACGGCGCCGGTGGTGCTGGTGCCCACCTCCTTGGGACCACCCCGGGTGGTGAGTCCCCAGCCACAGGCCAGCACGGCGATCAGCAGGCCGAACACCAGCGCCTTGAGCAGCATCGAAGGCAGGTCGTTGGGTTCCATCCAGGTGCGCACCGAGTTCCAGAACACAGCGGGCGGCACGCTGTAGAGCATGGTGCTACTCATCTGACCGGACCAGATCGCCACCCCGAAGAACAGCAAGCACTGCACCGGTGACATCACAACCATCGCCAGCACCCGCGGCACCACCAGGTATTCCACCGGGTCGGTGCGCAGCATGGTGATCGCATCGATCTGCTCAGTCACCTTCATCGTGCCGAGCTGGGCGGCATAGGCGGTGGCCACCTTGCCGGTGAGCAGCGTGGCGGTGAGCAGCGGCGCGATCTCGCGTGAAAGCCCCAGAGCCAGCAAGCCGCCAATGGCGGCATTCGCTCCCTGCTTCGACAACTCGGCCGCCACCTGAATGTTGAACACCGTGCCGGCGGCCAGACCGGTGATCAGCACGATCAGAAAACTGCCGGGGCCAGCCTCCAGCAGTTCCTGCACCAGATCGGTCATGCCGATGCGGCCGCGGGCGATGGCGCTGACGGCCTGACCGCCGATCATCAAGCTGCTGCCAAGGCGCACCAGCCAGCGGGGGGCCCTCATGACTGGACTCCAGCCGCCAGCCGATGCAGGCCCCGTTCCGGCCAGCGCCGCATCACCACCAGCCCGAGCACGATCAGCATGGCCGGAATCAGGCCCATACAGAGGCGGATTGCCACCAGGGCGCTGGTGGGTTGCAGGATCTCCAACCTGGCCTGGTACCCACTCAGGCTCATCAGGTTGCCGAAGAAGAAGAGGGCGAAGCTAATGCAGATCTTCTGGGTGAACACCATCCAGGCGCTGTACTGGCCCGCCGGTCGCTCCGGATCGACATCAATCGCATCCGGCAGCAAGGACCAAGGGATCAGGTAGGCAGTGGACGCGCCGACGCCTGAGGTCATGATGGTGAGCAGCAGCAGGGCCAACCGCACCCCGTTGGCCAACGAGCCGGTGGGATGAACGGCCGCATCGAGGGGTGGCAGCAGCATCGCTGCCAAACACCCAATGATCCAGAGAGTGGTGCCCCAGTGGAGGGCGCGGATGCGGCCGAGGCGCTGGGACACCAGATTCCAGATCCACAGGCCCCCGAGGCTGCTGAGGATGAAAGGCATCAGGATCCAGTTGCTCCAGCCCTCCGGCAGGTGCATCACCACGGGCAGGTAGATCAGGGCAGCGGTCTGCATCAGCTGCAGGGCGCACCACAGCAGCAGGTAGAGGCCCAGCACCATCAGGAAGCGGCCGTTGCTGCGCACCCGCCTGAGCAGGCGGCGGGTGCTGCCCGGTTCGCTGGTGGGGGTCTGACAGTTTTTGGCCTGGGGGGCGAGGCCCCAGCTGCAGATCAGGGTGGCGACGGTGATGATCACCCCCGAGAGCACGCCGACTCGCCAGTAACTGGCCGGATCGGCGTGATCTCGCAGCAGCAGGCCACCCAGCAGGGCACCCACCAAGGTGGCAATGATCGAGCCGGTGAAACGGGCCGTGTTCAGGCGGGTGCGCAGCGAGACGCTGGTGGTGAGCTCGGCTGCCAGGGCCGAGTAGGGCAGGTTCACCGCCGTGTAGAGGCTGTTGGCCACCATCGAAATCAGCACGAAGATCGCGAACTTCAGCCACAGGCCACCGGGTGGCACCCACCACATCAACGCCATGGCAAAGCCCAGGGGCACCGCGCTGCCAACGATCCAGGGCAACCGGGGCCCCCAGGGGGTCTTGGTTTTGTCACTCAGCCAGCCGATCAACGGGTCGTTGATCGCGTCCCAGAGACGGGCCAGCATCAGCACCAGGCCCGCCATCCAGGGCGGCATACCTACGGCCGACGTGTAAAAAATGAAAAGATAGAAGCCAATCAGGGAGGCGGCCATGCCGGTGCCGGCATCACCCATGCCATAGGCCCAGAGCATGCGCCCGCGCGGACCAGGGCCGAGATCGGCCGGATCGATGTAGCCAGTGCCGCCGTCGTCGCGATCAGCCATCGCGAGAGCCTGGGGGGAGGTGGGAGACAAGGCTGAGGGCACCGGCGGAGGTCATAATGCTGCAACCCTGAACCCCAGGTCAGGGGGATCGGCCGCAAGTCCGACCAGCGTCCCTCCAAGGCGCTGCCATTTACCGCGACAGCAGCCCCTCTCAGGGGAGTTGATCTGTACCAGTGCGGGCGTAGTTTAGTGGTAAAACCTCAGCCTTCCAAGCTGATGATGCGGGTTCGATTCCCGCCGCCCGCTTCCTGTCCATGCCCCAGCATTGCGGAGCTAAACCCCTGTGGCAACAGGCGTTCAGCCAAGCTGCCGCTGGCCAGCGATCCACCCACGCCGGCCTGCAGCCCCTCACAGACGGCTCTGAGCTCGACTGCCGCCACAGTGGCGAGGCCTGGGGCACGTGCTCCCTGAGGCGGGCTTGAAGCAGCCCGACGACCTCGGCCCCCACCGAATGGGGCACCAAGCTTGCTCCGCTGCGCAAATCCGAACCGAGGGATCGCTCTGGGAGGCGACGGCTCAGGAGCTCTCAGCGGGTATCAGGCCGCCATTAAGGATTCCAACGGGCTAGACACTGCAGTCAGGCCGGTGCCAACTCAGGCCCCATAATGCCGCTGAATGCGAACGGATTCACGCTCAGAGTCCAGGCCGCAGCCGAAGCTGGGTTCGAACAGGTTCTATGGCAGGTCGGCCGAGCTGAAGCCGTCGACAGTTTCACGCTCCGCGCCCAACCTCTCAAGCCCAACCCGTGTCTCGCAAAGCTGGTCCTTGACCAGTGACGCCACCGGGAAGTAAGCGTTTCAAGCCAGCCATACGGTTCACTACTGCTCCACCATGCTGCAAGACCTCCCTGCCGAAGCCTTCCGCCACACCACCACCGAGGTTGGCAAGCTGCAGTTCCATGCCATTGATGAAGGAGAAGGGCCAGTGGTGCTGCTGCTTGCCGGCTGGCCCCAGACCTGGTACGCCTGGCGTCATGTGATTGCCCAATTGCGCGGACGCGCCCGGGTGATTGCCCTCGAAATCCGAGGCCAGGGTGAAACCAGCCTCGGCCTCGACGGCGACTTCAGCACTCCAGCAGTGGCCGCAGAAATCAGCGACTACCTCAAAGCACACGAAATCAACGAGGTGGTGTTGGTGGGCCACGACGTGGGCGCCTGGGTGGCTCATGCCTTCTCAATCCTCCACGCCGACCAACTGCGCAGCACCCTGCTTCTGGATGCGGCCCTGATTGGTCTTGTGCCCCAGGAGGCCTACATGCCCCGGCCAGGATCGCGCACCTGGCAATTTCATTTCCATGCCATGGCAGACATCCCCGAGATGCTCACAGCCGGGCGGGAAGAGGAGTATCTGGGCTGGTTTTTCCGCACCAAAACAGCAGTGGCAGGTTCGATGACTCCCGCAGCGATTGAGATCTACACCCGTGCCTACAGCAAACCAGGGGCGATGACGGCCGGCTTCAACTACTACAGAGCCGTTGAAGCCAATCGTGCCTTTGCCGAAGCCCACCGCCAGCATCAATTTGCCAAGCCGCTGCACGTGTATGGCGGCGAACACGCCACCGGGATCAACTTTGTGAACTCGCTCAAAGCCTGCGATCCGGCCGTGCAAGGTGGTGTGATCCCAGGCTGCGGCCATTACGTGCCGGAAGAGGCTCCGGAGGTGGTAGTGGAGCTGATCAGCACTCTGCTCAAGGCCTAGCCCCATGCTGAGGATCGGAGCTCACACGTTTGCCTGGTCGCCGAGCCTCAGCAATGCTGAGGCCACTGAAATCTTTGAACGACTGGAAATCAGCCCCATTGATTTTGTCGAAGCAGCCAGCTACGACCTCAGTGGCCTCAGCGCCAGCCATCTCAAAACGCTCAGTGCCCGCCATGGGCTGCCGCACACGCTCTGCTCAGGGCTGCCGCGCGGCCTGAGTCTGGCCAGTGCAGAGGTGAACCAACGACGCGAAGCCCAGGATCATGTCCGACGCTTGCTTGAATTTGCCCACAACAGTGGCGCTGAAAAACTATCGGGACCACTCCACGGCGATCTCTCCCAACTAGCATCGGAACCGAGCACCTCTGAGGATTGGGAGCGGTTGTGTGAGTCATATCGCCAACTGGGTGACGAGATCGCTGCCTGGGGACGCCCGTTCAGCGTAGAACCACTCAACCGCTACCAAAGCAGCCTAATCAATACCCTCGAGCAAGGTCAGGCTCTGCGGGAGGCGGTCGGTGTGGCCAATTTTGGCATCCTGGTGGATCTCTTCCACGCCAACATCGAGCAGTCCAACCTCTACGACGATCTCAGCCGCCATCAACCAGCCACCACCCACGTCCATCTCTGTGGTGCCAACCGCGGTTTGATTGGCAGCTGCCATCTGGATTGGGAGCGCCTGGCCCAGTGGCTCGGCCAGTTTCCCGCAGACATGGGGGTTAGCATCGAAACCTTCAATCCCCACGATCCGATGCTGTCGCGCCGCACCCGCACCTGGCGTGAGCTAGGCGCAACAGCCGAGCAGATCGTGCTTGAAGGGGCTACCACCCTTAAACATCTCATCGGTGTCGCTTCTCCCTGAAGCCCACCGCCTTTGGCCTGACACCATCATCCCCCGTCCCATGGCGAAAAACTACTACGAAGGCCTTTCGGGCAACTTCTCAAGGCCCGGGCTGATCAGCCCAGAGCTGGGCGCCACGCTGAGCCAGCAGGCCGAAGATTTCATTGCCCTCAAAGAAGACGAACTTCCGGAGATCAATGAAAGCTACAGCCGCGAGCAAATCGAAGCCGAAAACAAGGAGTGGTGGCCCACCCACTGCGAAGCCTTGCGCCGCGCGCGAGGCGATGTGCTTCGCGGCGAATACCGCAAGGATCTAGTCTACTTCTGCCAAGACGGTCCCTTCTACGGCTTGGATCAACAGAGCGAGCGCGAAAGGCATTGGTGGGCCTTGATCGCCCAACCCGGCGTCACGATGTGCTGGCCCATCGTGATGTTCTGGGGTGAATTTGTGCACTTTGAATGGCACTGCCTCGACGACGAAAGTGGAGAGGCAATTGCCAAGGGTACGGTGTGCTGGGTGCGCCGAGGCCATCGGGGTGGGTGTTACTTCAAGAGTGAACAGCTCACCTTCTACCGCGATGTCTTCGCTTCGCCCCGCCTGATCGAGCTGCTGAAATCCTGATGCGCAACGCCATCAGCCCATGGATCAGCCAACGGCTGGTCATCCACAACCTGATGGCATCGCTCGCCTGCCTGGCCATCGTCTTCACGGCGGTGGCCTCTCCAGCTGCCGCCAAAACTGAGCTACCAAGCGAGCACAGGCTGCCATTGCAAACAGCGATTGAAGCTGCAAGCGCAGCCATCAGCACCTGTCGAGCCCTAGGGGCAGAGGTGAGCGCCAGTGTGGTCGATCAGCATGGTCAAAGTATTGTGCAACTGCAAGGGGATCATGCCGCACCACATACGTTTGGTCTGAGCAAGAAAAAGGCTTACACTGCTGTAGCTATGGCGCCCCTGCAAGGTGTAAAGCGGACATCAGAGGTGGCGGCCGGCTTGCGAGCCAGCCATCAAGCCATTGGAGACCTCGCACTGCCAGCAGATAGTATCGACGAAATCACACCAATCGCCGGCGGCGTGATCATTGAAATAGACAAAGAAGTGGTGGGGGCAATCGGCGTATCCGGAGCCCGGTCAGGGAAAGAAGATGAAGGCTGTGCAGAATCAGGGGCATTGACAACTGCAAAACTTTATCCATTCTAGCCATCAGCGAGGGATACACGCACCGCACGCACGCACAACCACGGAGACACACCCGACAACACAATCTGATGAAGAAAAAGTATGAACCCAACGTCAGCGTTTAGAGAATGAAAACGAACATCAGGATTCTCGCCATTGGCGCCACTGCAAGCATCGCAATCGCGGCAGCGACACCAGGAAATACTCGAGCAGCAGAATGCAGCGCGCTGAAGCCCCAAATCTCACAAGGCACAGGACAGGCAATCCAAACTACCATCGGCCCCTCGCTCGGCTTCAACTCCCACGGCAATACCTTCTTTTTGGTAGACCGACCAATCAAAAGTGTTACAATTATCTTGACACCATTGTCCACCGACACAGGCGTCTATCCGACTCAGTTGGTATCACGGTACAACGACGACTCCATTTTTGAAAGCGGCGCTCCAATATTCACTCCGAACAGCCTTAGCCCAATCACCTGGGGGCCATTAATGGTCAACCAGCCAGGAAAGAATCTCACGGCATTCAACGTCAAAATCCTTGAAAACTTTCACCTCTACCCCAGCGCCAAAGGATTCACCTACAAACTCGAAGCCATCGGCTGCCAATAACACTCAAGCGCAACCCCAAACAACACAAGATCCGGCAGATTCAGCCCAACACCCTACAAGAAAGCAATTCCACAGCAGACAAACTAACGCCTCGAGCCATCTACCAAACAAATGCCGGCCAAAATGACAACCAGGATGAAGCATCTCGCCATTGCCTTGGCCTTAGCCTCTCAAGCCGGCACCGGTGCAGCATGGGCTCAACACAGCCCAGGAACAACCTACACGAGCACGCTGCTTCCCGCGCCAGCCGCCATAGGCAGCGACGCCAAGCTCTACAAGGTCAGCATCTACACCACCCCGCCTGGGATCGGAACGCGGGATGTCGCGCCAGACCCCGATGGATCCGTGTGGTTTAACGGTCAGTGGTCAGGAGTGATTGGACATCTCAATCCAGTCACAAAAGCAATCAATCTATACCCCTTGGGGCGCGGCTCCCACCCCCATGGCGTGATTCTTGGCCCCGATGGCGGACTGTGGATTTGCGATGAATCCAACGCGATTCGCCGCTTTGATAGGAAGACCCATGAAGTCAAAACATTTGTATTGCCTGAGTTTCCACTGTCGATGGGATACGGCAATCTAAACACACCGACGTTTGATCGGAATGGCATTCTTTGGTTTACCGCTCAAAATGGCTACTATGGGCGCCTGAATCCAAAAACTGGAGAGATCAAGGTCTTTGCTGCTCCTGGTGGATTTGGCCCCTATGGCATGACTACGACGCCAAAGGGTGAGGTCTGGTATACGAATCTGGCTGGCAACCACATTGCTAAAATCAATATCGAGGATGGCAGCGCCGAAACAGTGGCGATACCCGACTCAAAAGCCAACGGATCTAGACGGATCTGGACAGATGCAGAAGGCAATCTTTGGATTACAACCTGGGGCGACGGAGCCCTGAGGCGCTATTCGCCAACGACAAAACAATGGAGCCTCTACAAACTACCTGGCTTAGGTCCACGGGGCTATTCAACCTATGTCGACAACAAGGGAAAGGTATGGAGCTCAGACTTTGGAACAAACTCAATCACCCAGTTCAACCCCTTCAATCAATCATTCACCATATTCCCAGGCAACAAACAAAATGTTCAAACTCTTGAGATGAATGGTCTCAACAATCGCATCTGGGCAGGCCAACAAGGGATTGACCAAGTCGTCCTGTTTGAACGTCTACCCTAGAAAACGACACATCAACACCATGGACACGTCCTCCATCAGACCTCTGAAACGCAAGCATCAGCTCTCGAAGCTCCTGTTCACTGCGGTTTCAAGTTGTTGGCTACTCCAAACCCCAGCACAGGCAGGTCTTCAAGTCCTACGCGAGTGGAAAGCCGCTCCCGTACTGCTTCAAAACGTTGAGTTTTCACCAGATGGCACAAGGGTGCTTACGGCCAGTGGAGGGGGAGTTGGCCAACTGTGGACACTTGATGGCAAGCCATTAGCGATCATGGAGGGGCAGCGACCGCCAATGTTCAATGCCCACTTCAACAACCAAGGCAGCAAGATCCTAACGACGGGTTATGACGGCTCTGCCTGGTTATGGAGCAAGGATGGCGTATTAATCAACAAGTATCAACTCCACAAAGCCGCAGTGGCTGACACTCGCTTTGTGGGCAACAGTGGAGACTTCGTGAGCAGCTCTGATGACGGCCAGGTGGTGCTGCGCAATCCCCAGGGACTACGCACCTGGAGTGGAATCTTCCCTGGAACAGCGCGTCAACTGGTCGTATCGCCCCAGGGCAATCTGGTGGTGTCCTCATCCGATAATGGTTGGCTGCACGTGATGCATCTCGGCAACACGAAAGAAGCGGTGCGTGCAAGCACTTTTCAAACACCGCATGGACGTATGAATCAACTATCCATCAATGCTGATGGCACAAAAATTGCAGCCGCGGGCACAGATGGAACCGTCACGGTCTGGGATCTCAATGGCAAGCTGCAGTTCAGGCTGAAAGCCACCAGCAAAGGCTGGGCAGGTGGTGGCATGTTTTGCAAGACACCCCAGGGGCCCTTTCTCACCGTGGGAGACGATGGGGTGCTGAAGGAATGGTCGTTGCTGGGCAAACAGCTTGCCCAACTCAAACTCAGCACCAGCTCACGTCTAACCAAGGTGGATTGTGCCCCCAATGGCCAACTGGCGGCGGTTGTTGGCAGCCAGGGCGAACTCTGGATCATTGAGATTAAAATCACAACAGACCAAATTTCTACCAGCCGCGCATTATGAAACGCCTCCTGCAACTCGTGCTGGCGATGAGCGTAGTCCTGCCTGGGCTGTCATCTGCAGCCTTTGGCCAAACAAAGGCCACACTCAAGCTGATCGAGCAGTTCAAGGCTCACGATCTCCAAGGTGAATCGCTGATTCAGGTGGCTTATTCACCAACAAGCACGAACTTCATCACGGCAGCATCTGATGGGGTGGTGAAGGTATGGGAAAAACCTGATGTTAAAAAATTCGAATTCAGTCAAGAGCCCCTAGCGATGCTCTTTAACGGCAGGCTCGAACCAGACAACACAACATTGGTCACTGCTGCCTACAATGGCATTGCAACACGTTGGTCGCTGAAAGGACTGGAGCCGCAACGCTATGGCCCCCATCTTTCAGGAGTCACAGATGTGGAGATCCTGCCAGCACAAGCAGGGGTCGTGACCACGTCCGATGATGGTTCGATCCGCTTTTGGTCGGATGACGGTCGTTTGGTCAAACGAGTTGAGCGTTCAGGTGTATCGCGCCACTTAGCCCTTGCCAGACAACGTCAGTTGGTGGCCGTGACTCAGGACATTGGTGCGATCACGCTACTCTCAATCAATGGCAACGTCTTACAGTCAATTCATACCGACGAAGGACGCCTAAATGATGTCATTTTCAGCCCCAACGAACAACTTTTGCTGACGACAGGCTTTGATGGCACCATTAAAATTTGGGATCTTGAAGATCCACTCAAGCCAGCAAAACTCAAAACAACAATTCAGGCCAGTCAAACAGGCTGGGTGAATGGCATTGCCCTCAATCGTTCAGGAATCCTTGCTTCGGTGGCCGATGATGGCAAGGTGCGCCTCTGGAACTTACAAGGCCAAAATCTTGCAACTCTTCAACTCAGCAACCATCATCTGCTGAGTTGCAGCTTCTCACCGAATGGTGAGAAGCTTTTGGTGGCCACCCAAGATGGAACGGTAAGCGAACTCAGCGTTAAACCCTGAGATCAGCTCCACTTTAAAGATATCATCCGCGATAGAGTCCGGGTATGGTGGGGTAGACGATTCCAATAGGCTCGCGGATCGCATTGGGCGCAGCAAGAATATAATTAGCAATATCAATTTTTTTCATATAAGCAACACCTGGCTTTTTGAGAGTATAGCGAAGAAGCTCTTCAATTGTTTCTACGTGCTCTGGCCGAAGCAGGCGATCATGCATTGTGATGGCCAGCATTCGGCGCTGAGTTGCTGACTCCTTATAAAGTCGATCGAAAGATCGCTTCATTACATCTAAAAAATCACCATCAGCTAAATAACGGGCCTCATAAGCCCTGATGTCATTGAGGTAAACAGCATAGGGAACAGCGGCAATTTCCCGTTTGGCATCAATGTCCACCACAAAGGGCTCGTCACGGCTCACGTCATCGATGTGATATTTAAAACCAAGAGCATGCAAGTTTTGGAGAATATTTTTAGATCCTCTCAGCCCCGGTGCATTATATCCAAGTGCGCGTTGACCAGTGACCTTTTGAATGATATCGACATTCTTTTGAATAAAGGCACGCTCTTCCTCATCATTCATAGTGGATTGTACGGACCAATCCCAGCCATGGGCAGCGGCCTCATGGCCACGTTGCACAATATCCCGAGCCGTATCCGGATACATTTCAACTGAAAGTCCAGACATGTGGGAGGTCATCTTGAGTCCAAGACGATCCAGCATGTCGAGAGCACGAGGAATGCCCTCCGTCACCCCGTAGCGATACCAGGAGATGGTGGGCATGTCATAAATCCCCTCCGGTGGCACAAAGTTATTGAAGGGAGTAGGCGGATTAAATTTTGGCTGACTACCGGATTCGAACATCACCGACAGCGAAACCGGCAAACGGATTCCATCCGGCCAGAAACCCAACTTGGAGCGACTGGAGGATGACTTAGCTGTAGAGCTACCCACCGCTTGGGCTTGAGCTCGTGAACCGCTAACACCAGCGGCTAAGCCCGCCGCGCCAGCAGTGAGACCAGCCTTGAGCAAATCACGACGTTGCATGCTAAAAACACTCAAAAAAGCAGAAAAAGACAGAAAATCCTTATTCAAAGCCCACCCTTGACGCTAAACAGGGCCAGAAAACCAATGGATCAACTAAATTTGTCCACGCAGAACACTGACCGCTTTAATCGCGCAACCTTCATCAGTTTTACCATTAGGAGTACCGGAAACGCCCAAGGCACCAACAACCTCTCCATTCGAACGTAAATTAACTCCACCAGCAAACAGTGTGATTCCGGTACTCGATGCAGGCGGCATAGGCCAGGAACCAATTCCAACAGCACCTTTGGCTTGCATGGAAGCCAGAATACCGGACGTTAAATCGAGATTGTGATTAGCAGCCAGGGTGACGGCTGAATAGGCCTTGTTTCGTGCTGTCTCAACCGTGTGTACACGCGCTCCATCGCCACGGATTTGGACGATAACGTTGCCTTCGGTATTGACAACAACAGCGGTGACTCCAAATCCCTCTGCTCTGCAAGCATCAATGGCGGCTTCGGCAACCTTGACAGCAAGGGCTGCGGGCAGATTCTTTTGTGTTGGCAAGTCAGCAGCCTGAGCCAATGGGATAGGAGCTGTTATTCCGATCAAAGCGCCGCAAACACCGGCAAGAGCGAGTCGATGAAACAGCATTGGAGAAGACCTTCAGCGAGATTGGATAGCACGATACTAAGAAGACACAAGCCCAAATGCCAAAAAGGTTTCTCATTCTGCAATGCATGTCAGCTAATGGCCACATTTCCGATTCATACAGAGCTCAATCTCTTAGTCACCTCGAAGAATCATGGATCTCCATAGTCGCACCACGAGAAATCCCCTGCGGCAACATGCCTGCCCTGACTAAGGGTGAGCGCAATGGGCGATTTTCCGAGCCACCTTAATGCAGCTTGTATTGAGACACCAAGAACAGCTCTTCCTCCCGACTCTTCGTTCAGCAGCACCTGACCATGGAACTCAGCATTGGCTTCTGGAGGATCAAAGGCCAGCAGCGCACACAAACGACTAGATTGCAGCCAGCTTGATCCCCCGAGATGATCACAGATCACTTCGAAAGTGTTGCGCATTACTACGGTGCATTTCGTCCTAAATACCCCTCGCGACTCTATGAAATCATTACTCAGCAATGTGCGGAGCAGACCCATGCCTGGGATTGCGCTACCGGGAGCGGCCAGGCGGCAGTAGCACTGGCAGCCATCTTTAAAACGGTGACCGCCACCGACGCCAGCGAAGCTCAACTGAAGAGCAGTGACCCCAACGACCGAGTGAGTTATCGCGTGGCACCAGCCCAAGCCAGCGGTCTGGCGGAGGGCAGCGTGGATGCCATTACGGTGGCCCAGGCTCTGCACTGGTTTCCCCTCAACGCTTTTTTTGCCGAATGTGAACGTGTCCTTAAACCAGGCGGAATCCTGGCCGTTTGGACCTATGGATTACTGCAAACTAATAGCGATGCAATCGACGACCTGATCAATATTTACTATCGCGAGGTTGTCGGTCCCTACTGGGCACCAGAACGAGCCTTGGTTGATGACTGCTACCGATCGATCACACTACCCTTTAACGAGCTCACTCTTCCCGAACTTGTGAATACACCTCTTTCAATTCAACAAGACTGGAATCTCGACGAACTTAAAGGATACCTACGGAGTTGGTCAGCCAGCGGAGCCTTTGTTAAAGCCCAGGGCAAAGATCCTGTCGATTCGATCAGCGAAGATCTCGGAGCCGAATGGGGCAAGCCAGGCCAGCGTCGTAAGATGATCTGGCCCATCACCCTGCGTATCGCAAAAAAAACTTAACTCCCGGACTCACGAGATCCAGGACTCAGCACGTGAAATTGACCAGTTAGACTTAGTCACAACTCCGAGGGATTGCGCCATTACATCCTGCAATTTGAAAGCCTTGATCTGCTTAGGACTTATTGAAGCCATCGGGTACGTGGGCTTGCTGACTCCACCACCCGCGCATTCTGCCGTTTCCCTGAAACCTTACCTACCCGCCCGTGCAGCCTTTCGAGCCGCTGAGGTTGCGGTAGCGAGCTGCCAACGGCAGGGTTACAACGTGACAGCCACTGTCGTCAATACGGAAGGATTAATCATTGCCGTGCTTCGGGGAGATGAGGCCACGCCGCACACTCTTGAGCACAGCTTCAACAAGGCCTATACGATTATCACCATAGGGCCCATCTTAAAAGTAGATTCCACCGCCAAGATCTACGAAACTACAAAACATAGAATAGGCATTGGGGCCTGGGGCTTCCCCGCGACACCGATCAAGGGACTTACCCCTAACGTTGGCGGGATTGCACTCTTTACCGGTGAAACAATTGTTGGCGGCCTTGGTGTTTCGGGAGCGCCAGATGGCCATATTGATGAGGAATGCGCGAAGAAGGGACGGGAAGCCGCCAACTCATTATTGCGCTGATGCTCACCTTCTCAACAGCCAGTCACTGAGCCCGTGACGCGCAACACGCAACCAGTCCGTACTCGTCCCTGACCAGCACTATCGCATCGCGGCAGGCAAAGCCTTCGGCGATGGTTCGGCCGCCTGTAGGGAAGGGGCAGCAGCCGCGGACCATCACGCTGGAACGCCTCACCCGTCAGCATGGGGGCAGATTCGAATCTCCATGGTGCTACCCAATCCCCTCTGTCCCCTGGGCGCCGCCAAGATCGCCGGCCTGCAAGCCACCGTGCTGCTGTTGCTGAGCCTGCTGATCAAGGCCAGAATCCAGATCAAGACCTTTTCAGCCCTCGGGCTGGTGCTGTTGCTGCTGCAGACCCTGGTTTTCCTCGCCGCCGGGGGCGGCCTGGGGCTGGCCGCGCTGGCGGCGCTGACCTACGGCCTGAAACGCCGCCAGGCGGTCACCACTTGAGACCACCGCTTGAGACCACTGGCAACGGCTTTGGGCCGAAACTGACCCACTGCCCGCTCAGGCAAGCCTCCCCTTGACCTGGCGGCCACAAAGCCCCTGCTTCTCTGAACGAGAGTGCCAGGGAAGGCAGCAACTAATCAGCAGCAGATTCCCCTAAAGTGGCTGAACTGGATGCCGCAAGGCAGCCCAGCACCTCGGCGGATCCGCAGCTGCCGAGATCTCCCAGCTGCCGTACCCGCCCTCGGTCACCCACCCAGTCCAAGCCGCCAGGCGCCCAGTCCCAGGAACACAGAACCGACAGAGCAGACCAAGGACCTGGAGCGTCACGGCAGCGCCGAACACGAGCCTGGGTGACCTGGATGCTACGCCAGACGGTTTCCCACCCAAAGCAGGCGCCAGGCACTGCATTAGGTTCTGTACCGAATCCATTGATAGAGGTCGCATGTTCACCCTTGACAGGGCTACAAAGATTTTCCCTGAGACCCAGTCAGCGGACGTTGTGCCGGCCCTGACAGCTCGCTACAACCTGCTCAGTGCCGAAGATCAACTGGCCTTGATCTGGTACGCCTACCTCGAGATGGGTAAGACCATCACCATCGCGGCCCCGGGAGCCGCTCGCATGCAGTTCGCCGAGCCGATGCTCAACCGCATCCGCGGCATGAACTTCGCCGAACAGAGCCAGGTTATGTGCGATCTGGCAAATCATGCCGATACGGAGCTGGCCCGTTGGTATGCCTCCTGGTCGGTGAACATCAAGCTGGGCTTCTGGTACAAGCTGGGCGAGTGGATGGAGCAGGGCGTTGTCGCTCCGATCCCCGCCGGCTACCAGCTTTCGGCTAATGCCGCGGCCGTGCTCGAGTCGCTCAAAACCATCGACAAGGGGCAGCAGATCACCGTGCTGCGCAATTTCGTCGTTGACATGGGTTTTGATCCTGGCAAAGACGCTGTCGTTGAACGGGTCAGTGAGCCCATCGTTCTCCCCACGGCTCCTGAGCAGCGCAGCAGTGTCGTGATCGAAGGCGTGGACAACACCACGGTGGTCGAGTACATGAATCTGCTCAATGCCAACGACTTCGACAATCTGATTGAGCTGTTCCTGCCTGACGGCGCCCTGCAACCCCCGTTCCAACGACCGATTGTGGGCCGGGAAGCCGTCCTGCGTTTCTTCCGCGAAGATTGTCAGAACCTTCAGCTGTTGCCGGATCGGGGCGTGATCGAACCCTCTGATGGGGGCTTCACCCAGATCAAGGTCACCGGTAAAGTCCAGACCCCCTGGTTCGGCGCCGGCGTGGGCATGAATGTGGCCTGGCGCTTCTTGCTCGATCCCCAGGGCAAGATCTATTTCGTCGCCATCGATCTGCTGGCTTCAGCAGCTGAGCTGCTCAAGTTCGCCCGTTGATCGGCAGCTCCTGCCATCCAGGTTCCCAACTGCCACCACAGTCCCTACTTCGGGGGCTGTGGTTTTCTGTTGGCATCGTCGGGGCCTGGGCGGCCAGTCTGGCCGTATTGCTGCCGTTGGATGGTCCCTCACTGCCGCCGGCCCTGCTGGTTCTGGCGGTGCTGAGTCGGGCGTTTCTGCAGACAGGTCTGTTCATCGTCGCCCACGACGCCATGCACGGCTCCCTGCTACCCGGTTCGCCAGGCTGGAACGATCGGCTCGGCCGCCTGGCCCTGGGCCTTTATGCCTGCCTGCCCTGGGAGAGCTGCCGCCGCAACCATCAGCGCCATCACCAAGCGCCAGCCAGTCCGCTCGACCCCGATCACCACGATGGCCAGAACCGAAATCTGCTGGCCTGGTATCTCCGCTTCATGGCGAAGTACCTCAGCCCAGGGCAGATGGCGGCCCTGCTCAGCGGCTGGCTGGTGTGCGCCCTGCTGCTCAATGGGTTGACGCCCCACCCGATGGCCAACCTGCTGTTGTTCTGGATCCTGCCGTTGCTGTTGAGCTCGATTCAGTTGTTTCTGTTCGGCACCTATCTGCCCCATCGGGAAGGCACCGTCACGGCGGTGGATCGCCATCACGCCCGCAGCCTGCCCTTACCAGCGGCGTTGTCGTTGCTGGCCTGCTACCACTTCGGCTACCACTGGGAACACCACGAGGATCCGCAGCTGCCCTGGTTCCAGCTGCCGGAACGGCGGCGGCAGCGGTTCATCACAGATCACATCTCCACTCCGGCTGAGCTCGCACTGCCGAAAGCCAAGCGATAGCGTTTCTGCAAAAAATGGTGCCGATGGAAACCGAAGTGGCCGGCTGGACAACGGCAGAGCAAGCACTGGCTCAAGCGGTCTTTGATCGCGCCATGGCCCGGGAAGTGGAATCTCTGATCGGTGATCTGCACGCCAAGATCGCGACGCTCAGCCGTTCAGATGAAGTGTGGCAGCTGCATGATTTCCTCAGCATCCGACGCCACGAAATCGAAGGGCGATTCGACTTCCGCTTGTCCGGCTTGCTGTTCGTCTTCGCCAGCTTCGTCAAAGACGGGCTGGTGAGCATCGAAGAGCTGGAGGGCCTCTCCCCCGACAAGTTGGCCAAGATCACTGCCATGGCACGGATGTGAGTGGCGAAGGGGAAGCGACCATCACAAAGACCAGCTTCTGCCCAGACACTGAATCATCCAACAGAGTTGAGTCACAACGCTACCTGCAGCTCATAAGACAACAACCCTTGATCCAATACAGGCTCAAATTATAATTTAATCTGTCTTCTTAATCTTCGCGATCAGGCTGAATTAGTTGCTACATCGACCTGGCTCAGGGATGAAGAGCGGCAAGATCGCACCTTGACCGCCCCGTCCCCTTCATCGCCCTGAATGCCCTCTGGCTGATCTTGGCTGGGTCATGATCTAAGACTATCGACTATTCGAGCTTGAATTCAGTGTAGCGGATCTGGGCACGTCTGCAAGCCAAAGCCTATTCACGGCTGTTTAAGTTCGATACGGGCTTGAATCGCCTCGGCCACGTCAGGACGCCCCTGCTTTTTTCTGTTCAGCAATCAATGGGCAACACGTTCCAATCCACCAGCTGAATCGTTGTGCCCTACACCACCTAGATCGACAGGCCCAGAGAAGCGGGCGGAGGTCACCAGCGGAGGACACCAGCTCAGATCACCCTGTCCAACCGTCGAAACTGGCCCCAGACAGCCGCTTGTCCTGGCAGGGATCTGGAGGCTGAAATGGCCGCCCTACTGGTGCTACCCCGGAGCCGCCCATCCCCTCACGGAGAGAGACAAAACTCCCGCAACCAGGACGGCTGCAACGCTTCTTTCGCAGACTCAAGCAGCACGACACCAATCCCCAGCTGGGGCCAGTCACCGACGATGCAAGCGGAGAACATCAGCAGCAGCAAGCCACACCAATACATCTTCACCAACCAGATAACAAGGGGCCCGTCGCCGCAATACTCGCAGGGCGCTTGCTGCCGATCTTCGATTGACAAATAATTCGATGACTCTGCAACCAGCTGCGAGCGGCTGCACCCTAATCCCACAAACACCCCCACAGACAACACCATAGCCAAGACCGACTCAACATCTCAAAATCAACCGAGTTCAACCTTGCGGCACGATACCTTTATCCCATCTCTCCAAGGCCCTGCTAAGGTTATCGGAACATTGACAGACAAGAGTCGCCATGGCCTCAAATTCCCCTCAGTCTATCAATAATTTATTCCGTGAGCTTTATGCCTACGGCGACAGCCTCTCATCCTACGGCGACTACGGATCCTATATCCAGAAGACCGTCCTGGCTCCCACGGCCCAGCCTGAATGGAGTGGCGTCACCTTCAGCAATGCCAACTTCGGTTGCCAGCTGGGCCTGCGCAACCTCCTGGGAATCGCCACCACTTCCGTACCATCGCCGGCCAACCTGGACATCCCTGCGTTCTATTACGCCCTTGCCAATCCATATGTGGCCACCCCGGGCATCGGCACGCCGGCTGGCCCCTCCTACGCCATCGGTGGCGCCACCAGCGACACCCGCTCCCTCTACGACGTGATCACCGTGCCGGGTAGCGAAGAGCTGCTTTCCACGGCCTATCCGAAGCTGGCCCAAACAGGCGTGCAGAACCAGATCCTCACGGCTCTGCAGCAAGGCGTGCGGCCAGCCTCCAACGAACTCACCGTGATCCAGGGCGGCTCCAACGACCTCCTGATCGCCTCCATCGAAAAGAACCCTGATATCGAAGGCGTTCTGGATCAGGTGATGATCAATCTACGTGACGACCTCACCGTCCAACTGCGCGCCGGCGGAAGTCGCCAGCTGATGACCTTCGCCCTGGCTGACTTCCGCGGAGTTGTGGATGACGTTCCTTACCAGATGCCCTTTCTCAGCGGCCTCCTCCTGCAAGCCGCCAGCGACCCCGATGCACCTGAATGGGTGACGAGCTGGGCCAGCTTCGTGAAGACTGGTGGCCTGGAGCAATTCCAAACCGACTACGCCGCGATGGTGCAGGAACTGAATGCAGAGTTCCCCTATGCAGCACTGACCTACTTCTCTCCGGAATTTGGCACCAATTGGCAATCTTACGGAACAAGACTTGGCAACTTTGCCAGCTATGACATTAACAACACAGTCAGCTTTGCGCAGTCAACCAACGAACCACTAACGGAAGACCAAACCGACAACTTCCTCTATTTCGACACGATTCACAACACTCAAAGTGGTCAGGAAATGACCGCCCAAGCCATGCTTCTCACCCTGGAGGCCAATCAAGCCGCCATTGAGGCCGCAACCCTGGAGGATCAGAAGAGTGGCAACCAGCGAGACAACCTACTGGTGGCCACCAAGCACAACAGCGAACTGCTGGGGAAAGCAGGGAATGACAGACTGATAGGCCGCCAGGGAAACGACGCCCTCTCCGGCGATCGCGGCAGCGATTTTCTTACCGGCGCTGACGGCACCGACTGGATCCAGGGTGGCGAAGGATCAGATCGAATGCAGGGCGGCAAAGGCGCAGATTTCTTCGCCTGGGAAGCCAAGGATGCCAAGAGCCACTGGCAAGACACGATCACGGATTTCCAGGGAAAGCAAGGTGATCGGCTTGGGATCACCGCCATTCTTGATGGCGACGATCCCTTCGCCAACCCAGGCTGGACTTACATCGGTAACCATAAGTTCACCGGGTCAGCAGCAGAACTCCGCTTCTCGGGAGGTTGGCTACAAGGTGACGTGGATGGCGACCGTCGAGCCGATCTCCGCATCGCGCTGCCACACGTGGCTGTGTTCAACCCGGACTGGATCAGCTGAACCCTCCCAGCCAACTAAAGCCCAGGACTCTGCGTGCAGGGCCGCGACAGCAGCATGGCGCGCCCCTTTGAGCCAACCGATATCCAGCGGTTGGTTGCGGCTGCGTTGAACCAGTGCCATTGCCGGTGCTGGGCCAAGGGCCCGCGGTTGACAACCATCATGTTTTGGGCAGACCTGATCCAGGCCACGCTTCCAACCGCCCCGCGACACTGCCTTGCACTGGCACGGACTTGGACCGGCTCGGCCTTGCACCGGTTCGGCCTCTTGAGATCGTCACCGGCGGCGGGGAAGCGAGCCCCCTGAATTGGCGCCCCTTGAATTGGCGCCCCCTGGCGGGGCCCTTCAGCCACGCAGGCCTCTGGTCGCAGGTTCAGCTGTGAAACCTGGCTTCCCCCCAGAGCGTCGCCAGCAGCTCCGCTTCCAGCACCGACAACTGCTCCAGCCGCTCCACCAGCACCGGCCGGGAAAAACGTTCCTCTGCCAGCAGCCAATACAGGCCGAAATGACGGGCCTCACTGGCCAGCAGCTCGCCGTAGAGCGCCCGGAGTTCGGCATCCGGGCTGTGGGCCGCCAGCAGGGCCATGCGCTCATGGCTGCGGGCCTCGATCAAGCCGGCCACCAGAAAGCTGTCGAGCATGCGCTCGGGCTCCTGGCGCCGCACCAGCCTGGCCAGGCCAGCGCCGTAGGGGGGCGCGGCCAGGGGGCGCAGGGCAATGGAGCGCCGCTGCAGCAACTGCAACACCAGCTCGAAATGCTCCAGCTCCTCCCGGGCCAGGGGGCTGAGCACGGCCCCCAATCCCCCATCGGAGGGGTAGCGGAACATCAGCTGCAGGGCCACCCCAGCCGCCTTGCGCTCGCAGTGGGCATGGTCGATCAACACCAGATCGGCCTCGGCCATCGCCTGCTGCAGCCAGGCGGCAGAGCTCGGGGCCGCCAGCCATTTCACCCGGGCCACCGGGCTACTGGGAGCGGCGGTGCTCATGGCCGCGCCTGCAGATGCTGCACCAGCCCTTGCAGCGCCAGGCTGTAGCTGCCAGCGCCAAAGCCGCAGATCACCCCCACAGCCTTGTCGGCCAGCAGGGAGTGATGGCGAAAGGATTCGCGGGCATGGGTGTTGCTGAGATGCAGCTCCACAAAGGGGATCGCCACCGCCAACAGGGCATCGCGGATCGCCACGGAGGTGTGGGTGTAGGCCGCCGCGTTGATCAAGATGCCATCGACAGCCCCGCCTGCCGCCTGCTGGATGCGGTCCACCAGGGCGCCTTCGTGGTTGCTCTGAAAGCAGGCCAGTTCAACCCCCAGCTCGGCCGCCAGACGGGCCAGGGAGCCATCGATCTCGGCGAGGGTGCTGGAGCCGTACAAGCCAGGCTCCCGCTGACCCAGCAGGTTGAGGTTCGGACCGTGGAGCACAAGCAGCTGCATGGGGAGGGATCGTCGGCTGGTAAGTTCGGGCGGACTGTAAATCCGCTGGCTCTGCCTACGTTGGTTCAAATCCAACCCGGCCCACCTTTCCACATGCCCTTGTAGCTCAGTGGTAGAGCACTCCCTTGGTAAGGGAGAGGTCACGAGTTCAAATCTCGTCAAGGGCTTATCAAACTGTGGAGCTGGCACCGCTCCTGAAGAAGAATTTGGAAGTAGCGATCTTCCAGTGACCATGCGTTGCCTGAGCGTCGCTCACCAGGTGATGGGCTTCCGACTGCTCGGCAATCTGTTCGGGAGGATGGCTGGCCTGGAGGGGATCGGCACCACCAGCTGTTGTGATGGGGGCTGGGAATCCTGCCATCTCTCCTTCCGCTGCGGCGCCTGGGTTGCCGTGGGACTGGTCCACTGATCGTCTGAATCCGCAGTCCATCAGAACGCCTGTCGCGAGCGGGCCGGTCTGAGCAGGTTCCGAGCCCCGGAATCAGCCAGCCATTTGCCAGCGTGGATGTCCAGCTCCCGGATCCATGACCGCCTCCGAGCTCCTGATCACTCCGATCGACACCATGCGGGCCCCGGTGAACGCCGGCCACACCCGCAGCCTCGCCTGGCGACTGGAGCAACTCGATCGTCTGCAGGCGCTGCTGGATGCCGCCTCACAACCGCTCCTGGAGGCACTGCGGCTGGATCTGGGCAAGCCGCCCGTGGAGGCCAGCTATGAACTGATCGGCATCCGCCAGGAGCTGAAGCACGCCCGCCGCCATCTCCGGCGCTGGCTGCGACCCGCCTCGGTCGCTCTGCCGATCTGGGCCTGGCCGGGAAGCGCCACGCTGCGGCCCGAACCCCTGGGCTGTGTGCTGATCATCGGCCCCTGGAATTACCCGTTCCTGCTCTGCCTGATTCCCCTGGTGAGCGCCCTGGCCGCCGGCAACACCGCCGTGCTCAAACCTTCGGAGCACACGCCGCACACCTCGGCCCTGATCCGCCGCCTCGTGCAGGAGCACTTCCCGAGCGAGACCGTCCAGGTGGTGGAAGGCGATGGATCGGTCGCCGCCCAGTTGCTGCAGGAGCACTTCGACCACATCTTCTTCACTGGCGGGGCCCGGGTGGGCCGCCTGGTGCTGGCCGCCGCCGCGCCCCAACTGACGCCCGTGACCCTGGAACTGGGGGGCAAAAGTCCGGCCATCGTCCTGGACGATGCCGACATCCCCACCACCGCCAACCGGCTGGCCTGGGGCAAGAGCCTCAATGCCGGCCAGACCTGCATCGCCCCAGACCATCTGCTGGTGACGCCGGCACAGCGCCAGCCCCTGGTGGACGCCATCGCCGCGGCGTGGCAGCGTTTCCACGGCGACGATCCACTGGTCAGTGCCGATCTGGCGAGCATTGTCAACGCAGCCCAGTTCGAGCGGCTCGAGAGCCTGCTGGCAGGCGCCCGCCAGCGGGGCCAGGTGCTGGTGGGGGGCCGCAGTGATCCGGCCAGGCGCCGCATCGAACCCACCCTGCTGGCCGTCGATGATCCCGACGGGGATCCGCTGATGCAGGAGGAGCTGTTCGGCCCCCTGCTGCCGGTGATCATGGTGGCGAACCTGGAGCAGGCCCTGGAACGGGTGCGGCGCGGCAGCAAGCCCCTCACGATGTATTTGTTCGGCGGCGACCGACGAGCCCGCCAGCAGCTCCTTGACCAAACCAGCTCGGGGAGCGTCAGCTTCAACGATGTGGTGCTGCAGGGCGGCCTACCGCAACTCGCCTTCGGCGGCGTCGGCGAGAGCGGCATGGGCAACTACCACGGCGAAGCCGGCTTCCGAACGTTCTCGCATCACCGCAGCGTGCTCAACCGCAGCTTCTGGCTCGATGTGCCCCTGCGCTATCCCCCCTATGCAGGCAAGTTGGGCCTGATCCAGCGTTTACTCGGTTGAACCAGCCAGACCCTGTCACCGCAAAGGTTTCCAGAAGGGGGCTGGATCCAGGCCGGAATGCTTCTTATGGTGCCGACAGACTCCCATCCATAGCGCCCATGCGTCGCTCTCTCGTCGCCCTGGCCCTGGCCCTGGTGTTACCTCTGCCGGTCTGGGCCGGTCAGGTGACCGTGAAGGAGGGTGAAACCCTCTCGGAAATCGCCGATCGCTACGGCATGAGCGTCAACCAATTGATGAAGCTCAACGGCCTCGGCAACGCCGATCACGTGGAAGCGGGCCAGACCCTGACGGTGCCGGGAGCCGCTGGCAGCCATTCCGGCACCCGCGGCAGTGGCGTCAGCGCCTCGGGCCGGGTGACCGTGCAGGACGGCGACACCCTCTCGGAAATCGCCGATCGCCACGGCATGAGCCTCAACCAATTGATGAAGCTCAACGGCCTCGGCAACGCCGATCACGTGGAAACGGGCCAGACCCTGCTTGTGTATGGCCCCAGCAAGTCCACCACCAGCAGCAGCTTCCGCAAGGGGGCCAGCGAACATGTGGTGCGCTCAGGCGAAAGCCTCTCGGTGATTGCCGCTGGCTACGGCATCGGCCTGAGCAAGTTGATTGCCATCAACGCCATCAGCGACCCTGACCAAGTGGAGGCGGGCACCCGTCTGAAACTGAAAGGCACCCCACCGGTGACCAAACCCGCCACCCCCAGGCCGGCAACCAGCAAGCCCGCGAGCGCCCCGGCGGTGAACAAACCAGTGGCGGCCATGCCGGTGCCCCCTGGGCCCCGACCCACAGCCCCCAAGCCCAAGCCGGTCGCAGCGACGTCCACCGTCGCAACCCCGGCCAAAGCCAAGCCGCAGCCTGAAACCAAGCCCACCGCCTCAACCCCTGATCCGGCGATCACCACCACGCGCCCCAGCGCCACCGTGACCAACACAACCGCGACCAGCCGCACCGTGGCCACCACCACCACGGCGAGCGTCGAGGCCACCAAGCCCAGCGCCGCCGCGATCGCCGCCACCAGCAGCAGCACCACCCTGGCGCCGATCAGCAGCCGCACCGCCCCTCGCACCACCACAGCCGCGACCTCCGACGAGGCGGCCAAGCCCAGCGCCAGCGCAACGAGCGCCGCCGCCAGCCGCACCACCCTGAGTGCTGCCGCCACCAGCACAACGGCGAGCGTCGAGACCCCCAAGCCCAGCAGCAGCACCAGCCAGGCAGCGATCAGCAGCCGCTTCCGCCCTCGCGCAACCCCCAGCACCAGCACCCTCGTAGCGGACAGCGACACCAGCGCCATCAGCCAGCCGGTCAGCACCCCCGTAGCCCGACCAATGAGCAGCAGGCCCGTGGCCACGGTGGCCACGGCCGCCCCCCAGGCCACTCCCGCCAGGACCGCGGCCCCTCGTGCCACTGCCCTTCGTGCCACTGCCCCCCGTGATACTGCCCCCCGCACCGCCGCCACCACCGTGGCAACGCGCTCCGGCAAACCGGACTGGCGCACCTACGGCCCCCTTCAGATCGACTGGAGCGGCTGGCAACCCATGGGCGGCAGCATGGTGGCACCGACCCTCAACGCCCAGGGCCAGTCCCTGTATCTGGCGATCAACTGCGGCGCTCGCAAGCTCAATGCCACCACCCAGGCCGGCGACTGGAAAACCTGGGACGACCCCAGCTCCGACTACGAGCTGCAACTGGTCAACGACTACTGCCGCAGCCGCAGCTGACAACCGGCGCCACCAAATCAGGCAGCCCAGCGCAGGGGCCAAGGGTCCTTGAGGTAGTGACGACCGGTGGAGCGCAACCAGAGCCGCTGGGCGCCGTCGTCGCTCTCGCTGATCAGTTCCTCCTGAACCAGGCGCCGGGTCAACCAGCCCCAGGGCTCCCCATCGGGACCATGGGCGGCCGAGAGCTCCTCCACCAGGGCCCGCAGATCCCGGCCGCTGCGCTCTTGCAGCGAGGCCAGCACCAGGGCCACCGGCTCGGACCAGTCGCGGCGCGAACGGGAGGCGCGGCAGCAATCGCAGCGCCCGCAAGGAGCTTCCAGTTCCCCCACCGCCAGCAGCAGAGCCTGCTCCCGGCAGCCATCCCCTTCGGCCACCGCCTCCATGCGCCGCAGCTGCCGTTGAGCCAGTTCCAGCCGCTGCTGTTCCTGGCGGCGCTGGGTCTCACTGAGCTGCTGCACCGCCGCCCGCATCGCCCAGCCCAGGCTCACCCGATCAGCCGGATCGAACAGCACCAGGCAGCAAGCGGGCAAGCCGTCCCGCCCCGCCCGTCCCGATTCCTGCAGATAGCCCTCTGGACTGGCGGGCAGATCGAGGTGCAGCACCAGGCCGACATCGGGCCGATCCACCCCCATACCAAAGGCCACGGTGGCCACCAGCACCGGCGTCGGATGCTGCTGGAAGTGCTCCAGAGCCAGCAGCCGACTGGGGGGATCCATGCCGGCGTGATAGGCGATCGCCGCCACCCCGGCCCCATCAAGGCGCGCCGCCCACTGTTCCACCGAACGGCGCGTGCGGGCATAGATCAACACCGCCCCCCGGGCCCCGGCCACAGCCTCCAGCACCTCGCTGAGCGGATCGGCCGGCCGCAGACGCATCGTGTAGTCCAGGTTCTGGCGGCGGGCAGAGCGCACTTGCACCAAAGGGCGGCGCAACTGCAACAGCCGGATCACATCCGCCCGCACCCGCGGGGCGGCGGTGGCACTGAGGGCCACCAGCGGCACGCCGGGACAGAGACGGCGCAACTGGCCCAGACGCCGGTAATCGGGCCGGAAATCATGGCCCCAGGCGCTGATGCAATGGGCCTCATCGACGGCAAGAGCCACCACCTGACCCGCCTCCAGCACGTCCTCGAGCAGCTGGCGGGTGGCCTCCACCTGGAGCCGCTCGGGTGCCAGGTAGAGCAGGCGCAGGCGGTTCTGCCGCAGCCGCTCCAACAGGGCACGGCGCGCAGCAAACTCCAACCCTTGATGCAGACAGGCCGCAGCGATGCCGCGGGCCTGCAACTGACTCACCTGGTCCTGCATCAGGGCCACCAGCGGCGAAATCACCAGCACCAGGCCTTCGCGCACCAGGGCCGGCAGCTGATAGCAGAGGGATTTGCCAGCGCCCGTGGGCAGCACCGCCAGGCAGTCCCGTCCGGCCAGCAGGGCCTCCACCACTGGTCTCTGGCCAGGCCGGAACTGGTCCCAGCCGAAGTGACGCTTGAGGGCAGCGGCCAGTGGATCCGATGCCAACCTCAACCCATCCGTGGCGTTGGCCGACCCTAGCCCGCACCAGATGTGGAGTGAGATCCGGGTGCTCCAGCTGCGATCTCAGGGCAGGGGCGGTGGTTCCAGCTGATCAGGGGCTTCCTCCACCAGCTGCAGCCGCACCCGCTTGCCGCCGGCCAGCTCCCCCAGGGAGACGCGCATCGTGGTGCCAGAGAGGGTCTGCAGCGCCGTCAACACATCGCGCAGATGGGGGGTGCTGCTGCCGCTTTCAACCCAGAGCCGCTCCTGCAGACCACCCAGACGGCGCCAACTGGTGTGGAGCTTGAGCACCGCACTCTCCACCTGCTGGGCCTGATAAACCGCATCGGACAGGATGCCGAGGGCATCGAGACGCTGGGCTTCCTGAATCGCCTTGTCCAGGTCCAGATTTCCCTGCTGGAAGGCGCGTACCGCCAGTCCCGATTCGCTCGTCTTGCTGAGCCAGCGAGCAGTCATGGTCACGTCCTTGACCCGCTCCAGCTCCGGCTCTTCGCGCAGAACCCGGCGCAGATCTTCCTGCTGAGCCTCGGGCAGCTTGGCCAGCTCCTTCACCAGCGGGGCGATGACACGGGGGGGCAACAGGTTGTCCGCCGTGCGCTGGCGGATCTCTTCCGGCAACAATGGACTGGTGGCGGCGGTGAACTCGTCGGACAGACGCCGCACCTGCTTGCGGGTGATCTGTTGTCCGTCATTGGCCGCCTCGCCGATCATCTGCTGCACCTCCGGATCGGCCTGGGCCGTCTCCAGGAAGGCGCGCTTGGAGAACAGGTTGACGCTCTCCTCCTCCAGTACGCCATCACCGAGCATGCGGTCGGCTGATTCAGCCAGCTGAATCAAGATGTAGGCACGGGTCTTGCTGATCTCCCGTTCCCGTAGCCACTGCAGGAAGCCGGTGCCCCTGCCCTCACCGCCACGCTTCTCGCGATCACGCACGGCCCGCAGAATGCGGCCGCGCCAGATTTCGGTCTGCAGATCGAAGCGATCACACACCGCCCAGGCCTCCTCCAGGCGGGCCAGGAACTCCAGGGTGCTGATGGTGTCACTCTCGGGATCCGGCAGCTCAAGGTCGAGCACGGGCGCCTCGTTCTGGCTCATAGGGGCGACGCCGGAGGCGATTCGAACAGCAGAGCAGCGATGCTGCCACGCAGGCCCCACCACTCCGGCAGCGACGATTCGTGACACCCGCGCAACCTGGTCCCATCAGCGCAGGTAGGGTCAGAGCGAAAGCCACCCGATCCCTCTCCAGCAGCGATGGCCATCTCCCGCGGCGCCAAAGTGCGCATCAAGCGTCCCGAGTCCTACTGGTTCAACGAAGTGGGCACCGTGGCATCCGTTGATACCTCCGGCATCCGTTATCCGGTCGTTGTGCGCTTTGAGAAGGTCAACTACAACGGCTACAGCGGCTCTGAGGGCGGCATCAACACCAACAACTTCGCCGAATCTGAGCTCGAGACAGCCTGAAGCCACTGAGCTCCTGTTGACCAGTGAGTCAACTATCTCATAACTTTTTATATACCGTCACTGTGTCTTGGCACTGTGACGGTTTTTTGTTGGCAGCGATCAATCCCAGTCGCTCCATTCCGGCGACAGCTCCAGGGCTGTGATCCATCCCCTTGATCCCCCGGATCCCCCGGATCCCAGCGAAGCTGCTGACAACGTCCTCACCCCCGTGCACGCCTCGGTCCATGCCTGAACTGCCCGAAGTCGAAACCGTGCGCAGGGGGCTACAACGCCAGACCGCGGGCCTCGAAATCGCCCGCGTCATGGTGCACCGCGCCCGTGTGATCGCGGCCCCAGCCGAGGATGCCGCTGGCTTCTGTCGGGCCCTGGTCGGACGCACGGTGCAGGAGTGGCACCGCCGTGGCAAGTATCTGCTGGCCGATCTGGATGCGGGCCAGTGGGGGGTGCACCTGCGCATGACGGGTCACTTCCACTGGCTGGAAGCCGACCTTGCCGCTGCCACTGCTCCTTGCCGGCACACGCGAGTGCAGATCTGGAATGGGGGTGGAGACGAACTGCGCTTCGTGGATACCCGCAGCTTCGGCCAAATGTGGTGGGTGCCCCAGGGCATCGCCAGCGAAGCCGTGATCACAGGGCTGAGCAGGCTCGGACCGGAACCCTTCAGCGAGGCCTTCAACGCCGACCATCTGCAACGTCGGCTGAAGAATTCGCGCCGACCGATCAAAAATGCCCTGCTGGATCAGAGCCTGGTAGCGGGAGTCGGCAATATCTATGCCGATGAATCGCTGTTTACAGCAGGGATCCGCCCCCAGACCGCCAGCAACCAGCTGGGGCATCAGCAGCTCGAGAGGCTGCACCAGGCCCTGGTGGAGGTACTGCAGACCAGCATCGGCGCCGGCGGCACCACCTTCAGTGATTTCCGCGATCTCACCGGCACGAACGGAAACTACGGTGGGGTGGCCTGGGTCTACCGTCGCGCCGGCCAACCCTGCAGGCGCTGCAACACAGCGATCCAACGCGAACAGCTGGGAGGTCGCAGCAGTCACTGGTGTCCCACATGTCAATCCTGAACGTCCCCCACTTGATCGATGCCATGACCACGCACGACCCCGCCGTGCACAACACCAGTCCGCGGTACTGCGCGTTGTCCGCAGAGCTCTGCGCAGCCATGGCAGACATTCATCGCCGCGGCTGGTGTGATGGCACCGGGGGCAACTTCAGCTGTGTCAGCAGCCGCGAGCCCCTGCAGCTACTGATGGCCCCCAGTGGCGTGGACAAAGGCAACGTCAAGGCAGCCGACCTGATCACGGTGGATCGCCAGGGAGCGGTGCTGGAAGGAAGCGGCCGAGCCAGTGCCGAAACCCGGCTGCACCTCACAATCGTGGACACAACTGGAGCCGGAGCCGTACTGCACACCCACTCCCAGGCCGCCACCCTGCTGTCCCGCCATGGCACGGTGCAGAGCGGCCAAGGTCAACCAGCTTCAGGCCCAAACACAGACCAGCCCCCAACCGTGCGCTATCTGGTGATCGAAGGGCTGGAGATGCTCAAGGGACTGGAGGGCATCAACAACCACAACCACAAAATCGCCATTCCGATTCTGGACAACGATCAGGATCTGGTTCGACTCAGTGAGCGCTGTCGCCCCCATCTGCGTGAAGCCCCCTACAGCTTGCTGATCTGCGGACATGGCCTCTATGCCTGGGGAAAAGATCTCAAGCTGGCCCGACGCCATCTTGAGATTCTGGAGTTTCTGCTGGAACAGCAGTGGCGCCAGTTACTGTTGCTTGCCACCACAAGTACAGGAGGCCTGTTATGACACAAACTATCAGTCATATTCTCCTTGATATCGAGGGAACCACTTGCCCGGTGAGCTTCGTGAGCGGCACCCTGTTTCCCTATGCAGCCCGGGAACTGGGGCCATACCTGGAGCGCCATCGTCACAATGAAATCGTGCAATCCCACGTGCTAGCGGTGATCGAAGCCTGGCAACAGGAATCCGATCCGCAGGCCAGAGAACTATGGAACCAAGCCCAGGAGCGCGTCAGCAGCGAAGCAGGGGCCTCCGCAATGAGCCGGTTCTGCGACAGTGCCATTGAACCCTATCTGCAATGGCTGATCGCCGCAGATCGCAAGCTCACGCCTCTGAAGGAGTTACAAGGAATGGTCTGGGCGGAGGGCTATGCCAGAGGCGAGTTGGTGGGAGATCTTTTTGAAGAGGTGCCCGACACCTTACGCAGCTGGCAGCAGCAGGGGCTGGTGCTTGCGGTCTACTCCTCAGGCTCCATAGCCGCCCAGAAACTTCTCTACGGACATAGCCAGGCGGGGAATTTAGTCCCTCTTTTCAGCCATTGGTTTGACACCCATAGTGGCGGCAAACACGAGGTGGAAAGCTACAAGCGCATCTGCGCGGCCATGGAGGTAGAGCCGCAACAGGTGTTATTCATCAGTGATTCCGAGGCCGAACTGCAGGCCGCCGCCACAGCGCAGCTCCAGGTGGTCCTCAGCGACAGAGACTACACCCAGACTCCAGAACAAACCCAGACCCAGGACGCCAAAACGCCGCCTGTGGGCAAGGGCCGACACAGCATCACCAACCTGGGCCAGCTCAAGTTAAATGCCGCTCCATTCAAGGGCTGAGCACAGTGGTTTGAACGCATCATCCAGGCCTTCGAGCTGTTGTATCCAATACGCCAACTACAGGCAAGGGAAGGAGTTAACCAGCCCTCCGATCAGGAGTTCAGCTTTCTGACTGCCCGCCACATCTCATCCGGGACGGTCATGCGATAGCCAGCAGCTGGGACTGGAGTGGCCGTGGCGGCAGCTCAATCGGTATGTAGGCCAGCAGCGTTCTGCCGGCGTGGACCACAGCCTGTTGCAGCCACTGCAGACCGATCCGCACAAAGCTCAGACCCCGCTGCCAGTGGGGATCGACGCAGCGGCGCAGGCCGGCCAGAGTCACGGCGAATCCCTGCAGAATGCTGACCAGTACAGCGATCGCCACCACCAGTAGCAGGCGAACAATGCAGCAACCCGGCGACCATCCAGCCCAACAGCAGCAAGTGCCGTTGGTCGCAGAAGGCGCTGTGTTGAGGCAACCGGCCGATCAGCTCACGATGGAGCCGGGCCTGGGGATCCACGGGGGATTGGATTGGTTTCGTAGCCCCAAGCTCCCATGGCTCCCTGCCCACGCCATTGACTGAGACCTGTGCCGTAGCCGGGGTTCTCAGACTTGCATCGGGCAGTCAGGTTCCGCTTTCCAGAATGGCACCAGTTGGAGCCAGTACAATAGACCCACCAACAAAAATCTTCGGCACTTAATGGCGCAAGGCCGGAATCACAAGCGAGGAAGCTACAGTAAAATCAAACGCACAATTCAAACGATCGCAGTAGAGATGAGCATCGAATCAATCCGCCTAAATCACCGAGCTCTGCAGGCAGAGCGAGAAAAGGCTACCCGTCGATCAATGGGCGCGTCCCACCAAGTCAACCAAACCCGACAAGCATCTAGCCTGATTAAGCCATGTTGAATTGCCGGAGAACATCCAAGATCACACACACATGAAGAGCCGAATGCAGAGCGCAGATGCCGCACTTAATACGCTGCTATTCCGCCAACAACTTAGCCGAAACCAGGACATGGGCAGGGCAGCACTAAAGGAGCGGTATCTGAATCGGTATCCGAACCGATCTCGCGAAACTCCCTTCCAGAAAGTTGGCCGAACTTGAACCTACTGGATAGATTTCGGATACGATGAAATTCCTGGAAGCTACTCTGCCAGCACGCGGGCAACGATCTCACTCACCGGTTCTTTCACAAAGTGACTAATACCAGAAAATCCGTTGAGACCGACAAAAGCGGTCAAAGAATGAGCTGTATTTAGATACAGCGAAGCGAGACCAACGGCCTGGGCAGAGGGGCACAGAACAACACCTCAACAGCCATTTCACAACACGAAAGCGCTGGACAGAAGAAACGAGGCCAAAAATCGATTTACACAATTCAATGTAATCGCGATTCCATGAAACGAGCATGCCCGTTCATGCAACACCACAAACCAAAGACTGCATGGGTAAGCAACATTGTTCAGGGCCGCACTAGGGTTCTCTGCATAAGAAGAAAGTTGCAACCTCAACGGCTTGCGATGC
>JAPLIB010000107.1 GCA_026389335.1 Cyanobacteriota bacterium | reverse complement strand
TGGTGCTGGGGTGGGAATGGCTGGAACTGGTGTTGCTGGACCTATGGCCTGGACGGCTAAGGGGTTGGTAGCGAGTGGGGCCAGGGCGGTGGGGACGGAGCGGGGCATGGGCTTAGGGCAAAGGGCTGGAAACAAACAACGGAAGGCAGGGCCTAGGAGCCCTCAGGCCCTGGGGGCTGGATCTCGACCAGGGCGATCGGCTCGCCATCGGCGGCGATCAGATGGCGGGCCTGGCGCACTAGGGAGGCGGTGCCCGAGGCGCCGGGGAAGGCGACCACCAGCACCGAGGCCTGGGCTGGGGTGGCCTCTTCCAGGGCCCGGCGCAGCAGCAGGCCATTGCGCAGGGGCCCGGCGGCACGGCCATAGCGGCCCCATTCGGCAGCGATCACCTCCACCGGCCAGGCCAGGGAGCGGGCGGCTTTCTCGATCAGGCGATCGGCTCCCCGGGCGCCGCCATGGAGGAGAAGCGCAACGGGGCGACCGGCAGTGGCCTGAAGCAGGGCGGCGGTGATCTCATCAAGCGGCCAATCAAGATCACGGCCACCACCGGCCACGATCACTAGGGGGGCGGATTGATTGCTGAGGGGATCACAACGGGACCGCGCCAAGGCGGCGGCCTGGAAATCAAGGATCTGGGCCATTGGCTACAGGCAAAACAACAACGCACCAAGCTCCGATCAGCGCCTTGTGGGGGCGGGATGGGAGGAGCAAACCCAGCTCTTGGCTGGCTTTCCTGGTGGCCTTAATTCTACCAATACGGGCGTACTATGGGCCGTTTTGGCTGATTAGGAAGGGTGATCTTTGGGGATTGCTAAAGGGTTTAGGGCGAACCAAAAAGGTGGAACAGTGGGGCCGGCCCGGGTGGGGCTTATGTGAATATCAGGGGGCTTATAACGGCTTAAAGCCAACACGAATGAAAGCGAAATAGATCCGTAATTTCACTGAAAGACCCGTGCCCACCTTGGGAAACCTTTGCCACCGCAGCCGCGGGAGGGCACCTATGGCTTGCGCCCCCCCACAACACCAGCCCCCCGGCGGCGGCGTTCGTAGAACCTCAGGCGAGGGCAAGGGTGCGGCGCAGCCGCACTCGCAACGCCCTTGCGCCGCCTGACAAGATCTAGCCCCGCCGCCGGATGGTTTGAGGGAAATTCCCTCCTGCGCATGCTTCAGATGATTCGAGGGCAAGGCAGGGCCCCTTATGCTGCCGAGCTAGGGGTGAAAGGACTACTTCTCTAGTAACTACGGTTCTCAAGCTGCTCATCACTTAATTCCTCAGCAAGCGCATGCACGTTGGCAAGCATGGGCCAGTAGGAATCGATGAGGCCGCACTGCTGGGGCGAATCCTTCTTTGTCGAACCGATGAGCATGCGCAAGACCTCCAATTGGTCCTGGAGGTCAACCAGTCGTTGTTCGCGCTTGTCCATGGGGCGGCCGGACTCGGCTGCCTAGTTTCCCCCGTTAAGGACCAGCTTTCTGTAATGGATCAATCGGCGTAGACCACCCCCACCCCTGGCCAGTCCTCAAAGCCAAAGCTCTCCATGGGGCCCTCGGGTTCGACCCACTCCTTTGGGGCCGGATCGACATACTCGAGCTTGCCGATCACATGGGAGGTGGGGACCCCCAGGACATCGCCGGTATCGACATCCAGGACCGCGAGCCAAATGGGACGGCCCTGGGCATGGATCATCTGGATGCGGCCGACCAGCTCAGGCCAGTGGCTGCCGGCCCGCACCGCAACTAGCTCGCCCGGGCGGAAGTCCATGGGGCGAGGGTAGTACAAACGCTCAGGCTGGCAATAGCCTGGTGCCCAGGACCGTTTGGCCTGATGCCGTTGCCTCTGATGACCGTGTTGCAGAAGGCCTCGAAAACCCTGCTTGTCATGGCGGGCCTCTCCCTGGCGACCCTTGGTCCCCTCTGCCAGGCGGCAGCGGCCGCCACGGTGCTGTCGATCGGCGATGGTGACACGATCAGCGTGCTGGAGCGGGGCCAGAAGCTCAAAGTGCGACTGGCCTGCATCGATGCCCCTGAGACGGCCCAAACGCCTTTTGGTGTGGCCAGTCGCAACCAGCTCAAGGCCCTGCTGCCCCTTGGCTCCACGGTGAGCCTGCGGGTTCAGGCGGTAGATCGCTATGGCCGCAGGGTTGCGGAAGTGATCGGCAAAGGCATCGTCAATCTGGCGATGGTCCAGGGCGGCCAGGCGTTTGTCTACCGCCAGTACCTAGGCCGCTGTGATCGGGGGGCCTACTTGGCGGCGGAGCGCCAAGCCCAGGCCCAGCGGCTGGGGGTGTGGTTAGTGCCTGGGGGGATTACGCGGCCGTGGGATTTCCGGCATGGGGGAGCGGGTCGCCGCAGCGCTGGGGCGGTCAGAGCCGGGGGATCCTCAAGCGCGGCCGTCACTAGCCCTCAAGCTGCCCAGACCGGAGGGGCCAAGACCACCTGCAAGCAGATCGGCTCGTTTGCCCGGGCCCAGGAGTTGCTGCGGCAGGGGCACAGCTATCTCGATCGCAATGGGGATGGGGTGGCTTGTGAGGGGTTGCGGTGATCTAGTCCCTCTAGGCCTTCAGCTCTTCGAGTGGATGGACCAGCAGCGTTTCATGGGTGTGCTCATCGTGGTGGCCGCCGTTGGCCAGGGCTGGCAGCAGATCAATGAACCCGGCACTTCCCACAGCCTCAGGCCCTGCCGGGACCTGGAGCGACCTGGCCTTGGCCTGCCTTATCCATAGGCGCATGTAGCCGCAAGCCCGCGCAGCGGTAGCGACTGATGCCCGATGGGGACACAGGCCTGGGGATTGGGGTGAAATAAGAGGAGGCGGTGCGCTTGCATAGGGCTAGAGGCAAAACGGCATGACTCTCTGGTTAATCCGCGCTGGATCCCGCGGCGAACACGAACAGAAGTTCCTTGATGAGGGCCGGGTGTACGTGTCCTGGCATGGACTGGATGTGGATATGGGGGCTCTTCCTGATCGGAAGGGGTTGATCCAGGTCATGGAGGACCGTTTCCCAGACGAGAAGGCGAAGGCCCTGGTGAACTGGTCCTCCCAGGTTTGGCCCTTTGTGCGAGATATGGCCAAAGGTGACTGGGTGGTGATGCCCTCGAAACTGCAGTCTGGCCTGTATTTTGGCGAGCTCACCAGCGACTATCACTTCGAAGCAGCAGGCCCGAACCCCTACTACCACTGGCGGAGCGTCCACTGGTTCAGCGGCTTGATTCCTCGCACCGTATTCCCTCAAGACCTGCTTTATTCCTTCGGGGCATTCATGACGATCTGCCGGATTCAGCGCAATGACGCTGAGGTCCGTGTCAAGGTAATGGCAGCTCAAAACTGGCAGGCCGAGAGCGTGGTGGCTTCCGCGCCACGTACATCTGCGGGCCTCCAGACAGTTGCTGGTAGCGAAGATGCCGCAGAGCCCGCCAACGTCAACCTGGAGGAGCTGGCTGGCGATCAGGTGGAGCGACTGATCGAAGCCAGGTTCAAAGGGCATGGCCTCACCGAACTGGTGGAAGCCATCCTGCGAGCGGAGGGCTACACCACTTACCGCAGCCCCGAGGGAGCCGATGGAGGCGCTGACATCCTGGCGGGTGGCGGGGAACTGGGCTTCGGAACGCCCCAGATATGCGTGGAGGTGAAATCAGGATCAGATCCGGTCGATCGCCCTACGGTGGACAAGTTGATCGGAGCTGGTCAGAAGTTTGGCGCTGAGACCTGCCTGTTTGTTAGTTGGGGTGGATTTAAGTCCAATGTGCAGAAGGAGCTCGCAAGGGATTTCTTCCGAGTGCGCCTTTGGAGCCGCAAGGATCTGCTCGAGAACCTCTTCGCCCACTACGACCGGCTGCCAGAGGAGATACGGTTGGAATTGCCGCTGAAGCGGGTTTGGATGGTGACGGCTGAACAGCAGGGGTAATCAGATACTAGATGGCTTGAATTCAAAAATATCATCAATAGAGCGGGCCGGAAAGAAGAATGCTGCATTGTCGTCTGATGCAAGGGCTTTGAAGTGAGCCTTTCCACAGTTGATTTTACCGCTTTCCCTATCGCGCAAGTCATCAGTAAACAAGCTGCTTTTGGTCTCTACAACGAGGTAGAGCCTCTCACCTTCAGGGTTGTCGACTAAGACAGCCCAATCTGGGTTATATGGGCCAAGGGGAGTGGAAATCTTGAACCAGGCAGGAAGTTTGGCGTAGACCTTGATGGCCTCGTTCTTTTCGAGGTCCTCGGCAAATGTTCGTTCGGTATCCGACTGGTAGATCACCTGTTCGTGGACGGACTTGTTGGCATCGATCATTGTCTTGAGATAGCCCGATAGCTCCTGGCTCTCGAATAACTGCTGAGCGTAGTAAGCGTCATCTCCGATGCGCTGGTACTTGATGCCATCCACCAGTGCCATTCGCTTGGTTCGATTGATGATCTCAGCAGCTAGCTCGATGAACTGCTGCGGGTTGCGCTTGAAATCATCGAGCCGCTTGCTATCCACGAGGATTCGGAAAATGCTGCGGCGTGTTAGCGAGGTCTTGTCTTGAAGATCGGTCAGGATGTCCGGTAGCTCGATGTCGCTCTCGTCGAGGGTCACCGGTGCTGCTGAGGATATCTCCGTCGCGTCCACACCTGAACGGCCGATGGCGATATCCGCCTTGCGCCACTGCAAGCGGGTTTTGGCAATGGGTGGGGCTTCAGCAAGGGCCTTAATGCACTTGGTAAGAAGGGCATCGTTGTCGAACTGCACTTGATAGGTGGTCTTGTGCTTGATGCGATCCCACAGTGCCTTGAAGTCCGCGCTGTGCAGCACTGCCTGACGACTTCTTACCTGCCTGCGGTCGTCAGCGTTTTTAATCTCGAGTCGCCCTGCGAGCTTGCGGAGAATCTCTTTCACCTGGGGCAGTTGGGCCGCGAACGGTTCCGGCATGGTCAACGTGTCATTCTTGAGCGCCGTGCGCAGTGCGTCTTGCACCTTGCCCTGGGCATTCACAAACCCTGCAGTCTTGAGGCCTTCCCACAGCAGTTTCGACTGATCGATGCCCAGTGGTGCTGGTTGGCCATCGGCTCCGATGGTCGTTATTCCGGAGAATTGGTGTGCTTCGATGATGCCAAAGCGGATGCCTGTGTCGGTTTCAATTTCCTTCTGGAGGTTTTCCGCGAACTGCTCGTAGCTCTCGGTGGCGATCACAGTCAGCGTGTTGATCTCGAACCCCCGCAGACGCTCGCCTTGCTGGTTCACGCAAAGGCGAAGGCCACGGCCAATGGTCTGCCTTCGTTTATTTTCCGACTCCATCTTCCCAAAAGCACAAATCTGGAAGACGTTCGGATTGTCCCAGCCTTCTCGCAGGGCAGAGTGTGAGAAGATGAACTTTAAAGGTGTATCTAGGCTTAGAAGCTTTTCCTTGTCGCGCATGATCAAGCTGTAGGTATCGTCGTCGGCTTTTGTGTTTCCTTCTCCCTTTGAATCTTTGAATATCTCCACGGTCTTATTTCCTATTTTCTTCTTATCGATAGAGAAGTAGCCATCATGCACTTCTTCGGCAGCAGTCGTGAAGTCCACTTCCTGGAAGAGAGTCAGGTAGTCAGGATGTTTGGCGAGCCGGCGGTACTCCTCCTCAAAGATGCGTGCATAGTCGCCGTTGACCCGGTTCCCCTCAGCATCGTATTGCCGGTACTTCTCAACAGAATCAATGAAGAACAAACTCAGCACCTTGATGCCTTGAGGGCGTAGCCGCATCTCCTTGTCTAGATGTTCCTTGATGGTGCGCTTGATCATCTGGCGCTGGATCACCAGTGGCTCAACCTCTCCGTAGGCCTCTCCGAGATGTAGAAATGACTCACCCCCTGGGTAGCAAAGCTCAAGAAACTCGGTGCCCTTAGCTCTGCGAATTTCACCAATTCTGAAATCCTGGTACACGGCCCTTTGGGTTGTCATATCCAGAAGATCTCCGTCTTGCACGTTGACTTCTCGACGTGCCACACCAGATGCTGTCTGCATATCGAGTTCTACCTTTGCCGTAATGACGCCCCGCTTGTTGCTGACAGAGAGCAGCCGAACAAATGGCTTGTTGTAACCACCTTCCACCGAGGCAGCAGCTACTTCGATCTGCTTTACCAGCTTGCGTTCATAGGCGTCCACCGCATCGAGCTTGTAAAGCATGTGATGGGCCTGCTTCGGGGTTGCTGAATAGCGCAGGTTGCAGAGTGGGTTCATGCGCTCCATGGCCTTCTTGCCCTTGCCATCCAGCCCGCCCTCAACGCTCTGGGGTTCGTCAACAATCAGGATGGGGCGCGTCGCACGGATCAAGTCGATAGGCTTTTCGCCTCCAGTTTTCTCGCTAGGGCGATACATCACATTTTTCGAAGTCACGCGGCGAGCTGCTGCATCTGCTTCCTCTGTCTGTGCTTGCTGCTCATCGCCGAATTTGTTGATGGCACCTACCGTCATTACCATGATCTGGATTTGGGGACTGGTGGCAAAGTTGCGCACTTGGCCGAGCTTGGCTGAGTCATAGATGAAGGAGTCAAAGGGCGCACCCGCGTAGAGCCCCTTGAGGTGTTCGGCTGCGATCTCGATTGTGTGATAGACACCTTCTTTGATAGCCACAGAGGGCACCACGATCACGAACTTGGTGAAGCCGTAGCGCTTGTTCAGCTCGAATACAGTTCGCAGATAGACGTAGGTCTTACCAGTGCCAGTTTCCATCTCTACAGTGAAGTCACCGGATGCGAGCGAAGCCGAGGGTGCGAGGCCGTGGCGGAGTTGGATGGCATGCAGGTTGGCCAGTAATTGGTCGTCGAGCAGTGTGAGCCGATTACCGATACCAAGATCATTTTCAAGCAATGAAAGTTGTCCTCCGGCAGCTTCCCTTGTGACGGTGAACTCCGTCCGGCAGGTTTCTTGCCCATGGAAGAGGTCGCAAACTGCTTCGATTGCTTGAAGCTGGTAATCAAGGTTGGGTTCAAAGTGTAGTTTCATGATCCCGAAGTCACAGGCTTCTCACGGTCTCTATGCCGTGCTGCTGGAGGATGGCAGTGATGTTGGACTTGGCCACGTCATCAGCAAAAGCGCTATCGCGGAAGACGACAGTGGTGTCTCCAGCAGGCTTCAACTCCTGATGCCATGACACGAGAGCTAGAGCTACAAGCTCCACATCGAGCTGCAGGATAGCTTTGGAAAGGCAGACCAGTAGAGATCCTCCACCGATGGAGTGGAGGTCATGAATATGCTTTACACTTCCTTCCACCTTTTTGGTTTTAATCGGAACACAAAGATCAAGTCCAAGCTTGAGCAGCAGTTCGAAGAGGATGTCCTGTTCGGTGCGGTCAGTCTTGAGGTGCTCGATGGAGGCTTCGAGCGTTTCGGCGATCTTGTCGCGGTCTGGGTCCCATTCCAAGATGTTTGTAGAGTCAAGTTTGAAGACACGGAAGCCTAGGTCGCCTGCAAACAGTGGGTTCTCATCCCGAATCTTCTTCCCGGCTCGGCGTAGGCGTTCTTTGGTAATATCTGCAATCGTCGCGTAGTCCTTACGATCCGTTGGTTCTGGTAGCTGGACTAAAATCGAACGCATCTGGCTGTCGCATTTTGCATTAAAATCCCATACTCCATGCCCGAATGCTCCAGAACCACAGAAGAAATCCATTACTAAGTCATTGGTTGAGCAGAACACCTCAAGTAGACGTCGCATCAGTTTGACAGGCTTTGGGGTATCGAAGGGAGCGTCGCCATTGAAGAGCTGTTTCACTTCCAAGGTGGCCTCTTTGTTATGCCCAGCGAACTCATGCTCCCACCATGTGTGAGGGGTTGTCCCTCCCTCTACTTCAGATAGAAACGCTTTGAGCATCGGCCGTGCGTTCTTGTTAACACCCCACCAAATGCGATTGTCGTCCCTCCACCCTTCGAACTTCTCCTTATTGCATCGCCAATACCGGTTGGGTGGTGGGTCAAAACATAGACCAGTTGGTCCTTCGATAGTAAACTGACCGGCTGAATAAGGTTTGCTCGCAGACAAGTCTTGAGCGCGCCATTCGCCTCGAGCATCTCCATCAGGATTCTTATATGCCTCAAGCTGCTCTTCTGTTCTCGCCCAAGAATTGACTTTAACGGCGCCACGGCTCTTCGCATAGACCAAAATGAAATCGTGCATGTCTGATAACCATTGGGCCGTAACATTGGAGACATATCGCTTTTGCCAGACTATCGTCGCGAGATGGTTTTCTTCGCCAAATATATCGTCACATACTTTTCTTAGATTTGCCACTTCCGCGTCGTCGATGGAAATACAGATCACCCCATCCTCGCGCAATAAATTCCGAGCTAGCCTTAGCCGTGGATATAGCATGTTTAGCCAATCGGTGTGAAAGCGACCCGAGGCTTCTGTATTGGAGGAAAGTCTCTTCCCTCCTTCGCCAGTTTGACCAGTCAACTCCAGGTAGTTTTTGATATTGTCATGGAAGTTGTCGGGATAGACAAAATCCTTGCCGGTGTTATAGGGCGGGTCGATGTAGATGAGTTTCACCTTGCCCGCATAGCTCTTTTGCAGGAGCTTGAGCACTTCTAGATTGTCACCCTCGATCATCAGATTCTGAGTGGTGTCCCAGTCCACGCTGTCTTCAGGGCAGGGACGCAGAGTGCCTGTGGAGGGGGTGAGGGCCAGCTGGCGGGCACGGCGTTTGCCATGCCAGTTGAGGCCGTACTTCTCATCGGCATCGCTCACGGTCTTATCGCCCACGAGCGCCTTGAGCACATCGATATTCACGGCCACACCGTCCGGCCCCTCAGTGATCAATTCGGGGAACAGCGTCTGCAACGCAGCCAGGTTTTCCGCGACCAGGTCGGCGGAATTGGTCTCGGGGGAGGCGACTGTCAGTTTCTCCATGGTGGCGTCGTGCTTCACAGGTTGGCGTGGGCGGCAGCTAGGGCTGCTTCCAGGCGCTTGAGCTCCAGGTTCAGATCTACCCGCCGGGACATCTGTTTTTCCTTCGCGGCATTGGCCCGCAAGCGGGCGATCTCCTTGTCCAGGCGTGCTGATTCTTGCAGAGCCTCGCGGCGGTGCTGAGCCTGCACAGCGTTGGGGGTCATTGCAAAGGCGCCTGTGACGCGCGCAGCCTGTAGGGTCAAGAGCGTATCGAGCCAGCCCTGATACAACGCCTGCAGGTTGATGCCTGGCTGTTGACCTAAGGCGAGCGCATCACAGAAGTCAGGCCAGCGCTCTGCGTCCTGTTCTGAGTCCCACTCCACGGTGACCACATCACCCTCCAGCACCGTCTTGCCCGCCTCAGCTTGAGACCAGCGTTTGTGGGCGGCAGATAGGCCAACAGTGGAACCCTGTTCAGCAATCAGCAGCACGGGATAGGGCACAGCGCGGTGGACCAGCTCGATCAGGCGGCCCGCCTTGGCGGTTGCTCGCATCGTGAGCCGCAGCACAGCAATCTCCAGGACCTCCCGCAACTCGTCGCTGTACTCCGCCACACCGATCGTGGAAGGCTTGAGGGCAGCCACCCAGATGAGTTGCTCGATTCCCTCGTTGATTTGCCGCTTGCCGGTGGGCGTGGGCGCCCCGTGCTCCAGCAGCAAGGTCTTGGGCACCCGCTTTTCGACCATGGCTGTCGCGGGCAGATCGAGGGCATCAAGGAGCAGCGACGCCTTCATGCTGGTTCCTCGGCCAGCACCACCAAGAAAGCCACCACTTCGAAATCGTTGCTGCCAGCGAATTCACCGGCCAGGGCGTGGGTACCGCCAGGGCTGAACAGACTTGCCACGGCGCGCTCTTCGCTTTTGCCAACCACAGAGGCCACGGCAGCGGCCAAAAGTCGCTGGGCTTGGCGCATGTCCTCTCCGTTCTTTGTGCTGCGATCAAAGAGAGCACAGGCGCCAGCGTCGGGTAGATCACGCCCTAGGCAGACCCGCTTCAGGCGATCCAGGATCTGCTTGGCCTGGGTATAGGGAAGTAGTACGGCTCCGTCTTCTCCCAAATGGATCAGGTAGTTCGGGGCCAGTGGATAGCCAGTATCAATGATCTGCTCAGCTGCTCCTGCCTCTGCCCTTAGGCAGAAGATCATGCCCGGTGGAATGTCCAGATCGCTGCTGGTAGTAACGGCAAAGGTGCCCAATGGCAGGTTTTCCAGTAAGCCGGGATTGGCCTTGATAAATTGGGCCAAATCAATGCGGAAATCAGTGAGAGTAAGGTCTGCAATCGAAACACCCGTGGAAAGATCCTCAAGATCAATCACAGCATCCTGTAATTTGAATAGTTGCTTACGCCGATACTCCAGGTCATTCATTGGATTGCCAGACTGCTGTTCAATCAGATTTTCCTCGCCAGTAGCCGAGATATCGAGCAGCACCATCCGGCCGCTGACCCGCTGCTCTAAGTTGATGTACTCCTCCAGTTCCATGTTGGGCCAGAAGTTGGCGAGCTGGATGCAGCTATTGGGGGATCCAAGCCTGTCGATGCGGCCAAAGCGTTGAATGATGCGGACTGGATTCCAATGGATGTCGTAGTTAATCAGCCAATCGCAGTCCTGCAGGTTTTGGCCCTCGGAGATGCAATCGGTGGCAATCAACAGATCAAGTACACCCTCTTCCGCCATGTCTTCGGGGCGTTCCTTGGCGCGGGGCGCAAAGGAGGTGAGGATAGAGGTCAGATCACGCCGTTGTTTCGGCAGGGTGGTGAGGTTGTTACCTGAACCCGTGACAAGCGCTGATTCAAGCTGTAAATCAGTCTTCGCCCAGCCGGCAAGTTGGTCGTAGAGGTAGTGGGCTGTATCAGCAAAGGCCGTGAAGATGATCAGCTTACGGTTTCCTGGATTGATTGGTGATTGGATCTTCTGGCGGATCATTGCCTTCAGTTCTTTCAGCTTTGCATCGCGGGATGGCTCCACGGCCCGTGCGGCGGCGAGAAGGTTTGCCAAACGGTTGCGGTCTTCCACCAGGTCTTGCTTCCAACGAATCAGATCAACGTCTTGGAGCAGCACTTTGATTTTTCGGCCCACCAACAAGCTCTCGAAGCCGGGATCGTCAAAATCCACATCGGCAATATCGATTTCCTCTACTTCAAGTGTTTGCTCTTCAATCCGCTCCAAAGTGGCTTTGACATCCCTGAGTTGCCTCTCCACCGTCAGCGCGAAGGAGGCCACCGAGCTCTCCATTCGCTTGAGCACATTCACGCGGATCAGATGGATCAGGCTCTCTTCCCGATCCACCTGGCGGAACAAGCCCAGTCCTCCCTTTACTTCAACGCTATATTTCTGATCGTAGGCCGCTTGCTTGTGGGGAAGCAAATAACGCAGCGGTGCATAAGATGCCAGGTTGAGTCGGCGGATTTCCAGATTGATATCGCCGATGGGAGGGAAGGTCCCGCTGAGATCTACATCGGCCTTGATGTTGATTGGCTTCAGCCGCTCTGGGAACTTCCCTGTTTCAGCGATTCCATAGTACTTTTCGACATGCTTGCGTGAACGGGCAATGGTGAGTGTATCCAGCAACGTGAAATAGTCAAAGCCCAGCATCTCCATCAAGAGCTGTGGCGTGCGATTAAGATCATCTAGATCCAGCCACCGGTTGAACTGCTTCTGGGCCAGCCGGGTGGTCGCGTCGATGCTGCCAATCCCTTGCCCCAGTAGAGCCGCGTCGTTGGCTTCAGTGGCAAAGGCAATCTGATTGCGCAGGTCTGCCATCCGGTTGTTGACCGGGGTTGCGGACAGCATCAGCACTCGCGTTCTCACACCCTCTTGGATGATCTTGCGCATCAAGCGGTCGTACCTGGTTTCACCGCCCATTTTCGGTGTTCGCTTGTTGCGGAAGTTATGAGATTCATCAATCACGACAAGGTCATAATTTCCCCAATTGATGTAGCCAAGATCAATATCTCCTGACAGGCCACCATCGCGGGACAGATCGGTGTGATTGAGAACGTCGTAATTCAAGCGATCGGTCGCCAGTATGTTTCGGCGATCATTGGCTTTGTAGATCGTCCAGTTGTCACGTAGGCGTTTGGGGCAAAGTACGAGAACGCGGTCATTGCGTAACTCGTGGTACTTGATAATGGCCAGGGCTTCGAATGTCTTTCCGAGTCCCACGCTGTCGGCAATGATGCAACCGCCAAACCGATTCAGCTTGTCGATGGCTCCAACAACACCATCCCGTTGAAACTTGTATAATTTTTTCCAGACAACTGTATCGCGGATACCTGTGGCGGGATTGACAATTTGGTCCTCATCAAGTTGGTCTTCGCGACTGCTGAAGAGGCTGTGAAGAATGAGGATGTAGACAAGATAGGGGTCCCGGTGACTCGCTATCTGTTGAAGTGAATTAAGCAGGGAGGTCTTGGCTTGCGGGTTTTCTACAAGTCCGTTCCATTGGGATTGGAACCACTCGTCGATCAACTTGGCTTCCTCAGGGCTTTCTGATGCCTGAATCAGGCTTAAGGGATTGCCGGGTGTGACCCCTAGCCCATCGCTGCTGAAGCCGAGTGAGCCGAGCAAGGCCTGTACTGGCCGAACGTCCCCCTCTCGGACGACCAGGGCACCTTGTGGCACGGCCGACTTGGCTCGTCGCAGATCAACTTTGTTCGTGAGCCAAAGGGCCAGCTTTCCGGCCAGCCAGCGGGCCTGCAGACGGTTGCGAGCGGGCCGGTCGGCTTCGGAACCCAACAGCTGGAGATCCGATCCCTCAGGTGGCAGGACCAGCTGGCACCGCTCGATTTCTTGCAAGCCAGAGAGCAGTTCAGCGAAGGCAAACGTAGACAGGGCGGAACTTACTATTCCCACTTCCTTGCCTGTAGCGAGCAGAGGCCGTACAAGATCGATGACCCGGTCGTTGCCCGTATTGCGGACCAGCCTCATGCGTTGATCGCTTTAGGGATGCTTGAGGCCTTTCTAGCCGGCTCGCGCTGTGGCTGCCTCATTTCTTTAGCTGTGGCCCTGAGTTTGGTCATCAACCAATTTTGGTGGCATGTGCTCTATTGCGGCAATACCCACCAAGTTGCTTCATGATTACCACGGAAACGAGCACCTGTCTTAATCTAGCTTACTCAAACCCTTTGTTGCCATAAGCTGTACTCATGCGTTCGTTTTGATAATTTTAACTAATGGTGTGCCTGGTAGTAAACGGTATTGGCGAGATAAATGCTGCTACTTGAAGTAATCGACTGGCCGACGACCCTAAGCCGCCAGCCCATGGCCCTTGAGGCCCCTTGGACTTCCGCCTGGCAATCCATTTCGCGTGCCGAAACCCCCTCTGGCGCAATCAACTCCACCGCCTGCCGGGCCTCCCCCAGCACCTGGAACAGCACCTGGGGCTCGGCCTGGAGCAGGGCAATCCAATGCTCTAGATAGGCGGCATGGCTCTGGAGCTGACTGCCGATCTCGAGGCGATCGCCCAGGAGCACGGCCCCTAGCTCGGCGACCAGCTCCTCCCGGGCATAACGGGGCTTGCCAAAGGCCCCGCCCAGATCGCGCTTAAGCCGGGAGACATGGCCGGTGGAATGGACCTGCTCATGGGCCCAGGTGGCATAGAAGGCCGCCGCCGACTGGAAGCTTGCTCTCTCAGGCAACTGGATGCGATCCAGCTGGGGCAGATAGAAGGCCCGATCCCCGCCAAAGCTGACCGGCACCGGCCAGGCGGAGAGCACGGCCTCTGCCGCGGCTAAGCGCTCCGGCTCGGGCCGGGCCTGCAGACCAGCTGCTTCTTGCCGTGCCGTGATCAGCTCCGTGAGCCCCGGCCCCTCCAGATCGGCTGCATTGAAGACGGCCACCGGCTGATAGCTGACCCAGCTGCGGGCAGCCCCCTCGGGGCCATCCGCCTGCTCCCTCTGACCCGCCTCCGGCTGATTGACCTGCTGATGCAGCTGGGGCCGCAGGATCATGGCCGCCTTGCTGCCCTTCTTGGGACTGATGCCTAGCTGCCTGGCTTCCGCGTAGCCGCACCAAAACGGCAGGGCCGATCCGCGAATGTGCATGGCCAGGGTGAGCAGGATCGGATTGGAGCCCCGATAGCGATGGCCACTGATCAAATTGCAGTGGTGGCCGCCGCCGGAGCCATCCCAGGGCTTGCGCCAGGGAGCAACGCCCTGCTGCATCAACTCAATCAGGCTGAGGACTAAACGCTCTTGGGCAGAAGGCCCGGACCGGCGGACTGATGGAGCTGGGGCCTTGTATTTGGACTTCGATGAGGACTTTTGAGCGGACTGGCTGACGGCCATGGCCGGCTGGGCGTGGAACGCCCCCTTGGTCCTCGCGTAGGCAAGGGGCGCGTAGCGCCTTGCGTAGCCCTTGCCCGCGAGGCCACCATGGGGCAGCCCACGCCAGCCACCCTTACGGGTTGGGGGATCAGGTATTGGGCTGCTGGATTGCGTGGGGTGATCGAGGGCTGGTGGTCTCTGTCAGCAGGTCACCCCTGGGAAAGGGGGCCGGCAAAGCAGCCCCCGGGAGCCCGAGGCCCGTGCTCACCCCACCGCCCCAACCGGCAGCGCCGACTCCAGCTCGAACTCCTCAGCCTTGACCTGCTGCTCTGCCCAGGCCTCCCGAGCGGCGGCGATGGCATCGGCCCGCTCCAGGAATTGGGCAATTACCGGCAGCACCTCTTCTTCTAGGAGGGCAATTTCCTCCTCCACCAGGGGCGCCTCATAGGAACACTCCCGGACCCCCAACTCCTGCAGG